>JAFGGG010000035.1 GCA_016930675.1 Spirochaetales bacterium
CTGAGGTATATATTGGATTTTTGGATGATGATGGTCGTGTTTTACCTGTAGCGATAAAGCGATAAAAAAAAACGATAAAGTGTTGATTTTTACCGAGAAGTAGTATATATTTATAATAGAGATCAAGATGAATAAGGAGGTATAATATGGAACTTATTCAATCATCAATAACGAAAAATGTAAAAAGAATTAATTTCTTTGTGATTATATGCCTTTCATTCAGCGCTATCTTCCTGGGCTGTTCCGCCGGCGGCGGAGGCGGCACGGGCGGCGGCGGTGAAGCCCCGGAAATGGATGTGACATGGGACGGAACCGACGTGGACGACGGCGCGGTAAATTTCGATCTGGGCACGATTCAGATTGATCAAACCCTGGAGTACACATTCACCATCACCAACAGCGGTAATCTTGACCTGAATCTAACAGGAAATCCGGATAAGATTGTATTGGCCGGCGCGGGCTTTTCCAAAGATGAGTCTGCTACCGCTGCGGTGCTGGCACAGTCTGCCTCCACCACCTTTGAGGTCGAACTTGACGCCACCGGATCTGTTGTGGACGATGTGTACACAGCCGATATTTCTATTGATAACGATGACGGTGACGAGAATCCGTATGATTTTTCCGTTCAGGTGACGGTTGTGGCCCAGGCCCCGGAAATCAATGTAAAGCAGGATGGGGATGATATCATCAGCGGTTCGGCGTTTGATTTTGAGGACGTGCAGATAGGCGCCTCTCCCGCGGTAACCTTTACCATAGAAAACCTGGGTATGGTGGATCTGAATCTGGACGGCGTACCTGATCTGGTAAGCTTTGTAGGCGACGCGCAGTTTACCGTGACCGCAGATCCCTTAACTCCTGTGGTGTCGGGCGGCTCAACCACTTTTGAGATTACCTATACTCCTACCGCGGAAGAGATCAATACCGCCACCATATCAATCGCTAATGATGATAGTGATGAAGATCCCTACACCATTACACTCGCAGGTACGGGTGTGGTAGCGGAACCTGAAATAAATATTCAAGAGGGCGGCGCGGACATTCCCAACGGCACCGTCAACTACGATCTGGGGAACACCTTCGTCGGCACGCCTCTGGATGTCACCTTTACTATTGAAAACGAGGGCTATGCCGATCTGAATTTGAGCGGCGCGCCCATTGTAGTCATTTCTGACGACGCGGACGGCGTGTTCTCGCTTGATACCGATGCCGCGACCCCGGTAGCCGGTCCGGGTTCAACAACCTTTATTATTACCTATGACCCGGCAGCCGAAGTGACAAGCACGGCGACCATCACGGTTGAAAGCGACGATACGGATGAAGCAACCTATTCATTCTCGATTCAGGCAGCAGGCGTGATCCCCCTGCCAGAAATTAACGTGCAGGAGGGCGGAGTCGATGTGCCCGACGGAACAGTAGATTACGATGTGGGCGAAACAAGAAACGATACCCCCATGAACATCACCTTTACCATTCAGAATACCGGGGATGATGTACTCAACCTGACGGCAGGCCCGCCCCGGGTAACTGTTTCAGGCGATGCCGAGTTCGCACTCGATACCGACGCCGCGGCCTCGGTTGCGGCCCACGGATCAACGACCTTCATCATTGCCTTCGATCCGGCCGGTGTGGACGGCACCTACAACGCCTCCATCTCGATCGATCATGACGATACCACGGACGACGAGAATCCCTACAACTTCAGCATCGCGGCTACCGCGGCCACTCCGGGCATCTATGTGGAAGAAAACAGCGTGGAAGTGACACAGGCTTCGACCGTTGACTACGGCACCACGACTCCGGGCACCCCGGTGGTTAAGACCTACACCGTCACCAATGACGGCAATAATGATCTTACTATCACCAGTATCGTGCTGACCGGAACGGGCAGCGCGGAATACACTCTGGACACCACAGGTGTGGTATCTCCTATCGCCCCCACCGCCAGCGGAACCTTTACCCTTACCTTTGACGCTAATTCCGGCGGAACTTATGCAGGCATCATCACCATCACCAACGACGATCCGGTTGACGCAAGCTACGTGTTCAATACCACTGCCGCATGCACAGGTCCTGAAATCCAGCTGGTACGCACAACCGGGACAGGCAGTCCGAAAATCGAAGTGATTGCTGCACAGGACAACTGGAACAACCAGGTAAGTACCATCACCTTTCAAATCGACAACCTGGGCAATACCGATCTGAACGTATCCAATATTACGATTACCAACGACGGCGACGGTGCCTTCGCGCTCGAAGTTCTTGTCTATCCCATTGTCATCTCGGCTTCAGGCAGCACTACGTTTGATATCGAGTTTACCCCCGGAGACACCGACTTCCACAATTGTACGCTCACGGTATACAGCGACGACTATGATGAAGCAACGTTTACGGTGCCTTTACGTGCCAGAATACAGTAACAGCTAAAGCTGCTTCTATATCCTTTTACAGGCTGCCCTGCTTTTAGAGCGGGGCAGCCTTTTTTATGCTTTCAATTATAATAAACAGGAAAAACGTAAATACGATAAAAAAATACGAAAAAGTGTTGAATTTCGCCAATAATTAGTATATATTTATAGTAGAGACTACAATGAATAAGGAGGTGTACTATGGAACTTATTCAATCACCAATAATGAAAAAGGTAAAAAGAATTAATGCTTTTATGATTATATGTCTTGTAATAGGCGCTCTTTTCTTCGGCTGCTCTGCCGGCGGCGGCGGAGGAGGAGGCGGCGGCGGAGACGCCCCTGAGATGGATGTGACGCTGGACGGCGCCGCTGTCCCCGACGAAGCGGTTGCTTATGATATAGGAACCATTCAATGGTCGGGCGCGGAGACGCTTGTTGTCAATTTTACCATCGCCAACAGTGGCAATCTCGACCTCAATCTGACCGGCAATCCCGATAAAATCGAACTTACGGGCGATGCCGAGTTTACCAAGGATGAGTCGGGTACGGGCGCTGTTTTGGCCGCAAGTACGTCGACCACGTTCGAGATAACCTTTACGCCTGTGGCCGAAGGACAGTGTTCGGCTGATATATCCATTGCCAATGACGACAATGATGAAAATCCCTATAATTTTTCTATTATAGCAGAGGCGATCGCTCCTGCTTCGGAAATCAACGTGAAACAGGATGCCGCAGATATTCTGAGCGGAACGTTGTATGATTTTGGAAATGTACAGGTAGGCGATTCTTCAACAGTGACCTTCATCATTGAAGACCTTGGCTTGTTGGATCTGAACCTGACAGGCGGACCTCCTCTGGTCGAGCTTACGGGAGACGCGCAGTTCACGCTGGAAAGCGACGCCTCAACACCTGTGGCCAGTATGGGTTCGACTACATTCGACATTAAATATTCTCCTGATGCCGAAGCAACCCATACGGCAACCGTATCGATTGCCAATGACGACGCGGATGAAAATCCTTATACCTTTACCATTTCCGGTGACGGAGTAGTACCCGCTCCGGAGATGAACGTAAAGCAGGATGCAACCGATATTGAAAGCGGTACGGGCAGTCATGATTTCGGCACAGTGCTTGTGGGTTCACCTGAAAACGTGGCCTTTACCATAGAAAACAGCGGTATGCTGGAACTGAACCTGATCGGAGGTCCTCCGGTGATCGAACTTACAGGCGACGCCGAGTTTACCCTCGATACCGACGCCTCCACCCCGGTGGCCGCTTCGGGTTCGACAACTTTCATTATTACCTATACACCGACCGGTGCGGTTGACAATTCGGCGACCGTTTCAATTGCCAACGACGACAGTGATGAAAATCCCTATACCTTTACCATTACCGGTCACGGCCAGTCGCTCGCCCCGAACATTAATGGAATCAGCTCCGGTTCGTATAATACGGATCAGGCCTTTACCCTTTCGGGTATTGATGTTGGCTCCACAGGCTACTATTCACTCAATAACGGCGCAGACTGGATAGAATATACTGCCGAAGTGACTCTCTCGGCTGAAGGCGATTACCAGGTTGTGGCCAAGCAGATTGACGCCTTACTGCAGGAATCGGATGTTTCGAGTCCGAGTATTGACGTGACCATCGATAAGACCGATCCCGATCCTCCTGCCGGACTGGATCTGGCCGCGGCCGATGACACGGGAGATTCTGATACCGATAATATTACCAAGAATGCTGCCGGTCTTACCATTTCCGGTACCGCGGAAGCGGACGTGGATATCGATCTTTCCAGTGATGTGGACGGTCCTGTAGGCAGCACCACTGCCGACGGCAGCGGAGACTGGTCTGTGGATATCAGCCTTAGTGAGGACGTGCACAGTATTACCGCTGTGGCAACCGACGCGGCGAACAACAGCTCTGGCGACTCAGTAGCGCTAGGAATAACCGTGGATACTACTCCGCCTTCAACTCCCGGCAGACCTGATCTGGCTGCTGCCGATGACTCAAATATCAATAATGATGACATAACTTATAACTATCAGGATCTGACCTTCACAGGTACTGCGGATGCTGGTATTGAGGTTGTTTTAAGCAGTGATATTGAGGGGGATCTGGACACTGTTAACGCCGACGGCGGCGGAAACTATACGTTTGATCCTATCGATCTGGTGAACAACAACACCACCCACAGCATTACTGCCAAAGTAGTGGATATAGCCGGTAATGAAGCCTCTTCATTAGCACTTTCACTTACCTTGGACACGATTGCACCATCATTCCGTGACGATAAGTTTGGTTTAACCGACCTGGTTGTGGTAGTGGACGCCAGTGTTGCAAGCAACTTTACCACTGAAAGCAATATAACCTCAACATGGAACAGCGGAACCAAACAGGTAGAGCTTAAGGATGTGGCCGGAAATACAGATACGCGAGACAATGTATACCAGGGCGCGGAAGCCGACGGCTTACGCACAGCGGTTGAAGATGATGTTGTAAACGGTGATGTGGTCTACATGATGGCCGGACAGTATGATATTGCCTCCGAGCTTAACGTAGGCGTGAACATGACGATCAAAGGTGAGGGAAGCTCATCCTTTATCAACCAGCAGACGGCAAGCGGTGAAGCAGTCATATATCTGGCTGTAAACGGCTTGACAGTGTATATTGAAGGTCTGAAGCTGGATTGCCTGGACTGGAATATCATAAGAGCGGGATTCAACACTGTTGATCTGTACGTGAAGAATATCACCAAAGGTCCGGTGACGGCTCAATACTTGGTAACGATTATTGGAAACGCGTACTATTGGGTCTCGGGCTCCGGATATGTTGCTGCTCAAAACGGCGTAGATGGCTGGGAATTTGCTTTGATATGGTGGAGATTCATGGGTGCGAACGATACCACCTGCTGGACGGAATAATCCAAGCTGCTTCTGGTTTTTATATGCAGGCTGCCCTGTTTTTAGAGCGGGGCAGCCTTTTTTATTCTCAGGCTTGCAGTAAAATATTAATTTCACTACTATCCCTAAAAAATTAAGATATCGGTTGAAAGGAGTTAATTATGTTAACGTTAAAAAAAGCTGAAGTAAAAGACGCTGAGACAGTTACCCGCATCAAAATAGCGGCTTTTAATAAAGATTCGAGGGAGTTCTGCACGGGAACAGCCGGCAGGCCTCTGGGCTATGATTCTGTTGAATGCACTATAGAGGGAATAACTCCAAATATCTATTACCTGATATATCTGGATGAAAAAACAAAGTAAGGATATTATTTTCTGTCTACTCTATATCAAACGTTACTTGTTTGATCTGTGGCTCCAACTCCAGAAACTTGTCTACCAAAAAGGGCTCGAAATACGCGCCCTTTTCTTTGGTCATTATTTTTATGGCCTCCTCGTGTGTGTTTGTGTCGCGGTAGGGGCGTTCGCTCATGATGGCGTCGTAGGTGATGCAGATGGCGGTGATGCGCGCGCTTAAAGCGATCATGCTGCCCGACAGTCCGTAGGGATAGCCCGAGCCGTCCCATTTTTCATGGTGCTGCAGGGCGATCTCCTTGCCGATGGGATTGGGGTAAGCGCTTAAAATATAGGCGCCGTTGACGGTATGCTCCTTAACCAGCTGCCATTCCCACTCTTCCAGTTTGTTTTTCTTGTTCAGGATGTCGTCGGGTATGCCAATCTTGCCGATATCGTGCATGGGAGCGAAAAATATCAGATCCTGGATATACTTTTCAGTGATTTCCGGATATTCAGGGATTTGCATAAGCGCGCGGCAGAGGATTTCGATATACTTACGGATGCGCTTTATTTTGGTAAGAGAGTTTTTTTCCTTTAACAGGGAAATTTCCGCCAGTTTGGCAAAAATATTGTCGATGGCGTACTTGTTGTCCTGATTGATATTAACGAACACACCGGCGTAGCCCTGGGGCATCTCCATATCCTTGCGCGATTTATAGGATTTGTATATGGGAATGAGAACGATATTGCGCAGCAGGGCGGGGGCCTGTTTTTCATCCGCATCCGCGAGTTCTCCCTGATCCGCACTCACGGGGATCAAGCCCTGGTCTTCATCCGTTACTGTTTCAGCCGGCGCGATTTCTGTTAGATGAGCGTCATTTTCGGACTGTGCTGCGTCTTTTATGGTTCGAGTATCAACCGGTTCCGCCGAAGGCGTGTCCTCATCAAGATACTCCAGCGCGGGCAGCTGCTCCGAGGCCGTCAACAGTTTGGAGCCGATAAGTCCCGTGTCGTTTCCGAATACCTTAATAAATTTATCGTTTAACCAGGTAATATACAGGTTTTTATCCAGCATCAAGGCGGGAGTGGACTCCATGTCCTGGGTTACGTTTACGTAGTTAAAGAGTGTTAATGACGACTCGATATTGACCAGGGTCTCGTGATTCTGTTCCTTCAGGAAGTTGATGATATTTTGTAAAGCGGGATCATGGCCCGCTGGCAGGCCTTTACCGGTTACCAGAAAGTCCAATGAGGTGTTGAGTGTCTGGGCCACCTTGAGCGCGTCGTCTATTTTGGGAAGAATATCCTTGGAAAACCATGAGTTGATCGTGCTTAATGCGATATCCGTCTGTTTGGAGAGCCAGGTGCGGCGTTTGCCCTTTTGTTTGAGGATCTGGTCTACCTTCTGCAAAAAGATATGCATAATTCCCTCCCATGCAAGTGTTTCTCACTTTTTAACACACAATCTGTGTTAATACCATTACTCTATCTCTGCTTTAAATTTACGCTAGTTTAAGGTAATTTTCAACGAGATTTGAAAAAATAATGTCGATAAAGCGATTAAAAGCTCATTATACGCCTTAATTTGATCATAGATGAGCGATTTTCGGCGGAAAGGTTTATTGAATGATATACCCGATGCTCACTCCCAGCATGAACGTTAATTGATAGGATTCCAAGCCGGATGGCGGATCGTCGACCATATAGGGCATTAAATTGTAGGCAACAAGCAGGTGGGGGGAAATGATGATATTTCCGGTTTCAAAGTCCAGACCCACGCCGATAATGACATGGAGGTCTCTGAATCCCTCTTCCGTGGGCGGATTGGTGCCGATGTCGGGGATCTCGAAGTCTATACAGTATGTGTATTGCAATCCCGCGGCGGGCCAGATCTTAAAATCTCCCAGGTCGAAAGGGTATTTGCCGAGCAGAGAGAGGTTGAGAAAACTGATGACCGCGTCCGATAAGTCATGGGTGCCGGAATCATCCGTCTGTATACCGCCCAAAAAAAAGCTGAAAAACATGCTGAAGCGTACATACGTGGCGTCAACATATGAGCCGAATCCGCCGAAGTGGGTAAACGTGATAAAATCGCCGCCCGGTGAGTAGTCCAGGAACAGGGCTGAAAAATAGTTCAGATGCGCTCCGGTCGAGATGGTTATTTCCTGGGCCTGTAAACATGCGGCTAATACGAACAGCATCAGGATGATGCAGTATTTTTTCATATCTCCTCCCCGTTTGGTTTAAATGTAGTTTTACCGCCTTTAAGAGATGTTTTAGTATTAATTATATGTCGTTTATGCAAAATAACAAGAAAATTATCAGGGCCGGCGCTTCTGCGCCGACCCTGCAACCATAAAAAAAGAAATCAGGCTTAGACCGTTAGTTAGAATTTGTATTTGGGTTTCCATTGAAAGCGAAGAGTAAATTCCCAATCCATTTCAGCGCCATTGGCTTCACTGAGGTTTTTAAGTGTGAGGAAAGGATAGATTACAAAGCCTTTCACAGCTTCAATTTCCGCTCCGAAGTCAATGTTCATTTCCACATCGCCCGTGTTGGCGGCCAGATCGTACAAGTACGCATTTACCACCGGTTTTAGTATGTCAATCGTATACTTCAGAGTCGCGTATGCGTTTATTATGCCGGCGGCTTCATCATGCAGGTCTAAGGCGTCCGCGTCCAGGATCACTTCGAGGTCTGCAATACCAAAAATCACATACACATTAGCCCCGATTCCCATATCATCGTCGCTTGCGTACGGTGTCACAAATTGCGCGTTCACTCCCGCCTTCAGGCTTATGTCTCCCAGGTCCGGAGTAATGATCAACCCGGGCATTATCAATAATGATTGTTTGTCCACGTCGTCATTGCCGCCCACCTGCAGGGCGAACGTGCCGATGTCGAAGTCATAAGCGGCTTCGATACAGTCTGTTTTCTTATCATAAAGATCGAGTGATTCCGGAGTAAAGACCTGGTACATTTTACCCGCGGACAAGGTCAGGTTTTCAATAACTTCCCAGCTGATGTAGGCGAGCCTGATGTTGATGGTGCGCAGTGTTTCGGTGGTATCGGTTCCGCCGGTGTCATTGTCGGTGAACGTCTGCTTTTCGAAAAGCTCCACTTCCAATACCGATTTCAGTACCTCGCTCATCCGGTACTCCCAGCCCAACCGCGATCTGGCGACATTAAAGCCGTCCAGTGCGTTGAAAGTGTCATCTTCGGACATGGCTTTGGTATAATCAAAGTCCAGTCTGAAATAACCGTACAGGGTCGATTGAGGCTCGGATTCTTGAGCAAAAAGGGCAGCAGTCATACATGCGGCCATTACAATTAGTAAAAATTTCTTCATGTATATCTCCTTTTGTTGTTGTGTATCCGCCGACAGCGGATATTAATTTCAGTAAAACATAGAGAGAAAGTATTAATGAATTATGTTGTAGACATTAATAAATAATTAATATCTACTAAATCGATAGAATATATAGTTAATAAAGTTTTGTCAAACGGATTTTTATTTTGGGAGTGCCAGTGATGGCTGCTTATAAACTCAAATTAGATAACCGGCCCGGGCCATGTAAGAAAACCAGAGTGATTTTGTTATTGCGTTTATATCGATTAACCTGTACTATACTTCAAAAAAAGGAGGAGCACATGATCCATTTAGGTAAAACCGACTGTAATCCCGAAGAAGTGGGCTATAATGCGCAGGCTTTGGAGAGTCTGGACAAACACTTTCAGGCGCTTATCGAAAAGGGAACGATTCAGGCCGCGGGTTATCTGCTGGCCAAAGACGGCAAGATCCTGGCTCACCACTCAATGGGTAAGCAGTCCGCTTACGAGGACAAGGGCGATTTTTTACCGGACAGCATTCGGCCCATTGCCTCGATTACCAAGGTATTCACCACAACCGGCCTTTTACAGTTGATGGAACAGGGAAAGTTCTTTCTGCACCAGCCGGTTGCCGACTTTATTAAAGAGTTTGATACCGATATGCACAAACATATTACTGTTTTTCAGCTTTTAACTCATACTTCGGGCTTAAAGGCCGATCCGGGCAATTTTTTCGAGCCTTATCCGGAACAATGGGAAAGCGGTAAAGTGAACAAAAAGAACTGGATCAAGAAGACATTGACCGGACCGCTGCAGTTTAAACCGGGAACCGTGTGGAACTACTGCTCCAAAGGCTTTAATATCCTGGCGGAACTGATCGCGCGCTTATCGGGAATGGATTATGATATATATATCCAAGAGCATATTTTCAAGCCGCTGGGTATGGACAGCTCCTATTTTTTTGTGCCGGACAAGGTGAAGGATAAGGTGTGCATGGCGTCGCCGTGGAACAAAGAGAGGCTGAAGTTTACGCGTGAAAAAATACCCACGCCATCGTTATTCGGAGGGGGCGGTATTCTGTCCACACTTGCGGATCTGTGTAAATTCGGCCAGATGATGCTGAACGGCGGAACCTTCAATGGCAAGAGGATTCTGGGCAGAAAAACAGTTGAAGCGGCCACAAAGCCGCAGGAAAAGGAAATCAAAGCCTACAACTGGCAGCCGCATATCTTCGACGACAGCTTTAAGTGGACCTGCGGCCTGGGCTGGGAGATCAACAAGCACAGCTTTTTAAGCGACGTCACCTATGACCATGAAGGCGCTGAGGGAGCGGGGTTGTTCATCGATCCCAAAGAGAACTTTATTTTCGTGGGTTTTTATCCTGATCCCGATTGGCACGGTGAAGCATGGGTAAGCCCGCTGGCCATCGCCTGGTCGGGGATTGAATGAGGTAAAGAACGGACCGCGCGCAAACACGTATTATGATCGGCTCCGGAATTGAACAGGCGCATACGCGGGCCGTTTAATAACGCACATTGAAGCAAATTTTAAATTACCTACTAAAAAAAATCCGCATCATCAAGGCCGTGGCGTTCGTCACCTATAAAGAGTGGGCCGCCTACCGTTCGCACATGCTTATCTCTTTATTCGTGGGTCCGGTGCAGTTTCTGGTGCAGGTGTTTATCTGGCGGGCCGTGTATACGAATCAAACCGTACTCAACGGCCTTACCCTGGAACAGATGATCACCTACTATGCCGTGGTAACCATTATTCATTACCTGGTCATGGACTTCGCGGCCTGGAACCTGCACATGCTCATTCGTACCGGACGTTTCGTCACCTATATGATCCGGCCCCTGTCCCACCGCTTTTTCGCGCTTTCGCAAAAGGTGGGGCACCGTGCGCTGGGCTTTGTCTGGGAGTTTATACCGGTTTACTGTATGTTCTTTTTTTTGTTTCAGCTGACGTTGATTCCGGCTCATGCGGGCTGGGCGCTCTGTTCCATCCTGCTGGGGTTTATGATGCACTTTTTTCTCAACTACTGTATCGGAATTATGGGTTTCTGGCTGATAAGGGCCGAGGGAGTGAGACGGATGATCATGATATTCAGCATGCTGTTCGAAGGTGTGTTTATCCCTCTGGTGTTTTTTCCTCTGGCCGTGCAGAAGGTCCTGTTTTTCCTGCCCTTCCAGTTCGCCACGTACGTACCCATCCGGGTGTTTATAGGATCTTATGAGCTGGCCGGTATGAGCTTCGAGCTGCCGCATATTATCGCAATTCAGGCCGCGGCCGTGGTGGTGATGTTTTTTGTGTCCCAGCTGCTCTGGCGCCTGGGGGTAAAGAAGTTTACGGGAGTGGGTACATGAAATCGCAGGTTAAAATTTATCTTACCGCCTTTAAAAACGCCCTGGCCACGCGCATGGCCTACAGGATCGATCTGTTTGTGAGCGCCTTTATCATGCTTGTGTTCGAGCTGATTATCCCGCTGGTAACCTATTTGATCTACAGCTCCGGGGCCGGCTTCCCGGGCTGGAAGTTCCATGAGGTCTTTCTGATCCAGGCCGTGTTTTTATTATCCAAGGGCATCACCTTTCCCTTTTTCGCGGGGATTGTCTGGAACACGATCACCCAGATAAGAGAAGGCACCTACGACCTGCTGCTGATCAAGCCGCGCAACATCCTGTTCATGACCCTGCTTACGGGTATCGATATCGAAGACCTGGGCAAGCTTTTGGGCGGAATCGCCGTGTTCATTTTCGCGGTCTCGCAGGTGCCGGACCCGGGCGCGTTAAACTGGGTGGCCTTTATTCTGCTGTTTGTCTGTTCCGTAATCGTGTTTATGTCATTCGCCTTTATCATGGCGGCCAGCGGCTTTAAATGGGTGGGAAATTTCAGGGTGTACGAAATATTTGAGGCACTTACCAGCTTTGCCATGTATCCCATGAGTATTTTTTCCAAAGGCGTGCAGATCCTGATTACCGCCTGTATTCCCCTGGCCCTGATGGGATTTTTCCCGGCTTCGCTTATTTTGGGCAAACCTCTGGACTGGTTGTTGATCAGTTTGGTAAGCTGTGTGTTTTTTTTGGTATTCAGTATTTTTTTCTGGTACAGAATGTTGCGATCTTATACAAGCGCGGGCGGGTAAAAATGACGGTCCACAGTGCGTGCTCTGGAAACAGCCGCCGCCTGTATCTAGATATGGGGAGGTAATGATAAACAGATGATTATCAATGTTGAAAATCTTTGCAAAACTTATGTCACCTACAAAAGGGGTCATACCTTTTGGGAGACCGTAAAAAGCATCTTCGTGCGCAAAAAAATACTCGTAAAGGCCCTGAAAAACATCAGTTTTTCCATTGAGAAGGGAGAACTGTTGGGTCTGCTGGGTCCCAACGGAGCGGGCAAATCCACCACCATTAAAATTCTCACCGGTATTCTTTTCCCGACCGCGGGCAAGGTTGAATCGTACGGTTATGTGCCCTGGAAACAGCGTAAAAAATACGTGGCTCATATCGGAGCCGTGTTCGGTCAGAAGTCGCAGCTGGTGTGGGACATCCCGCCGCTGGATTCCTTCTATATGAACAAGGCCATCTACGATATTAAGACCGCGGATTACAAAAAGCGCCTCAATAAAATGGTAACCATGCTCGAAGCCCATGAGATCATCAAAAAACCCACACGCCAGCTTTCCCTGGGAGAGCGGATGAGGTGCGAGTTCATTATGGCCATGCTGCATAATCCCAAGATCGTGTTTCTGGATGAGCCCACCATCGGTCTGGATGTGATCGCCAAAGAACAGATCCGCATCTTCATCAAAGAGATGAACGCCGAAGGAGTAACCTTTATACTTACCACCCACGACATGGATGACGTGGAACACCTGGCCCGGCGGGTGATTGTGATCAACCACGGCCAGATCGTGTTCGACGGTCAGATGAACGCGCTGAAGAATTATCTGGGAACAAAAAAGGTGGTACGCCTGGCCACTCACGAAAAACTGCCCGTGCTGAAAAAGCGCGGTGTGGAAAACATCCGCATGCTCAGCGAGTACGAAGCCGAGCTGGAGCTGGATCTTGCCAAGATAGAACTGAACCGGTTTATAAAAACCATCAATGAAAAGAACACCATCCGCGACATTTCCATCCACGAACCGCCTATAGAGACGGTGATAAAGAAGTTGTATGAGTGAAAGAGAGGGATGCCGGGTTTCCCATTTAAAGCGCGGATGAGGACATTTCTATTGTGCTTTGAAAAAGATTATTGGTTTGCTGCTAATTTTACTGTTATCCACGGGCGCGTTTGCCCAGGATATCAGCATCAGCGCGGGAGCGGGGATCAATTTTGTTTATTGGGTGACCGCACAATCGGATGACAGCGGAGGTCCTGAGGTAAATTTTGAAATGGGGTGGAGCGCGCTCACCGGGGGAGTATTTGTTGACCTTACCTACGTGATGGTGAATTTGTCCTATGCTTTCACCTTGGGAGGTCCGGGAGCAACCATTTCAGTGGACGGTACCAAAGATGACGCGGCTTCCGATGCCCAGACAACTCTGATGGAAGATATGTCAGCAAGTTACCTGATTATCACCGTGCTCGCCAAGTATCCTTTTGATATGGGGGGAGTGGTAATCTTTCCCATGCTGGGCGCCGAATATCAGCTTAATCTATCGTTGTACGATGACGATACCGACTTGAAAGATGGTTATAGTGATGAGCAGAACGCTTCATTGAACGACCTTTATATCCTGGCCGGTGTGGGCGCGGACTTTGACATTACGGAGAGTTTATACGCGCGCGTTATGGCTCTTTTCTCATATAGTCTTACCCCGGAAAATCCCGGAAATTATGATGACGACGATATCGTCAAGTGGGGCTGGAACATCAGAGCAGGAGTGTGTATAGGTTATAGATTCTAGTAAATATATTGAAACCTTCTATAAGCCGGAGGAAGTACCTCCGGCTTTTTTATGGTATATCAGGTATCAGGCAACTGTATGAATTAAATCTTGCAGCGCTGTTAACAAAAGGCCAGATTAGTATGGTGCTTTTTAGCGAGTTCATAGTTTTTTAGCATAGGTGAAATATAAGGAAGCAATGTAAGAAAGTTCAGGACCCATCCTTAAACACATAACGGGCGATCATCTTTATCAGTTCGTCCAGCACGCTTTCAGTATCAATGTTTCTGCCGGACGCCTGCGAGCGTTTTAAGGTATGGATGATCTCATCAACGATTTTTGCGATCAAAAAGGCGGCGGTTGCATAATCAGTGATCTGTATGATGTTCTTAAATTTTTTAAGTAACGTTATGATCGCTTGAACGCTTGCTGCTTCATATTCCTCATGTTTACGTTTTACATCGGGATCGGAGTGCCTCATGATGTTGATCTCGTCGTGCAGATCGAAAAAAGTTTCGTGCGCTTTGGCGATCGGTTCGATTAATGAGCGTACAAACTGATATTTATCATCCGGTATAAACTCGGTATTGTTTATGGAATCAAGCAGATTGCTGAATATCTGTTTAAAATGAAGGTTTACCACATCGAGAAACAGATCCTTTTTATCTTTATAGTATGAATAGAAGGTGCCAATAGATACACCCGCCAGATCGGCTATCTCTTTGGAGTTGGTTTTATAGAAGCCTTTTTCGGAAAACAGTTTTTGAGCCGCTTCTATTATGTGATTCTTCTTTTCTATGGCCCGGTCCTGAACGGGTGTCCGTGTTTTTCTGTTGTCCTGACTCATTGTTCCTCACCTTAAAATTTAAATGGTTATCGCCTGTTTGTCAATGAAAAATATGAATAAAAGTTCATTTATATGCTTGACAATATGAATAAAAGTTCGTATATTTGCCAATAATCTGAATAATAGTTCATGTTCATAATTTTGATGAAGGAGCAGTTATGAAAAACAATAAGATCGGCCGTCTGGCCTCAAAAATCGGGATGAACGTTATAGTCAGGTATAAGTGGTTTTTTTCCCTGGCTGTAGCGGTTTTGGTTGTGTTCGGCTATCTGGGTCTGGACAAACTGGTGCTCGATAATTCAAACGAGTCCATGTTTGAAAAAGATGATGAAGTTAATCTTAAGCTGCAGCAGTTTCACGATATTTTCGGAAATGAAGATTTTGTGTTTGTCATGGTGGAGGCGGACAATATCTTCACCCCCCAAAACCTTGGATTTATAAAGCAGTTAAGTGATGATCTGGAACAGCATCTGCCTTTTGCCAAAAGAGTGACATCCGTGACCCACATGGAATACCTCGATGTTATTGACGGGGATTTGTATGTTGATGATTTAATCAGTGCCCACATACCTGAAGATCCTGCCGGGCTTAATGAAATCAAGAACAAACTGTTGGTAAAACAGGTGTATGTGGACCGGCTGCTGTCTAAGGATGCCAAAAAAACCGGTATTTTTATCGAGTTTCAAACCATACCCGAAAACGTATACATTCCGCTGGTAAAAACAGGGGCGGGCTCACAGGAAATCGCTCTGCAGGGGGATGTTTTCTTTGAAGAGGAAGTTGAAGATAAAAGCGTATATTTGAATATAATGGAACCTAAAATGCTTATTGCGCCCGCTCTGGATCTGATATTGCAGCGCAATCAGCAGAATGGCTGCATCGTCACGGCGACGGGCATGCCGGTAACCGATTATAAAACCGATGAGACCATTATAGCGGAAACCGGCAGAACCTTTATTATCACATTGTTCATCTGTATCATTCTCCTGCTTGTTATTTTCCGCTTTCCAATGGCCGTGTTAGCTTCGGTTATTGTGATTCTGGCCGCGACCATTAGTACCTTCGGATTGCTGGGCTGGTTTGGGATTCCGCTTTCCTCTTTTATCATTATCCTTGCTTGCTTATTGTTGATCATCGCTGTGAGTTATTCCATTCATATTATCAATCACTTTAGAAGGAATTATAAACTGACCGGTAAACGCAAAGAGTCTGTACGATATGCCTATGAGCACGCGAGCTGGCCCTGCCTGCTTACGGCCCTTACAACCGCCGTGGGCTTTGCCTCCTTTATTTTTGTGCCCATGGTGCCGCTGCGCAATCTGGGTATGGCCAGCGCTCTGGGTGTACTCATCAGTTATATTTTGGTGATGGTCCTGATCCCGATCTTTCTCTCTTTCGGAAAAGACAAAAAGAGTGCGGCCGGAGCTTCGGTCAGGCAAGACACAGAAGCTGTTGATAACTCACGTTCCAGCCGGTTTATGTTGAAATGGGCGGATCGGGCATTGAAAAGCTCTTTACCCGTAGGGGTGATATGTGTTGCCGTGCTGTTGGTAATACCCTTTTTTATTGCGCAGGTTGAGCCTGATTCGGATTTCATCCGTTTGTTCGGAGACCGTAATGAATTTGTGCGGGATGCCAAGCATGTAACCGATAATCTGGGCGCGCTTTACTCTTATGAAGTGTTAATTGAGTTGCCTGAAGAGGAGCTGGCCCAGGAGCCTGAAGTGCTTAAGGCGCTTGCTGATCTGGAAAAGCTTATTGATAGCTATGACACAACCAAACGCACCATGAGCCTTAACGATCTGGTGAAGGATATCAATATGACCATGCACAATAACGATAAAAACTATTTTGTAATCCCCGATTCCAGAGAGCTGATCGCCCAGTATCTGCTTTTATACGATATGTCGGGCGGCGGTGAGCTGACGAACTGGGTGGATTACAACAATCAGTATTTACGTCTTTCCGTGCAGGTAAAACGTTCTACCACCACGTTACGCAAGGTGTTTGCTGAAATCGAAAAATTTGCCCGGGAAAGATTTCCTTTTAACGCCAAGGCTACGATAACCGGGGATATGTCGATTTTTATCAAGTCGGTCGGAGCATTGGTTGACGGACAGATTATTTCAATATTCGTGGCTTTTTTAGGTATAGCCGTCATGATGATGCTGGTGCTGCGCTCTATTCCGGTGGGTCTGTTATCCATGATACCCAATGTACTGCCCGTTCTCATTGTGGCGGGTTTGATGGGCCTTTTAAATATCACGCTGAATATGATGACTATTGTGGTGGCGCCGCTGCTCATCGGGATCGCGGTTGACGATACCGTGCATTACTTTGTGCACTTCAAAGAAGAGTATAAAACGAGCAGGTCGTACTTCCGCGCCAACAGGGAGACCTTCAGGAAGATCGGCTGGGCGCTGGTATTTACCTCGGTAATCCTGATGATAGGGTTTTCCGCGTTTATGTTTACCAGTATCGACAGTATTATCCAGCTGGCCGTACTGCTTACTGTGGGAATCGCAGCGGCACTGGCCGCGGATCTGTTGATTACTCCGGTACTGTTTGTGTTTATAAAACCTTTCGGTAAAGAAGAGGATACAAATAATAAGAAGCGCCTGGTCGCTTAACACACTTATTTTTAGGAGGAATATAATGAAAAAGAAACTTATAGCCGTAAGTATATTTTGTTTGATCGTGATTGCGGCCGGATTTTCCCAGGCAAACAGGGGAGCCGGTATCGCCAAAAAGACATTCGAGCTTTTGGAATCCAACGATGATTACTCATTGATAACCATGGTACTCATAGACAAACGGGGAAATAAAAAAACGCGTAAGTTTAAGATGTATTCAAAGCAGGGCAGCCGGGGACGCGACAGCTTTATTGAGTTTGTGGAGCCCGCGGACGTAAAAGGAACAAAATTTCTGACTATAGCCCGCAAGAACGCGGATGATGAGCAGCGGCTGTATCTGCCCGCATTGGGCAAGGTGCGAAAAATAGCTTCCTCGAAAAAGGACGGCGAGTTTATGGGTTCTGATCTGTTTTACTACGATATGGAAGACAGGGACTATGAAGAGTTTACGTATAATTATGTGGGAGAAGAGGTGTTCAGAGGGATGAACTGTTATGTTGTCGAATCCTTTCCCAAAGACAGCAGCGCGCCCTATTCCAAAATGGTGATGTGGGTCAATAAAGACAACTATTTCGTGTATAAGCGGGACTGTTACGACAGCAGGCAGCAAAGAAGGCTGCTTAAGAGCATTATCGTTCTGGAGGTTAAGAATACCCGAGGAGTTCTTACGGGAACAAAGATGGTAATCGAGAACCATCTGGAGGACCATAAAACCTTATTGGAAAGAGATAATCTCTATGTGAACACGGGAATAGACGACAGTGTTTTCTCGGTCCAGAATCTGACAAAATAGCGGTGATCTTCACCCGATTTTAGGCTTGAACCGCCGGGTATGATAATGAGAGGAGTAAAGAGTGAAGCCGGTTAAAATAATATATGCGATAGTGTGTCTGCTTATAATGGGTATCTACACGTTTGCGGATGAGTATGATGAGATGTTTGAAGCTATAAGTGAAGATTCAGAGTCTGCGCCGGAACAGGAGCAGGGGGATGTCGGTGATTGGCATGACATGCGGCAGAGCTTGTCCCTCACCCTTACCGGAGAACATATAAGCAGTCTGCGCACGGGAATAATGGAAGATTACACGGATTTCCAAGGGCCTTTCAAATCACCTCAGTTTATAAATACGCTGGGCATCCGGGTCAGGCAGACCGGGCTGGAAATTGTCTCGAATTGGGAATACAAAATGATCATGAATGATGCGGGAGAGTGGGGGGATATCTTCTCACTCTCTCCTCTTGAAAATTATCTGCGGTGGTCGCCGGAGCATTTTACCGTACGTGTTGGTTTCCAGTATTTTAACTGGGGTACGGCCGATAGGATAAATCCCACCGATAATCTGAATCCCAGTGATTACAGCCTGTCGCCGCGGGCTGAAAAAATACCTGTGTTTGCCTTATCGTTGGAATATTTTCCCTCTGCGGCGGTATCTTTCTCTGTGGTGTATATTCCTTTTAACCAGCAGGATATTATGCCTGTAGATTCCGAAGCGCTGCTTCAGACCCAATTTCCCGCCAGTACAGTGGAAACGGAGCAGACCGCTTATGATCTTACGTCGTTTGTGGCGGGTGCAAAATGCAGCTTTTATTTACAGTTCATGGATTTCTCTTTCAGCTATATCTATAATTTTGATTCCTTTTATACGCCGGATATCGGGCTTGTTGATTTAGGCGCGCTGTACGGTGTCGCTGCGATAAGCCTAAACAAAACCAGAGTGCACCAGTTCGGCTGTGATTTCAGGACCACGATCGAGGGTGTGGGTGTCTGGGCAGAGGTGGGTTTTGAAGTTCAGGACGGATATTGCGCCGGAACCTACAGTATCCGGCCGCCCGCTTTGAGCTGGGCCGCTGGTTTTGATCTGAGTTATGGCGCGGAAGACGAGCATTATCTGAATGTCCAGTATATCGGGCGTTTTACTTTCGATTATGACGACAGCTACCTGCAGGATTACGCAGACGGTCAGCCCGCGTTGGGTCAGACTGAAAAATATTACAGAGAGTTTTATTATCGCTCACTGCTCAACCGGCTTGCTTCTCTGCAGGAGGCGCTCTTGCAGGGAGTGACCCTTAATCTGGAGTGGAGTTTTGCGGATTCACTTTTAAGCCCTTCAATCTCGGCAGTGTATCTGTTTCCTCTGCTCTATGAAGATAAAATAGTGGATCAGGGCACGACTGTGGACTACAAGAGGTTGGGAAGCCTGATGCTGGGCGCGGAGCTGGATATCATGCCGATTGATTCGTTTCATATCAAAGTAGGCTGCGATATCTTTGTCTCATGGCATCAGGTAGGAGATGAGCCTTTTACCCTCAATCGTACGTCCCAGATAGGCTCTTTTTTAGAAAACTCAAGTCTTTACTTTAAAATTCAGTATAAGTGGGGTGTGGACCTGTAGAAAGGCCGGCAGCTGTTATCAGCAGGCGGCTGGTTGTAAGTCCTCCATGTATCGGTTAAAAGTCCGTTATTGCGTAGTAGGCAAGCTTGGGTTTATGCCTGTCATCAAAAAGCAGGGGGTAGTCGTTACGCCTTTTCGGATGGTAATCCAGCCAGGTGGCGTCGTCCGAAACTCCCCAAAAGGTAACACTTGTTATCCTGCCGCTGTTGGCTTTGAACAACATGAAAAGCTCTCTGTAACGCACCGCCTGCTGCGTTTCAAGCTGTTCGGTAAACGCTTTTTCCGCTTCCCAGGCATGTGTGGACCAGTCGTCATTTGTATAAATGGAAATATCCAGTTCGCTGATTTTTACTTCCAGGCCGGCGGTAGAAATCTTATTTATAGCGCTGCGGATATCGCTTAGTGTCGGCCAGTCCAGCTTCCAGTGGCCCTGCAGACCGATTCCGTCGATACGTAAGCCGCGGGAGCGCAGCCATTGTACCATGGATAAGATTTTGTTCAGTTTTGACGGAACTGTAACATTATAATCATTATAATACAGCTTGGCGTTTGATCCTTTGGCCGCCAAAGCGTCCTGGGAGTATTTAAAAGCCCAGTAAATGTACTCCTCACTTTGAAAGATTCTATACCACTCCGAACCTTCACTGCCGTCGCGGTAGGTTTTACCTCCTGTATCGGAAATCGCCTCATTAACCACATCCCAGTTGTCGACCACATCATCATAGCGGTTGACAAGCGTTTCAATGTGGTTTTTAAGCTGGTTTTTCAGGGTTTCAATATCGCGGGTATTACCCGGACTAAGACCCGAAAACAGCCATGAAGGCTGCTGCCGGTGCCAGACAAACGTATGTCCCGTCATGGTCATGCTGTTGTTTCTCGCGAAATTGGCGATAGCATCCGCGTTACTGAAACTGTATCTTCCAGCTGCCGGATGGATCGGGCCGAATTTCATATCATTTTCCGCGGCAAGCCGGTTAAAATGAAATTCCAGAATATCGGCAACGCTTGAGAGGTGTTTCGGCGCTACCGCCGCTCCCACGGAAAAGTAAGATTCATACTTTTTATAAAGCGATACATCGGCTGTGCCTGTTTTTTTAATCTCAAGCTGGCGGCAGCCGTAAAGATTTATAAGCATGAAGGCAAGAATTAATATGATGCCTTTGCTGGATGCTCTCGGTGAATTTGAATTCATGTAATACCTTCTTTAAAGTGAGATCTTGTAGAGAAAGGTCATCCTCCCGATATAGCCTTTGTCCGTGTCGAACGGATAAAAATCGTAGGCGATTTCAAGTATCATCATTGTAAACCTCATACCGCCCGAAATGCGGAAACCGACCGCGCTTTCAGGCGACAGCTCGAACAATGCGCCCGCACTCAAGCGGAGATCGCCGAAGAAGGCGAAATAGGGATGCACCTTGTCGCCGAGGATGAAGGTGTAGATGACGGGGAACTTGATACCGGTGCCGAAGGGGTTGCCCTCCACGCCGGCTGAAAGCTGGTGGTTATAGAAATAAAAATCTACCATGGCCTGCGCCATAAACTCCGTGTAATCCACGTAATTGGTCACCAGACCGCCGCCCGCACTCCCGCCGAACATGCTGTAGACCGCTTCGTGCTTTCTCTTGGCTTCGATGTAGGGCGCGGGCATACCCGCGAACGATCCGGTGAAGCTTTTAACGCCGTTGGCGGTCTTGCCTTGCACAAGCGGAATATTGACCTCCACATCGTCGTTTTCCGGAATGATGATCTCCACGTCAAGGCGGCGGATGCCGCCCGAAAACGTTCCGGCCGCGTCCAGATTATAGAGGTACCAGACCGTCGAGTCGGATTCCACAGCCCAGTTAAGCGCATGCGCGGCTTCGCCCATATGCAGTCCCATGTCCTCGGCCCGGTTATCATAACCCGCCGGCAGCCTGAACATCACTTCCACGACCGTTTCGGTGTTGCCGGGAAAAGACACATGAAACCGGTATGCCGGTATTTCTTCCCTTCCCCAACTTTCAGGAAAGACAGGTTTCCATGGTAGTTTCTTAAAGGGTATGTTTTCCTGCTGTATCTCGATCTCCTGCGAATTGACAGACACGCTTACGTTATACATGTAGGGTGTGATAAAAATAAGATCGGTAGAGATCTCCCCGCCCGCGGTGTTGCGGATGGTATAGCGGGCGTGTGAAAAACCCGCTTCCCTGCGGGTAAGATCGAGAATGAGTTTTTCGTGTTCCAGACGCAGTGCAGTCAGGCCCCCCCCGGACGCAAAAACATCACCGGACGGAGGCGGTTCCTGAACCGGAAGCCCGATATTGGCAAAAGCACCGCTTCCTATAAAGATAAAGATACCCAAAACAGCACATATTTTTCTCAGCATGATGTTCATCCCATTTTAAAGTATAGTTCCTTATCATGGCATTAACAAGTTTGGTGCGTGATTTTTTATGGTTATTTTCAAAAAGCTTGATACTCAGTGTTGAGTACGCTATTATAGAAATAAATAGTGATGAACATGAACTGGGAAAATATCGGGAATAACAATGTGCTTAAGGAGTTGCTTTCTGACCGGGGAATCTTAATCACGGATAAAGCCGGTGTTACATTGGTTCCGCGTGGGGCACCCCTGCCTGAAAAGGGTATTGTTATTATATACGATGAGAAAAATCCTGAGGAGCTGGTTAATTTCATCGATTCTTTTAAAAGTATTACGGCAAAAACGGACAATGAAATTATCATCGGGAAAAGAAAACACGGGTATTCGGTTGTACCGGTCGAACAGATACTGTTTTTCATGGCCTGGGGTAACTATGTGTATTGTCACACAGTACAGGAGCGTTTTGAGATAAATCAAAAATTATACGAAATTGAGCGAAATTTTCGCTCACAATATTTTATCCGTATAAATAAATCTTATGTTGTGAACATCCGCTGGATCAGGGAAATAATCCCCTGGTTCGGCGGGCGGCTTTTGTTGAAGCTAAAAGAAATAAGTGAGGAGTTAGAGGTTTCACGAAACTATGTCAAAGCGTTTAAAAGATCCCTCAGCATCTGAAGTGCGAGTGTATAAAGAACTCAAAGAATTTCTGTTTACAGCTGTAGTCTCCGCGCTGCTCGGTGCCCTTGTTGCCCTTCCTTTTGTCTATTTGTTTGAAGACAATTTATTTATAGGGATGTTAAAAGGATGCGGCGCCGGCGCGGTTATTGGAATAATCTCAAGAATTGTCTTTACAATCGTTCTGCGCACGGTGCATTCCCGTACCTTATGGGCTTTTCTATGCATATTCTTTACGATCGGAAGCGGTACATTGGCAAGCTCATACCTCTTCGGCCTCACTGAGATATTTTTCTTATTTCTCATCACAGGCTTGGCCGAAGTAGTGGGCCTGAGTGTCACCTTTTTTATTTACCGTTACAGCCTGTATTTAAACAGCAAACTGCACGCTGTTCAGGAAAAAATTCAGGTGAAAGTAAACAAAAAGCACACATAATACGAGCAGCTTAACACGGATATCTGCCTGTTATCATCCGTATATAACCACTTATCACAATTTTATTGGAGTATCCACCGGGTTATAGTAGTTTTACATTGAAAACTATTACATATCCGGAGGATTGTATGAAAGCAAAATATTTCATTCCATTAATTTGTTTTTTAACGATCAATGTGTCCTGTTCGCTCTTAATGATGCCGCCTTATCCCCTGATGATAATTCAATTTGCATTTTTTTTGGCAGGTTTTAGTATGACCTATTATTATGCCGTCAAGCAAACACTTAAAAACAGGGATGCGGTGATAAGATTGAAGCAAAAATCTCCCTATGTTATGCCTGTTAGTTTTTTTATAGGTATAACAGCCGTGACCACACTATTGTTGATTCCGCGTGATAGTGAAATAATCGTTCAGTTTTGCGGCTGTTGTGTTATGGCACTTTTATGTTATACGGTTGGTGTGATTATGCTTTTACGGGACATTAAAAAAGCGGTGAACCAGCCCGCCCCGAAGCATGACCCGGGCAGTGCGGGTAAAAAGAAATTGCTGCTGATAAATCCGGTCAATCCTCATAAAACAGGATTAACCGTCAACTCGTCCTCCCGCTTTCCTCCGTTGGCTCTGGGAATAATCGCGGCCTTGACTCCCGATACTTTTCACGTGGAATTAATAGACGAAAATATGGAACGGTTTACCTTAAAACAGGCGGATCTGGTTGGGATCACCGCTTTCACCTCAGCGGCCGGCAGAGCGTATGAGATCGCTTCGCACTACCGAAACAAGGGTATCCCGGTAGTTATGGGAGGAATTCATGCCTCCATGCTGCCGGATGAGGCCTTGCGCTATGTGGATACTGTTGTGATAGGTGAAGCGGAGGCTGTATGGCCCCGTATTATGGACGATTATCTTAAGGGCGAGCTTAAGCAAAGATACACAGCCACACCGGGAGAGCTTGACAATATGCCGGTCGCGCGCAGGGACATATTCAGTTCACACTATACTTTTGCCACTGTGCAGACGTCGCGGGGATGCCCCATGGACTGTGAATTTTGCTCCGTTACGGCGTTTAACGGCAGGAAATACAGACAGCGTCCGGTGGAAGATGTACTGAATGAGCTTGAGCGGATTCCCCAACAGTACATCTTTTTTGTTGATGATAATATCATCGGCTACAGTAAAGCCTCGGCCCAAAGGGCGGTACGGCTTTTTCAGGGAATGGTACAAAGAAAGCTGGATAAAGCATGGTTTTGTCAGGCCTCGTTGAATTTCGGTTTGAATGATGATGTCTTGTTGTGGGCACGAAAAGCAGGCTGTAAAATGGTATTTCTGGGTTTGGAATCTCCGGAACCCAATGAGTTGAAACTGATGAATAAAAAGGTTAACCTGCGCATAGACTATAAAAAAGCACTGAAAAACATTAACAAACACAAGATCGCCGTCTTGGGCGCTTTTATCAACGGTACGCAGGAGGAAACCGCTCAGAGCCTTAAACATAAGGCCGACTATATCCTGCACCACCCCATAGATGTGATCCAGACCACGATTCTTACGCCGCTCCCGGGGACAAGGTTATTCCGTAAACTTGAACGGGAAAAGAGCTTGTTGTACACTGACTTTCCCGCGGATTGGGGAAAATACGATATGGCTGAGTTGACGTTTGCGCTTAAAAATCTGACGCAGCAGGAGTTTATGCGGATGCATAGCGATTGTAACAGGCGTTTTTATTCCACATGGAATTTGGTAAAACAGTTTTGTAAAACCCTGCTTCACACCAAGAGTATGGAAAGCGCGCTGTGGGCTTATAATTCAAATAAAAATTATCGTAATGTGGCTTTTGCGTATAATAAATGAGTTGTCTGCCGGATGAATGTGAATAAAATAAAAAAGGCCCTGTTGTTTAATACAGGGCCTTTTTTTGATTTTAAATACAAGACGGGGGTTTATCTAATCTCAACATGACTCCAGCGGTAGTTGCCTCTGTAGTGCACGTAATAAAGACCGTTGATCTTGGCAGGCAGATTCGAGCCTGAAACCCACTTGTTTGTGTAGTCAACACCGTTTATGGAGAGTTCAACAAGATTCCATGAGTTGATGAAATTGGGAGTGTTGCTGAATGACCAGCAGAACTCACCCGCTCCGTCACGTGTGAACGGAATGGAAATTGAAGACGGATTGGCACATGGTGTGCCCGATGTGGGCGTCGGAGTGGGCGTAGGAGTGGGTGTCGGAGTAGGTGTGGAGGTGGGAGTAGGTGTCGGTGTGGGGGTAGCCGTAGGCGTAGGTGTGGAAGTCGGAGTAGGTGTTGGTTGTGATGTGCCTACGATTTCAACATGACTCCATCCAAAATTACCACGGTAATGAACATAGTAGAGGCCGTTAATTTTGGCAGGCAGATTATAGCCTGAAACCCATTTATTGGTGTAATCGACACCATTTACAGATAGTTCGGCCAGATTCCATGAATTTATATACTCCGGAGTAGAGCCGAATGACCAGCAGTACTCACCTGCGCCATTCTGGGTAAAGGGAATCGAGATGGCAACAGGATTGTCACACGCATCGCCGGATGTGGAAGTCGGAGTAGGTGTTGGTGTTGAGGTAGGTGTTGGTGTTGAAGTGGGAGTAGGTGTCGGAGACGTACCTTCCATTATTTTCTGTTTCACAAATCTCCCCGATTCGGTAAGTTGTGAATCAGGCCAGGGACCTGTAGTACTCGCGCCGGGAACCAGGGCAGACGCGGTTTCGGCTTTATCGTTCATCGACCAGTTACACCAGCTGAGTGAATTCTGTGCCATGAAATTAATCCACACCTGTGATTCCGTGAGATCCAGACCGCCGTTGCCGGAAGCATCGCAGGTTCCCCATTCACTTACGAACAAGGCAACTCCGTTTGACATAGCTGTTGTGGCTTTATCTCTGAGAGACTGCTTATGCGTACCCGCATAAAAATGCAGGGAATAGGCAATATTGGAATAGCCTGTAATGGGATCTCGTGAAGCAACGTCAACATCCTGAGACCAGGTAGGCGAGCCTACAAGGATGAGGTTATCGGCTCCGGTATTCCTGATTGCCTGAATAACCTGAATTGAATAACTTTTAACATCAGCCCAGGACTCGTAATCGGGCTCGTTATAAATCTCAAAAATGACGTGCGCCTGGTCTCCGTAGCGCTGAGCCATGTCGGTAAAAAAGGCAACCGCTTCCGATGTGTGAATATCGTGCGCGTGCCAGTCGATTACGGCGTAAATACCTTTTGCACCCGCGGCATCAACAATAGTGATCACCTTCTGCCTTTCGGTAGAAGGATTTTCAAGATAGCCGCCGGATTCAACTCCCATGGACGCTCTGATGATCGGAGAATTCCATGTGTCTGCAAGATTGGCTACCAGGGTAGCGTTATAAAACGGGGCAGCCCACTGGCTCCAGAAAAGGCTCATGCCCTTAAACTGTACGGGACTGCCGCCCGCATTGCACACCTTATTACCCACTACTTTAAGCATCCCGTTTTGTGCGACAGGTGAGCCGGAGGGGTAGACTGCTCGTGCGCTTGAGCTTGGCGCGGCCGTTTGTGAACTGTCCAAAAAGGACGGATCGCAGGAGAAGATGAGTGCCAAGACGGAAAGTACACTCACTACTGCGAAGGCAACGATTTTAGTTTTTGTTTTAAAATTCATTAGTACCTCCTTATATCGTTACTTAAACGTTAAATTATAATCGCGCGAGTTATAATCTCCCTGGAGTATATATTTCCTAAACTTTTGGTATAAAATTAATAAACTTCGGCTGTTAATTGCTCAAAACTCCGCTGTCAGTATGGCTCTTTTTTGAAATAACAGAAACAATCCGCAGTTAATGAAAAAGGGCCCGTTTTTAAATAACGGGGCCCTTTTCAATATATTTTTAAATACGAGGTGGGTGTCTATTTGATCTCAACATGACTCCATGGGTAGCTGCCTCTGTAGTGCACGTAATAGAGACCGTTGATCCTGGCGGGCAGATTGGAGCCTGCAATCCATTTATTGGTGCAGTCGACGCCGTTTACCGTCAGTTCAGCCAGATTCCACGAGTTGATAAAGTTTGGCATTGAACTGAACGACCAGCAGAACTCTCCCGCGCCATTGTACGTATACGGTACTGAGATCGACTCGGGATTATCGCAGGTTTCCCCCGGAGTGGAAGTAGGAGTAGGGGTTGGAGTTGGGGTAGCTGTGGGAGTAGGCGTTGGAGTAGGAGTAGGTGTCGGAGTGGGTGTGGGTGTGGGCGTAGGTGTAGGTGTTGAAGTAGGTGTAGGAGTAGGCTCTGCCGTACCCACAATTTCAACGTGACCCCATCTGAAATTGGACCGGTAATACACGTAGTAGAGACCGTTTATTTTTGCAGGCAGGTTGTAACCTGAAACCCATTTGTTGGTATAGTCGACACCATTTACAGTCAGTTCGGCCAGGTTCCAGGAGTTTATATACTCCGGAGTTGAGCTGAACGACCAGCAGAACTCGCCCGCGCCGTTGTTCGTGAATGGTATGGAGATGGGCTCAGGATTGTCGCAGGCATCTCCCGGTGTGGAAGTTGGCGTAGGAGTAGGTGTAGGTGTAGGAGTGGGCGTAGGTGTCGGAGTGGGAGTGGGAGTGGGCGTAGGAGTAGGTGTGGGTGTCGGAGTGGGAGTGGGCGTAGGAGTAGGAGTAGGTGTCGGAGTGGTTCCGTTGGGTTCTTCTCCGAAGATCAGGATTGAACCGTTGTAGACCGGGATATAGATAGTCTTGTTGTCACCGGTGGAGGACGATGAAAGGCCTTGATATGAAAAATCATTTGAAGGGTCCCAGAAACTTGTGCCGGAGGGAGCGGATATACGAAACTGTATTTCAGCCGCGAACTCACTCTGGCCGCCCGGATAAATGTCCGAACCGTCCCGAAAGCTTATTTCAATATAGTAGATATTACCGGTATACTGAGTGATGGAAGAGATGGTCACAGGGAATTCCACATAGTTGGTGTTTATTGAAATATCATCAACCGAATATCCGGCCGCGAACACCTCGGAAAGATCCATAAAATAACGTATTCTAAGATTGGGAATAACACGAGCAGGCCAGGCTGAACGGTTATTTACCAATGCTTTAATCTCGCTGTAGTTGCTGCCCGAACTGTTTATATTTGCTTCCACGAAAAACTCGTCATCTTCATAATGCGTTCTGGGTTCGGGCTGCGGAAAAGAGCTTAACGGCGATCCGCCGTAGCTTTGATACATTCTGGCCAGAGAACCGACAAATCCGGCGTTGTAATCACAGGCCACTTCATTAGTCTGATAGTTGCTGATATCATCACTGTAAGACCCGTTCTGACCCGGACCTCCCACCAGTGCTCCGTAGAGAATGTGCCGGTGGTATAAGGGCACGCTTTGACTGTCGGCCCAGGAACAGTGCGCTGTCCGGTGGTGAGGATGCTCCGGAGGATTGGATCCAAAACCAACCACATAACTTGATCCTCTTTCATTGTCACCCAGTGCGTAGGCTACCTGTTTTTCAGCGAACTCCCTGTAGGACGCCGCTTTAGCCGGATCGGCGCCCGACCAGTCGGCATACACAAAAGCAAGAAAAGCCGCGGTGGTCGCGTAGCGCAGGCTCCCCCAGGTATCCAACCAGGCCAGACCGCCGGGAGTATAACCTTTGGCGCCGTTTACCCACCAGTCAAGGTGCATATGGACGAAATCGATGTATTCCTGCTTGCCTGTTAATCTTGCCAGCAGCAGCATGGCGCCGTAGTGTGAATCATCCCAGCAGTGTCCCCACTGATATTCTATATCTGTTGATTGACCCTGTCTGTTTAAAAGCGGGACGTAACTCTCGGCCTTAGCAAGATAACTGCTGTCGCCGGTGGCAATATAGAGCCAGATCGCCGCCCACATGAGTTCATCGATAGGACCGCTCCAGGAATCATAGAATCCGGAAGCGGCGCTGTAGTTGCTGTCGCTTCTGTCCGAGTCCGCTCTGTTAAAAAGCTGCTGAGCTTTTTGCAGATACACGGAATCGCCGAAGATGTGATAGCCCATGGCAAGGGCCGCCGCTGTTTGGGCCATTACTGCGGAAAGACCGCTGCCGGATGAGTAGGCCGGTCTGTTTCCCGCCTGAGTTTCCAGTTCGATTACTTCTACCGGACCCCACCAGCTGTGATCATTGCTTCCGCTTCCTATCTGATAGACATAGGAGCTTCCGTTCCAGCAGTCTGCAAGGTAGTCCAGAGTGAACTTTACATTCTGCTTGAGAAGATTGAGCTGACCGGCCTGAGATAGCGCGCCGGAATACTCATAAATCGCCCATTGCAGCATGCTCGCAGTATAGGCCATGGGAAGGTTAAACTTCACATGATCGCCTGCGTCATACCAGCCTCCGAGTACCGAATCGTTCATGGTAGCGTCACCGCGCCATTCACACCTGTTCCAATCGGGAAGAGGTCCGGCCTGCTGGCACTCATAGAAATAGATTGCCTTTTGCAGCGCTTCTCCGTAATTATAACTGCCCACGGCCCGGGAAGCGGATCCTGGTGAAGGGCCGCTTTTATCCGAACCGGGAACAGCACAGCCGGCTGCCAGAAGCAACACTATACATCCGACAGACATAAGCTTATAAAAGTTTCTTACCATATTAAATACCTCCTTTGGTTATATGGTTTTTATTTTTTGATGCTTTATTATATGAGATTTATGTTTTCAGATTTAATCTTTGAGAATGGGAAAGCTAAACTTTTAGGATTATTCTTCTAATACCCTGCGGTTATTTTCAGAAAAAACACCGGTACACAAGGGAGGATAACGGGTGCTTTGAGGGTGCGTTTACTTTTTCGTAAGAACATCACGTATGGCGTAATATGCAGGTTTGGGATTGTAGTTCCTGTCAAAGGGAAGAGGCTCGGCGTTTGGCAGATTCAGACAACCGTCGCACACATTATACCATGAGAATGCGTCACTGATTCCAAAAATGGAAAAACTCTTGCAGGCCGGCACCTTTAAACAGGCCTGGAGCATGTCGGCATACACCTTTGCCTGAAAAGCCCATTTTTGCTTTTGAGTACCCGGAACCTGAGATAGATTGACATCGAATTCCGTAACGTAAATGTCGACTCCCAGTGCGGCGAAACGCTTCATGGTGGATGTCACCTTGTCTTTTTGCGGAGCATGCTTTTTATCAAAGGCGAATGGCGATAAGAGGTGCATCTGCATTCCCACGCCATCCACGGGAACGCCCTTTTTCTTAAGCGTCCTGACCAGCTCGTACATGGCATCGGCTATTTTGGTGTCATTCTGTGTCGGCCCGCCTTCGTTGTGATCGTCATTCAGAATAAGCACCGCGTCGGGATCGGCTTCCCGTGCCCAGCGAAACGCCAGCTCCACATACTCCGGCCCGATGTTCTTGTACCAAAAGTCCAGATCGCTGTTTCCCCAAAGAGTGCGGCTGGTCACTTCGTTGGCAATAGACCACGCCCGGACTTTACCCTTGTAGCGGGTGACGACGGTGTTGATGTGCTCATGCAGTATGGCAAGCAGTTCCTCCCGGCTGAATTTTCCGTTTTTAAGCCAGTCCGGGAGATGCTCTTTTGCTCCCCACACCAGATGGTGGGCCTCCACCGGTATGCGGTTTCTGCCTGTAAATTCCACTATCAGGTCGGTTCTGCTGAAATCGTAACTTGTTCTGCTTGGTCGTATCAGTGCCCAGTGGAAATCCTCGGAAACCAACCTGTTGAATTCTCTGGTGAAGATATTGGTATTGCGAAGTCCCTCCAGGCCCAGCATGGCTCCGATTTCGATACCTCGTTTCTCAGCCAATTCTCGCAACGGCGGAAATTGTGTTTCGGAATCCTCGGGCGCAAGCGTAATATATTTTCCCGAAGGAGGAACGCGGATTGAAAAGCAGGAGACTTCCATCTCGGCCTTTGGCGCCGCGTTTAAACCGACGTACAGCATATGGTCCGGGCAAAGTGGTGCGGAAAGGCGGATCGGGTTTTCCGTCACGGATTTACCGTCCGGCCCGCTTACGGTTATCACGCTGCCCTTATCCCGCAAACGCAGCGTTATCCGTTTTCCTTTAAGCCGCTGCGGCAGGTTGAACGTTGCGGCCTCGATTTTTGTTCCGTCGAAGAAAAGCAGAGAAAGGCTTCCGTTGTATACGCTTATATCGAGTCTTCTGATACCTGACCACCACTCGCCTCCCGTGTTCAGTCTTCCGTACAGAACAATCCCGTAGTCATGTCCCTGCCCCGTAAATTGCAGCTGGACCACGAACTTGTCCGGGATATGTATGGGCTCGTAGTCGTAAACAAGCGTCAAATAGCCGTTATAGAGCACGGCTTTGTTTTGATGCTTCAGTTTCCCGTGTTCAATCCAGGTAGACCAGGTATTCCAGACGGGCATAGCGGCTATGTTTACCATTTCCGTCCACGGCACATGGTCTTCATCCAATCCGGGCAGATCGCCGGGAAGGTTCTTTAACAATATGGCGGCTATAAATCCTTCGAGCGTCTTACCGTCGAGAGCAGCGCGTACTTTAATAAAATCGCCGAACAAAGCAAGCGGGACAACCGTTGTTCCTTGGGCAAGCTCTGCAAGCGTCTCGTAGCCCGCGTTCCCGGGCCCGCTGTAAAGCACAGCGGCATGCGCTGTCACGAAGGATGTATCGGTCTGGGATGGTGTGTCGGTGGGAAAGGCAATAACAAATAGCGTAAAGAAAATAACAAAAAATACCCGCATTCTCTTCATCGTATTCTAACCCTCTGTTGTATTATAGCTAATTTTCACACATAGAACAAGAAGATTGTTTTTTCACATGTTTACGTGTACAAAAACAGTCAAAAAAGCGTTTTTATAACTCGGAGTGCATCTAAGGTGAGCCATTTATTGGGTTGACCTGCAGTACCGAAATCCAGCGGTGTCCGCTTGATTGCACGGTCAAGCGGCCAGCTTCCGTTGGGAAGTTGTCTGCTGAGAAGATAATCGAACGCCGATGTTGTGCGTAAGCCGGGTGGAGAGCGGCGGCACCCAGTACGTCCAGGGCAGCCCTCAGACAACCGTGACGGTTGTTCTTGAAACCGCACAGCCACATGTCATCGATCCAATGTGTTGTCCATAGCCACTCAAACGCCTTGACAATACGAATATCATCTCTGTAACCAAAGTGGATTAGGAAACGTATAATTCGGGCGTGAGTACAGGGATCAGGTTTGTCTTCCCGGAAGAAACCTTTTCCGGGCAGTTTACGACGGCGGCAAAATGAGCCATTGTCCCGCTGATGTGTAAACATATACTCGTAGGCCATGTGAATATTATGATTTTCAATCGTCAATCCCGAGTCGGCCAATACGCTTAAAATCCAGAAGGTACCGAGGCTTTTTGGAAGATAATAGTCATGGCTTATCCTGAATTTCTGTAAGCGTACGATAGCGGACAGGAGGATTGTCCTCTTCCATTCACCAGCCTATGGGATCGTTTTTAAGGCAGCTTTTCCAATTTTGTGTATGCTTATTCATTTTGTAATACAATAATGATAGAAAAATAAGGATTAATGATCAAGTGTTGTGGGTATTTATTCAGGGATCAGTGCATCGAGCAGCTCTTCGCACCAGGCCCCGGCAAGAATATCTCTATTATATACTCCGAATCCGGCACAGAATTCCCAATAGGCCCAGATAAAGTCCCTGGCCTCGGCCTGCTCTACTATATATTCGGTCCAGGTTATGCGCGAGCAGTTGTCCGCCGCGCTGTAGGCGCCGAACTCTCCCAGGAAAATCTGCCTGTTGTGGTTATCGGCCCAGTCCTTTACCGCGTTGAAATCGGATTGTACGGCTGCCGTTTCCGCTGCAGTGCCTGTCCAGGTCGTGCCCAGCCATGCGTCGCTACCCGTTACCCACTCCGCTCCCTGGTGCGTAAATTGGAAAGGACTATAATAGTGGATTGTGACGATAATATTGGCATCTTGGGCTGCTGTGGGTATTGTCAAATCATTCAGACTTGAAATTCCGCCCCAGTTCGCCGTGCCTACAATCAGCTTTCTGGTATCGTTGGATCCGCCACTGCCCCTGATTAATGTAATGGCTTCATTAAGATACTGGTTCCACAGTGCGGTCGTCAGTTGATCATTAGGTTCATTGAGTATTTCAAAGTAGAGATTAGCGGAATAGTCTTTAAAATGATCCGCAATCTGACTCCACAGGGCCAGGAACCTGTCCTTATGCCCCGCCGGATCGCTCATAATCTCTTCGTAATGATGAATGTTGATGATGGTAATAAATCCCTCGGTCAATGCCTCATTTACAGCCCAGTCCACCCGGGCCAGGAAACCGGCGTCGATTGTATACGGAGGATCGTCGGCAGCATGGTTCGACCACCGGATCGGTATCCTGAGATAATTAAATCCCGCATTTCTTATAATCGTAAAATATTCCGCCTGCAGTATCACGCCCCACTCTCCCTCATTAGGAGCTTCCAACGCGTTGCCCAGATTGATCCCGGACAGCGGGCGCACCGCTCTGTTCTCATCGGCTACATAGGTAAATTCACATTCTCCACTACTCGATAGAGGGCATCCTAAAAAGAGTAATGGCAAAACTACCGCTAAAATTGAATAAATAAATATATTCTTCATAATTTGTTTCAATGTAAATTTAACTCATTATCGAAATGTTTTCAATCAACTTCAAAAAAGACCCGCAGGTTTTCAGCTTAAATCACCTTTTAAACTTTAACATGTTAATGATTATCCCTGAAAAAAGAATAATACTCATGCAGATAAAGATGGCATCCGTTGTGACCAGATCGCCCCCAATCCCCATAACGGTCGGGAAAAAGAGCTCGCCGCCGATATAATAAGCAAGAAAAATGTTATTAAAAACTACCTGGTCTTTGCCTTTGGCGCGGCTTACAAAGCGGGCGCTGAGAGTGGGAAACAGAATCGAATGGCCTATACCGTAGATAAAACCGATAACAAAAAGCATCAAGAATGAGTTTAAAAATATAAGTAAGAACATGGCACTGGATAAAGCGGAAAAAGCGATAAAGAAAAGCAGTTTGGAAGGTATTTTATCAACCCGGTTAAAAATAAGCAGACGGATGGTAATGGCAATCACGGAATAGGCGATAAAGAAAAGTGATATATTGGCTTCGCCGATTTTGCTGCCGCTGGCTATCGGTATAAAAGAAACGAAAACTCCGTACGCTCCTCCCAGCAGCATGGCAAAATACACCGCTTTTTTAATTTTTCTTTCTTTAAGAATCGATATCAGATTTCGGCTTTTGGCTATTCCCTGATAAGGCACATCACTTTTGAGGAAGAACATAAGGAAGAGTGTCAATGTAAAAAAAGCAGCGGAAAGCAGAAATAAATACTGAGGGCCGAGCTGTTTAAATACATGTTCACTTAAAAGAGAACCTATGGGTGAGGCGAGCAGCCCGGAAATACCGTAGATAGCCGCTCCGCCGCGTCTTTTTTCAGGCTGCAGGATATCATAAATAAAACTGAATAATAAGGTAAAACCAAGCGCAAAGGCTGTTCCGGAAATAAAGCGCAGAATGAGCAGCATAATTAAGTTGTCATAAAAGAAATACATTAAAAAAACAACGACCAGCGACAGGAAAAATCCCGCGAGCAGAAGATGTTTGCGCTTTATTTTTTGCAGCAGCTTTTTCATGCTTACTACGAAAAGAATAAGCATAATCCCGGTTGAGTTCATGAAAAAGCCCACATAGGTATCCGACGCGCCCAGATCTTTTAAATGCTTGGGCAGGATGGCCAGGCTGGAAAAACTCAGGAAAAAACAGAGATTGATGATAAAAATAAAGAAAAATTTATATGAAAAAAATCCTTTGTTTTTAATAATGATTTTCTTCCTTTCCTTACGGTAAATTGCGATTAGAGCGTATGGACGATTTTGCCAATCATACGCAGACACCACTCATGTAGTCAAGAGAGAAATGAGATTATAATTGAATTAACTAACCGCGGCTTTCAGGGCAGCTCATTGCTTCATTTCCGAAATCTCCAAAGTGTACCTTGCATCTTAATACTTTTCACCCTATTTTGCTTAAATCGCCTCACACGTCCTGTAATTTCGGCGGCAGTTTATCCTCACTGCCAGGGGATGGGTGAATCTCTGGGTAGCTTGCCCGCCATTTTGTTCGGGGGAATTGAAGATATAGTTTTGCTTTAACAGGTGAAATTTATAAAAAATTATAAATGAAAACATAAGCACCGGATTGAGAATAATTTTAAATTTTAAGACTTTATTTTCTATTTATTTTCCTATACATTTATGTCGAGGTCTTCAAAATGCCATACAATATTCTTCTGGTTGATGATGATAAGGATTTTCGCAATGAATTCAAGGAATTTTTTAATGAATATGATGTTATAGAAGCAAAAGATGGGTTAGAAGCCTTAAACATATTAAATAAAATAAACGTTGTGGATATTGTTATATTAGATATCCGAATGCCGGGTTTAAAAGGAACAAAAGTTCTGACTGAAATAAAAAAAATAAATCCGGAACTTTATACAATTATATTGACAGGTTTCAGTACCGAAGAAATTGCAATAGAAGCATTACAAGCACACGCCGATGATTATGTCGTAAAGCCGGTTAATTTTATCAAATTTAAAGAAAAAATCGACACCCTTATCAATAAAAAGAATTACAGCGCAAAACTTGACGCAGACAGTACGGAAGCAAAAATTGAAAAAATAAAATTATATGTGGAAAAAAATTATCATCGGGTATTTAATTTAAATGAAATTTCAAAAATCATATTTTTATCACCAAAATATTTGAGTAAGATATTCAAGGAACAAACGGGAAAACGTTTTAACGAATATAAGCTGAATGTTAAAATAAAACATGCAAAAGAAATGCTTACGAATACGGGTTATAATATTGACCAGATTGCTTATAAATTAGGGTATAAGAAACCCGAATCGTTTATCAAAATATTCAAAAAAATTACTCACTTGACACCAACCGAGTTTCGAAGGCAAATGAAAGAAATGAGAGAATAAAGTGTCCATGAAACATAATGAAAAGAAATTAAAAAAAGAATCCTATCAAAAACAGATTAATAAATTAAAAAAAACCGGAAATAAATTGGAAGCAAATCATAAAATGTTACAGAATGAAATAAACGGGAAGAATAAAGAAATAAAACAAAAAAATAATTTATTGGAGCGTATTTTTTCCAATACGCATATTTTAATTGCGTATCTGGACACGAATTTTAATTTTATTCAGGTAAACAACACGTATGCCAATTATAATAAAAAAGCAATTGATTATTATATCGGAAAAAATTATTTTGAACTTTTTCCTGATAAAGAATATGAAAAAATATTCAAGCAGGTAGCAAAAACAGGCAAGCCTTATATTGTTTTTGGAGAGAAGTTTAATTATTACATGAATACGGAAAAACCGGATTGTACATATTGGGACTGGAGTCTGCATCCGGTCAAAGACAGGAAGAAAGCGATTGACGGAGTAATTCTGACTCTTCTGGATGTGACAGAACGCGTAAAAGCGCAACAGGAACTGGAAGAAGTTAAAGAACAGCTGCTGCAATCAAAAAGATTATCTGATCTGGGATTATTGGCGGCGGCTGTCGCCCATGAGTTAAGGAATCCGCTTAGTGTCATACAGGCTGCATTGTACAATATTGAAAGGAAAAAAGGAAACGCCCCTATTCAAAACCAGCTACATACAATCGAAAAAAAAATAATGGAAGGCGATCAAACCATCTCAAATCTTTTAACGTATGCAAAAATAAAACTGCCCGAATTCAAAAGAATCGATATACTTACATTATTGGACGAGTCTGTTGATTTGGTTAAGCTTATATTACCGATTGAAAATATACAGATTAATAAATTTATAAGTGATGATTTTAATAGTTTCATTAAAATCGATCCTTTTCAAATAAAAAAAGTTTTCAATAATGTTTTATTGAACTCATTTCAATCCATTAAAAAAAGCAAAGGTATAATAAATATTCATGCAAAAACAGTTAACAATGTAATGAAATTGACCATTATCGATAATGGATCGGGTATAAAAAAAGCTGATTTATCCAATGTGTTTAATCCATTCTTTACCAGAAAATCACGAGGAACAGGACTCGGCCTGTCCATTTGTATGGAAATTATAAATCTTCATAACGGGAATATTTCAATAGACAGCACATTGTTAAAAGGAACTACAATTCGTATCGAGTTACCATACAGGAAGTGATGTTATGATAAAAAAGATATTAATAATAGAAGATGATATGGATATGTGTAATGAATTAAATGAAGCTTTAACGGATTTGGGTTATCAGGTTCATCTGGCTTTTGACGGTTTAGCCGGGAAAAAAATAATTGAAAAGAATAAGTATGATATTATTGTTTTGGATTTAAAGATTCCGAAATTTGACGGATACCGGATTTTAGATTTTATGAGTAAGAAATTAATTAAATCCAAGGTAATTGTTATTACGGCAAGAATGAAAATCCATTATGAAGATATAATCAGGCAGAATCAGGAACAGGAAGAGAATGATCTGCTAAAAAAGGCAGATTCGATTTTAATAAAACCTTTTAAAATAATGGAATTAATAAACGAAATAAACACATGTTAATGTCAAGTCTTTCTTAATCACCGTCTTTAACAAGGAAAAAGGATAGTAATTAGACGAACCCGGGAATTGTTAAGTATTCCTCTTAATGTATACATTATATTGAGATGATAATAAAAAGAATATTAATAGTTGATGACGATATGGAATATATGAATGAGTTGGAAGAATTTTTAATTCTACAGAATTTTGAGATTGTTAAAAAAAATAATACTTTCAAGATATTAATGTTTACAATAAAGATCAAACCTGACCTTATAATTCTGGATTTAAAAATAAATGGAATGACCGGTATTGATGTAACCAGGCTGTTAAAGAGGTGTCAAGCGACTAAAGATATCCCTGTAATAGTGATGTCTAATTATCATAATTCTGATTCCAATAATCATGAAGTAATTGAATCAGGGGTAGAAATATATCTTAAAAAAACAATACGACCGGAATTGTTGATAGAAGAAATCAGGAAAATTGAAAGGAATTGAATTATGTATTTTATTGATATTAATTTAAGATCTTCGTTGGAGATCAATAATATTAAATGTTTTATAAGGAGATAATTATGGAAAAGGAAAATAAAACTGAGAATGTCTTTGAGAAAAGTATGGCTTCATTTTTAATAGACAAACCAATATGGGTATGGTGGTTGAGTCATATTGTGTTGACCGGAGTACTTTTCGGGATTTTCTATTTAGCTTTATATCTGCTGACAATTAACTGGTGGGTGGGAGTTTTGATTCTTCTTGTTACCGGGATTGTCTGGGGTTCGATTAAACGTTTTCAAACAAAGGGAAGAATAAAAGTAAAAAAAGGGGAAGCTGAAGCTTCGCAAGCGGGTTAAATAAATATTTTTATCACTTTTGACATGAGGAGGAAATATTATGATGACAAGAGATGAATATGTAAAAAATATAAAAACAAAGCTTGATGAATTAACTACAGGAATTGAAAAAATTGAGCACAAGGCCAAATCAGTCAGGGAAAATGTCAAAGCAAAACTTCAAGCAAGGATAAATGAGCTCCGGGAAAAACGTGATTTCGCGTTTTCAAAGCTTCAAGAAATAAAAGAAACCGGCGAAGACACCTGGCAGGACCTTAAACTGAGTACCGAAAATGTTATTGATTCTTTAAAGGATGCTTTATCCAAAACAATGGCACGGTTTAAAAAGAAAAAAGCAAGTTGATCTTTACAAAAATATCAAAGAAAAAGGGATTAATTAATTGGTTTCAAATCTTAATTTTGGAAGGGGAAAATGAAAAACAGAAGATTCCGTTTAAGGATTATAATTCCGGCATTTCCGAATTTCAATGTTTATTCAATAGTAGCTTCGAGAACTACTTCCGTCGGGCCTGTGTATGTGGGAACTGCCGCCGCTAAATTGGATTTGTGGGATGTTGAAATAATTGACGAGAATAATTGTCATGGCAGGTTTTATCCAAAAGATAACGATAACAAACTTGATCATGAAAAACTGCAGCAGGAAAGACCGGCAGATGTTGTAGGTTTTTATGGTTCGATTTCCTCCACCATTCCAAGGCTTTTTAAGCTGGCCGGGTTCTATAAAAGCAGGGGCGTAAAAACAGTTGCCGGAGGCAAGCATGTGGAAAACCTGCCCCTGGAAGCTCTCCGCAGCGGTGTTGATGTTGTTGTTTTTAAGGAAGGTGAGGAAACAATAAAAGAGCTTTTACTGGCCTGGCAGAATGAAAATCCCATAGCAAATGTTAAGGGTATCGCTTTTCTTGAAAATGATGAATTAATCAGGACAAAAGACAGACCTTTGATACATAATTTTGATACTGAAATATATCCTGATTTCAGCCTGCTTTATTATACAAAAATGAAGATCTATCCTCTTAACAGAACAAGAGGTTGTAATTCTAATTGTGAGTTTTGCGCTGTCAAAGACAAGGCGCGAAGTTGCACACCTCAAAAAATGTTCAACAATGTTGTTCATCTTGTTGAAACAATCGGTGCCAGGCATTTCTTTGAAACAAGCGACCATTTCGCGGCTAATAGAGAGGATGCGATCGAATTCTGTAAATTAATCGCTTCTTATCAGAAACACAAGCGTGTAAAACTTTCCTTTACAGTGCAAACAAGAATTACGGATGCCAGATATCCCGAATTACTGCAAGCTATGAAAGAAGCAAATATAGAAATTATTTGTATTGGGTATGAATCTCCTATTGATAATGAGTTAAAGAATATGCAAAAAGGTTACAGTTCCAAGGATTTGATCAACTGGACAAAAACATTTCATAAATATCGATTTTTTATTCACAGCATGTTTATATTCGGCTATCCTAATAAAAAAGCTTCAGATCATGAAATATCCTTAGCTAAAAAAATCAATATTTTCCGTAAATTTATTAAAAACGCAAAAGTGGATACCATACAGGTACTACTGCCGATACCTCTGCCCGGAACGGCTTTATATAAAAGGCTGGAACAGGAAGACCGGCTCTTCTCTTTAGATAAAATCGGATGGGAGTACTATGACGGTCAGTACCCTTTATTTAAGCCTGATGACGGAACAACTCCGGAGGAATTGCATAACGCTATCAGAAAGATTATGTTTCCGTTTTATTCATTTCTAACTATATTCAAAATAATTATTATTCTGCTTTTCCTATTTCCCGGTCTTATGTTTATTTTATCATTTACATTTATTACCGGCAAAACAAAATATTTTTTTGATGTTTTCAATATATGGAGAAGAAAATTATTTAGCAAACACATATTGAAATTCGGAGGTCATTTGATCATTAAAGACTGGGTTAAAAAATATAAAGAAGGAGTTTTTCAGAAAAAATTACATGCAGCAAAACAGTGATAAGACATTACGAAAGGGGAATGCGGTAAAGGAACGAATCTAAATGAATGGTGATGAATTTCTCAAGGAGATCGCAGAAAGCTTTAAGAGGACGCCAAAAGAAATAATTATTTTAATAAGCGTCATCCTTGCTGTTATTTGCTTAATCATAATTATAAATATTATTAAAAGGATTATGGAACGAAACAAATTGGCTTTAGCTGTAAATAAAAGATTTGAAAAATACATAGTCAAGTACTCACTTACAAAGCCTGAGCTTGACTTAGTCGATCGAATGTCCCGGTTTCTAAAAAATCCTTTAAAAAAATATCTGCTTCTGACGAATGCGCATACATTTAATACCTGCTTTCACTTGTTATCGAGAAAAGAAGAAGTGGATAAAAAAATCCAGATGTCATTTTATAAAAAGCTGGGATTTGATCGTTTTGATCCCTATAAAGTTCCAAGTTCAAGTAATGATATCGCGGAAGGAACTCCGGCCAGGGTGTTCAGTGCGGATAAAAAAACTGCTGTAAACGGAATTATAACTCGACACCTGCCGGACGCCCTGGTGTTCGAATCTTTGGATAGCCTTGAAAAATTTTCAAACGAGGATGAAGTTATTCTAGTCACGCATAATTACACAGGTCTCTATGGTCTTAAAACAAGAGTGTTAAAAGGTGAGAATAAAACTATTTATATGGCTAATTCTGAAGACATTGTAACAATACAACGTAGGGAATATTTTAGGAAAAATATTTATCTGCCCATATTATTACGCCGAGAAGATTCCAAAGATGAACCTGACTATGCATATATCCGCGATCTTAGCGCCGGCGGACTTAGTGTTACGAATCCTGGAAAGAAATATGTGAAAAAAGACGATTTATCTCTTTTTTTTCATAAAGAAGCAGATAAAAAGTTCCATCTCTCCGGTGAGGTAGTACGTGTGTCTATAAATAATAAAATACTTCATATTAAATTCGGTTATGTAACAAACAGCGTCAGGGATCGTCTTGTTGGTTTGATTCAAGCAGGGGATCCCATTCATGTTAAAAAATAAATCCTTTACCTATAATGAGTCGCGAAAACACGATAATAAACCAGACCTCTGTCATATAAAACAACATCGCCGGGTTTAAACGATATTCGCTTTAATATAATTCTTAATATCTCTGTGTCCTCCGAGTACTTCGCGAGCACGGGTAATTTCAAAAGCCCCTTTAAGATATTCTTTTCGATCAAGATAAAGTGTGCCGATTTTCCAATAGGCTTCGACAAACCACATATCAATTGCTATTTTTGAATTATTTACTTTTTTAAATTCATTTTGAACAGCGATAATATCCTGCTTCAGCTTTTTGTCAGCTATTTCACTGAGAAGATCACTATGCGGTTTAATTTACACATAATACTCGGTTGCGGTCTGTGCATCCAAGAGTTCGATGATGTCTGAATAAACTGCGAAACTTTTTTTCTGTTATAACGGTAAAGGGCTCCGGCATAGTAATAAAGAATGAAGGGATTCGAGGGTTCGTCTTGGGCGGCTTTTTTCATAAGCTTTGCCGCCTGTTCGTACCTCTTGGCATTGTAGAGGGAGATAGCTTCTTGGATGGTATGATGGTGCTTGTCCGAAAGCAGGGTAGGCTGCTCTAGTTCCTTTCCTAAATGAATGTTCGGCGTGATTATATCACCGCGTTCAATCACTTCATTGGGAATTACATGTATGTATTGAAGAATTTTATCAGCAAAAACATAGGATTCATAGTTGGTAACCTCTTCAAAAACATCAGCGTCAGTAAGCAGTGATTCTCCGAACCTAGCCATAAGTTTGTTACCGTACGTGATAAACAGCACATTGTAAGGATTAAGCAGTTCCTGCATCTTAAGCACTATGTCGTACAGCTCCTGTGAATGCTCGGGCAGAAAAAAATCTTCCGGTGCCATAACAAGCCAGGCCTTTTTGACCAGCACATTATATACATACTGCTGAATAAACCTGCAATAGGTGTGCATAGGGATTAATGTAATAAACCGGTTCCACTCATTATCCTGTTCGGGAAATTCAAAGGAATCGATGAGTTGGTTTCCCACCCGAATAAATTCCCGAATGTTTTTTTCCGCGCTTTGTTTGTCCAAGGTTACATCACATAAATAATAAACCAGGCTCATGTCGAGATTTTTGAAAACATAAGAGAAGTAATCCAAATTATCGTTTTTAAAGCTTGATACAAGTAGTTTTCCAAAATCAGTAAGCGGCAATTTATGCGGGATCAAGACATCCCTGATTAAGAGAGCTTCCACATGGTAGGCATCCATTTCATAGAGATAGTTTTCAAGCAGGTTGTTGTAAGTGGAGGTAAAAGCCTTGTAATCAATAAAATAGTTGTACGCATGCTGCATTTCGTGGATAAGCAGGGAAAAAACAAGAGATTTCTGTCTGGGATAAAGGGCAAGTAAATTTTTTTCTACTATAATAATGGGTTTTTGTTCGGGATTATCCGGTGAATAATTAAACTGTGCTCCATAGTGTACATTGCTGACAGCCTGGTCGCTCATCAACAGCAAGAGTTCATAACTCTCTCTTTTTGTTCTGATAAGAGCAACACGTTGACAAAGCATCTCATTGGCAGGATGACTATTTTCAACCAGATCACAGAGTTCATAGAAAATTTGAAGCAGTCTTTCTGAAAAGTGATAGGTAATGCTCCGGTTTGAATCCGCTTTATCGGCGGATATATACATAACAGAAACCAGAAAAAGCAGACAGAGTACGATGCGCATCACATACCGCTGCATAAAATCCACCTCCGAAATTACCGCTGGCTTGGCCGGCAGTATATTAATCTCCGGTTCATTACTTTAGTATATACAAACACTTATTTCAACGTAGAATTCATCTGTAAATATCAAATACGCAATGCATTTTTTTATGCTGCGATAAAAGCTGCTTGTATACCTAAGCGGACTTTCATAATATATATACTAGGTGGCAAAAATAAAATATTTTTTCACTTTTTTCTTTTTTCTGGTGGCTTTTTGCGGTTACGGAGAAAAATCCGGAACCGAACCGCCTGTTATCCGGAGCGGTGAGCTTAATCTTAGAGGTTTTAACTTCACTGAACAAAACCTGATCGTACTGGAAGGGGAGTGGGAGTTTTACTGGGAACAGTTGATCGATCCCAAAGCCTTTTTAAGCGGCGAAAAACACAGTTTAGGTTTATATTGCGAAATACCGAGTTTCTGGACGGAGAAAGAAATAGGGGGAAAACGCTTTCCGGCCTTTGGTTACGCCACCTACCACCTCAAAGTGGAAATTGATGAAACCGTACCGTTGCTTGGGATTTCAATAAAAAATGTGTACTCCGCTTACGCATTATATCTTAATGATACTCTAATTATTGAAAACGGCACGGTTGGTAAAAATCCTGAGTCTACGGTAGCGGAATCTCTTCCCAGAACAGCCTTTTTTAAGCCGGATTCGGATGTCCTCCATATCACAGTTCACGTAGCTAATTTTTCGAACAAGTATGCGGGAATTTCTGAAATAAAGCTGGGACAGTCCGATAAAATCGCCCGGGCGGTAAATCTGAATATCACACAGGATGCTGTGCTCTTCGGGAGTATTTCTGTTATCGGACTCTATCATCTGCTTTTGTTTTTATTACGCAGGCGGGATAAAAATCTGCTTTTTTTTGGACTTTTTTGCCTCGTGGTTGCCATACGGACTCTCCTGATGGGCGAACGGCTGTTAAGAAGTGCGTTTTTCTTTGTGGACACAAATAGCATGTTCATTTTGGAATATCTTACCGTTCCTTTGAGCGCTGTGCTCTTTTCAAGTTTTTTTTATTATCACTATCGTATGCGCTGGTATTTTTGGATACAGGCCGTGCTTATTATCTTAAGTGTACTCAATGTCTGCGTCACCATAATTACTCCGCTTGCCGTCTCGATGATGTTGGCGAGATTCTATTATATAGCCATTATCCTCATGTGCGCGTTTGTACTCACAGGAATCGTCCGGGCGATTATCCAGAAACGGCAGGGAGCTCTCATTTTTCTTATTGGATTTATTATTATCTTCTCCACAGTTGTCAATGACGTATTAATATTCAATCGGGTTTTTATCGGGTCCTACCTGCTTCCTTTTGGGCTGTTTAGCTTCATCTTTTCCCAGGCTACGCTTATTTCGATCTATTTTGCCGCTGCATTTAAAGAAACGGAGAGACTGACAAGGTAGCTGGCCGTAGAGATTCGCGGAACTATTGAGGTTATTCTAAAACTCCTGGCAACCAAAGATCCTTATACCGCGAGTCATCAGCAGCGGGTTACCGAACTGGCGGTACATATTGCCAGGGAATTTAACTTAAACGAACAACAGATCGAGGCTCTTACACTCGCGGGCCAGATACATGATATCGGTAAAATATCCATTCCCACGGAGATACTCTGTAAACCGGGGAAGTTAAGCGATCTGGAGTTTAATTTAATCAAAACCCATCCTGAAACAGGCTATAATATTTTAAAGGAGATTGAATTTCCCTGGCCCATTGCGCGCATCGTATATCAGCACCATGAGCATATTGACGGGACAGGTTATCCTCAGAGCTTAAAAGGGCAGGACATAGATTTCTTAGCCAAAATACTTACAGTCGCGGATGTCGTAGAGGCGATCGCTTCGGACCGTCCTTATAGAGCGGCCCTGGGAATAGATGAGGGATTAAAGTATATCACGCAAAAAAGAGCTCATTTTTTCGATGCCAAAGTGGTCGATGTCTGTATTAGAATTTTCAAGAAAAATATATTCCATTTCCAAACAAAAGCGTTGGGTGCTTAAAGTAATCCCTAACAAAAAGCAATTCTGGTAAGCGGCTTTGCGGAAAACCAAGGCCTTAGGGATGCTCAAAAATAAGGTGTGGGAAAGTATGTTAAGAAATCCTGTCTGATAAAGAAAATCGGTATAGCCCTTAAGCATGAATTAAAAAAAGTAATCCATGCTTATTCCACAAAACTATGACCATTCCATCTGTACTCGGCGGTTCCGATGACATGTTCTTCTTCCAGAATACACTCCTCGCTATCAATATAGATTTCTTCGTTATAATTTAGGATAATCGTGTTGCGTTTTCCCCCCTTATCCTTGGGAAAAAGAATGTCGGTTCTTTGTATTACATCATTGCAGCAGCCTCCGCTGGAATATGAACAGATTAATACGAATTTATTATTTTTCAAATAGAACAGCTGTTCCTCTCTGGAATAACAGAGACCGTCTCCGAAAGCCCACGACTGATGATTTTGTCGTCGGTTGTGAGCGAACATTCACTACGTCTTCAAATATATAATGTGTTGTGTTTGTTTGCAGAATCAGAACAATATTGTTGTTGGATTCGGAAAAAACCAAACAGGTAAATATTGTAAGAAAAAGCAAAAAAACTCCAATTTTCTTCATGAAATACTCCTCATGCTGTATGAAAGATAATAATAGTATATTGCATCTATAATATGGTTTCAAATTTTAAAAATAAAAGTAGAATTGCAAAATGGAACTTAATTGAGAATACTTATAGTAGATGAGTAATGAGAGTCATGCCAATTCACAACCGGAACAGTCTTCGCGTACAAGTAAAGCTGATTTAAAGGTGTTTGTAGAAAGGTTTTGTGAAACAACCGCGACCACCCATAAAAAAGATTTGCTAGCTGATTTTTTAACCCGTAATCCCGCCATGAAATCAACTAAGATTATCGATGCGGTTTCAGGTTTAAGCGATCGCAAGCGCTGTATAGAGTACATTGCAGCTTGTAAGGGAAAATTATCCATAATTGAAAATCTAACCCTCTCCCGCAGGCTTGCCAGTGCCAACAGAGAGATTGATAAACGGGCTAAGGCAATTTTCAACAGAATGACAGCCAAAGACCGTAAAGGCAGGAAATTTGATGAAATTGTAATGGGCAATATTTCACCATTAATTAAGCATAATGAAAGTCAGGTATTGGAAAATGTATTACAAAGAATTAATAAACTAAAAGGCGGCTCCCCCATTACCAATATTTATTCTTCGTTTATTTCCGACCTGATTCAGGCACTTAATATTGTACAGCGGATTAAAAATAACGGGATCACGGAAATTTCGATAGAAGAGGAATTCACGCAATCCCGCTCCAAGCTAATGAAACCCGGAATGCGCACGATCCTGCAGAATGTCCTGTTTATGGATCCGCGGTTCGCTTTGTTTAAACATAAGATTCAGGAGCTGCTTCATTCCTTTCGCAGCGAGGAACTGGAAAAAGAAGCGGAAAGCGGACGTATCTTAAATCAAGACCAAGCCTTAAAAGATCTCTCGGACGTAAAAGATTTGGAAACTTTTTTAGACAAAGCGTCCGCCATTATTGAAAGCGGATCCGGCTATATAAATCATGTGGCCAAACTCTTTGATTTCCGTTTACATAATCCGCTCCTAAGCATCTATAAAATTCTAAAATTCCCCATAGACAGAGAGTTATTCTGGAAATGGATGCAAAAGGCTCCGGTCCCCACCAAGCTGTTACCCGAGATCAAAGCGGAAGTAATCAGCTTAAAAAACGAGTTGGAAAAAGATTCCCAAACCAAAAAACCTCCGACCTCTTATGAAGATCTCTTAAAACTCATATATGACTATAAGGGTTGTTTTACGGATAAATATAAGCTTATTACCGAAGCCTCTAAAACTCATCCCGAAAAGCAGGCTTTGAATTTCTGTCTGGATCAGATAAAAAATGTGTACTATAAAATTGAAAATAAAATTCTCACTTTGGTTATAAATCAGTTACAGTTCTGCTTTTCCTATTCGGAAATAGAGAAGATTCTGCTTGAAGACAAAAAAAAGATATCCCAGCGTATTAAAGGTTACAAACTCAAGCTAAAGAAAAATATCGACAGTCTCATGCAGGGCGGCGAACAGGAGAAATACAAGGTGCTTCCTTCTGTCCTGAAATATGCGGTTGAAGAAAAGGTAATCACCGAAGAGGCCTTTTTGCAAATAGACCGACAGGTTAATCCGGAGCACGAACTGGGATTCATCGTCAGGTTAGCCAGTTCGCTTCTGGGTTTTTACTTTTTACTCAACTGTAAACTTATTATCGATTTATGGCGCCGGTACTTCGCATCGCTTAAAGTAAGTGACGGCGTGTTTTTAAGGCATAAGCTCAGCTCTCTTACCAAAGAAGAGATTTACGAGTTATGTACTCACTATGCCAAAGAAAAGCCTGTGGTCATCGAGAATTTAAAGAAGTACCTGGATTGGGGAAAAGCCGAAAAACAGGTGCGTCTGCACATGTTGGAGCGGTTGGGTAAACCTGAGAGTTTTGCTCCCGAAATTACTTCAGGCAAATATCGGCTTATAGGAGACAAATACAGCTCGACCATGACAGTTAAAATTTTAGACGCTGAGAAAAAAGTACGGTTTCATAATAAATCTCCGGGAGTTAATACGTTTTTGGATTTTTTAAATATTATAAAGAAAAACAAGATCCATAATCTTATTAATGTTTCCGACGAACAACTTAAAGTGCTGTTTCAGAATATCCATCTGCACGCGATAGATGACCTTTCCCGTTATATCGAAGAAAGACTCAAACTGCTTACATCTGAAAACTCACTAGTTAGTCTTTCTGCCAAGGAAATCGAACTCAATTACGCGAAACAGGATGATCCTGCCAAGTATATCGAAGACCTCTTAAAAAGCGGGGAAGCGGAGCGGGTTTTACGAAACACTCTGTCGGGCAGGCTCGATCAGGAGCTTAAGACCACTCCGGTACAGGAGACGGATATACTAGAACGGATTAAGGCTGAAATACAAAATCAAAATACCGCTCTTGAGCATATCGAGACTATGATCCGGTTTATCCGCGCCTTGGAAACAAAACAGGGTGGCGTGAAAAAGATAACGGACATATCCATAGATGAGATTAATAAATATCTTAAGCTGCATAGAGTCGAAAAAAACGCCGCTTATCTGGAAACAATTTTGGATACATTGATGGAACTCGAAGCCGGTAAAGATACCGGCGGGGATCTGATAAAAACAAAAGAGTATGTAAGGCAAATTCCTAAGCCGGAGGTTTTTACGGGAGAGGATTCGGTTTATGAGGGCAAATACGAGTCTCTGGATCAGGCAAAGGCAGGGATCAGAGATACTATCCTTGTTAATTCTATTGAGGATAATCTAAGCTTTTTAGATGAATTATTAAAAATCGGGAATAATGAGCTGGCGGCCAGAACCGCATACGTAAAAGACCACAGTGCCTATAAAAGGGGATCGGCTCAATTTTTCGTTTATGCGAGAGAGCTGGATGAGCAGCAGGCACTTACAAAAAAAATAAAAAGTTTCTTGGAGTTTGTATCGAATGAGTTTGAAAAACTGCAGGAGGTTAAAAAGCTCAATGATGCCGCTGCTCTGCGCTTCAAGCAAATCGCGGAGAAAATGCGGGGCAAGCAACCTGACGAGCAGTCCCGTCTGTTGGCAGAAGACTTATATCAACTTACCGACCAGGAACAGAAACTGGGAGTTGCCGCGAATTTTTTAGTTAACTCAACGAATGAAGATGTTCTCGAAAAAACCAAGGAGATCATAAATAGCGGCTCGGTTAACAGATATAAAATATTAATCTCCCTCTATAATATTCTTGATCAGCAGCAGGACCATGATGCCAAAATAAAGATTTTAGACGAGTTCTGCAGTTATCTGGAAGAGAACCGTTATGAGCTTTATGTGCAATTAAAAGACCTGCTCGACACCCAGCGAAAAAATCTGCTTAATCAGTATACAAAAAAACGGGCCAGAATATCGGATTTATGGAGAGTACTGGAAACACAGCAAAGCAGAGAGAACAAAATCCAATATTTGAATGAGCTTTTAGCGGATAGCGAATGGAGTATGTTTTATTCGTATGTTGAAAATATTAAGCAGGGGCTTTTAGCAGAGAATGTTGATGATATGCTGACGCGTAATAAGCATTTGGCCCTTGAGGACCAGTACGATCTGCTGCAGAAGATTAAGATGTTTCGTGCTGAAGAATACGATACGCCGGAAATTAATGAAAGACTCTCACGTAAACTGCTGGAGCTTAGTGCGCGACAAGGTGTGCTTAAAGATAAAAAAACAAAAATTATTTCCTCTCAGGGCTTTTCGTTCATTATGCGTATTCCGGCTAATGAAGAAAAGATAATTAAAACCATAAACTCAAGCCTGTTTAACGAGGAACGGGCTGCGGTGGAGAAGGAGTTTAAGGCGCAGGGTATAGCACCGCACGAAATTAAACAATATATTACAAAAAACTTACGCTCTGAAACGGATGTTTCAACTTTTGTTTCCCGGAAGCAGAAACAAACAGGTCAAAAACCGGCCCCGGTTGCGGCAGTTACTCGTGCGGACGCACCGGGCACTCATGCTGAAAGGGCGGCTGCCCGTGATGCTGCACAAGAACAGAAGAAACAGGAAACAACACGACATGCAGCGGCGCCTCCGGTCAAGAAAGAGCAAGCGGTTACGCCTCCGGTTGCGGAAAAACAGGCGGCAACGTCTCCTGTTAAGGAAAGGCAGACCCAAACCCTGCAACCGGAAATAAAAGCCAAAGAGGTGCGGACAAAAAACAAGGATCAGACCATACAACCTGAAATCACAGACAAAGCAGCGGCACCTGACATAAAAGATCTTGCCCAAGCTCAAGAGTTCTTTGGACCGGCACACTCAGGCGAAGAGCAAGATCTTGTCTCAAAGATACAAAAGCTGGTGCATGATAATAAAATACAGGAAGCGGTTTCAACAATACAGAACGAGGTGGTGTGGGAAAAAGGTAAAAGCGGAGAGCTTGATAAAATGTCCAGGCTGCTTTATTCGGTGCATGAATCACCGGTCATCCGCAAACATGAAGAGGTTAATGATTTTTTAGAAAAGCAATTACAGACATTGAGTGCGGTAATTATTAACCACGCGCAAAAAAAAGCAGGACAGGCTCCTTCCCGGCAGGCCGTACCTCAGGCGCAAAACGGGGAAGATCCTGACCGGGAACATCAAGCTGTCAAAACAAAGGAGACAGAAGCGGTAGCAAGAGTGGAAGAAAAGGCGAAACAGGACTTAAGAACGCTGGTTATGTCTTTAGAAGGATTGAGGGATTTCACGGATTTACATACTTTTGCCTCACAAAGGGATTTTGAAGAGGAAGAAGAAAAAAGACTGGCCAGGATCATGAACCAGCTTATGGACAAGGGTAATTTTATTTATTTGGAAAAAGCGCAGCTGCTTCTGGGAGGGGGAAGGCTTAAATCCCTTATTGAAACGGCTTTTGATCAACACAGTACGGGTAAGCCGGTCACCATAGATCCGAACCTGCTAAAAAAGGCATGGGACTTTATAAGGGAAAGAGGCAACATTCAAAATCAGCTGCGTTTGATCGGAGTCAGCAGCCAGGAAGAACGCAGCGATCTGTTTAAAGAACTGGAAAAATTGATGCATCCACATGGAGTACCTGTTCATAAACTGGCTAAGCAGAAGATGTTCGCAAAAGGGGAAAGTGAATCACAAGAAACGGAAGCGCCTGAACGAAAGCAGACAGAAGCGAAAGCGCTCGAACCTGAGCGTACATCTCACGTCAGAAGTGTTACGCGGGAAAAACGACGAGGTCTCTTTACCGCTAAAGTTAAGCCCAAAAAAAAGCCCAAAGCAAAACAGCCTGTCAAGAAAATAGATTATTCTCAGACCGTAAAAAACTATATTCACCGGTCCTATGCGCCTGTGCTCATGGACTACATGAAGCGCATGTATAGAAAAAAGAAAGATTTTTTTATTCCCATCAGCGGGAGAAGACAATATTATGATATTGAAATATTGAGACGCTCGATTGAGGGAATATTACGGAAAGACGCGCGCGGCAAGCATCATGCGGATCTTTTGCATTCGCTAAAACATGATGAAAAACTTTTTCCGAGGATTGTCTCTGAACTCTTTATCGAACAAAAAACAAAAAACGGGAAGAGCTATTTCTTTCCCAAGTTCCTAAAAGGCGAGATTGAATTGTCGTAAGTGTTACCTTGTCAAAATCCTTTGCGGAAATCAAGTATTGCTTGATTTTTAATCTCAAACTTCTTAAAGATCACCCGGCAGCCATTCCCCGCCGGACTTTGGGCGCTGATGCCTATGCGAGTGCTGTTTTGAGATCCGTGTGAAAAATGAAGTAAACGCGTCATCTTCCAATCTGCGTTGTCCGGGGAATAATACAAACCGATGACCTTTTGTTTACGGCTGATTTTTAAAGTGATTGCATCAGCTTCAATCTTTTGTCCGTTACAATCATCACTTTTTTCATTGGTGACCACACTAACAACCGCAGGATAACCCAAATCGGTATTTTCAAAGGCGAATTTAATCCAATGCTTTCTATCGGCATAAAACAGCACGGCTCCTGCATCATAGGTGTTTGTAAAATCAGGAAGTATGGTACAGGAAAAAGTAAAATCGCCGCTGATTTCTCTATAGAGGAATGGCGCATTACTCATTGAATAATCAGATAACGGGTCTTCAAAATAATCCGTTTTCGCGGGCGCGTGGATGATTATGTGATTGTCTTCAATTGCGTATGTGTCCGGCTTATTCAGCCATTCTGTAAACATTGCTTTTCTCCTTTTGCGGATTCATTCTATTATAGTAACCAGTTTTTGGGATTCGAAAATATCCTGCGGCGCCACCATGTATTCTTCAAACGGAATATTATTTCCATATCGCATTTTCAACATCTTTTTTACATGCGGATCATCAATATTATAATCTTTCAATTTTCGCGGTTTGCATAATTTTATTCCAGCTCCTTTAAAATAGATTTTCCACACAAGTTCGGAGCAGTAAAGTGAATCATCCGCCCATCCGTAATATAAATCGTATGCTTTGCCGTTATAAGATTCCCCCACGTTTTTCATTTCTTTCAAAATACCGGGCGTAAGATATGTCGTACTGTTTTTCAGCCGTTTTACAACATAATGACTGTTTTTATTTTGCTTTATCCATTTGTCCAAAGGTGTGAGTTTTACCGTACCGAGCGCTTCAAATACATAAATAGTATCATTTTCAACATATATTATTCCCACATGATCATATTCAGAATGTGTAGCTACCTTAATGGCCTTCCCATATTCGGAATCGAGGTCTTGAAAAATAATATCACCGTTTTGTAAAATATTTTCTTGATTACAATGGATAGTCATTAAAAGGCAAATAATAATTGAGAATAAAATACTCTTTCTCTTGGTAATTTTTTTTAACCTGTTCATTCAGATTACTCCGATATAATATTTCTGCGCAGAATTTTTAATCGTCCCCGTTTTATCTTGCGTTCAAGACGTTTTAGCTGTGAGGTTTTTGTGGGGCGTGAAGGTTTCCGCTTTTTTGGCACAGATAATACGCTTTGAAGAAGTTCTCGCAGTCTGTTTAAGGCCGCCTGCTTATTCTTTAGATTACTTCTGTGCTGCTGCGCCTTGATGATAACAACTCCGTGTTTTGTGATGCGCCGATCGGTTAACTGTAGGAGGCGTTTTTTATAAACCTCGGGCATGCAGGAAGCTTTGATATCAAAGCGCAGATGCACCGAGGAGGAGACTTTGTTTACGTTTTGTCCCCCCGGTCCGCCGGCACGGATGGGAGTTAATTCGATTTCCTTAAAAGGAATGCTCATATGTTTTGATATATATAACATACTTCTCCGTACTTATTCGTTCTTGTTTTCAAATATTCCCGTATGCTCCTGTTCGGCATGTACGGATTTATAAAGTGTATAGCTTCCCGCCAGACTGGCGACACTGGTAAAGCCATGCTGAAGCAGGATGCGCAGGGTAAAATATACTGTTTTACCCTGGTAACAATATAGGATCACAGTGCGATCTTTGGGAATTTCCCCAAGCCGCGCTCTTATCTCTGAAAAAGGTATGTTTACGGCTCCGGGTATGTGATCCCGCCTGAACTCTTGTTTTGTGCGTATATCTAAAAACAAGGCGTTTTCTTTTTTAAGCTTGGGCAGCTCTTCCCAAGGAACAACTCTATTCTTTCCCTGCATCTGGTTAATAGCCATCATACCGGCGAGGTTTACCGGGTCTTTGGCCGACGAATAGGGCGGAGCATAGGCCAGTTCCAGTTCGGCGAGATCGAAAACCGTTCTTCGGTTTTGCAGCATAGCGGCAATTACATCGATTCGTTTGTCCACGCCCTGTTCCCCGATTATCTGTGCTCCCAAAATGAGGCCTGTTTTTTCTTCATAGAGAAGTTTTAGTTTGAGTTCCGACGCGTCGGGATAGTATTCCGCGCAATGAGCGGGACTTAGATAAACCTTATTAAATAGGCGATTTTTGGCTTTCAGTTGTTTTTCATTATTACCGGTCATAGCAACTGTGAGATCGAACACTTTGGCGATAATGGTTCCGGGGGTGCCTTTGTAGGTTGATTTTGCGCCGCAGATATTATCTGCTATGATCCGTCCCTGTTTATTGGCTGAATTGGCCAAGGGAATAAGCAGGTTATCGCCTGAAACCGTATCCGTAATTTCAGCGGCGTCGCCTAATGCATAAATGGAGGGATCATTCGTCTGCAGATAATCATTTACCTTAATTCCGCCGTGTATTCCTAATGTGAGCCCCGCCCGCTTTGCCAGACCTGATTCAGGTTTTATGCCAAGCGCCAATATAACCAGATCGGCTGTGATGCTGCGCCCGCTTTGCAGCACAACACGTAACGATCCATTCAGATCCTCAAATTTCAGGACTCCGTCATTTAAGAAAAGTTCGGTATGTTGTGTCCGCAGGTGCTGATGAATAAAAGTGGCCATTTCATAATCGAAAACATTCATTACCTGACGAGCCAATTCGATGATCGAGACCTCAAGTTCAAGCTTATGCAGATTTTCCGCGATTTCCAAGCCTATAAAACCGGCGCCGATCACCGCTGCCTTTTTCGGCTTTTGTTTTTGGATGTATGTTTTAACGGCATCCATGTCTGAAAGATTTCTCAGAGTAAAGATGCGCGGATCATCAATCCCCGGCAGCGCAGGGCGAATGGGGGACGCACCGGGCGAGAGCACAAGCTGGGTGTAGCTTTCTTCATAGACAGCATTGGTTGCCAGATTTTTTACCGTGATGGTTTTCCGTTTTCTGTTGATGGCTGTAACTTCGGATTCCACACGCACTTCAATGTTAAGCTGCCGCTTAAAATATTCCTTGCTTACAAGCACCAGTTTTTTACGCGAGGTAATCACATCACCGATATAATAGGGAATACCGCAATTGGCGTAAGAGATGTCTTTCCCTTTTTCAAATATTATTATGTTGGCTGCTTCGCTGTTGCGCCGCAGCCGGGCCGCGGTGCTCGCTCCTCCCGCGACGCCCCCTACTATTAAAACTTTCATCCAGTCGTCCTTTTTAAATTATAATATAATGATATTGCTATATTAAAAAAAGTGAAAGTTATTAATTAATGGAATTCTTTTAACAGAGTTACACTATTGCCGGCTTTATTGTAACTTACTTTATCAAAAACACTGAGCGCCATCATCATGCCTCTACCGTGGGCCTTTATTTCTTTGGACGGTTGTTTTGTTTTTTGGTAAGCCTTTTTGAAATCAAATCCCTTGCCCTGATCGGTAATCCGGTAGATTACCTTTGTGGGTGAAAGAGAATATTCCACAATTATCCTTTTATGCTGATATTCCGGCTGGTTTTGTCTTTCACGGATAAACAGGAAATAATTATCTTCCACCAGTGCTTTCGATTTTTCTTCGTAACTAATATTCAGGTTGCCGTGTTCCACGGCGTTTATAAGCATTTCCCGTAGGCCCATCCGGATCTCTCTTGTGCTTTGAGTCGGCATAAATTTAGGCAGATAATCCACCAGTCTATTGCTTATTTCTTCGATAGTAAGCAGATAATTATCGATGACAAAACGGCTGCTTTCGGTTTGAATATATTTCAGGAAAATATCTTCAGGAATAAGGATGGCCTTGCCGATGATTTCGTCACCTTCTTCCTTCATCAGGTAGTTAAAGGACAGATCATATGTTTTCGGTTCGGTTGACAAGAAGGTCCTTAGTTTGGCCTTCAACGACACCGGTTTTTTAGTCTGTTTCAGTGTTTTCAGTTTATCTTTAATAAAACTTGTTAAAAAATCTTTGTTATCATTTTCCAGATACACGATGTCAAAGAAGTTTGTTTTTTGTAACGTCTCAGTTTTAAGATCAAGTTTTCGGAGGGCCTGGTTGTTGGCATGGATGAAATTGTAATTTTCATTAAGGGAAAATATGCAGTCGCGCGTACCTTCGGCCAAGATCTTATATTTTTTTTCGGAAAGTACGATTTTTTCATTGGCCTTTTCAATTTCCTTGGAAACCTGGATGAATCTTCTGGTTATTCCCGACATAAGGATCAACACCATGAAGGTAAGGCCGAAAGAGAAACGGGAAAAGTCGATACCGGCGAAAGGATCAAAATGTGTATGAAAGTAAACAAAAAGAATATCTATAACCGCGCCGTAGATGGCGAAAAACATGCCGATGGCGACGGGAATCAGATCTTTTCTTTTGTATTTGATGAGATCTATGGTTATGCAGATCATACCATAAAGAATAAGCGCGCCCACAAGCATGTCACGCACAGAGTAAAGTACGCCCTCCTGACCTCTCGGATAATCGACCTGAGACTTTAATTTCAAATAAGTGTCGCTGTGTTTTGTCATGGATATAAATAAATCCGGATTAACAAAGGCGATGGTGGTAAAAACAGCAGCGATAACAAATCCGATAATGGCAATTACATAATTAACTTTTTTCCAGGTTTTATTTAGTTTGAGCAAATAAGCGATGAGAAAGGGAAAAGAGAATAAAAAATATAGTGCTCCCAGCTGTTCTATCCGGTGGAACTGTAAACCTGCCGGTCTGTTAACAAGCCAGGCTCCCCATACGTTTATTATCATCTCGCTGGCTACGAAAAGCAGTGAGGTAAAACCGAATAATGAAATAGCGGTATAGAGCCGGGATTTATACTGTATAGCCAGGTACAGGAAGAGCAGAAGACCGCCTAACAATAATCCCGTACAAACAGCGGGCAGTAATAATTGTAATACGCTTAACGGTTCATTAAATTCAGGCATAACTTTACAATTGAATATTATAAGAAATTAATTTGGATTGTACACAACTTTTTTATGTGTTTATTGAAATTTTAAGATCGAATCAGGTTTTTAATTCATTTTGGGCTGCCGCACGGACATCATTTACAGTTACGGCAAAATGCAGTCTTTTACCGGCGAGTTCATGATTCATATCAACCCGTACTCTGTCAGCTGCGATTTCTTTGATCGTAATTATTTTTTCTCCCTGGTTAGTGTTTGCCCTGAGTTTCATTCCCGTTTCAAGGTCGGCAATGTCCTTAAACTTGTCTTTTGACACACTGAAAACAAGTGAGTTATCGTATTCACCGTACGCATCGCCTGGTTCCACGGTAATGTCAAGCTTGGCGCCCTTTTGTTTTCCTTCCAGCGCCCGTTCCAGTCCCGGAATTAAAAAGCCATTTCCGTGAAGATAAGACAAGCCCTTGTCGGTCGAACTGTCCAGCACTTCGCCCCTATCATCCTTGAGCGTATAATCTATTGTGACTACTTTATCTTTTGATATAACCATTCCATCTCCTTTCTTTAAAAATTGGTTTTATGCGTATGCTTTACTAATAACTTCGATAATTTTGACGCGGCCCCCTGTTTCTGTTTTCCCTGGCTTCATCTATTCTTAGCACCTTCCCGTTCAACTCACGCCCGTTTAAAGTGGATATCGCGTTTTTTGCTTCCTTGGAAGTTTCCATTTCAATAAAAGCAAATCCTCTTGATTTACCGGTATAGGCATCGGTAATTATTTTGACGGAAGCAATTGTGCCGCATTCTTTAAACAACTCTCTCAATTCATCATCTGTGGTTTCATAACTTAAATTCCCTACATAGACTTTGTTAGCCATATTTAACACTCCTTTTTGCATAATTAGTGCATGTGGTAATATTTTACTGATTTGATCTCAAATAGTGGGGGATAATATTGGCAAGTAATTTAGAAATGACCTTAAATTGTTTTTAATTCACCTGCTTCATTATGAGCGCACTTTATATTTTAAAACCAAAGCAATAGTCTCTTATAGTATACTACTTATCTGTGCCTTATACAAGGCGGTTTTTTTTCTCATTATGGGCTGTTTTTATCAACACAGCTTATATTTTTTAAGTTTGACTCCTTTTAAAAAATCGATATCATTTAAAGAGAGGCGCATCACGTAATTTCCAAATGCAGTATCTGCAATGGAGGAGGTGGATTATGCAATATAAAACAGTTCTGATTTTAACCATAACAATGGCCTTGTATAGCATGAGCTGCGGCGAACCTCCTCAAAAGGAAACAGAAACTCAGGAAAAAGATGTGAGATATATCTCAAGAGAACTATCTGCAGAGGAGAGAACACAATTAAAAGAGGAAATAAAAAAAGAGGTGGTTGAAGAACTGTTGGAGGAACTCAACCGTCCGGCGACCAGACAGACCAAGACGGAAATTAAAAAATTGAGAGAGATTATTGAAGAATTAAAAAAACAAGAGGATTATGAACCCTAAGCAGCGTATAAGTCCATTGAAGGTAAATTTGTAGCGTGGGTACAAGGATGATGATATGAAACTGCAATATATAATGTTTATTGTCTTATGCGGTTGGCTGATACTTTTCAATATGTTTGCTCAGGATACACTGACCTACACAGTAAAAAAGGGGGATACGCTTGAGAGTATCGCCATAGAGGTATACGGGAACCTGCCTTATAGTGAAAGCGAGCCTTTTGATAACCGTTTCCGGAGTATTTTGATATTTAACGAGAATAAAAAGCGATTGGGGCTTTCCATAACATTTGAAGACTATGACTGGAATCCCGTGGTGAAGCTGGAACCGAATTGGGAGCTGATTATCCCTGTTTGTACTCAAGGGTATCCCGGCAAACCTGAACTCAAGCACATGCTGGAAAAAGAGATGATAGCCGTAAAATTGGAGATCAGGAGTGGCAATGAGGCGGTTCAGCTTGAAAAAATAAAAAACAGTACCACGGATAACGTGAGAAAAATTATTTTTGCAGGGAATGAAAACAATGATTATATATTGGAACAAGTTTTTTATGAAAAAACCCCTTATCCACTGTCGGATGGAGCAGTATTACCGCAATTACACAGCGCCCGATATAATTTTTTCGTATGGCAGATTATTGAGCATCCGGATGCCAAGAAAACCGTATTCCTTTTTCCTGATACGGGGATAAATTTGGATGGAGCTGTCAGTAAACTCCTGATCATGAATGAAATCGCGGACGCCAACTATAATAAGCAGCTGGTCGTGCTGCTTGAATTATTGGATAATGTAAACGATAAGAACCTTATTAGCCGGTTCTATGATCTTAGGGGGAAAAAAACAGATTGTGATTTTTCAAGAATTGTGTCCTCCCCGTGTGCCGAAACCTCAAACAATGAAAAAACGCGGGCCGCTATGAGCTGTTCAATGGCGCTTTTCTATCAAAATTCAGCGATCAAAGTATCGGGGGCTGAAGACAGCAACGAGATTGAAGAATACGTGGACCGGAAAGGCGGAGTAGAAAAAGAAATTGAAGAAAATTACAGAAAATACCGGCAGGCGCAGTTAAAAGAATTTTATGAATTCTATTACCTCAGGACAGAACTGTTTTTGCGGAGAATAGAGGATGATATAATTGATTCGGCTTTGAAAAGGGGTATTACCGATGCAAAGCGGGCTTCACAAATAAATTCTTTGCAGCTTGAATTCGCCAGGCTGTTTTTAAGTGAGGAGTATCTGGATATTCTGCTGGCAAAATATGAAGATAAAAGGATTGAAAAGATCCTGTCGGCAATCGATGAGATCTGCGGTTCACATACCATAACACGGTATAATCTCTATAAACAGGATATTATGCAGAGTTGGGAGACACATGCTTCAGCTGAAGTTCTCAAACAGCTTGATGATTACAAACAAAAGCTTTTAAGAGAAGGCAAGGCCGAGCTGCTGTTAAAAAGGGATGAAATAATCGCGGGCTCTTTTGCCGCTCTGGAAGATGGTGCTGTTGGAATCTGTGAATTGGGAGTAGATCATGTCTATAATCAGATTGAATTATGCATGATGAATAAGGAGTACAACCTGGTTGTTTTCTATCATCCCGGGATTAACGCTCTTGATCGGAATTACCCTCAAGCGCAGAATCCCCAAATGCATGAACAGGTAATGGCGCAGAACCGTCTTGCTGACAGTTATTTTAACGAGCTTAAACTGCCTGACGGTTTTGAGGCCGCCACCGAAGCGGAAGTGAAGCAATTGCGTTTTTTACGAGAAAAATATATTCTCTTTCGGGCCTTACCGGTTGAGAATGATATCCTGAACCAAAAAAAGAGTGTGATTGAGATCCGGAGAATACCATCCCAGGGGGAACTGGTAAGGCTGGCGACCTCGGCGGCCGACGGGACTATCAGCCAGGCATATTATTTTTTTCCCAAAAAGAATAATGAAGAATCAGACAAAAGCTATGCGGAACTGTTTTCCGCGACCGATATTACTGAGCAGGGAAAAAAGCTTTTACGAAAATTTACTGAACTGTCAAACGCGGCTAAAGATCTTTAGCGCCGTTTTTAGAGAGACAAGTCGAAGGCAGCGCCCAATGACCAGAGAAAGAGAGCGTCGGTAGATTCAAATAATACTCCTGAATATGACCAGATCTGAGTACCGATTTCTCCGTAAAGGATAATCCAGTCGTTAAAGGGCGTAAACTCCGCTCTCAGGCCTGCATAGAACAATGGTGTTATGGCGTCACTTCCAAAATACACATCCACACGAACCGGTACTACCAAGATAATATCGTTAAAAAATAAGAGTCTGCCATTGGCGAACACAAGCAGACCTAACTCATCCTTGCGTTCCACGCCCTGGTTGTCGTATTCAAACGCGGATGCGCGCCAGCTTGCCCCGGCCCCCGCTTCAAGAATAAGCCATTCCGACAATTGGTATTTAATAAAACCGGCCGCGCCCAGGATAGCCCAGGCTCCGTGAAAGGTTGTGTCCGGATCCAGGCCGTCAAATGAAGCGTAATCGTAAAATAACAGACCGCCTACCACATACTCCTGCAGCGGGATACCGCATTTGGCGTTGAAGTGCAGGCTGTTGCCGAAGGAGTTCTCGAATGTATTGTAAATAAAGGGATTAACATGAAGATCGGCGAGCAGTTGAATGCCCAGTTTTTCAGACTGCGGGTGCGATTGCCCGGAATCATCTTCCGGTACTACCGCAATCTGTGAATCTAATTCCTCCTGCCGTTTGGCAATAAGCTCTTTGTATGTGCCTTTTTCATATATTATTATTACTTTATTGTTCGTAAAGTCCGCTTCAAACTCTACCGCCACATCGTTAATCTGCGCATTATAGATGTATGTGTTATAAAGCTCCTTTTCCTCCGCAGCAGATAAAACAATATTATATTTATTCATAAAGAGGATCATGAGTTCTCTAAAAACTGTCTTTAGCGTTTCCTGATCTTGCTGTGTTTGTTCAGGGCGTACGTGCACCTCCGCTTTATACAATTCAAGCATATCTTTTTTACTTTGGCTGTTAAAAAAATACAAGAACAATGTTACGGGGATATCAAAATATGCTTTTCCCTCCGTATAATATACGACAACAGCCTGTGTGCTCAGGCTTGTCTGTTCCTGCTTTGTAATGGTTTGCAGATTATCGGTTTCTAATCCGGATACATGGGCAATAGTGTTAAAAGCTTTATTCTTTCTGTGAAAGGTTTCGTCTGCCTGTGATGGCGATATGCCCCAATCCAGTTCAAGCAGACGGGGGATAACGGTTTGACTTAATACTGTTTCTATGCTTGCTAAAAACAGGATGGCAAAAAACAAAGATTTTTTGTGGTTGTATAACCGCTTCAGGAGGTTTAACAGCCGTTTTAGTACATTAGTTTTCATAATCTTACACTACATATAATTATAGGTAACTTGGAAAAAATTGCAAAACCTATAATTTCTTTGACATTTCGCTTTATTGGTATAAACTTTATAATATAATCATACCTTCTAAAACAGGCAGTTTTTAAGTTTGGGCCTTATGGGAAGGAGTATATAATGTCAGAATTTAAAAAACAGAAGCGATTTATTTTGGATTCCGCGAGTCATGAGCTTCTGCTAGAGATTATTAAAACAAGCCCTGTATCGATCATCATCCTGGATAAAAGCGGCCGGATTATTTTTGCCAATACTCGGGCGGAAAAAGTGCTGGAGCTGAAAAAGAACGACATTACACAGCGAACATACAATGATCCGTTATGGAAGATTACGGATTTTAAGGGCAGGCCTTTTCCCAACAAGGACCTGCCCTTCGTCGTGGTAAAGCGAACCGGCAAATCCGTATTCAACATAAGACACGCTATTGAGAAACCGGACGGAAAAAAGATATTTCTTTCCATCAATGCGTCTCCGATTTTTGATGAAAAAAAAGAGTTCAATGCTATGGTGGCTTCACTCGAGGATGTCACGGAAAAAGTACTCTCAAAAAAGGCTTTAAAAGAAAGCGAAGCCCGCTATCGTCAGCTTTTTAACCGTATTCACAGCGGGGTGGCCATTTATGAAGCTGTGAATGACGGCGAGGATTTTATTTTCAAGGATTTTAACCGGGCCGCGGAAACTATCGATTCAATCAAAAAACAGGAGTTGATGGGTAAAAGGGTGAGCAGGGTGTTTCACGGAGTGAAGAAGTTCGGACTGTTAAATGCTTTTAGAAGTGTGTATAAAACAGGTAAACCGCGGCATCACCCTGTATCATTCTATAAGGACGAGAGGATTACCGGCTGGAGAGAAAACTATATATATAAACTGCCTTCTGGTGAGGTTATTTCCGTGTATGAAGACCGCACCAAACAAAAGCAGGATGAAATGGCGCTTCGCGAAAGTGAAGCCATGCTTAAAAGTATTTTCCGGGCCGCGCCCATCGGTATCGGTCTGGTAAAAAATCGTGTTTTTTGTTGGACCAACAATATGATTCACAAGATAACCGGCTATTCGGAAAAAGAGCTTCTTGGAAAGAACGCCAGGATTATCTATCCTTCACAGGCGGAATATGAATTCGTAGGCGAGGAAAAATATAATCAGATCAAAGAAAAGGGCATAGGAACTGTAGAAACCTTGTTCAAACGCAAAGACGGTAAGATTATTGATGTGATATTAAGCTCCACTCCCCTTGACCTCAACAATTTCAGTAAAGGAGTGATTTTTACCGCGCTGGATATCACAAAAAGAAAGCAGATGGAAAATCAGCTGCGCCACGCGGAAAAGATGCTGGCCATCGGTCAGCTTGCCGGCGGTATCGCCCATGACTTTAATAATCAGCTGTTAGGCATAATCTGTTATGTGGATCTGCTGCGGGAGGCGGCGGAGACTAATCCGCTTATGCATGAGTATATCGATCATATCTATAATATCACGGAAAGAGCAGCCGATCTTGTGGACCAGCTGCTCGCCTTTTCACGTAAAGAAAAATACCTTTCCGTGCCTGTGGATGTGCATAAGATACTCAGAGAAGTATTTTCACTTTTGGAACATACCATTACCAAGCGAATTATCATTAAAATGGAGTTGAACGCCAAACAGTCCGTATTGATAGGCGATCCTTCACAGCTGCAGAATGTGTTCCTTAATCTGGCGCTTAACGCCCGTGACGCCATGCCCGACGGAGGAGAACTCACTTTTAGCACGGATCTCATTAGGCTTGACAAACAGGTCTGTAGCAAATATGGTGTCGAGCTGGCTTCCGGTACTTATCTGAAGATTGAAGTTGCCGATACCGGAGTTGGGATGAGCGCTGAAGTGCAGCGGCAGATCTTTGAACCCTTTTTTACCACGAAAGAACAGGGAAAAGGCATCGGCATGGGGCTGGCGGCAGTACAGGGAACCGTCAAGAAACATAAGGGAGAGATAACAGTATCTTCCCGACAGGGACGCGGGGCCGTATTTACTCTTTTCCTGCCTTTGCCGAAAAAAATCTCCCCATGATTTTTAACTAATTTTCTTTCTACAATTCTCATTTTTTACGATTATGTAAGCAATTTATTATAGAATTTTGAACTTTATTATGCATACATTGTAAAAAATAAGAATCGTTGTTATTGTATATTTTTAATTTCACAATTATTCTTAGAATAAATCCAGGTTAGATGATTAGTTAAAATTTGCGAATATAAAAGGAGTAGAAGTGATGAGTTTTCCGTCGTGTATTTCGTTTACCATTACCAACCGCTGTAATCTACGCTGTCAGATGTGCGGCCAGTGGAGCAAGCTGGGTTATCTGCGTGACAAAGCGGACGGGTTGAAAAAGGAAATGCAGTTGGAAGAATGGAAAAGGCTTGTGGATGAACTTGAAACTCATAATATCAAATACGTGCTTTTGCGGGGGGGAGAGCCCTTTTTGTTTCCTGGGATTATTGAGCTCCTGGAGTATATTAATCGCAAAGCAATTTCTGTGTCGATTGATACAAACGGTACTTTGATAGAAAAGTACGCAAAAGATATCGTTCGAATCGGTAATATACATCTTACGATATCCGTAGACGGACCTGAAGCCGTTCATGACGCCGTAAGGAGTGCAAAGGGCTGTTTTTCCAAAATAAGGCGCGGGGTACTGTTTTTAAATAACCTTCAGCAAAACAACGAACAAAAAATCAGTACTTCGATTAATTTCACCATAAGCTCTTATTCTGTAAACGGGCTCGGCCGCATGCCTGATGTGGCCAGAAGCCTGGGTGTAAACACGATAACCATTGTTCCTTACTACTATGTGCCGGCAGCTACCGGTAAAAAGTATGAAAGGGAGCTTAAGGAGAATTTGGGCTGCCGGGCCTTTTCCTGGGTCGGCTTTCAGCATGAAGATTCGGGAGTTGATTTTGATGTATTTAAAAGAGAATATGAAAGATATTTGACAAATCTTAACGGTCTTTATAATTATCCGTACATGGCTTTTTCTCTGGAGGATTATAAAATGTGGTTCGCTGATTCCGCGACACCAGTGGGAAAACTACCCTGTACTAATGTCGAAAAGTTAATCGATATTCAGCCCAATGGTGATGCTAATTTTTGTGTTGATTTTCCGGATTATATCATCGGCAATGTTCGTAACCGTACAATCGAAGAGGTATGGAACAGCGCAAAAGCCGAACGATTTCGTGTATATAGACGAAAAAAACCGCTCGCCGTGTGTTACAGATGCGGTGCCAAATATATGTCTGAGCAGAGCGGGTAAGCGACAATGAAAAAAATAAGAGCCTGGTCGAAAAAAGCGGTTGGCTATTTAGAGGGCTTTGTTTCCATTATTGTGAATTTAGTCCTGTTTGCCGGGAAATTGTGGGTAGGGATCATTTTTAATTCCATCGCCATGATCGCCGATGCCTGGCACAGTCTTTCCGACAGTTTTACCTCCATTGTAGTGATTATGGGATTTTGGGTTTCAGGAAAACCGGCTGACAAAGAACACCCCTTCGGGCACGGGCGCGCGGAGCTTATCGCCACAATTATTATTGGCACACTTTTGGCGGTTGTCGGAATGAATTTCTTTTTAGAATCAATACAAAGGTTGATTAATTATGAAGCAGGTCAGTTTACTTCAATTACCATTATTGTTTGTGCCGCCTCTATCATATCCAAAGAGGGGCTTGCGCAGGTTTCGAATTATTTGGGCAAAATAATCAGTTCTTCGGCGTTAAAAGCCGATGCCTGGCATCACCGTACCGACGCAATTACCTCCGCGCTTATTATTATTGGAGCACTGGTAAGTCCTTGTTTCTGGTGGATAGACGGCGCTTTGGGCATTATTATCTCAATCGTAATTCTTTACGCCGCTTTTCAAATATTGCTGGAGAATGCAAGCATAATCTTAGGCCAAAGAATGAGTCCCAAACTCAAAGCTGAAATAGCAGCTTTGGTAATGAAAGCATCCGATAAAATATCGGATATTCATCATTTTCATTTTCACAAATACGGAGATCATTCGGAATTAACCTTTCATATCAGAGTAGTAGCGAATATGCATGTAAAAAGGGCTCATGAAATTGCCAATACCATAGAGCAGAAGATTAAAACCGAGTATGGGTTTGAAACTACAATCCATATTGAACCGGATTAAAAGGAAGGCGATTTTCTCTTCCACCCTTTACCTGACCGCTAAATTTTAGATTTAGCGGTCAGGTTGATATGAAAACATCAGCAGAGGGTGTTGTTAAAAAGATACTCCCGCAAAAAACACACTTTCCAGTTTATAAAGAGGGTAGAGCTCGTACGCAGTTACAGGTACATGTTCGTTCAATATTCTGTAAAGAACCTTTATGCCGGCGTGGAAGCGGTCAAGGCGGACGGCGATTCCTCCGCCTGCCTGAAAGAAGATAGAGAGCATAAGCAGCTCGGCATCTTTATAACTGTAAGAGTGTTCATTACTGTATTCGGGCAGCTTGACTCTTCCGGCGCAGCCGATTCCGAATTCCACGAAAGGATCTAAAAAAGAGGCTTCCGTAAAATGATAGCGAAAATCCAGACTGCCTATCCAGTCGAATTCCCATTCAATTTCAGTATTATCTTCGATTCTGTTGAATTTACCCAAACTGGTCATGCCGAAACCCAAATGATTGAGCATAACTTCCCAGTATACACCAAACAGAACCTCAGGGCTGTCCGCTATACTTTCCAAGAAGTTTTTGCAGCTTACTTCGCCTGCCAGTTCGGCGGCAACCGCGATTCCCATACGGAATCTTTCAGTTTTGGAATCTTCAGTGCAAGGTTTTTCAGCGTCAGCGCTTTCGGTATCAGCACTTTTGGCATCGGCACTTTCAATAGTCTCAGCACCAAGACTGCCGGCTAAAATCAGCAGTAACGTACATAGTAATAGAACACGTGGCATGTTTATTCCTCCTTGTTACACGTATCATTAAAATATCTTCTACAATGTAACACCGGAGATGCCGTAAACTGTCACCTGAAAGTTTCTCTTTCACCTTATTTTAAAAGTTGAACACCGAAGAAAAACTTGGGTACGATGGCCGCTTCTTCATTTGAATAAGGTACGGGAAAAGAGAACAGAGCATTATCGATATAAGATTTGTCATAATACAGTTCCGGATGGTAGAACTGAAGGTTAATTCCGGCGAATAGTCCGAAAGTATCAAAAAACGTGTAACCGACTTTAATCCTCATTTGGGGGAGAAGTGTCTCCTGAAACACGTAGCTTTCATCGGTTTCTCCTGACTGAATTGAGGTGCATAAAACATCGGCATCGATAAAAATATCCTGGACGGGGATGTGCGCGCCCCAGCCGATGCCGAGCGACCACCTTTGGGAATCAAAAATCAAATCGTATCCTGCCAAGAGTATTGTATAAAAGTTCCTGGTGCCGAATTTGAAGCCCGCATAAGAAAGAGAGTCGAACTCGGACCATATTTCGAAATTAAATATTCCGTCTTTCGAATAGTTGAACAAACCAAGGGCGACTCCGGAATTTTCTTCCGCTATATTTATCAATCCGATTTGAACACCGTCAACCTTCTGGGAGAGGTTGAATAAACCGATCTGGGCGCCATTTACATTTTTGGCCAGGTTCAGTCCCGCGCAAACCTGCGCTCCGGAAATGTCCTCGCTGATGTTGCATAAAGCGGCCAGTTGAGCTCCGCTGATCCCCATTCCCGCATAATTAAAAATACCGCTTGCCTGTACCCCTTCCATTGTGCCCAAGGTATAGTTAAAGATCGCCGCTGTTTGAGAATATCTGGTATTTCCGTACGACATGTTGAAGATAATACTGGCGGATGCCCCGACCGTATCGCCCCAGACAATGTTGTAAAGTCCCGAACCTTGAAAACCATGCATATCATAGAACACCGTGCTGCCTAAGAGACTTAAACTGCAGCCCTGGACCATATCGTTTTCACTTATACTCAAATTCAAAGAAAATGAGGTCTTAACGATGGTATTTTCTTTTTTACTTTCCGGAAAGCCGGGAAACAGTGAATACGTAAAGGGCACGTATTCATAGTCGTATTTTCCGTCTATCTCCAACTCATCATCTATATCACCACGCGCATAGGTGGATTCGGAATAGAGACGCTCCAGGTTTTTTGCGTAAAGGTTTGTTTTTTTGCCTTCCGCCAGATGCACGTCTGCCTGGTAATACGCGGTGTTATCGTCTATTGTAATATGATAACTCCCCGGAGAAAGACCGATTTCCATTTTATTTTGCGTAATCTTATTCAGCTCCACGATTAAATCCCCTTTGGGATTTCTGATATAGATTCTGCCTAGGATATTTTCTTCAATTATAAGGCTCGCGGTTACTTCCCGCAGATCCGTAAGTACAAGATCCCCCGTGCCTGAAAGCTGGATATCATACGAAGGGTGCTGCGGTCCGTGCTGGGTTTTTTCAGTGCGCGCTAATGTTTCCTTAAACGTATAGTGGTAGGCTTCGTTGAGGGTGACCACCTGATCCTGGGACACATCGGCGGCACCACGCAAACCGGAAATCAAATAGTGGGTAAAAAAAGAGGCCTTTATCTTATCCGATTCCTGAGCGGACTCCGTTTCCGAACTTGAGGTTAAAAAGGCGTACCCTTTCATTTCTGTTGAAGTATCAACCATGAAAGGAGCTTTTTTTACTCCGCCTTTGGCTCTGATGAAGACTCCGGACGCGCAGGAATCGATAACCGCGATGCGTACGTCGCTGGGCACTGTGGTAATAAGTTCCCGCAGGCGTTTATAGGATAACTTTTGCTCACCGATTAACAGTCCCTCTTCATCCGAGTGACCTGAATAATAAAAAATAAATTCCTGGCGCATGGCGCTTTTTTTCTGATGAACAATCAGGCGCTTAATGGCGGTAAAAGAATGCTCAATCCGGGTTATATCGGGATTGAGTAATAAAATATTGTTTCCCGGAGAAAGCCCGCCCATTTCCTGCATGACCGTGTTAAAAGACTCCGCGTCTTTTGTGGCATATTGCAGATTTGTTCTGTCCGGACCTCCGTTATTGGCACCGATGATGAGGCCGTAGCGGATGACGGTAACAGATTTGCTGCCGGCAAAAGCACAGAGAGTTACAATAAGAAAAATAAGACTCAAAACCATACTTTTTTTGTGCAATGTCATATCAGTTATCTCCTTTTATCAGAGTGAATGTGGTCTGGTTTAACTGTTTTGGCAGTTCAAGGTATTTTTGCCCGGACGATTCGCCGTGTTTTGCAATCTGCTTCGCTTTGCTTAAGATTTCCTCAGTATTAAGAGGAAATTCTGATGAGATAAAAAAGAACCGCTCGAAATCGGGCGCATCGTCAAGTTCAAAGGAATCGGCCAAAAATACTTTTTTATGTTGCGTTAATAAAGTGCTCGCATCTTCCCGGTACGGGAAATGTAGGGATACCTTGCCTCTCCCGTCAATGGAAAATATCACGCCATATTGATCCCGGGCTGCGAAATACTGCACCTGGATTCTGTCATGCGCATACACGGTTGAACCGTCTTTGAGCTGCTCGCCATGAGACCCGTTTTTACGGAAGATGGATAGAAGAGGCTTATCGTATTTCATGTCGGATCCCTTGACACGGGTAGTGTCATCCGGCCGATCAACCATACCCGGCTCAGAAGTGAAAAACAGGGGAGTTATAAACAGTACGGCCAGGAGTAAAGCGCAGGCGCCGGCCAGACCTGCCAGAGGCAGAGGCCGGAACAAAAAGTTTTTTGGTTTTTTATTTTTTTCGGGTGTCCGCCGTGCAAGTTTTTTATGTATCTGTCGGGCCATCTGCTCGGCAGGATACTTAAGGAGTATCTCCTTATCGGATGATTGAATCTCTTTAATGCGCTTCTGAATTACTTTATTTTCCGCGGCAAGCGCATTTATGTATTGAGTTTCCTGTTCGTCAAGTTCGCCCAGAATATAACGCTCCAGGATAATGTCAGGTATAGTCTGTTGTTCGTTCATAGGTAGACCTCCTTTTTTTCCTTGAGTTTGCTTTTTAACTGCCGCAAACGTTTTCGAACACCGGATACCGAAAGCTTAACTTCTCTGCTTACCTGCTCCAAAGTGAGACCGTCCACATAGTGCAGGACCGCTATTGTCTTGGTGGACGCTCTTTCGGATTGAAAGATTGTATTTATCAAATCTTTGTGGAAAAACCTCTGCTCCTGATCGTCTCTGCAGGCAATCTGACAGAGGATATCGTCCTGCAGTGTGTTCGGTTTTCTGGTTTCCGCTCTGATTATATTGAGGCAGACATTAGTCGCGATCCGGTAAAGCAGACTGGATAAAGCCCGGGTGTGTAGTTTATTCTGATATCTTAACAGTTTTACGAACGTATCCTGCATAGCATCCAATGCCTTTTGTTCATTCTTGAGTAAGTAGGTACAGCGACGTAATACCATGGGGCCATATTTGCGGTATATGGTTTCAACATCAATATCCAATACATAATCCTTTCTCTCTCTAAGTATATAACACCGATTTGATTAAAAAACGTTACTTATTTCAAAATATAAGGAAATTATGATGAAGACCGGTTGTAGATAACAACCATATTTCTACCCCTTTTTTTTGCCTCATAGAGGGATTTATCCGCCTTGGTTATAAGCTGTTCCGCTTTTTCGCCCGGGGAGTAAAATCCAACACCTATACTCACAGTAACCGAAAGCCCCATACACTTGGGCATATCCGTTTCGATAGTGCACCTGATTTTCTCGGCAATTTTAATGCTCATGTCCGATTTCATTTCGGGTATCACAACTGCGATCTCCTCACCGCCATAGCGGGCCACCAGATCATTTACACGGGTATTCTTGCGGATAATCGACGCGATAGACGTTAGCACACGGTCACTCATTTGATGGCCTTGAACATCGTTAACCTGCTTAAAATGATCAATATCTATTAGAAGAAAAGAGAGCATATATTTATAGCGTTTGGCGCGCTCGAGTTCCTTGGCAAGTTCCTCATCCAGGTAGCGCCTGTTATAAAGCCGGGTAAGCCGGTCACGATTGGCCAGTGCGTGGAGTTTTGTCTTGGCCTTGTTGACGGTTCGTTTCAGGTTTAAAAGCTGTTTGTGAGCTTTCTTATCGCTTACACTCTGCAGAAGCTCGGCCATCTGGTGTTCGATGAGAAGGGTATCGGTAAGCTCACGGTCGAACTCTTCCTCGAATGTGGCATCGCCGAATTCCTTGTACACGAGATAACAGGTCCCGATGGTGATGTGGTCGCCGTCAAAGAGAACATGGGTAAGGGTCTTCTTTCCGTTCACGAAAAGCCCGTTCATGCTGTTGGTATCTTCTATTAAAAAACGACCGTTTCGAGAGATAATCCTCGCATGTTTTCGTGAAATTGTCTGACCCGGGATACGGATCAGAGCCTGCGTATCTCTGCCTATGATATACTCGACATCATGCTTGAGTTTGATTTTCATATCCAGAAAGTAAAGACAATGCCTCAAAGCATTCCTCCCTGTTCCCAACCTCAATTATTTGTTACATTGAATATTATATTGACTTTTTAAAGTGTATGGGATTATTTTTTTTATAATGTACATTGAAGATCAAGTAAATAATTTGAAATGGATCTCCGGATATAAACAAACAAAAGCGGGACGTATTTGTATTGTAAAAACACTTCTTTCCGCATCTGATACTATTGATGCCTGGGCTGTAAGATGGGGAATAAGACGCATGAATCGTAAAATAGAACCAGGACTTTATGCAGTGGGCAATCCGGATAAATCTGATGCGGTTTTTGTAACGGCCAACTTTAAATTATCTTTTGATGCTTTAAGAAAAGAGCTTTCAGAGCTCAATGCCTGGATTTTGGTACTTGACACAAAGGGAATAAACGTCTGGTGCGCTGCCGGTAAGGGCACATTCGGTACACAGGAGTTAATAAATAGAATCCGGATCACAAAGCTTAAGAGTATGGTAAACCATAAGACGCTGATATTACCTCAGCTGGGAGCCACGGGTGTAAGCGCCCATGACGTGAAAAAAGCAATCGGATTCAAAATAGTTTACGGACCTGTAAGGTCTAAGGATATTAAAGCATTTTTAATGAATGGTCTTAAAAAAGATAGGGCTATGCGTACGATAGATTTTAATTTGAAGGATAGATTTGTTTTAACACCGATTGAGTTTGTTCATTCCCTTCCCTGCGCGCTTATCATACTGGGCTTGTTATTTTTAATACATATTATAAAATTCCAAGCCGTGACCGCCGCCTTGCTCTTGGATTATATTCCTTTTTTAGGAGCCATTTTATTAGGTACTGTTATTTCTCCTCTTTTACTGCCCTTTATACCGGTAAGATCATTTGCCCTTAAAGGAGTTGTGCTGGGAATCTTGTGGGCTGTATTTATTTCCCTGGTTTTTAATCTCTCTTATTTGGGATTGTTCATTAATCTATTGTTGTTAACACCGCTTGTTTCATTTTTAACTCTCAATTTTACGGGAAATTCGACATATACCTCATTAACCGGTGTTAAAATCGAAGTAAAAGTCGCCACACCGTTATTCATAATTTCGGGAGTAATAGGTATTACGGCTAAGTTATTGTTTATGTTTGATGTAATAAGGGGCATATAATATGAAACTGAAATATTTAAAAAATATCGTTGATCTAACTCTGAACCGTAAAAAATGCACGGGTTGCAGGATATGCGTGGAGGTGTGCCCTCATGATGTATTTATAATAGAAGATAAAAAGGCACGGATTATCGATAAAGACGCCTGTATGGAATGCGGTGCTTGCAAATTAAACTGTCCCGCCGGCGCAATTCAGGTAAGATCGGGAGTGGGCTGTGCTTATGCTGTTTATAATAGTATTCTCACGAAGAATAAACCATGCTGCGGTCCTGCTGATGAAGTCGAGCCAGGTTGCGGACCGGCTGATGCAGCTGAGCCCTGCTGCGATCCGGCGGATAACGCCGGGATCTGTTGCGGCCCGGTCAAAAAAGCTGACGCAGGTTGTTGCGGTCAAACCGACAATTAAGCCACTAAACTGAGAAGCTGCTTTTACCTCCTTTAGTTTTCCTTGAAGTCTTGAGTTATAATCCTTACACTATACAGAATAATAAAGAGAGAAGGAGTAAACGTATGTCAGAATTTTTAAACAACTGGTTAGATTATATTATTTTTGCCGCCATGTTTATAGGCTCTTTTATAATAGGCTTCTTGTTGCAGGGGATAATTGTTTTGATTATCAAATTTATCGCAAAGAACACAACCACCGCTATCGACAATATAATTATCAAGCACATAAAAGGCCCGCTTAAGCTGTTTTTCCCCATTGCGATCTTTTATCTGATAGTGCCGCTTGCAAAAATTAATGAACAGATTATTTCTGTATTGCAGCAGGTATTCGGTGTGCTGTTTATAGTCTGTTTTGCCTGGATTTTAATTAAAGCAATTTCCATTTTTGAGGACGTGATCAAGGATAAATACAGAGTGGATGTAAAAGACAATCTGAACGCCCGCAAGATTCATACCCAGATGCAGGTGCTGAAAAAAATAGTAGCGGTGATAGTATGTATTGTTGCTCTTGCTGTGATTCTTATGCGCTTTGAAGAAATCAGGCAGTTGGGTACAACCCTCCTGGCATCGGCCGGTATTATCGGTTTGATTATAGGTTTTGCCGCACAGAAAACCCTGGGCACCCTGTTCGCCGGATTTCAGCTGGCCTTTACCCAGCCTATAAGAATCGATGACGTGGTCATAGTGGAAAACGAGTGGGGCAAGATCGAAGAGATAACATTAACTTATGTGGTCGTACGAATTTGGGATCAAAGGAGGCTTGTGGTTCCCATCAGCTATTTTATCGAACGCCCTTTCCAGAACTGGACCCGGGTAACTGCTGAGCTGTTAGGTACGGTTTTTATCTATTGCGACTATACCATACCGCTGGAAGCGCTGCGTAAAAAGTTGAAGGAGATTTGCGAAGCTTCTCCGCTCTGGGACAAAAGGGTCTGCCTTTTACAGGTAACGGACGCCAAAGAACAGACTCTGGAGCTGCGGGCTCTGGTAAGCGCGGCCGACTCCGGATCTGCCTGGGACCTGCGCTGCAAGGTCCGCGAGGAACTGGTGGGTTTTATCCAGCGCAAGTATGAAAAGAACCTGCCCAGGGTGAGGGCGTGTCTTGATAAGCCGGCATAAAGATCAAAACCTTACGCAAACGGTATGCAAAATAAGCTTTGGCTTGTTTCAAATTGAAACTTTGAAAAAAAATCTCATTCTGTGTATATATCCCTGTTCAGTATTAAAGGGATAGAAGTCGTAGGCGATTTCCAGGATTACAAGGGTTAAACGATAACTTGCTGAAATCCGGAAACCGAAATCATATTCGGGATAAAGATCGAATAATGCTCCCGCGCTGAAACGGATGTCATGGATCAATACAATATGCGGAGGTGTTTTTTCACCGGGAATGAAAGAATATATAATCGGAATTCTAAGGTTCGGATTTAGCACCTCGCCCTCAACACCGGCTGAAATCTGATGGTTGTAAAGATAAAGGTCGATCATGGCCTGAAGCATTACGTCTGAATAATCTGTCAAGTTTGTTTCCATTCCCATACCCAAGCTCGCGCCTATCATGTTGCAAACACCATCTCTCTCCACTGTAGCTTCGATATAGGGTGCGGGAATTCCCTTAAATGATCCGGTGAATTTAGTAATACCATTCTCGGTTTTTTCTTCTGTAAGTGGAATATTGACATCTAACGAGGAGTTTTCAGGAATGAGTATTTCCACATCCAATTGTCGAATACCATCAGTAAATGTCTTTGTCGATTCAAGATTATATATATACAAAGCCAGCAAAGCGTCTCTGATGAACCAATTGAGCATGTGGGCGGCTTCCACAGGATAAAAATTTGAAAACCTTGTGTCGTTATAATAACCGGCGGGGAGACCAAAGACTATCTCGATAATAGTTACAGAATCCGCTGGAAATAAAACATGAAACCTATATACCGGCATTTCGAAATCCTGTACTACCCCTAGTAGTGCTGATTTACAGGGTAGTTCTTGGAGAAGTATCTTTTCCTGTTTAAAAACAATTTCTTTTGAATTTACAAAAATGTTCACCTTGTCAATATAAGGTGTGACAAAAAGAAGATCGGTGGATATCTCTTCTGAACCTGTATTGCGGATACTGTAGCGCGCCCGCGAAAAGCTATTTTCACTTTTCGTGAAATCCAGAATCAGTTTTTCGTGTTCCACTCTAAGCGCGGTCAAATCCTGGTCAGCTGTGAATTCATCGCCGGATAAAGATGTATTTTGAAAAGGAAGCGCGATTTCTGTAAAAGCACAGATTTTGTTTAAAATTAAAATACATAACAAAATCAATGTTTTTCTAAACATAAATTTTATTCCTTTAGATGATATAGAAATTTGATGTGTTCCGATATACCCGCCTTACATTAAAAATTATCACAATTATACAATATTTTCTCCTCTTTTTCGTTTTAAATAGCATATGGCAATAAAACAAACGGAGTTAAAATATGGTATTGGTAAAACACGACTATTATAAAAAAAAGTCAAAGCAAGCTTTTAACCGGCAGGCCGCGTATTATGATCATGATAAAAACGGATCGCATGCGCGTACAATGTACCCCTACATTCTTGATAAAATAAACAACCTGCAGTTTAAGAACATATTGGATATCGGCTGCGGAACAGGAGAAATCCTGTCCGCGGTGGCTGACTACAACGGAGTTCGCGCGTATGGTATTGATATTTCACTGAAGATGCTGTCGGTAGCAGAAACAAAAATAGTCCATAAGGCTCAGCTCATGCTCGGCGATGCTGAAAAATTGCCGTACGGTGACTGCTTTTTTGATGTGGTCATCTGCAATGATTCTTTTCATCATTATCCGAATCCGCTCGCTGTATTATTGGAAATGAGGCGTGTATTGAAAGCTGGAGGCACTCTGTTGCTTTCTGATATCTGCCTGCCGAATTTTAAAAGAGTGCTGCTAAATATGTTTATATATTTAAGCCCGGACGGTGATTATAAGATCTATTCCCGGAATGCAATACGGAACCTCGTAAAACAGGCGGGTTTTGTTTCAGGTACGTATGAAAAGGTAAATGATAACGGATTTATAGTATGCGCACACACATAAAATCAAGAACGGAGGAAAAACAAATGAGTTTACAACACGGGAAATCCAAAAACTGGTATGCGGACGACAACAAAGAACGAAACGACTTAACAAAAGAACATCCCTTCGGCGATTCGGGGCAATTAATGCTGGCGGTTATTTTTTTACTTATCTGGCTGGCCGATTCATTTATACTACGGTGGACCGTGTTTTTACAATCCTCTCTACCCCTCTATGCTTCGCTTTCAGTGGGTGTGCTTATTGCCGCCGCGGCCTGTTATCTGGTTGCCAAAGCCCATCAGATTGTGTTTAAGGAAGTCCGCCGGCCGCCCGCGGTCATAGAAAAGAGCGTATTCAAAATGGTACGTCATCCCATGTATTTGGGAATGCTTTTGTTTTTTCTCGCTTTTGTCGCGGCAACTCTTTCTTTGGCCGCGCTCGGTTTTTGGCTTATCATGTTTTTCTTCTATAATTACATCGCCGCTTATGAAGAAAAAATGCTGGAAAAAAAGTTCGGGGAACGGTATCTGGCCTACAAACACAGGGTGGCACGATGGATGCCTGGCGTTTGGTGAGAATATATGATATTGTAAATAAAAAAGCGTACAGTGTTGTCCTATCCATGTAAAGAAATTACTTGACGATCATTTAATTATACTCTTATCTTATACTAAGAGTATAGTATGGGGTAATAATGGATAAGGCAAACCAGTCCGAGCAGACAAAAAACAATATTTTACGGGCCGCTCAGGAAGAATTTATCCTCAAAGGCTATGATAAAGCACGCATGGAGGACATCGCGGCCAAAGCCGGGGTAACCAAAATGATGCTTTACTATTACTTCAACAGCAAGGAAAACATGCTCCAGGCCATATCCCAAAATATTTTAAAGAGCGCCCAAGACACACTGCGCAGCGAGTTCATTACAAAAATGGATGTAAAAAAGCTGAATCCGGAGCAGATTAAAAATAAAATAAAAGAGCTCATTACTCCCAATAAGGAAATTATCACGTTTATAATAAAAGAGTTCGTTAAGGGTTCTTTGGACCATACCTTAACCTTTACCATCCTTAAGAATTTTTACGACCTGCTTTTGGAAACTTTCGAAGCCAGAGGCATACGGATAAAAAGCAGGGAACAGTATTACATACGCATGTTTTTCTTTCAGAGTGTGCCGCTTTTAATGTATTCGGTTTTCAAAGACAAATTTCTGGATGTATTCGGCTATGATGAGGAGATGACCGACAGAGTATTTTTCTCTAAATTCGGGGAAGTTATTTTTGATACGCTGACAAAACCTCCCGTAAAATAAAGGAGTCAGTTTATGAGAATTAAAACCGTAGTCCCGGTAATTGCTATTGGTATCATTTTAACAATCAGCACGGTTTATTTTGAATTCTTTAAAGATAAAGCACGAGATCCCAATCTGATTGAGGGTTCGGGAACAATAGAAGCAACTGAAATACAAATCAGCGCGAAGATCGCGGGCCGGATTATTACTTTGCCTGTGCAGGAAGGAAGCCGGGTAAAAAAAGGCGATCTCTTGGCGGAGCTGGATCATGACACGCTTCAGGCTCAGCTTGAAGCGGCCCGGGCCAGTCTGGATAACGCGGAACAGCTGTATCTGCGGGTAAAAACACTTTACAATGCGGGTTCACAATCAAGACAGGAATATGAGAACGCTTTATCCAAATACAAGGTGGCCAAAGCAAACTATCGACTCATAAGCACCACCATCAATGATGCACTGCTGTACGCGCCGCTTGAAGGTACCGTACTGGAGAAGAATCTGGAATTGGGTGAGATGGCGTTTCCCGGTTCAAGTATTCTTACGCTTGGGAATTTGAACCGGCCCTGGATCAAGATATACGTATCCGAAAAGCAGCTTGGGCTGGTTGCCATAGGACAGGGCGCCCAGATTAAAGTGGATTCTTTTCCCGATAAAACATTCAGCGGCAGGGTAATCGCGATTTCCGATAAAGCCGAGTTCACTCCCAAAACAATTCAGACCAGGGAAGAGCGGGTAAAGCTTATGTACGCGGTGAAAATAAGTATTGCCAATCCACAGAGGGAACTAAAACCGGGGATGCCCGCCGATGTCCGGATTGAAATCGCACAATAAACGCTTAAAAGGATAGAGAATGTGTTGACGGTGGAAAACATCTCCAAGTCGTTCGCTTCGCTTATGGCGGTTAAGGATCTGTCTTTTTCGGTGGCAAAAAGTGAGATTTTCGGTATTGTGGGCCCCGACGGCTCGGGCAAAAGCACGCTCAACCGCATGCTGGCCGCTATTTTAAAGCCCGATAAAGGCAGAATTTTATTGAACGGCCATGATGTGTTTAAAAATCCGTATACGATTAAAGAAAAAATAGCTTACATGCCTCAGCGTTTCGGACTTTATGAGGATCTGTCCGTCGAGGAGAATCTGTATTTTTTCGGGAGACTCTTCGGTATGTCCGGTAAACGGATCAAACAACAGCTCCCGGAACTCTATGCCTTCAGCCGTCTTGAACCCTTCAAAAAGCGTCTGGCAGGCAGGCTGTCCGGCGGAATGAAGCAAAAGCTGGGGCTTGCGTGCTGTCTTATTCACAGACCGGAATTGATTATTCTGGATGAACCCACCAATGGAGTGGATCCTATCTCGCGGCGGGAGTTCTGGAAAATTCTTTACGATCTTCTAAGCCGGGGAGTGACCATTATCGTGAGCACGGCGTATCTGGACGAGGCTGAACGCTGCAATACTCTGGGACTTATGCACCGGGGACGGTTCATTACGCAAGGTGATCCGCTGCGCATAAAACAGGAGACCGGGAGAACCATGATCGAGATCGCGGTAAAGCAGGCCCGGCAGGCGGGAAAAGTTTTAAAAACACATTACCCCGGAGTGTTACTGAAGGGTGATATAATAAAAACTTTTGTAAAGCAGCCCTCCGCAGAAAAGAAGCGGATAGGTTCTCTGTTGCGCGCGCACAACATGGAGATTTTAAGCTGGACAACAGGTCATCCGACCTTAGAGGATTGTTTCATAGATATAATTTCGCGCAGGGGAAGCTCAAAGGAATAATGATAGATGAGTGCTGATTATTTGAAAAGTTTCTCACAGAGCTCACAGAGTCCACGGAGAAAATTAATCTCTGTGCTCTCCGTGTACTCAATGAGAAAAATCTTAAAATCGGAGTACCGGTAAATGCATAAGCGGATGAAATCTCTGAACCGACTTCTGGCGATTGCGGAAAAAGAATGGATTCAGATCAGACGTGATTGGCGCAGTCTTGTGCTTTCGCTCATCCTCCCCGTGATACTCCTGCTGTTATTCGGTTACGCACTGAATATGGATGTAAAGAATGTACACGTGGCCGTATTGGATCAGGACAAGTCCGGTTTTACCCGCCGCCTTATAGACAGTATGTTTCATAATGAATATTTGGTTCTATACTCTTTTACGGATGATTATAAAGAGATAGATACCTTGATCGATAAAGAGATCGTTCAGCTGGCGCTGGTTTTTCCGCCTCATTTTACGGAGGATTATTACGCGGGCAGACAGAGTACATTGCAATTAATAGTTGACGGCAGCGATTCCACAACCGCAACCATTGCGGCAAGTTACGTAAACTCGATCCTTTTCGATTTTAACAAGCAGGAGAAAGAACAGGAATTTAAGCGCTATGGTCTTGTGCAGACCGATTTTCCCATAACCGTGGAAAATCGCGTCTGGTATAATCCTGAGCTTGAAAGTAAAAACTTTATTATTCCCGGCCTCATCGTGCTGATTATGGCCATTATCTCCGCTCTTATTACATCTTTAACCGTTTCCAGAGAGTGGGAGCGGGGGACCATGGAGAGTCTTATTTCCACTCCTTTGCGAAAGCATGAGCTCTATTTCGGCAAGCTTATTCCCTACATCTTTATCGCTCTGTTCGATGTGATCTGTACATTTGCCCTGGCCTATTTTGTATTTAAGGTACCCTTTAAGGGCAGTTTTGTAGAGTTTTACGTGATAGCGATTCTGTTTTTGATCGGCACATCCAGTCTGGGCATGCTGCTCTCTTCGGCTACCCGTTCTCAGGTGCTTTCGGTTCAGTTTGCCATTATCATCACTTATCTGCCCAGTTTTATCCTTTCCGGGTACGTGTTCCCTATCCTGAATATGCCTAACCTCGTACAGACGATTACCTATCTGATTCCGGCCAGATACCTTATGGTGTATGTGAAAAGTCTGGCCTTGCGCGGTATCGGATATACACTGCTGTGGTCACAAATACTTTTTTTAGCTGTTTTTGCTTTGATTGTGGGAGCGGTCTGCCTGATGAAACTCAAGTTAACTTTACCCGAAAAATAATGAAGGGGATTACATGAAGATTATGCGCAAACAAATTATATATGGATTTATCCGTAAGGAGTTTACCCAGATGCTGCGCGACGTGCGTATGCGCGTTGTGTTGTTTGCCGCTCCCGTTATTATGTTAGTGGTTTTCGGGTATGCCGTTAATACGGATGTGAAAAATATCAGTTTTGCGGTTTATGATCAAGATAAATCCGTTATGAGCAGGGCGTTTATAGAGGAGTTCAGCGCTTCGGGCTATTTTCAGTATTACGCGTCGCTTTCGTCGCACAGGCAGATTGACACGCTTCTGGACACCATGCAGGTTGAGGTGATCTTTCAGATTCCGTCAGGATTTGAGGAAAACCTGAAAAGCGGTGGAAATGTCAGTGTACAGCTGCTTCTGGACGGCGCGGATGCCAGCCGGGCGAATGTGACTAATGCCTATGTCAACGCGGTTACCACCGGTTATGCCATGGAACTTTTTGAGCAACGGGTGGCGCTAAAAATAATTAACCGCAGAGATATCCCCTCTCATTTTAAAAAGGCCATAACGCTTAAAGAGCGCTTCTGGTTTAATCCCGAGTTGAAAAGCCGCAACTTCTTTTTGCCTGCCATACTGGGTTTGATAATCACCATGATCACCATAACCCTCACCAGTATGTCCATTGTAAAAGAAAGGGAGATCGGGACCATAGAACAACTGATTGTGGCTCCCATTCACGCCTTTGAACTGATCGCGGGAAAGACCATTCCCTTTATGGCGGTCAGCCTCATCGATACGGTGCTGGTTGCGTGTATTATGATTCTCTGGTTTAACGTGCCCTTTTTGGGCAGTTTCATATTCATGCTCATGTGCTCGCTGGGATTTATCCTGTTTACTTCAGCGGTTGGGGTATATATTTCCACCATATCCAAAACCCAGCAGCAGGCTCTGCTTTCTGTTTTTCTGTTTTTTATGCCGGCCATGCTTTTTTCGGGATTTGTGTTCCCCATTTCCTCCATGCCGGAGATTATCCAATGGGTCACACTTTTAAATCCGCTGCGTTATTATATCAGAATCATCAGGGGTATTTTTTTAAAGGGTGTGGGTCTGGACATTCTCTGGCCTGATTTATTGGCCTTGTTCTGTCTGGGCATAGTGCTTATAATTTTCAGCGCACGGCGCTTCAGTAAACATCTGGAATAAGAGGGAGTTATGCAAACGGTTGTGGAAGTGGAACATCTGGCAAAAAAGTTCGGCGATTTTGTGGCTGTAGACGATATCAGTTTTAACGTGCAGGGGGGCGAGGTGTTCGGTTTTTTGGGACCCAACGGCGCGGGCAAAAGTACTACCATCAAAATGCTCTGCGGAATACTGCTGCCCACTTCCGGAGACGGGCATGTGTTCGGAAGGGATATCTACAAAGAGCAGTATGAGATAAAACAGAGTATCGGATATATGTCGCAGCGGTTTTCCCTCTATGACGACCTTTCCGTGATGGAAAATCTTGAGTTTTTCGGAAGTATCTATGAGTTGAACCCTTCGTTTTTACGGAAAAGAATTGGAGTGGTGCTTAGACTATCGGGGATAACCAAGGAAAAAAACTGGCAGGTAAAGAAACTGCCTATCGGAATAAAACAGAGACTGGCTCTGGGCACGGCCATTATCCACGATCCCCCTCTGCTTTTTCTGGATGAGCCTACCTCCGGTGTGGACCCGCTGATGCGCCGCAACTTTTGGGATCTCATCTATAATTTTGCGGAGCAGGGCAAGACGATTTTCGTGACCACTCACTATATGGATGAAGCGGATCACTGCGACCGTATCGCGCTGATTACCAATGGTCGGCTGATCGCGGTGGATTCACCCAATAATTTGAAACGCGGACTTCCATATACGGTCTATGTGTTAAGGGCCCAAAACTATATGCAACTGTTCGATAAAGTAAAAACACTCTCGTTTATCAGCGAGGCCTCTATGTTCGGACGCGATATTCATCTGCTCTGCGAGAAAAAACAGGCTGTGAAACGCGAACTGCGAACATATCTGCGTAAATGGGGGTTTGAGGCGGAGATTGAACAGATTGTGCCCGCGCTTGAGGATGTGTTCGTAACCAGTGTGAAACGGCAGGGATATTAGGTGAGGTACGCATTGATGTGTGTCAATGGGGGTGGTACTGTTTTGAGAGAGAAGTTGAGCGGAAAAGAGTTTGGTATTTTTTTTGGCATACAGATAATTTGCAAATTGCTACAGGATTTTATATAATTTAACATGAAGGTGTACAATAATGGGAAGATTGATCAGAATTAATACAATTTTCTATTGTCTGGGTATTTTTATTTGCAGTTGTCAACCTCCGGGTAATGATCCTCCACCCGAACCTTTTTCGATTGAAGATTCGATACTTCATGCATCTGACAAACAGGATGATGATCATTTTGGCGCAACGGTGGCCATAAGCGGAGATTATGCGCTTGTAGGTGCTGTTTTGGAAGATGGCGGTCTGGGTGATCCATTTGACAGCTGCGGCGCAGCATATGTTTTTGAGCGCAATGGGGGGGGAGTTTGGGAGGAAAAGCAGATTTTACACGCCTCCGATTGCAGTTTGGGAGATGAATTCGGTTTTTCTCTTGCCGTAAGCGGTGAGTACGCTATTATCGGTGCTCCTTATGAAGACGGAGGAGTCGGGAATCCTGTATCAAACGGCGGCGCTGCGTATATTTTTGAGCGCAATGGGGGAGGAGTATGGGAAGAGAAAAAGATTTTACGCGCCTCCGACGCGTTTACAGACGATTGGTTCGGGTATGCTGTGGCCATAAGCGGAGATTACGCCATAGTTGCCGCATATTCAGAGGACGGTGGTGACGGGAATCCCGTGCCGTGCTGCGGCGCAGCATATGTTTTTGAACGCAATGTGGGAGGAGTATGGGAAGAAAAGCAGATATTACATGCGTCCGACCGTCAGGATTTTGACTGCTTCGGCCAATCTGTCGCACTGAGCGGCAGTTTTGCTATCGTTGGTGCCCACTTTGAAGACGGTGGTATCGGCGATCCCACAGGAGATGGCGGTGCAGCATATGTTTTTGAGCGCAATGGGGGAGGAGTTTGGGAAGAAAAACAAATTTTACACGCCTCCGATAAACAAAACATGGACTACTTCGGATACTCGGTGGCATTATATGATACTCATGCTGTTGTGGGTGCGGCATATGAAAACGGCGGTCTTGGAGATCCCGCGTCAAACGGCGGCGCAGCATATGTTTTTGAGCGTAACGCGGGCGGCGTATGGGAAGATGAGCAGATTCTCCATGCCTCCGATATGCAATCTTCCGATTATTTTGGTTGTTCCGTGGATATACATACTGAATACTTGATAATAGGAGCGAATAGAGAAGACGGTGGAGTCGGAGACCCGTATTCTGCTTGTGGGGCTGCTTATATTTATGAACTCTCCGCCGGCGGTCAATGGGAGGAAGTAACTATTCTCCACGCTTCCGATAGACAGTTATCGGATTATTTTGGTACTTCGGTGGCGATTGACGGATCGTACGCTTTGGCAGGTGCCTCGATAGAGGACGGCGGAGCAGGAGATTTCGTGCCGGACTGTGGTGCTGTTTACATTTATAGATAATCCCTGACTATTTTAAAAAAATATAATTTCTGCTACCATATCCGTATGGCTGTTTTTGTTTTTCTCATAATGCCTGCCTCTGGTCATGTCAATCCCACACTTCCAATTGTGAAAGAACTGCTAAAAAAAGGGCATAGAGTCGTTTATTACGGTACCGATGAGTTTAAATCCAAAATAGCAAAGACCGGAGCCGAGTATAAAAAATATAACCTTACGGGATTCGTGTTCGACAGATACGGTATCTTGCAGAATTTGTTTGAGTTCAGCGTGTTTCTTTGTAAAACGGCGTTCAGGATTTCAAGTATGCATCTGGCCGAGATCGCCGGGCAGAATCCGGACTGTGTTGTTTACGATTCACTGTGGGCGGCCGGTAAAATAATTGCGCGAAAGTTGGGTGTCAGTTATATATGCTCCGTTCCCATACTTGTGTGTGATGATAAGGCGGTGAAATCAAACTTTACTCCGTCGTTTATCATCAGGCAGTTTACAAAAAATATTCACCATATTTCCAGAATGCTTTTATATATGATACTATCCTTTATAAGAACTCGAATTTTATTAAATCCCTTTGATGTGTTTTTAAATAAAGCGCCTTTGAATATCGTGTACACTTCACGGTTTTTTCAGCCGGCTGCGGAGGCTTTGGGCACGTCGTTTCATTTTGTGGGTCCGAGTATAACGGAACGCAGTGAGGATGATGATTTCCCGCTGGAAAGACTGGAAGGTAACAAAGTTGTTTATATCTCTTTCGGCACTATTATAAACGATCGGCCGGAATTTTACAGGCATTGCATGAATCTGTTTAAGCAGAGTAGTTTAACGGTTGTAATCTCCATCGGCAACAGAATAAAAGCGGAAGATCTCTGCCCTGTTCCCTCAAATGTAATAATAAAAAGCCATGTGCCTCAGCTTAAGGTACTTAAAAAAACGGCGGTGTTCATAACCCATGCGGGCATGAACAGTATTCAGGAGGCGCTGTTTTTCGGAGTACCTATGGTCATGCTCCCCCAGACACCCGAACAGACGGCTACTGCTCGACGGGTTGCCGAGTTGGGAGCGGGTATTATCTTAAGAAGAGGTACGCATCCGGCGGAAATCCGCCGGGCAGTAGAGATTATAATGCAGGATAAATCATATAAAGAGCACACGCATGCGATTAGCAAAACATTACGCAATGCGGGTGGCTATAAAAGGGCGGTTAACGAAATGTTAAAACTGATAGAAAGCAAAGGATTACGGCGTGAGTAAAAAGCATCTCGGTTTTCGTGAATTTATTCGTCAGGTTAAAAAGAGACCCCCGGATTGGAAAGACGAAAGAGAGCTGCAGCGCGTTATACACAAGCTTCCCGATTTTGTGGAAGCCGTACTGCTTGAGCTTACGAACGGTCCGCTTGCCAGGCAGGAAATACTGGATTTCGTAACGAGAATGAATATCATAGGCGGCGGCCAGCATGTAAAGATTACTAAAAAGACTGAAATTGAGCAGGGCCTGGATAAAGCAGTAGCAGCCGGTCTTTTTTTAGAGAAAAGCGGTAAAATATCACTTACAAAACAGGGGCAGGATATGGCGGCCTATCTTGAAAGGACCATAAAACTCTTCATGCGGTACGCCTTGTCAGAACGCACATCCACTTTTTTTACGTTGGTGTTTCATATTTTCTTAAGTATTGTGAAAACTTTGTTCGGGCTTTTATCTTTTTCGGCGGGACTTCTCGCTGACGCCATTGATAATACCATGGATACTCTTTCGGCAGTCGGGATCTGGGTGGGCTTTAGATTGAAAAAAGAAAAAGCAGTGGCTCTGTTGATCATTATCATGATGTTTTTTTCTTTAGCCGGGATTATATATGTAGGCGCGGATAAAATTATCAATCCGGGTCCTATGAAGAACGCCTGGACGGCTTTCATTGTTTCCGCTGTCTGCGGTTTGGTAATGCTCATGCTTTCTGCTTATCAGTATTTAGTGGGTAAAAAAACAGCCAATTTCGCTATTCTTTGTCAGGCTGTTGACTCCAGAAACCATGTACTCACATCTTTATTGGTGTGTGCGGGTATTCTTATCACTTTTTTTGCCCAAAGCCTCAACTCAGAGTGGCTTTATTACGCTGATGCCGGGGTTTCTTTGGTAATCGGATTTTTAATTTTGAAAAGTGCTGTCGGATTAATTAGGGAATATATTAAACCTCCCGAAGACAGTAAACGCGTGATCCACTTTATGGGCAAAGGCATTAAGCATGCCCAGCAGAAAGCACTGTTGCTCTGGTTAAAGTCAAAACCAAAAGACAGTACATATTCCAAAAAAGAGCTGTTGGAATTATTTAAAGAAGATTTTATCAAAAGAGTGCCCAAACTTTTAAGAATCATCAATGTTGATTTTAATAATATATCGACGGCTGATTTTAGGGAGCATGTAAAGGAGTTTATTGAATTGAAGGTAATCGAACAGCTTGGCGGCAAATATTCCTTAACAGTCAATTTAGCGAAGATCAAATGCAGAAGAATAAGAAGACATCTAAAAACATAAACAATTTTGCCGGATTATACAAAGGAGATATCGATGAAATGGATGATAAAACTTAGCAAAGCGCATGTTATAACTATGTTCAGCTTGTTGATATAATCTTTCCCTTGTGCTACGGTCTGCTTTTTTCTTCTATTATAATCCTCATTTATCAGAAAGCATTTAAAAGATACGGCCGGCTTTTGTTGCTTAATCTTATTCCTCTGGCAGGGACCCTGTTTGACCTGCTGGAGAATCTGGGCATTTTCAGCATGATACGGATCTATCCTGCGGGATTTGAGGCAGTCGCCCTGTTAACGAGTATTTCGGGAATAATTAAGTTCTCGTTAAACGGTATCAGTCTGCTGCTTGTGGTAGGAGGAACAATATGTTTTTTGATAACCCGCGCGGTACAGAATAAAGCGTAACCTGAGTTTTAGGGATTATTCTTCGGTAGGTCCTTTTCCAGTATTATCTGTTTGTTTTCATCTATAAGTGTATCGGTGAAGCGCAGCCATTCAATATAGCTTTTGTGTAATTGGACCATAATGGAGATTCGGGACTGATTGATTGAGTCAAGGGTTTCGTATGCTTTAAGCACGTCGTCCAAACCTGATCTCCCCTGATTATAGCGGATCTCTTCGTCCCTTACTATTAAACGGGCTGTGCTAAGTTTTTGTTCGGCAAGTTCAAGCTGTTTGTTTAAAAAAGCAATTGTGTCACGAAGGGTAGTCAATTGAAGGTTTAGGTTTTCTTTCTGATTGGATTGGGATAATATTGATGCTTCGAGGAGATTCTTCTTTAACTCAACATCTGCGTTTGCCCCGGTGTTTAAAAGCGGCACACTGACGGAAAATCCCAACTCAAGATCATTGGACTGGTTTTCCAACGGCAGGTACTCAATGCCGCTTATATTGTACGCCGCATACACCTTGGCTGTGGGCAGCAGCTGATCCAGGGCAATATCAAGCTCCTGCCGGCTCATTGTTGTCAGAAGATCCAGCATTTTAACCGTTCTGCTTTGCAGCATAAATGCATCAATCTCGTTATCGATCTCGATATTATATTCGGATAGAACAGGATCGCCCGGGATAGAACTAAATTCATTGCTGGTGAAACCTGTAAGCATGGCCACTTCTTTGCGCAATATTTCATAAGCATTCTCGGCTTTATTCAACTGTTCCTCGGCCGTTAAGACCTGCAACGTACTTTTATTCACGTCGATAGGCAGCGCAATGTTATACTGGCGTTTTTGCCGGGTAAGATTAAGCAGTGTTCTGCTCTGCTCAAGAGATTTTTCCGCGTACAATATGTTTTGATAGGCGGCGTACCATTCGATATAAAGAGCGATTACTTCCGTAAGATAGTCCTCATAAGCCTCAAGGATCTGGTAACGGGCTAGTTCGTTTTCATTTCCCGCCATCAGCTCTTTAAGTCTGTTTGTGGTGCCGAAGGCATTATTAAGCACGGCCTGTTCCACTTTCAGTGAAACACTTGAGTTCTGCACGGTTCCTGAAACGGATCTTCCCGTATCATATTCTGCCGAAACTTCGGTTCCGCTTGCGGGAAACAGGCTGGAAAGAGTAACGCTTCCCGCCAGATGACTCCCTTCAGCCGAGTCTAAGGCTATGGTATAGTGCGCGGTTGTGTCCAGGATAAGTTGAATTTGAGGTGTGCCTAAAATACGGTTATACTTCAAGGATAGTTCCTGAATTAAGAATTCTTTAAACGTACCATGCCTGCACACCAGTTGCATAAAGGCACTGAGGTCCAGAACAGTGGTTTTTTCCGTCTCTTCCGTGAATACCGCAGAACATATTGTTGAAAGTAATATTACGATACTGATAAATCGTGTCATGCTATTTTCCTTTCTGTTCTTTAAAACGCAGTCCAAACTCCTTTACCCCGCAGTAAATGGCCGGTACAAGAACGAGTGTTATGATCGTACCGAATATGAGGCCCCACGCCATGGTAAGCATCATTTCCGATAACATGGAATCGTAACCGAACACGCCGTATGCCGTGGGCAGCAAACCCGCTACAGTGGTGATAGTGGTAAGCAACACAGCCCTTAACCTGGTTTTGGTAATATTGGCCACGCGCTGTCCGGGGGTGGATCCGTGATCGGGATTATTATATTCCTTTTCCAGTTTATCCAGGAGTACAATGGAGTCGTTAACCACTACACCGGCCAAACCCAATGCCCCGACGGCCGAAAAGAATCCGTATATTAAAATCCCGTGAAGCTGCAGGGCGAATATAATGCCCACACAGCCGAAAGGTATGGCAAAGAGAATAATAAACGGTTTAACCAGCGAATTGAGCGTAAGGGCCAATATCACATAGATTAGAAGAATGACGATAATAATCGCCACTTCAAAATCTCCTCCCGCTTCACGGGTGTCGGCTATTTCCCCTCCGAAAGAAACCTGGGTAGTGGGATATTTTCGCGCAAGCTCCGGAATAAGATTTTTCTCGAGATGTTCGGCGATCTCCAATGGGGTCATGTTAAACGGTAATTCCAATATGTCCGGTGCGGTTTGCGAAGTATCATCCCGGATGGAGGGTTCTTCTGCGGACAAGCTTGATCGGTCCGGGGGTGAACCGGTTTCTTCTGAAACAGTACCCGCAGCGCGAGCAGTCGGCCGCACAAGCTGATTATCCTCTTTATCCGTACCAGTAAGATCCGCGAACACATGAAGTACACGCTTGCCGTCCAATTTGCTGATTGTGTTGGGAGTACTATTCTTTGTTACGCTGACGAGTTTAAATAAAGGGATAAGATAATTTTGATTGTTTGAGAGTGGGATTTGGAGGACCGAGTTCATATTTTTCTTCAAGCCGCTGTCGATTGTAAGCATCACCTGGATCTCTTTATCATCCATAATTATATCGTATACATTATTTCCGGACAGGATGGTTCGCAATGTCGAGGCTAACGTACCGACGCTTACTCCCAGCCGTTCCGCCAGGCTTCTATCAATCGAAATAACATTTTGCGGATATACCAGTTCCGCTTCTATTTCCTGATTTTTCAGCGAAGGCATCCTTTGCAGGTAAGCAAGGACTTCTTGCGCTACATTGTAACGCACACTGTCGTTGGATTCCTGGATGATAATATCGATAGGGCTGCCGCTGGATTGACCGAAGCGCGGGGCGGCAAAACTCAAGCTTATGAATCCCGAAAGCTCTCCCAGCTTTTGTTCCCATTCTTTGACAAGGTCCGCATTGGACTTCTTTCGCTGTTCTCTACTCACAAGATCGATGGATATGTTAAACTCATTTTCTTTTACCGCTCCGCCGCGCCGGCTGCGGGCAATACTGGAGTTGAAGCCCACCACCTCTTTTTCCAGGTACGGGATAAAAATATCTTCCACCTGCCGCATCAGTTTTTCGGTCTCGAATTTCAGGGTCCCTATGGGCGCGGCACCTGTCAGATGCAGATGAGTGGTTTCTTCTCTGGGGAACATGGAGAATTTCATCTGAGTAAAGAAGGTCAATCCCGCGAATAAAAGCAGGGCCGCCAGTATCAGAACAATCACTGTTTTAAACTTGAGAATACGGGTTAGCAGGTTCCCGTAAGCGGTTTCAACCCGCATAAACCAGTGAACCTTGGGTGAGGCGGTCTGCCGGTTGCCGGATTTTTTACTGCGTTTTTGGTAGCGCAGGTGGGAAGGCAGAATAAATATGGCCTCGAAAAGGCTTGAACCCAGCATGATAAAGATAATGACCGGTAAAAAAGCGGTAAACATACCGAATCTGCCCTTGAAGAAGAAAAGCGGTATAAACGCCGCGCAGGTTGTAGTAATACTCGCAACAATGGGCGCGAAAACCGCTGCTGTTCCTTTCGTGACCGCCTGCGCCGGCGGCAGGCCGCTGCTGCGCAGGCGGGTTACGTTTTCGGCCACTACAATGGCGTCGTCGACAACCATTCCCATAACAATGATAACCGCGGCCAGGGTCATGTTGTTGATTGTATTCCCCAGAAGTGATGCAATAATCATGGTACTGGCCAAAGTAAAGGGAATGCCCATGGCTACCCAAATACTGCTTTTTGCATCCAAAAAAATAAAAAGGATAACGACAATAAGAATAAAACCCAGCAGTCCGTTTGAGGTTATAATTGAAAGCCGGTTGCGCACACTGACCGATTCATCGTCCATAAAGTGCAATTCGATATTTGTCTGTGCCAGAGTGTTCTCGGTAAATTCAGCCGCGATCTGCTTGATACTGTCTACGGCCGCCAGAATACCGGTGCTCGAGGTTTTGGTTACCCTTAAGGTGACGGCTTCGTTCCCGTTGACTTTTGTTATCGAGTCGCGGGTTTCAAATTTATATGAAACCCGTGCCAGATCTTTCAGTCTGATTTTATAGCCTTCGAAATTGGCCCTGATAATGAGATTTTCAAGATGTGATATATCGATAAGCGCGGCATCCAATTTTATTTTTGTTGCCTCATCGTCATCCAGTACACCCACGGGCTGGTTGATATTGCCCGCTTTGATCGCGCTGCTTATTTCGTTTAAGGAAATGTCATAGATACTTAATTTACTTGGATTAACGCTGATTTCTAAAAACCTGTTCAGATAACCTCCTGAATCCACATCGCTTACACTTGGAAGTCGTTTCAGCTTGTCTGCCAAGGTATCGCAATAGTCCTGCAGCACAACTCGTTCCTCATCTGACAAAATATCCGTATCCTGATAATAAAGGGCGAAATCAATAATAGAAAAACGAGAGGATTTAAATTCAATCACACGCGGAACATCCACGTCGTCGGGATAGTCGATATAGTTTAAGGCGTCACCGATTTCCGTAACCACGGTAGCGCGGTTTTGACTTGAAGGATCGAGTTCAATCATAACCGAGCAGCTTCCCTGTCCCGAAGAGCTGGTAATTGTCTTTATCCCGTCGATCCCGTCAAGCGCAGACTCGATTTCACTGGTTATAAGCAAATCCACTTCTTCTGCGGTTGCTCCGGGATAGGAGGTGGAAATCCGCACCCGGTCGAAATTAATATTAGGAAGCTCTTCTTTACCTGTTTTTTCCCAAAACAGGACCGCTCCGATTATAACCGCTATAAGAAGGAAGTTGGTAAAAATATGTTTGCCGGAAAAGTATTCAATTATTTTTTTCATAAGTTATTAAACAATAATATAGGTTAAATATGTGTTCAACAATAAAAAGTGTAAGAAATTGTAACAAAGAATGAATAGAAATACTTTTTTTAGGTTTGAAAATGCCTCAGGCTTTTATTATGCTTTAAAAAGGATTGAAATGTTTTTTCTTAAAGAGTTCGCCCAACTCATTGCTACCATATCCACTGAATTCGTGAATCTTGATTCCGTACAAATCGACGAGAGTATAAATAAAGCATTGCGGTTGATCGGAGAATTTGTCGCTATAGACAGAAGCTATATCTTTCAATTCCGCGACGGCAACAAGATTATTGATAATACTCATGAATGGTGCGCGCAGGGAATAGAACCGCATATTGCAGGTCTTAAAAATCTGCCTGTAAAAAGTTATCCTTGGATTACCGCGCGCTTATTAAAAGGGGAGGTGGTATATTTCACGGAACTTGCAGAGCTGCCCGCGCGAGCGGCGGTAGAACGCGAGAGGTTCGCTGCCGCAGGTATAAAATCGCTGGTAAACGTTCCCATGACTTTTAAAAGTCATGTAAGGGGTTTTATGGGTTTTGAAACCATACGCAAAGAAAGAGCCTGGGATGAAGAGGTGGTACTGCTGCTGCGCTTAATAGGAGAAACATTTTCCAGTGCTTTGGCACGAAAACATACGGAACAGGCCCTGCATGAGAGTGAGGAGCGGCTGAAACTGGCAATGGAGGCGACCAGTGATGGAGTATTTGACTGGCACATGCAAACGGGGGAGGCCTATTTCAGCCCGAGTTACTTTAGGATGCTGGGTTATCATCCCGATGAGCTGCCTGCATCCACGGATACCTGGCAAAATCTCATTTATCCTGAAGACGGCAAATATATGCAAAAAATAGCTGAAGAGTATTTTCAGGGTAAACGCGTGTCCCATGAAGCTGAGTATCGGATGAACACCAAAGAAGGTGGTTATAAATGGGTGCTCAGCCGGGGCAAGGCGGTTGAGTTTGACGAAAAGCATATGCCGCTGCGCATGGTGGGTACCCACACTGACATAACAGAACGAAAAAATGCAGAACAAAAATTGAAACATACCGAACTGCGGTTAAGATCTCTGATCGAGCAGACATCAGATGCTGTATTCTGTTATGAGTACAATCCGCCCATTCCCATAGATTTACCTTTAGAAAAACAGATCAAGCGCTTATATGAATGTGTACTGGTCGATTGTAATCTGGTTTGCGCTCAGTCTTATGGTTTCGAACGGATTGAGGATGTAATAGGACGCAAGCTAGTTGATCTTTTCGGCACCAGACCGGGAAATTTAAACAAACTGTTCAGGGATCTCATTCAGGGAGGCTATCGAATAATCGACGGAGAAGGCACAGAGAAGCTGGCGGACGGGAGTGAGCGTTATTTTCTAAATAACGGGTACGGTGTGATTGAAAACGGCAAGCTTTTACGTATGTGGGGCACGTTTCGCGATATTACGGACCGGAAAAAGGCGCAAAATGAGCTGCAAAAAACCCAGAAACTGGAATCGCTTGGTATTATGGCCGGAGGAATTGCCCATGATTTTAATAATCTGTTGGGAGGTATTTTCGGCAATATTGAATTGGCCAAGGATAAAATACAGAACAACGCGGAGGCGCTTTATTTTCTTGATAAAGCCATGTCCGCTTACGCGCGCACAAAAGATCTTACCACCCAGCTGTTAACCTTTGCCAAAGGAGGCGAGCCTGTTAAGAAGAGTATCCCCATTCAGAAAGTACTTACAGAGTCATGTCAGCTCGCGTTAAGCGGTTCGAGTATCGTATGTAAAACCGTGTTGAAAAGCGGTAACGAATGTGTTTTAGCCGATGAAGGGCAGTTAAACCAGGTGTTCAGCAATATACTTATCAACTCGCGTCAGGCAATGCCCCAGGGAGGAAAGATTCTCATAACGGCCCAAGAGATAAAAGTGCGTCACAAGGACAGGAAAAATGTTGAACCGGGAAATTATGTGGAGGTAAGTATAAAGGATCAGGGGATTGGCATACCGCAGAATATCATAGCAAGGATTTTTGATCCCTTTTTTACCACGAAACAGCAGGGATCAGGCCTGGGTTTGGCTGTTTCCTATTCAATTATTGCCAAGCATAACGGTTATATAGATGTGGCCTCCAAACAAGGCCAGGGTTCTTTGTTTCAAATCCTGCTGCCCGCGGGCAATTTATTTGAGTGCCAGGCTGAAGAACCGTCGGAGGATACGGTTAAGCGGGGCGGGTCGGTTTTACTCATGGAAGATGAGCCTGTGGTTTTAGATGTCGTGCGTAATATATTAATCAAATTCGGTTATAATGTGGAAAGCGCACTCAATGGTGAGGAAGCGGTTGAGCTTTTCCGGACAGCGTTAAAGGATAAAAAACCGTTTGATATCGTGATCTTGGATCTAACCGTAGCCGGAGGCATGGGAGGAGAGTGGGCGGTAACAAAAATAAGGGAATTGGATAAAAATGCTGTTGTGATTGCCTCCAGCGGATATTCCGCTAGTCATATTTTTTCACATTTTAAAGATTATGGTTTCAGCGGTGTGATAGCAAAACCGTATCGGATGAAAGAATTGAAAGAGCTTATTAATAATCTTATAGTTGATAAGACATAACGCACCCATGCTGAAATGAGACGCTGCTGTTTATTTTTTCTTTAATTCTTATTGTTTTATGCTTATAATATTTTATAGTTAAGGTATGCATGGTAATGGTAGGATTACATGAAGATACTGGTTGTAGATGATTCAAGAATTATGCGTAATATTATTAAAAACACACTGCAGTATCTGCACCAGCCCGACGATGAATATGTGGACGCAGCGGACGGCGTGGAAGCGCTCGAGATTTTAATGCATAATCATATCGATCTGCTTTTATTGGATTGGAACATGCCGCGTCTCAACGGTTTGGAGTTGGTGAAAAAGTTAAGGAGTATGGAGCAGTTTGTTCATCTCCCGATAATTATGATTACTTCCGAAGCGGCCAAATACAATGTCATAGAAGCGATCAAGGAAGGCGTTAATGATTATCTGGTGAAACCCGTAACCGAAAGGGGTTTGCTGTCTAAAATCAAACGGATTTTTCCTCATCTCTGAACATGCTTATGATGCGGAGTAACAAATTATGTTATAAAGCGCAGTCAGGATCATAAAAATTAAAGGAGCCGGTATTTAAAATGGACATAAAATATATAGATCCCTTTATCAAGGCCACCGTAAACGTATTTGATGAATTTTTTAATGTTTTACCGGAAGTTCAAAAGCCGTATCTCCTGGATAAGGACGAAGAGCATGAATGGGATGTGTCAGCTATAATCGGGATAGCGGGAGAGGCTAAAGGGGCTGTGGTCATAAGCTTTCCCGCGGAACTGGCAAGCATCCTTACCTCACGACTTACCGGGAAAACAGTCCGGGAAATTGATGAGGATGTGGTGGATACCATAGGCGAGGTGGTTAATATTGTGGCAGGAAATGCCAAGAAAGGTCTGGAAGAATATAGATTAATGATCTCTCTTCCCTCAATCGTACGCGGTAAGAATCATAAGATTGCCTGGCCGGGCAAAAACGCTCCCGTTATTGCCATACCCTTTAAGTCAGTTTTAGGCGAGTTTAATTTATCGGTGATACTGGAAAACATTATTGCATAACGTGCAGGATTAAGGATAGATATGGCAGGATTTTTAAATTCAATAAGACGATTTTGGAATAACATAACCACGAGCGGAGCAGCAGGTATCCTCTCTATGGAACAGAAACGACGAGTTGTTTTCCTCAACAGTATCGACCTCGCCGGCATGTTTATTCTGCTTGCCTTTTCTGTAGTTAATTACCGCGACAACAAATTATTGATAGCAGCTTCACTGCTTTCGGCCTTTTTTATTCTTTTTTTTGCACTTATTTACATGAGGATTAAAAAGAAGTTTGTCTTATCAGGTTATATCGTCGTTATAACCATATTCTTTTTATTTTTGTTTTTATTGTATACAGGTGGCGTTGAAAAATCGTATTCACTCTGGATACAAACATTCCCGCTTGTGGCTATTTTTATTTTAGGATTAAGACCGGGACTCATAGCAACAGGTTTATACTTTATAGGCATAAGCTGTCTTGTTTTTATTCCGCAGGCTGCTCAAGTGGAATACGGGTTTTCTTTTGGGGTTCGTGTTATCGGCTCTTTTATTCTGGTATTTTTCTTTGCCCTTTTCTATGAAAACATTCGCAGCCAGACCCAAGAGACACTTGAAAAATTGTCCTCCGATCTTTTGGCGGCCAAGAAGCAAACAGACAGTATTATGGCCCATGTGGACGAGGGAATATTTTTGCTGGACAGCACGCTCAATATCGGGTCCGAGTATTCAAGAGAATTGGAAAAGATTTTCGGGATCAAGAATTTGGAAAACAGGTCATTGCTTAACTTGTTGGAGAAAAAGATCGACGAAAAAATATTTTCAGCCACAAAAGATTATTTGGATATGTTTTTTAAACCTACTATAAACATACAGCTTCTGGAGGAGATTAATCCGTTAGACAGAGTGGAATTGCATTTTGTGGAATCTGATTTTGGATTTATTACAAAATATCTGGAATTCACTTTTGCTCCGATTATCAGTGAGGAAAAAACCGGCAACATTTTGTGCACTGTCAAAGATATAACCGAAGAAATTGAACTGGCCAAAAAACTCAAGGCTCAGGAAACCAGGACAAAGAAGCAAATGGAGCAGTTGTTCCAGATAATTAATGTGGATCCTGCCATGTTAAACGAGTTTATCCTTGATGCTGAGAGTGAATTGGAAAATATTAATACCTTACTCAAATCGGATGAGAAGGATTATAATCTGATAATAAATTCAATATACCAATCGGTGCACGCGATAAAGGGTAATGCGCTTCTTTTAGGCCTATCTCATACCAGCAAAAAACTGCACGGTATCGAGGATGAGATCAGTGAAGTGCGGGAAAAGGAATTAAGCTGGAATGAGCTTTTGAAGTTTACCATCAGACTTTCGGAAATTAAAAATGAAATAAATGACGTAAAAGATTTGGTCGAGCGGGTTTTGGCTTTTAGGTCCAATAAAGACGTTAAAAAAATTGTACAGAAAGATCTGCTTATTAATGCTGTAGAGCGCACCATTAATGTATTGTCCAAAGAGAGAAATATAGAGGTCAACCTGGTAACGGATAATTTTAACAGCAAAGCAGTAACTGCGAAATACAGAAAAGTGGTGAAGGACATTCTTATTCAGCTTACCAGAAACTCGCTTGCCCATGGAATTGAAGAACCTAAGGTCCGCTCATCCCTGGCCAAAGAAAAGGTCGGAACCATTATCATAAGCTCTGCTGTTGAAGACGGTAAGTTCACCCTTTCGTTCAAGGACGACGGCAGGGGCTTGAATGCGCACACTATAAAAGAAAAGGCAAAAAGCATAGAGGCGTTTAAAAACATGGATTTCGACGGCATGACCGATCAAAGGGTCTTAAGTCTTATTTTTCACCCCCGCTTTTCTACGGCAAAGGAAACCACATTCGCCGCAGGCAGAGGAATCGGACTGAATCTGATTAAAGCAACTGTTGAAAAGAACGGCGGAAGCCTTAAGGTTCGATCAGCACGTGGTAAATTCTGTGAATTTGTTATTACCCTGCCGCTTTGATAATTGCTTTAATAATGTTGATGTGCTAAAAAAATGCAAAATCTTAAAATTGACCCTTAAAATTCTGTTAATTTGTGATTTTTTAGACATAAAATGGCTGAATTTACATCTTTTTTTAGAATTTAGCTTGATTTATTAATTTTTTTTCGTTATTTTACTTTTGTAAATTAACGATAATTCAGGTGACAACCCTTGAAAATGTAATCTTAACTCTGCTTACCGGAGAATATAATGTGGTGGAGGAAAATATGCCCAAGGCCAGTGTTATTTTTGGCGAGCTGACCTTTAATAAAAAGGCCATGCGTGAAAAATTAAATCAAGATGTCTTTGAAAAGCTGATAGCTACTATTGAAAGCGGTATGCCTTTGGATCTCTCTATTGCCGCGGATGTGGCCCATGCCATGAAAGAGTGGGCAATCGAAAACGGAGCCACCCATTTTACTCATTGGTTTCAGCCCCAACGCGGCGGCACGGCGGAAAAGCACGATGCTTTTATAAATTACAGCGAAAACAATGAAATAATTGAGCGCTTTTCCGCTTCCCAGCTTATTCAGTCCGAACCTGATGCTTCCTCATTTCCTTCCGGCGGAATGCGCAGTACGTTCGAAGCCCGCGGTTATACGGCCTGGGACCCGACCTCGCCCGCTTTTCTTTTAGAAGCGCAGAATACCAAAACGCTGGTAATTCCTTCGGTATTTCTGTCATGGACCGGTGCGGTCCTTGATATAAAGACGCCGCTTTTGCGCTCTGAAAAGGCATTAAATGATGTTGTTATAAAATTACTGCGTTTATTGGGGAACCGCAGTACAAAAAGGATTAAGATATATCTTGGTGCTGAACAGGAGTACTTCCTGGTGAACCGGAAATTTTACAACTCCAGGCCCGATCTGCAGAACTGCGGAAGAACAATTTTCGGCGCTCCGCCTGCCAAGGGTCAGCAGATGGAAGACCATTATTTCGGTGCCATAAAAGAAAAAGTGCTGGATTTTATGGAAGCCTTTGATAATGAGTTGTATAGGCGCGGCATTCCAGCCAAAACCCGTCATAATGAAGTGGCGCCCAATCAGTTTGAGATCGCGCCGTTATATGAGATAGCCAATTTGGCTAATGATCATAACCTGCAGCTCATGGACATTCTAAAACGGATTGCCCGTAAATTCGATATGGAAGCCTTGCTGCATGAAAAACCCTTTGCCGGAGTTAACGGTTCGGGAAAACATGTCAACTGGTCGATCGGTGATGATAACGGAGCCAATTTTTTGGAACCGTCCAAGTCTCCGCTTAAAAACATAAGTTTTCTTATGACGATCGGAGCCATTCTATTGGGTGTAAATAAATTCGGAGGATTGTTACGGGCAGCGGTAGCCGACGCGGGAAACGATCATCGTTTGGGTGCCAATGAAGCCCCTCCGGCCATTATGTCGGTCTATCTGGGTGAGTATCTAAACGGTATTTTAAATGAAATCGAAGGTATCGGAGAGAAGCCTACCGATAAACAGCTGGCGCATATAAACCTGGGTGTGCAGAATCTGCCGCGGGTTGCCAAGGATATTTCCGACCGCAACCGGACTTCACCTGTGGCTTTTACCGGAAATAAGTTTGAGTTCAGAGCCTGCGGTTCGTCACAGAATATTGCCGAGCCGGTTACCATCCTCAATCTGATTGTGGCCTATGGTTATGATGAAATTTATAATCGCTTAAAAAATAAACATGGCGACATCAAAGCGCATGCAGTAGTAGTATTGAAAGATATTTTAAAAGAAACCAAGCGGGTGCGTTTTGAAGGGAACAACTATGCCCTGGATTGGCATAAAGAAGCGGAACAGCGGGGGCTTCCCAATGTCAAAGATACCTCCAAAGCGTTGGAGCTTTTTTTGGAAAAAAGCGCGGTCGAGCTGTTCAAAAATTATCGTGTGCTTACGGACAGAGAGTTAGAGTCTAAAATTGAGATTAAACTGGAAGCTTATATAAAGGTTAAAGATATCGAGTTTAAAACCGGAATTAATATGGTAAAAACAATGGTTCTTCCCTCGCTGTTAAGACATATCACCCAGGTAGCGGGAGCCGCGGCCGCCATTAACTCGGCCGGAGTCAGTTCCGCGTCTTTGAAGCAGGAAGTAACCATGCTGGAAAAGTTGTTCAGCAAGATCAAAACATGTGTGGGCGAACTGGAACAGATACTTACGGAATGTGAAAATATATCCGATATCCACAAACAGGCACATTTGTACGCGGAAAAGGCGAGTGAAAAATTGAGCGCACTCCGCGCAGTTGTGGATAGCGCGGAAGAATTGGTAGCCGATGATCTCTGGCCTTTGGCCAAATACCAGCAGATTTTGAATATATTATAAATGTATCCGACAAAAATATATCTTTTTAAGGGGAATTTCCGGGAAGGGAATTGTAAAACTCTTCCGGTGTAATTTCTCCTAAAAATAGCTTATATAGGCTGTTCCAGTAAATTTCAGTGTTTTGCTCCCCAATAAACATATCCCACCCAGCGATTAAGTATGCGGTATCCTTAACTAATCCGTTAATCTGGTTAACAATGTCATATTTGGGTTTGATTTTGTTTTCAACATCCCAAAGCGCGATCTGAGTATATTCGATATAACGATTCAACGAATAATTTTTTGCCAAATACTCACATAAATACTCTGCAAACTCTACTGCTTGCTCTTTATTGTTTGTTTGTGCATGTACCATTAAACCGAGAGACGCACCACCCCATGTTTCTTTGGCAGTGCCTTTTCCGTTTTTAACACTGGGAAATCTGATAACCTTTATTTTACCTTGTTTGATAAGGCTATTAGATTCACCTATATCCTCTAAGATCCAATTCCCGCTGTAGCACATGGCAGCCTTCTCTGAAGCAAAGAGTTCAATACCTTTACTATAGCCTAATGATACGGCATTTTTAGCAAATGCGTCTGCCTTAATAAGTTTTTCTATGTCTTTTGCTGCTTTTAGGAAGGAACTGTCTTTAAAATTTAATTTTTTGATACCATGTTCAATGACTGTATGGTAGCCGCCATGTCGCATTACAAGTGTTTCATAAAAAAATATATTTGACCACTTTTCTGATTCAGAAATGGCATGGGCAAATGGAATAATCCCCTTTGCTTTAAATTGTTGACAAACTTCTATCAACTCATCATAGGTGTTTGGGTATTGAATATTATGTGCCTCAAATATTTCGCTATTACAGAGAATAAACGCCACATGTCCGGTAAAGGGAAGAGCGTAAATCTTATCAGCTTTTGATACATTCCAGTATGCTGATTTTAATATTTTATTTTTAGCATGATTACTTAATAAGCTATTAAGTGTCAGTATTTTCTCTTTTTCCAAAAATGGCTCTGCATGACTGCCTAAATTAAAGACAAAGACATCTGGCAATTTATCATCTATGAAAGCCGCTTCGATATTACTTTGGTTTTCTCTCCAATCACCCTTTGTCTGATGATTGATCTTTACGTGTGGTCTGTCAGCTTGATACTCTTGGATTGCCTCGTACATAATATGTTTTCCGCAATCACGGCATAATACTGTTAGATCAGGAGTCCATACTTCCAGTGTAATATTTTCTGTATTACTTTCTGTATAAATAAAAAACCAGCTGCTGATTATTACGTAAATAAGGAATACAAGGAATTTTCGTTTTTTAATATCCATTTTTGTACCTTTTTTTCCTTCTATTTTCATCTGGAAGATCTGATTTCTTAACTCACTCAATTTTAAGATTTCTTCTTAACATTGTCAATCTATGATATATGGTATTCAAGAAAGCCGTTCTGCCAATGAAATGTTCTTTTAATTTTAGGTTAAATGATTTCTTATCACACAAAATTCAGGCCGGTTATTATATTATAAAAATGACTTTACTGCTTCCAATACGCCCGTGTCTTTAAACGGGTACTCATCCGTAGTTACTCATCCAGGTAATCTCTCTGAGCTTCTGCCCGCCCTTAACATTGACAGCACCGGCAGAAGAGATCCGGTAGTAGATATTATCGCCAGTAAAAAAACAGAAGCTTAAATATGACACGCATCTGTCAAGTTTCTTCATTATAATGATATTATAATAGTGAATGGAGATACTATGGCGATTACGGTTCATGAAACACGGGCTAAATCCGTCTTAAGAAAAGCAAAAAAAATAGATTCCTGGTTTTTAAGCTGCTACGGAATGAACTTGTACCGCGGCTGCGCCCACAACTGCACGTACTGCGACGGCAGGGCGGAAAAGTACAATGTTGACGGGGAATTTGGCAGAGACATTGCCGTCAAAGTAAATGCTATTGATATTTTACACCGGGAGATCGATCCTGCGCGCAAACGTGTTCCCTTAAAAAAGTGTTTTATGCTTTTGGGCGGTGGAGTGTGCGACGCGTACCAGCCTCTGGAAGCGAAGTACGGTTTAACGCGCAGGACATTGGAACTGTTTTGCGCCTATAATTATCCGGTGCATATTTTAACAAAGTCCACCTTGGTAAAACGGGACGCTGATCTGATAGAAAAAATCAACAACAGCACGCGGGCGCTGGTAAGTATGAGTTTTTCCACGGTGGATGAAAAAATCAGCTCGGTTTTTGAGCCTCATGTTCCCTGTCCACAGGAGCGGCTTGAAACCCTGGCCTATTTTAAAAGCCGGGGTGTGGCCTGCGGTATGTTTTATCTGCCGGTGATCCCTTTAGTCAGTGATAGCCCCACCCAGATGGAGCAGGTAATGGCACGGGCCGCGGAGATAAAGCTGGACTATGTCATCTTCGGCGGCATGACCTTAAAACACGGCAGGCAGATGGACCATTTTTTGGATGTGCTGCGGCAGCATTTTCCTCAGCATGTGCCGGCTTATGCTGACCTGTATCCCGGTTCTCAGTGGGGTCAGGCCAAGCGCAGCTATTATAATGAGATTAATAAACGATTCTATCATGTACTTAAAAAATACCGCATCCGGCCCAGAATACCCCTTTCGATTTTTAATACCGTACTTGAGCAAAAAGAGCTTGTGATAGTCGCGCTTGAGCACCTGGATTTTATTCTGCGCTTACAGGGTAAAACATCGCCATACGGATATACCGCGTATATGATTTCCAAATTAAAAGCGCCCCTGCCGGAAATACTTGAACAGGGCTCCTTAAAAAGCATCCGGGGTTTCGGGCATGCTACGGAAAAGATTATACGTGAGATTATGACCGCAAAAACGTGCGGTTATCTTTCATCACTTTTAAGCGGTTAACTTTTTTGACATTATCTGTTACTATACTTGGAAATAAGAGAACAACAGTAAGTACGAGGTATCAATCATGAAACCAAGAAAAATTATTCTAAGCATATGCGCCTTTTGTTTTTTTGTAAGTATGTACCATGCAGGTTTATCTGCCGAAGAACCATTGATTGTGCTTGTGCGTGAAATATGGGAGTGGGACACTGGTGTCAGCTGTATTATTTATTATGATATGAACGGCGATGTGGTAGAACAGGTTGTTGAAGAAAACGGAGAGGAAATATACCGGTGCACCTTCAGTTATGACTATGATGACCTGGGCAGAAAGAGTGTCGGGTATTCGGAGGATACGGACGGCGACAGCGCGGTTTATGCGTATGCCTATAATGAGAATGACCAGGTAGTGACAAGAGAATGGGAATGGACGGATTCTGACAGTGGTTCGTTTACGGCTTATTATGAATATAATGATAACAATGATATCGTTGAATATTTGATGGAAGACAACAAGGCGGAGGAACTGGTCTATTCTTATACGGTGAGCTATGATTACGATGAGTACGGTAGAAAGATTAAAGGGTATGTGGAAGATTCGTATGATGAAACAGCGGTTGTTACCTATGAATACGAAGAAATTCCGGTTATAGAATAACCCTGGCCTGGAACCTCGGAATTAAAGTCATGAAAACCTTTCCGGAATTAAAGCGGGAACAGGCGGCCGAGGCGGCGGAATATAAAAAAATAGCCGCCGCGGTTACCGAAGATAAATTAAAACCCCATAAAAAAATACTCGGAGTGCTCCTCACCGGAAGCACGGCCAGGGGCGACGCGCGCAGGGGACTGCACGGTTTCATGATCGATCTGACGGTTGTTGTTGAGAAGCTACAGGATATTAATCTCGATGAAATCCTGGGAAAAGACTGTGAGCCTTATATTCCATACCATTGTGTTCAAAGTGCGGGCGGACATTATCTGGCGGTTGAGCTTTTTACTATGGAAAAACTATGGGACATACGCCGGCAGGCGGAATCCGTGATTTTTGCCAAGAACGAATCCATAATTCTTTATGACAGGCGGGGTGAGTTAAAAGAGTGGAAAGATAAAGCGTTTATCATCACGGAACAGGATAAAAAAGAACGGGCGCTGTCCCATTACTTTCGCATGGAGTACCTAGTCGGAGATTACCGCTATGAAAAATGGGCTTACAGACAGGCCTGGCTGCAGCTTACCCAGATCTGCAACGAAGCCTGCGAGTGCTACTGCAATTTACTGTACTGTATAAACGATTTTTTTATTCCCAGAAAGGACTGGCTTACCTATTTAACACATGATATGAAGATTAAACACCCAAAACATAATGTTATAATAGAAGAAATATATACGGCCGCGCCCACGGAAGCGAATGTCGTCCGCCGGGCGGCGCGGCTGCGCGAGTTAAGGGACTGGATGAAGGAGTATTGTAAAGACAAGGGGTGGTTGTGAGATTTTATTTCTTCGGTTTTACGTAAATATCCTTCATATCCGGTTTTTACGTGCAGAAGTAAGGAAACCAGAAGAACAGATGGTGCGCCGCTGCTGTGGCCTTATTTTTACACCTTTTCAAGCATCTCCAGCAGACGGCGGCTGTTTTTCGTAAGATCAGCGCCGTGCCGGTGCAGTTCGCCGCCGATAAGCAGAATAAAATCACGGCCGTACATGCCGAACATCTCACTCAATTTGTCTTCTGTCATACCGCCGCCCGGCATGGGGAAAATCTTTTTGAGTTTGCCGAGTTTATCATTGCAGCCGCGCGCAATATCCATACATTCTTGTTTACTGAATGCAAAGCGTCCTCCGGAATGAGGATAGATTACGGCATCCGCTCCCGCCAGACGCGAAAGCTGTCCGTATAAAAAATAGTGAGAGAGACCGCTTTGGCTTGAGGTGACGAAGCTGCCCCAAAAAGCCGGATGACTTATAACAGGAAGATCGATCTTTTGCTCCTGGGTCAGTATCCGCAGTGTATCCGGTCCTGTAAGTCCCGGAGCAATCAGTAAAGCTCCGGCTCCGTTTTCTTTGGCGTAATGTGCCCTTTCGAGAACACGGTCCGCGGACGCTGTAATATTAGGCATGTACACGGAATGTCCTCCTGTTTTTCGGTTGGCTTTTTTTACGGCTTCCGCGCAGCGGGCAGCCCGCTCTTCAAAAGAGCAGAACGGCTGGTCCGCCAGCCCGTGGTCGTCCTTGATAATATCGATCCCTCCAAGCGCAAACCGGTATGCCTGCTCGGCCAACTGCGCCGCGCTTAAACCCATGGGTTTCAAAGCGGTACAGATGAGAGGTCTTTTAGGTGCACGCACAATCTTGCGCAGGCCGCTTTGCCCGAAACGCGGGCCGGTAAACAGGTCCAGTATTTTCGCCGGCAGCCCGGTTTTTTCCACTTTGATACCCGGCTTCAGACTGCTGTTGCCGAAGATAACGTTTAAAAGCTGGGTAAACTCAGCGCCGGCAGTCTCCACTGCAAAGCTGATTTCAGCCTGGAAACGGTTTTGACCGGTCTTTTGGAAATCTTCTATGCGCCCGATGATATGATTTTTAATGTCTCCTGCCGGAATGAGATCCTCGGGGAATTCAACGGTCTGTTCGAAACAGATGTGCCTGGCTTTTAAAAGGCACTGCTGTTTTGTTCCCTCAAGCGAATAGGTGACGGCAAAGCGTTTATTGCTTAACACCACTTTTGGCGAGCGCTCCATGTTAGAGATCCTCCTCTGTTGCTTGGCTTTTTTTGGACTCAAGGCGTACGGCAGCCAGATCATCTTCAGTAATACCGAGTTTTTCTCCGAGTAAGCCTTCAATTTTTTCCACTAAAACAAAAGCGTCCAGGCCGTAATAACGCATCAGATAGGATCTGCTGCCGCCGTGGGCAAAGGTATCCTTTAAACCTATGCGCACGAGACGTTTGGGGATCGCGTTTTCAGCCATAAGCTCGGCTGCCGCACTGCCCAGGCCACCTATAATGGAATGGTTTTCCATGGTGATAACGCCGCAGCGGGGCGCGGAGATCGCGGCCAAAACCGCCGGATCGGTAAACGGTTTGAGGGTTGAGATCTGCAGGTGATTTATGGTAACACCCTTATTCCTTAAAACAGCAGTTGCTTTCATGGCTTCTTGGGTGCAGATTCCGGATGAAAGCAGGGTAAGGTCGTCCCCTTTGCTTAGCTGTCTGGCTTTGTCCGGAATAAACGGTTTGTTTTTCGGGAACAGGCGGGGCACCTCGCCGCGCAGCATCCGTAAATATACAGGGCCTTTAGTATTTACCACCGCGTCCAGTACGCTTTCAATTTCCGTGGCATCACCCGGTTCAAAAATGACCATATTGGGGATCGACCTCATAACCGCCACATCTTCGATGGCCTGATGAGTGGCGCCTCCAGGAGTTGTAAGACCGGGAAGAAAGCCGAACATCTTCACAGGAAGATTGGAATAGGCGATTGAGCTGATTATCTGATTGAGAGCCTGACGGTAGATAAAAACCGCAAACGTATGCACAAAGGGGATAAATCCTTCGCGTGCCATGCCCGCGGCGAAACTCAGCATGTTCTGCTCGGCCACACCCATGGAAAAGAAGCGGTCGGGGAACTTTTCAGCAAACAGGCCGATTTCGGTCGACCGTGTAAGGTCCGCGGAAAATACCACAATTTGAGGTCTGTCTTTGGCCCACTTGACAAGGTTGTGTTCGTGAACTCTGGCAAGCATTTCCAATATGGTCTCCTTACGGCGTTTGTTGGTCAGGCATGTGTTTTTGTAAAAACGTCGCGTATTCCCGCCGCTCCGCCTCATTTTTAAAGCGTACGTAGTGAAGCAGGGGCCGGCGCTGTTCCAGCAGAGGAACCCCTCGGCAGGAATCCGTATAACACAGCACTACCAGCGGCCGGTCCGCATGATCGGCAGCAGCTGCCGTACACAGGGCGTCCGGATCGTGTCCGTCCGCTTTCAATACAAAGGCGCCGAAAGCCCGCAGGCGCTGCTCCAGGGGCTCTATACCCATAACGTTTTTGACCTCTCCGTCGCACTGCTGGCCGTTCACATCCACGAACACGGAAAGATTGTCTATTCCGTAATGCGCCAGGGTTTGAAAGGCCTCCCACACCTGGCCTTCCTGGAACTCACCGTCGGACATAAACACCCAAATGCGTCCCTTTTGGTTACGCAGAATCCTCGCCAAAGCGATTCCTCCCGCCTGGCTCAAGGTCTGAGCCAGCGACCCGCCCATCATCTCAAAGCCGGGAGAGTGTTCGGCGCCTATCATTTCCACTGTGCTTCCGTCCTGATTAAATTGAGTAAGTCCTTCCGGGGCCATGCGTCCTGTTTCTATGAGCACCGTATAAAGCACAAGCGCGTAGTGCGCGGGACTTAGGAAGAACCTGTCGTAATCCGGAGTACAGGGACCGTTATAACCGGCGCCGGTCGTGTACTCCGGATTGTTAATGTTCGGAACACCCTGAAAGGGCGGAGGAATCATGGGCGCGGTACTGGGGCCAAGCTTCATTATGTGCGTGTAAAGAGTAGCCAGAATTTCAGCCGCTGAGCAGGCCTGGCTTAAATAGCCGCCGTTATTTCTAATGGTATGATCCAATACCCGAAAACGGATACCGGTCGCCACCCGTTTTGCTTCCTGCTGCCAGTTGTTTTTATCGGCCAAAGTAGTCTCTCCGTTATATGATAAGAAATATTACTAAAGACCCGTCCATTTTAAAAAATAATTTGTTCTAAGTGTATCATACGAGAACCGTTATAAAAGTACAAGTGGATATAAATATAACCTTTGGTTTCTGATTAATCGCCTTTATCGCGGATATTGATCTTGGCTAAAGTTTGTTATATAAAGCATTATGCTTGCGCAAAGCAATAAAAAGCAGCAACCTCTGATACGAATAATCGACGTGGGCGTTAAGCTTGCTTCTGAAATCTCTTTGGACATATCGTGGACAATCAACAAAGGCGAGCACTGGGCGGTCATAGGCGCCAATGCCTCCGGCAAATCAACATTGGCAAAAATACTCTTAAGGCAAATAAATTATGCTCATGGAACAATTCACTATTTTTTTGATGATAAGCAGCCGGACCAGGGGAGAACATACTACGAAAAAGGCGAGATCATCATTATCTCACCCGAAGAGCATAGAAAACTCATGCGCACGCAGGCCGGTTATCATCAGGCGCGCTGGCAGAGTATAGAGGGGGATGACTCTCCGCCGGTTAAAAAGCTTTTGACCGGAGAAAGCATAGAGAGGATTTCTCTACATGATAAAACACCTTTAAAGCTGCCTGAAGATATCTATGCAGCACGAAAACAGCAGGCGGTTAGCCTTCTGGGAATCGATTATCTGCTTGAGCGTAAGCTGCTGTATGTATCAAACGGTGAAGCTCAGAAAGTACTTCTGGCGCGGGCGCTTATACAGTCACCCCGGCTACTTATTCTTGACGATCCCTTTGCCGGGTTGGATGCCGGTTCGCGCCGGGACTTGATGAGCGTTCTTAAAAAACTTGCCGCCACACCCGGGTTGCAGATACTGCTGCTTACTTCCAGACCCGAAGATGTTCTCCAGGGAATTACTCATGTGCTCTGTCTGGCCTCCGCCAAAATTGTGGCTCAGGGAAAGAAACAGGACATCCTGAATTCCAAGGTGATGGAACAAATATGCGGCGAGGTACAAAAAACATCCGACACAAAGAGCTTTTTTCCCTCCTTTGCCAAGGCGAATGCTGCGCACGATCCTCTGCTTATCAGCATGAAAAATGTGACTGTCTCTTATGAGGGCGTGGATGTTCTTTCCGGAATAAATTGGAAAATGCGCAAGGGGGAGAACTGGGCGCTTTTGGGACCGAACGGCGCCGGTAAATCCACCCTGCTGAGTCTGATCCTGGCCGATAACCCTCAAGCTTATAAGAATGAGATCAGTCTGTTCGGCAGAAGACGCGGCAGCGGAGAAAGCATCTGGGATATCAAGCGCCGCATGGGCTGGGTCTCACCGGAGCTGCGGGAATATTACGAGGGGAGAACCGACTGTTTCAGTGTAGTCTGTTCGGGATTTTTTGATTCCGTGGGACTGCACCGCCGCTGTTCCAAAAAGCAGCAGGACAAAGCCCGTCGCTGGCTGGGGGTGCTGGGGATTTCGCATACCACCGGTATTGCCTTTAACACCCTCTCGGTGGGTGAGCAGCGTCTGGTTCTGTTGTGCCGGGCACTGGTTAAAGAACCCGAACTGCTGGTCCTTGACGAGCCGTTCCAGGCACTGGATAGCGGCAGACGCGGGTTTATTATCCGAATTTTGGACTCGCTTTGCAATCAACTGGAAGTAAGTCTGATCTGTGTGACCCACTATGAAAACAAGCTGCCGCGCTGTATAACGCATATCCTCAGGCTGGACAGGGGCAGGATTGTGGAGTGCGGTGCGCGGAAAGGTAATATCTAAAGGGATTATAAAATGGATATTATCAATCTATTGGTATGTGCCAATCCTTGACTAAGGTAAAGCTTTTATACTCTGTACATGCCTTTATTAGATTCTTCTTTCAGTAGGACTTGTGCTATTTTTAATAAGTCAGTATTATTTACTAACACTCAACAGTAATATGAGGAGATTATTGGATAATTTATTTATACCTGTTAAAAAGACAAGATTAGCAATTTATATTTTTATTTTAATGTGTAGTCTTGGAACAGCTATTTTAATTCAGCTCAATGATAGTGATCCCGATCAGTTCTGGGATATTCTAACCTATATATGCATGATTATGATATGTTATCTGATTTTTATCTACGGGAAAGATCTGCTGAGTAAAAAGGCGGGATTATATATTGAGAAGCAAGGTCTGTATTTAAATATGGAATATTATAAAAATGTACTTGTTTCATGGAAGGATATAACATCTATTGAGAATAATAAATATACTGTTTTACTCCACGTAAAGGATTCGCAAAAATACCTTAAGCAGTTGCCGAAGATTTATTCTTTATATATCAAAAGTAATATTAAACGCTTTGGCACTCTTTTTGTGCTCAGGTTCGGACAGATAAGCATGAAAAAGGATGTTCTGTTGGAAAAATTGAAGCAGTCCTTGGAAAAGTATAAAAAAAGCAAATAATGAAGTTTCAGGAAAGAATATACAGAGTGGATTAAAATTGTCTCATCAAACATTAAGTTCATCAGCTTTAAAAACTTTTTTATGAAAAAATCCCTGCGATTATCTCCCGTATACTGTGAAAGTTCGCATACCAAATCCGCCTGCGCCCCTTCGGGTACAGGCTTCGTACCACTAAATATGGTTTTGAACATAGGATAATATCATACCATAGGCGTCTACAGGCGACAGTTTTATTTTCAGCAAATATAGCAACCGCCGGACCCCGGGTCCTGTCCAGCCTTCGTCTATCATCTTACGTTGCATTTGCCGGGGTATGCTGTCGGCCGAAGCATAATCCAGTCATCAACTTCCGTAAGAAACGGTCCAAGGGAATTAGCCTCCGTAATACGGGAAAAAAAGATAGGCATACTCCGTATTCCTGCCCAGATACGCTATCAAATCAATAACCTGTTTTAAATCGATAGAGGGAACCGCCGCTGACTCATCCCAGATTGTGTTTGACAGCAGATTCACACGTTGATCGATAAGAATAGCGGTTCGCGTGGAATCAGATTCACGGCCCGTGTAGACCGTACCTGAAAGCATAAGTCCTTTTTCGGTTGGCTGGTAAGAATCCACGGCCTGTGGTATTGGTTATAAAAGTGTTTGATGGCTGTTGGCATTATACGATTCAGTTCATTGCCAAATCTTTGTATTTGTAATAAGATTATGGCAGTTTTTTATAACAGTAATGTAAATTACATGAATCGAAAGGAATAAACAGATGCCCGAAGCAGATCACTCTAAAAAGCAAAAAGAATATTATGTGAATATCCCCGCCAAAAGCCAGCCGTTTTTCTTAAAAGGCCTAAACGCCTATGGGTGGGGTCTGCAGAACAGAATGTCCAACATATTCAACCCCGCGTCGGGGAGAACCGTGATGCTGGCCTTTGATCACGGATACTTCCAGGGTCCTACCACGGGTCTGGAGCGAATAGACGTTACGATTTTGCCGTTGCTGCCCTATACCGACACCCTGATGCTTACCAGGGGTATCCTGCGCTCGATCATTCCCCCGACTTATACGAACGGAGTTGTGTTAAGAGCGAGCGGAGGTCCCAGTATCTTAAAAGAGCTTTCCAACGAACAGATCGCGTTGGATATCGAAGAGGCCATCCGTTTAAACGCCGCGGCCATGGCCGTGCAGGTGTTTGTGGGCGGGCAGTATGAAACCCAGAGCATACATAACTTGACGCGGCTGGTGGATATGGGGAACAAATACGGGATTGCCACACTCGGAGTGACCGCGGTGGGCAAGGAACTGACCAGAGACGCCAAGTATATACGTCTGGCCACGCGCATGCTGGCCGAGCTTGGCGCTACCTATGTGAAAACATATTATGTAGAGGAAGGCTTCGACACAGTGACCGCCGCCTGCCCGGTACCCATTGTAATTGCGGGCGGCAAGAAGATTCCGGAGAAAGATGCCCTTGTCATGGCCTATAACGCTGTGCAGGACGGAGCGGCCGGGGTGGATATGGGCCGTAATATCTTCCAGTCCGAGGCGCCTATTGCCATGATCAAATGCGTAAGAGAAGTCGTGCATAACGGATTAAAACCGGATAAGGCGTACGAGATGTATCTTGATTTGAAGGGTCAAAGCAAGAATAAATAATGCGCGTTGGAATGTATTACAACAACAACAAGGTTGAAGTTCAGGAAATGGAGAAACCTGTGCCGGACGCCGACGAAATTCTCGTGAAGGTGCACGCCTGCGGTATCTGCGGCAGCGACATCATGGAATGGTACAGAATCAAGAAAGCTCCTTTGGTGCTTGGTCATGAATTGAGCGGAGAAGTGGTGGCGGTCGGCACCGCTGTAAAAAAGTTCAAAAAAGGCGACAGGATATTCTCCACCCATCATGTGCCGTGCGGGGGATGTTATTACTGTCTCAAGGGTCATACCACGGCCTGCGAGACGTTTCAGAAGGTAAATAACCATGATCCGGGCGGTTTTTCCCAATATCTGAAGATTTCCGGAAAAAGTCTGGAAACCGGTACTTATATCCTGCCGGACTCCATGTCCTACGAACAGGCTACTTTTATCGAACCGTTGGGTACGGTCGTAAGGGGATTAAGGGCTGCGGAATTAAAACCCGGAGAGTGTGTGGCTGTATTGGGCAGCGGAATTATCGGCTTATTAATGATTAAAGCGGCCAGGGCTTTGGGCGCCGGCAGAATTATCGCCACCGATGTGGATGAGTTCCGTCTTAAAAAAGCCCGGGAGTTCGGCGCGGAATATTCGGTTAAAGCGGATGAAGATCTTTCGTGTTTTATAAAAAAAGTCAACAACGGAAGATTGGCGGACAAGGTAATCATCTGCGCGGGAGCTTTGGCCGCGGCCAGGCAGGCCATCCACTGTGTCGACAAAGGCGGGCTGATCAACTTTTTTGCCGTGCCCAGGCCGGGAGAAACGGTTGCGATTGATTTTAATCCGTTTTGGAGAAATGACGTTACCCTGAAAACATGCTACGGTGCGGCTCCTCTGGACAATGTTCAGGCCATGGAGCTTATCCGCGGCGGGAACATCAAGGTGGATGACATGATTACCCACAGGTTCCCGCTTTCCGATATCGGAAAAGGATTTAGAATAGCTGCACGGGGTAAGGACTGCTTGAAAGTGATTATCTGTCCTCATGAATAACGACTTATAGTAAAGGAGAAAACCATGGACCTGGCGCATATTGCCATAAGTACAGCTGATCTGGATGGTGCTGTAAAGTGGTACAAACAATTTTTCGGATTTGCAGAGATAAAACGTTTTGAAAAGCAGGAGTTCGAAATAAAGGGCGCGCTCCTGTCAAACGGCAGCATAACAATCGAGCTGCTTCTGCCCTATAAACTCGATAAAAATCCGACCAGGCCTTCAACATTGGCGGAGGCCTTGCGCGCACAGGGACTGAATCATATCTCTCTGAATGTGGATGATCTCAAAGACTTGTTTCTCAGGATGAGGGATAACGGTGAATGCCTGATAACGGAAATAGTAAGCGGCCGCTTTTTTTTCTGCTGCGATCCCGACGGTACCCTTATCGAAATCAGGCAGAAGTAAGAGAACATATAATATACTTCTCCACAAAAATACTTTGACAGTGCTTTCCGTTCATACTATGTTTTTTATATGGATAAAACAGAAGAAAGTATTAGCATTGACGATATTGTTAAAAAACATGGTAAAAGGCTCTATAATCTGGCATACCGCATCTGCGGTGATCAAACTTATGCAGAAGATCTTTTACAGGAAAGTTTTATTCAGATCCAAAAAGCGCTTCCCAATTTTCACTTTAAAAGCAGTGTTTACACCTGGGCTTACAAGATTACCCTGCGCACCTGTCTTGGAAAAACAAGGGGCAGAAATATGGAGCAAGAGGCCAAAGCGGCTCTGGCGAGGCTGGAATCTTCTGCACTTGAAAAGTATTTGCCTTCTTCAGAACCGAAACCGGAGGATGTACTGGTGCAAAAGGCGCTTATCGCGGAAATACGGGAAAAATGTCACTACTTTATCACTTTCATACTTTCGGAAAACCAGCGGGTTGCTATACTGTTAAATGATTTATTTGAGTTTTCATATAAAGATATAGCCTATCTTCTGGATACAACAGAAGATGTAATCCGCTCACGACTCTCCCGGGCACGCGCCAGGTTAAAACGTCACTTTGAAAAAAGATGCTCATGGATTAATCCGCAAAATCCCTGTAAATGTGAAAATCGGGCAGGATACGTACTTAACAAATATCCTTCATTGCGGAAAAATCTTTCCAAAAGGACCAGCCGGCCGGAATATAATCAATTGATCGCCAAGCAGATTGATAAAAAAATAGTTTCGCAAGATGACATTATCGCTTCGTTTCCTTTTATTGATTTTAAAGCCCAAAAAACGCTGGAGGCCATCTATAAACAACTCAAGTAGATAAGCAGTTATTTTCTTTATCTGGCCTCGATTTTGTATGAGCTTCTAATAAAATTCCAAAAAAAAATTCAAATACCCGTAACTTTTTTATCCGTTTTGCAACTAAATAAGTAGAAAGACTTTTACAGGAGGATACTTATGAAAACACTGATTATTTATGGAACACGAAAAGGGTGTACGAAGAAATGTGCGAATATATTAGCCAAGAAAATAAACGCCCGTGTGGTGGACATAAAAAAAGCTTATCAGATTAATCTATCCGATTATAACACAGTAATAATCGGCTCATCCATTCGGATAGGAAAAATCGTTAAGAAACTAAAAAACTGGACAAGCAAAAATCAGAAAGATCTGCTTACAAAACAGATTGGCTTTTTTATCTGTTCGGGGGATACAAAGCAAAATTATATTGAAATGAACTATCCAGCACAATTGGTTGAACATGCCTTTGCAACAGCCTATTTCGGAGGTGAGTTAAACATTGAGGACTTCGGCGCTATTATGCGGTTTATGTTAAAAAAGAAAGCCGGAGTAACCGAGAGTTACAACCGTCTTGATGACAAGGTTATTAATTCATTCACAGGTTCGTGTATGAAAGCCAGCGCTTAGATTGGCGCAACTGGATTAATTATATTACAATAAATACAAAGAACACATGAGGAGATGAGAAGTGAAAAAAATAATCATCATAGGAGCGGGAATCGCGGGACTGTCCGCAGGAATCTACGCCCGTAAAAACGGTTATGATGTGACCATATATGAAATGCATTATTTACCAGGCGGAATGTGCACCGCCTGGAAACGCGGAGGATTTACCTTTGAAGGGTGCATGCATTTTCTGGGATTCGGCGGTGCATCTCCTGCGTACTTTTTATACCACATTTGGCAAGAACTTGGCGTGCTGCCAGATAAGAAAATTATTCATCACGAACTTGCCAATATACTTAAGGATACCATGGGGCGGACATTACATTTTTACACAGACATTAATAGGTTGGAAAAGGAGTTGCTGCGCTTATCACCCTCCGATGCCCAGGAGATCAAGACACTTTGTAAAACTGCTAAACGGATTATATGTTTCATACGAACAACGGGAAAGAATCCTTTCCGGTTTATTGCCAAAATGGCGGGTATTTTGCGGGGAATCCCGCTTTTAAAAAAGTATGCGGATATAAATATAGGTGAGTATGCTGCCCGTTTTAAAGATCCGCTACTCCGCCATGCCTTAACCAGTTTTCTTATATATCCGGATATCTCCTGTGTGCAAATATTTTTCTTTCTGGCTATGCAGCACATCAAGGGCATAGGTTATCCGGAGGGCAGTTCTCTGCTCCTGGCCAGGACAGTTGAGTGTATTTTCTTAGGATTGAATGGAAAAATCAATTACAAGAAAAAGGTTAAGCGGATTATAGTGAATAACGGCCGGGCAACAGGTATTGAACTTGAAGACGGAAAAGTGGAGTCCGCGGACATTATCATTTCGGCTGCCGATGGACACTCCACACTTTATAACATGCTTGAAGACAAATTTACCACACCAACTCTGCATGAACGCTACGCATCGCAGCCCCTCTTCAACCCATTTGTCCAGGTATCACTGGGTGTGAACAGGGATATGACCAATACCCCGCACTCGGTAAGAGTGGAGATGTCTTCTCCTTTTGAGATAGCTGGACAAACTCAACGGGTATTGTGGTATCAACATTCTGCGTTTGATCCGACCCTGGCACCGCGAGGAAAAACATCGATCACAATTTTGTATTTGACAGATTTTGCTCGGTGGGAAAAAATTGACTATAGGAGTGAAAAATACAAAGCTCTGAAAAAAGACATACTGGAAACTACCATTGCTCAGCTGGAAAAGACGCTGCCGGGCATTTCGTCACAAATCGAGGTAAGCGATGTAGCTACGCCGTTTACTACAATCCGTTATACAAACAATTGGCAAGCGGCATTTGGATTCATGCTGACAAAAAAGATCATTGAAAATATGGTCATGAAACCTCAATATACATTACCCGGACTGGAAAATTTCTATATGAGCGGGCAATGGGTAAGAGGTCCGGGTGTGATAATGGCAGCAGTAAGCGGAAAAGAAGTTGTGCAGAAAATCTGCGAGGCGGATCGCAGGAAGTTCAAGGTAAAGTGATTGTCTATTTCACACTCCAAAGGTTGGTGGAACTATCTAATATTTTTCTTATATAAATACACTATTTATCACTCTTCTTCGTCGTATAAAGTATATATACCAATTTTTTGAAAATATATTTCCTCCCTGCACGTATATCAGTACAGTATTAAATGTATTTATTATTTTTTATAATATAATGCAACTTTTTGCGTAATTTTGTTAATTTTATGATTTTATTATTAATAATATTGACTTTTAGATTAAATATTTGTATTTTTTTTACATAATAAATCCAGCATTTTATATGAGGAGAAAAAAATGAATGTCATCGAACTTAAAGATGTTATAAAGGAGTATCCTTTGGGTAAAACATCGGTTCATGCTCTGAGAGGCGTCAATCTTAGTGTAAAAGAGGGTGATTTTACTTCAATTGTCGGCCCTTCGGGAAGCGGAAAAACAACTCTCCTGAACATCATTGGATGTATCGACCACGCCACAACCGGAGTGGTCAAAGTACATGGTAAAGATGTGACAACCATGTCGGATTACAGCCTTACTCTTTTGCGCCTGCATTCCATCGGTTTCATTTTTCAGACATTTAACCTGATTCCCGTACTGAATGTAAGGGAAAACGTGGAGTTTCCTCTTCTGTTAATGAAGAGCAAAAACTATACCAAGAAGCAGATCAAGGAGCGTGCGGAGAAATTGATCGAAGAGGTCGGCCTGTCCGAGCATATCAATCACAGGCCCTACGAATTGTCCGGGGGACAAAGACAGCGTGTGGCTATAGCCAGGGCGCTGGTAACCAATCCGGATATAGTGTTGGCCGATGAACCCACGGCAAACCTGGACTCGGAAACAGGTGAAAGAATTCTTTCGCTTATGCAGGAGCTTAACAAAATCGAAAAGACAACCTTTATATTTTCCACCCACGATCCGGAAATATTGAAGTATGCAAAGTCCATCACCAAAATCAGAGATGGAAAAATCGTAGCGTAAGGGGGAAGAAATAATGCTTATTTTAAAAATAGCCTGGAGAAACCTCCTAAGGCACAAGGTTAAGAGCCTGATTATCGGTATTATCATCTTTTTAGGGGCTTTGATTATGACTGTCGGTAACGCTTCGGTAATCGGCGCTCAAAAGGGATTCGATGAAAACTTTGTCAACCGCTATACCGGTCATGTTCTACTGGTATCGAAAGAAGAAGAAAAGGATAGTGTACTCTATTCGTTTATGGGCGAGTCTTTGAAGGTAATTCAAGATTACCCTGCGTTAAAATCCATGCTGGAAGAACAGGATTATATTAAAGATTTTATTCCCCTCACCAGAGGTGTGGCGGTTTTATTGGGACTGGAAGATACCATGTGGGGAATATACGCGGTCGGAGTCAATTTCGAGGATTATCAGCGTATTTTTCAGAATAATGTAAAGCTGGTGGAAGGCAGGTTTTTGAAGAACGGTGAGCACGGTATTCTTGTTTCAACCGGAACAAGGGAGGATATCTATAAGTTTACCGGCCACTGGGTGCTGCCGGAAGATGAAGAAATAACCGTTGACAATTTGACAGATGAAGCACTTGAGGATTACCGGGCGGGGGAGCTCCCCGTGCAAAACGATCTGGTGTTTATGGGCTGGGGCGGCGATACCTTAAATACGGATATCAGGCTGCCTATAATCGGTGTTGTCAGGTATGAAGCCTTAAATCAGGTAATGAAGGAAATGAGTTTTCTTGATCTTGAATCCTTTAGAGAGTGTTTCGGTTATTTTACGGCCGAATCTACAATCGAGGATTTATCGGAAGAGGAACAGACGTCTTTAGAGGTGGTAAATGATGACGATATTTTCAGCGGAGACGATATCTTCGCCGATGCGGTTCTTACGGAAGAAAGTTATGATATTGAAACTATTCAGGAGCAGACCCAAAGAGATGAAGGCGCGGTTAACCTGGACAGCGGTGCTTTTAATTATGTGTCCGTAAAATTTAAACCCGGTGTTTCCATTCGAGAGGGAACCGAGCTTCTTAATCAGGCTATCGAACAAAGCGGCACCGATGCCAGGGTTATCGACTGGAAAACCGCTTCAGGCCAGGTGGCGCAGATGGCGGGCATGATGCAGGGAGCGGTATCCATCTTTGTGTTGATCCTCTTCTTTGTGGCTGTCATTATTATCGCCAATACCTTGAGTCTGGCCGCCATGGAGAGAGTGGAAGAACTGGGCATGATGAGAGCCATCGGAGCACTCAGAGGCTACTTTATCAGCCATATGTTTATTTTGGAAATATTTATCCTTTCGTTTGTGTTCAGTACAATCGGTATCTTTGTGGGTATGGGCTGCGTGGGCTTGCTCCAGCTTTCCAATATTCAGGCCGGTAATCAGGAGATGCTGCATATTCTTTTCGGCGGCGATACCTTTAAGCCGGTTATCGATGTTTTCGGTCTCATCGAGGGAATTTTACAGCTGGCTTTTCTCACCAGTCTGGCCATGATCTATCCGGTTTATGTGGCAGGGAAAATAAAACCCCTGGATGCCGTAAACAGAAGTTAATATGAGGTGATTATAATGAGTGTTGTAACAAAAATAAGTCTTAGAAATCTAATCAGACAGAAACGGCGTAACATCCTGTTGGGTATATGTATGGCTGTCAGTATGTGTATCCTGGTTCTGGTGTTCGCCTTTACCAGCGGTATAACCGACATCCTGTTTAATAAGGTGCTGGTGTATATGTCCGGACATATCCGGATCGAAATGACTGAAAATACCAACTCTTTCAAACAGATTATCAGAGACACCGATCACTTTATGCGGATTGCAGAAGAAAATGTGGAAGGTATCGGTGAGATATACAGTGAGGTAGGAGCTTTTGTACGCTGTCTTGGTAACGGCAAGACAACCAATGTTGTTTTAATAGGTATGCCTGTTGAAGATTTGGAGGATCCTTTCATACAGCAGATGAAGGTAGTGGAGGGTTCTGTGGAAGACGTGCTCTTAAACACGGAAGAGGATACGATCGGTCTGTTCCAGCAGACGGCCGATGACCTCAACGTAAAACTCGGCGATACGGTTAAGGTGAGATTAAATACCTTTTCCGGGCAGGTACAGTCCGCGGTTTTAACGGTGCGGGCCATCGCCGAGTCCCAAAGCATGTTTATGGACATGGTTGCTTTTATGCGGGAGGACAGATCCAGAGTACTGTTAAATATGCGCGAGCAGGAATCGATCGGTATTGTAATGAATATGAAAAATATGGAAAATCCCGCTTCGGTTATCGAAAAAGCCGATAAACTGCATGCCGCGCTTAAGCCCGATATCGCGGGGATTACAGCGAGTCTTATTTCCGCAAAAGGTGAGTTCGAACTGGATCTATTTGCCTTAAAGACGGATGAAGAGAATGAAGCGCTTTATGAGGATTTCTTTGTCATAAGCGCGGGCGACATCAGCGAATTAGCCACTCAAGAAACAGGAGTGCTGCTCAGTGAGCAGAAAGCGCGGGAGCTTGGGGTGGTGCCGGGCGATACCCTGTATTTCAGGTATCGGCCACGGTTTGATGAGACGGACCGAACCGACGAGCTGAAGGTCGTGGCCTTGTTCACTGCTAAATCACCCGAATTCAATAATACGGCTTTTGTGCATGAGGAAGTGTTCTGTAACAACTACTTTGGTTATCTGCCGGAGGTTGAGCCCGCGTTCGCAAAAGATCATCCGCTGGCACCCGCATTGGTGTTACAGTATATCCTGTTGGAACGTACCGGAGATTCCGACGCCTACATGAAAAAGTATCAGGACCTGCGCAAAGGCGAATGGAAAGGCGCTGTACTCGATGTTTCAACCATGTATGAGACGGCCAGTATGGTTATCAGCCTGCAGTATGTACTCAATTTTGTGGGTATGGCTGCGGTCGCTATTCTTTTTGTGGTAATTCTTATTGGTGTTATCAATACCCTGCGCATGTCCATCCGCGAACGGACACGGGAGATCGGTACCAACCGCGCTATCGGTATGCAGAAGGTTGATATCGTCAACACCTTTGTCTCGGAGATCTTTTTCTTAAGCCTGATTTCATGTGCGGTCGGATTGGTCATCGCTTTCGGGCTGATGCAGTTTTTCAGCATGTTCACCTTCGATTTGGGCAAAAATCCCTTAACCATGCTGTTGGTGGAAGGGCATCTGCACTTTGTTCCCAGAATAAGCTTGATTCTGGGAAGTGGTTTTATAATTACGTGTATATCATTTTGTATTGCTTTCTTTACTTCGAGGAAAGCGTCAAAAATGTCTGTGGCCGATGCGCTCAGACATTATGAATAAGAGAGGAGCAGGACTATGAATAAATTGTATAAACGAATTGCCGTAAAACTAGTATTCAGTTTTCTATTCGGCAGTACGCTGTGGGCGCTGCCCACGGGTTCACAGATACTTGCGGCCATCGACAGGCAGCAGGAGATGAGTGCGGATATTACCGCCAAAGTAAAAATAACCCAGCAAAAAGTCGACCAGGGAGTGCGGATCCTGCAGTGTGTTTTTTACAGACGCGACAGGGATGACGCTTTTTTAATCGTTATGACCGCGCCGGATAATGAAAAAGGCAATGGTTATTTAAGTGACGGTGACAATATGTATATGTACCGCCGCAACACGCGTACGTTTCAGCATGTGGGCCGGGATGAGAACATAGGCGGTTCGGATGCCAGTATGGGCGACATGGAAAGCCGAAAATACACGGAGCTTTACCGCGTGGCCAAGGATGCTGCGGGAAAAGAGATTATTGTCGAAGAAACTCTGGGTTCCGCCAACATACCTGTGTATCGGATTGAGGTAATCGCCAAAGTAAGCGATGTCAAATATCCCAAGCAGGTAATGTGGGTTACTCGCGATAAGTATCTGGTGCTGAAAGTAGATTCTTATTCTCTTTCCGGTACGCTTATGGAGACAGCCTATTTTACTCAATATACGGTTATTCAGGGAAGATATATTCCTCTTTGGCAGAAATTCATTGACCGTTTTGAGGAAGGCAATATGTCGATAGTGGAACTGTCGGGTATATCGTTAAACAGGATTGACGATTATGTGTTTACCAAACCGTATCTTGAGAACTTAAGTAAATAAGCGGAGCCTTTAAGATGAACAGATTTATCGTATTTTTTACTTGTTTGTTTGTTTTTTTAGCAGGGGCGCTTTTTGCTCAAACCCCGGATGACTCAGGCGTTATTACGGATGACGATCCGTTTTCCGATTCCTCGGATATTATTGTACCCAAGGAAGATGTGGAGGATGATGCTGTAACCGAACAGCTGGAAAAAGAGTCGGTTACCCTGACCGGAGAAATTCAGGGCCAGTTCGGGTATTATTTTAACCGCGACTTTTTTTCCGACCAGCCCGAATTCGATGACAACATGTATAAGACGTTATTGGGAGCGGATCTGATGCTGGATGTGCGTCTGCGCAAGGGGTTCAAGGCCTTTGCCAACTTAAGCGTGGGCTACGTGCCTCAGGGGCTGCCGGTTACGCATAATTATACCGGTGTAGGACCCGGCGGCGCAGGTGATTTCTTTCTCAGCGAAGACAGCGACCTGGCATTAATTCTAAAAGAAATCTTTATGGACATGAATATCGGTAACTTGATTTACTTCAGGTTGGGAAAACAGGTGCTGGTCTGGGGACGCGGTTACTTCTGGAATCCCACGGATCTCTTGAACAGGGATAAAAAGAATATCGCCGATATGGAAGAACGCAGGGAGGGTATCTACGGACTAAAAGTACAGATTCCCTTCGGTACCGCTCTTACCCTGTACGGATTTATCGATGCCACGGGAGCGGAAGACATATCCGATTTTGCCTTTGCCGGTAAAGCGGAATTTACAGTAGGCAATGTGGAGATGGGGCTTTCCGCCTGGGGAAAAAAGAATGACGTACCTGTGTTCGGATTTGATATTTCAACCTCGCTTTTAGATGTTGACATATGGGCCGAAGCCAGCCTTTCGTACGGCGATAACGTAACCAAGATGAATACTGACGGCAGTTTGTATCGTATAGAAGAGGAGCTGGTGCCCCGTGTTTGTGTGGGATTAAGAAAATACTTTGACTTTCTGGATGTGGCCGACCGTATCATGCTGATGGGAGAGTTTTATTACAATTACGCGGGCTATGATGAAAATATGTTTGAAGAATTAAGTACCGTCAACTTGGAAGTTTTTAAAGGTGCTTACTATGACACCAACAACTACGGCCAATACTACGCGGCGTTGTTTTTCAGTCTTTCCCGCTTTCTTGTTACGGATATGAGTCTCAATATAACTGTCTTGGGTAATTTCAGTGATTTATCGGCTACTGTTTTCGCGGGTGTCAGCTATACTCCTGTTTATGACTTTACTCTCACCTTTGATCTGATTGGCTTTGTCGGGGATGAGGACAGAGAGTATACGTATTCCGGGAGTGTTATCGGCGCATTGCTTACACTATCCATGGTTTTTTAATGCTTATCCGGTTATTTAAAAAAATAGTATGTGAGTTTTTTGCAAAATGCTCGTGCGTTTAAAAATGAAAACCCAACTGTAAGGCAAACGGCACCCAATAACCGCCCGTAACGCGCTCTTGGCTAAGCGGAAAGTAGGTATAGAAGACAAGGCTTGAAACGTCGAGCAGAGTAATATAAATACCCGCTCCGGCGGAAAACAGGAGTCCTTTTTCATTCACGTCTATAAAATCATAGTAGCCGCTGTCGAAAAAAACCAGTATTCCTGGAATCAGATTGGGCAGGATAACAGCCGGTAAATTGGTGCGCAGTTCGATGTTGGCCACCACTTTGAAAGGCGCGTCATAGCGGTAATCCTCGTAACCGCGCAGCGCAAAACCCAGACCCCCTATGGATTTTCTCCCGCCGAATGTGTTCAGTACGTTAAGCGGCAGATAGCTGCCGAAAGCATAGTCCAGACGAATGTTGACTCCCAAATACATACTGAGCACATTAACCGGATATTGGGGATTCAGGTCCCATAGGGGAAGAAATGCTTTGGCCAAAAAACTAATCCGGAAGAAGTCGGCTCTGCCGAAAATGTCGTTTAAAAAGAATTCCGGTCCCCATTCCGCAGAGGCTTCGGCATAGGTTCCGCTTTTAAAGCGGTGGGGATGAGAGTTGTCTATGTCGTCCCAGCTAACGCCGGTAAAAATTGAATTTTGCAGCGAGCCGTCTTCATCATCCCGTGAAATCTCATACATCAATTGCGGAGAAGCCGAATCTTCTTCCTGCATATGCATATTAAAACGCAACCTATAGAATAAAAAATACTCAAGCCCGTTTTTATTTATTTTATCATTCCAGATTAATCCTTGCGCCATGCCCACATCGAATCTTCCTCCCGCGCGCCAGTAATAAGGGCTGGTTTCAGGATCATATCCGGGTTCATCACCGTCATAGAGTCTGCCGTCAGGAGTACGGAAATAACCTATATTCTCATATCCACCGCCGATGTAAAACCAGAGAATAGTATCAAGATCAGGAAACATGCGAACACCTCTGAAGCCTATACCCAGATCGGCGCCCCAAATTCTTAAATCCGGATCGAAAACCAATGGGTCGCCTAGAATTTCGATGGCATTAAGATTGGTTATTATACCAATGTTGAACAGCAATACCGCAGTAACACAAAGCAAGCCTGTTTTCATCAGTTCAGTTCTCCTTTACATAGAATTTAATTGTATAAAATAATAAAAATATAGCAATACTATTTTAGTGGGGAATTATATAATTCAAATTTTGGTATAATCGGATTATATGTTGTAAATTCTAATAAATACGTGTAATCTGTAGTTCGGAAAATATAAAAATATCTGAGCAGTTGAAATTGTAAAGTATCAACAGGAAGCTTACATTGCTGTTAAAAAAGAATGTTTCAGTAATAATAATTATTTTTATTCTTATTTGTGCTCACGCAGGTGCGCAGCAATCTGTAACCGACGCGCAAAAAGTCTATGGTTTTGCCGAATGGCTTTTTGAACAGGGTGAGTATGAGAGAGCGGCGGGCGAGTATTTGCGTTTTTTATTTCTCAACAGCAATAAAAATGAGGCCGCGCTTTTGCTTAAAATAGGATTATGTTATAAGAAAGCCGAGAACTATAGTAAGGCCATCACCACATTTCATAAAGCGCTCGCTTTGATCATAGATGATAATCAAAAAGAAGCCGTCTATTATGAATTGGCCTATTGCTTTTTTAAGCTTGAATTATATCAAGACTCTCTTTCTGTTGTGCTTCAATCACAGAGTGTAGTCAGAGAAAAAAGCTCCCGCCTCATTTTACTTGAAACAGCCGACAGTCTCTGCTTGACCGATTGGGATACGGCCTTTTTATTAATGGATGCTTACCTTAAACAACCTCAAGCAGATTATTATGACCTGGCGACTGAGCTGAACAACTTTACTGTACAGGGACAGTCTCTTCCTTATAAAAGCCCGGTATTTTCAGGTATTCTCTCCGCTGTCATACCGGGAAGCGGAAAAATCTATGCGGGTAATTTTATGGACGGCTTGTTTTCCCTGATTACAGTCGGTATTTTCGGGGGAATGGCGGCTTACAGCTTTTACGAAGACGGAGCGGAATCTGTACCGGGTTGGATTTATACGGCGGTGGGCGGTATTTTTTATTTAGGCAATATTTATGGTTCGGTAACCGCTGCTCATCTTTATAATGAGCGACAGGAACAGTTAATAATCCAGAAAGTGAGAGAAACCGTTGCACATAAATTTCCCTAAGCTAGTGCTCTTTCTATTTTGTTTCTTTGTTTCGGCATCGTTAATGTGGAGTGAAGAACCCCAAGCTTCTCTGGCGGACTTCTTATCCGCACAGGGTTATTATGATGAGGCGGTTACCGAGTATTTACGTTTTATTTATCTGAATCCGCAGTCTTTACAGCTTGCCGAAGTCTATAAAAAATTAGCATTATGTTACAGTGAACTGGAAAACTGGAAACAGGCAGAGCGTTCTTTGCAGAAGGCGATTGCCCTCACGGATGACAGAGAACAAAGGTATACATATAAATTTACATTTATTGAACTGCTTATTGCCAAAAAGGCATACAACAGGGCGGAAAAAGAATTACATAAAATCTATACCATGGCTATGGAAAAAAAGTATAAATCACGCAGTCTTTTTTTATTATCGGTACTTTACATTTACACGTATAACTGGGAATCGGCGGAAACTGCCTTAAAAGAATATTTTGGCGAATCCGACACCTATAGTGAATCGTCCCAGAAGCACATAAATGATCTTTTAGCCGCTGCCCGAAAGCTGCCCTATAAATCAAAGGACGTGGCGATCGTGCTTTCGGTGCTTCTGCCCGGCGCAGGACAAGCTTATAGCGGAAACGTTATGCAAGGCGTAAACGCTCTGCTGGTAAACGGAACGGCAGGCACATTAATGGTATACACTGTTTTAGACGGTTATTATCTGGATGCTGCAATGATTTTTTTGTTCATTTTTTATCGCTTTTACTCGGGGAATATCTATTATGCAGAAAAAGCTACTCTCCAGTATAATGATCTGCTTAATCAAAATATGGCACAGCAATTACTTGAACTGCTGCTTGAAGAAGGCAAATAGCTTGTGGATAAAAATATATCAATATTAACAGGTTTTATTACGATTTAATAAGTATAGGATAAATATGAAGTTGCGACCTTTGAATAACAAAAAGTTGGAACTCACCAACAAGGGTAAATTAAGACTGTTCTTTATCGGGATTGGAAGCGCTTTTTCAAAAAAACACAATCAGACTAATCTTTTAGTGATTAAAGGTAAAGATCATGTGCTTATTGACTTCGGTACAAAAGGCCCTCAAGCACTTTATGATGTTGGAGTGAGTGTAACCCAAATCAGGAACATTCTTATTACGCATTCGCATGCTGACCATATCGGCGGCCTGGAAGAAATTGCTCTTATGGGACGTTATGTGACCAAACAGAAACCTAATATGATAATTACGGAAGCTTACCAGCACATCCTTTGGGATATGTCGCTGAGGGGCGGTATCGCCTTTAATGAGGATAATGCCAATAATACACTTTCGTTTTATGATTTCTTTAACATCATTCGCCCGGTATACCTGAATAATTATCCGCGAGAAACCTTCGGCACACAAGTAGGTAATATTCAGTTAAAACTGATGCGTACCAAACACATTCCTGATAATTCGGACAGTTGGGAGAGTTCTTTCTGGAGTTGCGGTCTGATTATTGATGATAGAATACTGTTTACGAGTGATACCCGTTTTGATCCCGATCTGGTTTATGATTTTGAACAGAAATTCCGGTTTGAAACTATATTCCATGACTGTCAGTTTTTTACCGGTGGTGTTCATGCTTCTTTGGAAGAAATAAACAGTTTTGCTCCTGCGCTTAAGAAAAAAATGTACCTCACTCATTATGGCGATAACTGGGAGCAGTTCGAACCCACAGTCAAGAGGTACGGTTTTGCCGGTCTGGCCCGGCAGAACATGTATTATGAGTTTTAAGGCTAAGCCAACACGAATCTAATCCTGCATACTCCGCGATAATTACAATGCATACAGTTTGGACTTGGGTTTTGAGACCTGACGCTAAAATCACCTGAGTTAATGCGATCCGCCATAACAGTAATGTTTTGTTTCACGCTCTCTACGGTTGTGGAAAGGGCTTTGAGTCCTGAAAAGGCACGCGGATTATCGGGATTAAAAACATGCACGTAGCCGCCATTCTCAAAGGAGTAGTAGGAAGCACTTGAGATATCGTATCCGGATTCCGTAAGCAGAAAATAATAAAACGGCATTTGACAGGAAGCGGGTTCTTGATGGCTGGTAAATATATCCTGTTTAGAGGGAGTTGTTTTCTTTTTATAGTCGATTATAATATGACTGTTTTCTTTTACACTCACTCTGTCTATTTTCCCGCGTAAAGCCACGGCCGGCCTGTCCCAGTCCATACCCACAGTGTGCTCCAAATGTTCAACCTTATAGCCGGGGAATGTTTGGGCTTCAACTTTTAAAAATCTTATGCCGTTCTCTTTGAGGTTTTGTTGTAAATACGACCAGATGGGTTTAAGCGGGACCGCTTCGCTTTTAATATAATAGTTTTCAAGTAATGAAAGACTTCTAGTCATATCTTTTTCATAACGGGCAGTATTGTCGGGTTCAAATGCCTCATCATGCTCCTGTAATGTTTTAAAAAAATGAAAAAACATACGGTGAATAATGTTCCCCACTGACAGGGCATCGAGTAATTCCGGTTCATAAACTTCGCAGCCAATTCCCAAACCCTCGGAAAGAAAAAAAGAAAAAGCACAGGCTGTAAAGAGTTCAAGACTTGTCGGAGAAATACGCAGTTTGCCTCCTTCGTGAGGTAGTTTTTTGATTATCCGATTTACAAGAACGCTTTTTTTAATAGGGGAGTGGATATAGTCGCTTGTCTTTGTTGTTAAACCAGATGTATAAGCAGAGAAAAATCCCGCTTTTTGGATAGGCGTAAGCACATGCCTATCTTCAATCGTGCCGGCAGTCCATAAGCGCATTTCCTGCAGTATGGGATCCAACCTTTTTAACGTACCTTCGGCAGCACAATCAGATACAGTGCCGCTCGCGATAAAAAATCCCGGCGGCAGATGTGAATCACTAAAATCTTTACGGGCATAGCTTACGAAGGTCTGTTCACCGGAACACATATAGAGAGCAAGAAAAGGATCACTTAAATCAAGATCATATTCATCAAGCCTGGTTTCTTCATTTATATGCAGGAACGGGAATTTTTTTATTATATGCTGTGTGTTGGTTTGTGAGGCATTGATAATAAAGTGGTATGCGGGTCTGATGCCGGCGGATACCCGGTAGGGATACACCGCGATGCCTTTTTTGGGCCTTTGAGGCACATACATTCTTTCCCGCAAGCAGGAAAGCCAAAGGTTGAATACAGAATCAGGCTGAGGAAGATCGATTCGTTCCGCGTTTTCCGTAAGCTCCTTCAGGACTTTAACAGCGTATTCAAAATACCCTCCCGTTTCACCACTGAAAAAACTCCGGGTAAAAAAGGCAGCGCAGAACGCAGCTACGCTGTCTTCAAGCTGTTTGAAACTCTTTGCCCTATTGATACCCGTGATATGCGCTTTAAGTTCGGCGTAAAAAGAACTGAGTGTTTCCAGTTCTTTTCCCGAGTATTCCCGGCTTTGCGTAAGCCGTTTAAAATGAGTCTGCCAGATATCCAGCTCTTGCGTGCCGTCATAGTAGTTTTTAAGACAATTGTAGGCAATGCCAAAGCGAATAAGCTCCTCCGCCTGTTTTTTTTGTCGCCAGGGCAGACAGCAGTTCCAGATTAAGGCCTTGATCTCTTCAATAGCAAATCCGGAGGTATATATGGTACGGATATTATTGAGAAAATCCACTCCGGAGTATGAGAAAAGTGGTTTGCCCTGATGAAAATTAAGCTCAAGGTGCATAAGAGCAGCCTGTTCTTTCAGATAGGACTCCAATTTTTCCAATCCGGCCACGGTAAGGACAATTTCAGCAGGATCCGTGCCCCGGTCTAAAAGCTCGGCTATTTTCAGCAGTACCCACTTTACTTCCGTGATCGTCGTATTAAAAACAAGCAGTTCGGGTTTATTCGCACCAAGCTTTTGAGACAGAGGAACGAGGCTGATCCGGTTAATCTGTTCAAGCAGGGGTGCGATATTCTCGAAGTCTTTGATTATTGCAGGATAAAAAATGGTATAGTTTTTACTTCCCGCATCAAAGTTCGGAGTTTCATAATGAGGCTCATAAAGGCGGTTGTTGTTGAGAAAAGATTTATAACGGGTCAAAATCTGATTTAATTCACTAAGCCTCTTTTTAGTATGCCTTGAAAACGTAAGGTCGGGGATTTTCTCAATTTTATAAAGCAGCGGAAGAAACCCGCAAATGGTGTTTGCATATGCTCCCGAATTGTCTGCGTACTCACGCTGTATCAAAGTGGTAAAAAAAGGTCTCTTTTTGTTTTCCAGCAGCAGCTGTTCCGTAAAAAGAGCGCGCAGATAATTATTAACCGGTTGTTTGCCGGCGGCATAATGCAGTGTCTGCTCTTTAAACTGATCCCACGAGATAAAACAACTGTCTCTGCTTGTCCTAAGCTTGCTTAATTGCAAAGCTTTTTTCTGCAGCAAGCGAGCTGCTACTTCGGACGGGAAAACAAAAACATTGTTTTTCTGTTCCATTTTGGGAACAATAATATCTTTAAGAGGATCCATGTGTATCTTTTAACTCGCCCAGTCTTTCTTTGACAACACGCAATCGGGCGGTAAGACTGGCAATGGTTTTTTCAATGCGCTGTTTCTCGCTCAGTAAAAGCTCGACCGGATTTAATTCTTTAGTCTTTGATATAAAACGGGCGCGCAGCATATCAGGACTGTGATCTTTTTTAAGTGCGGATTCCGCCTGTTTTCTCTGTGCGGGATCTTTAATTGAAGAGAGTGCTTTCATATTTTCATAACCTACTTCAGGATCGATATTCATTTGTGACAGTTTTATAAAAAAACGCGCGTTGGTATGTCTGATCTTCAGCACTCTGTTCACGTAATCATTAAAATCGACATGGTGTTTATTGCAGAGTTCGAATGCTTTTATAAGTACTTTTCCTAATTCCTGAATCAAACTCCCGTGCACGGTAAGAAAATCCTGTTTAATTCTATCGGTTAACTCTTGAAATTCCGGATCATTTTCAAAGATATTTCTATACAACCCCTGCTTTTCCGCCTGAAATAATATGGAATGGAAAATATCCCAGAAGTGGACGGTATGGTAGCGGGCGCTTAGAGGGGAGTGGGTTTGCGTAAACTGAATATGATGCGCGAACTCATGAATGGCGGTATAAATGATTGCGTTATCGTTCTCCATGTTTTTATTGTGGATGATTATTTCACGTGTATCCGGTTTATAAAGACCGTTTACTTTTTTGCTTTTTTTACCTGAAAAGATTACGAAAAACTCCTCCACATCCGAACGTAGAGTAAGGAGTAGTTGTTTTACTTGATCCTGATTCATAATAGCTTTCCCCACTTCTCATTTTGACAATTTAGAATCGCCGCACAGTTGCATCCTTTGTTGTTTTATACTACTTTTAGAAAAAGGAGTAAACATATGCCGGACAAAGAAAAGGATGAAAAAAAGCGCGCGGATAATAATGAGCTCGTGCAAGAGATATCCGAGGAAAAAAAACGCGAGACCAAAAAGGGTTTTTTAAGTCATTTTCGCTCGGCCTTGAAAACCAAGGGAATTTCTCTTTTCGGAAGGGGCGTCGGCGGAATTATCGATGAGTACAAAGCCTATAAGGATAAGAAAGGTGAGTTGATTGAGAAATACGAGGCGTATGAAACCGTTGTGGCAGGTTCAACCGATACGATTGAATATTATGTGCTGCTTTTGCTGTCCTGTTTGATTGCCACAATGGGATTATATATAAATTCAGCTGCCGTGATTATCGGCGCCATGATTGTGGCACCGCTGATGGGGCCGGTATTTGGATTTTCGGCAGGAATATTATGGGGCTCGGGTAAAACTATTACCGAAGCAGTGACGACATTGTTAAAAGGCACGTTACTTGTAATAATTGTAACAAGTTTGTTGTCCTTTTTTATTCCAAGCATTGTTGTGACTCCGGAAATATTATCGCGCTCCAAGCCCAGTTTTTTTGATATTATCATTGCCATAAGCTGCGGATTTATCGGTGCCTATGCTTATGTTAATAAGCGTGTGTCTTCAGCCATTCCGGGGGTGGCAATCTCTGTCGCTCTTCTCCCTCCGCTTTGTACTGCCGGTATCGGTATCGGCTTGCGCCAGTGGGACCTGGCCATGGGGGCGGGGCTGCTCTATGCCATAAACCTTGTCGGTATCTCGACGGCGGCACTCATTGTTTTTTATCTGGTACGGCTGCACCCTCAGAGTGATGATAAAAAAGAGTTTATCAAGGCCACACGCCGTGCGTTGGGTTCTTTTTTTATCTCATTACTGTTTTTATTGCTTATCAGCCTGCCTCTTGTCTATTTTACGGCCACATCTTTACAGACCTCATTAGAAAAGGAGACAATTTATAACGTTATAAACAGTTTCCAACCGGGAGACAGTATCTACTCATTTGAAATTATACCCGGCGACCCTGAGGAGATCAGGGTCGTGCTGCTGCATCAATCAAAATCTGCACCCAACGTTAGGCTTATAGAATCGAAACTCGCACGCAGCCTTAAAAAACAGGTGAAATTGACGGTTTTTATGATGAATCAGGCTGAGCAGGAATGAAAAACCAATGAGATCTAAGCAGAAATCGGTGTTAATTGTTTGATTTAAACGGCATCCTCATTTTAATTATTTTCCATACATACCGATAAAAGTGATAGGGGGTAGATGTGTCCGGATCACGTAAGAGTTTTATTATTATACCAGCAGTTCTCTTAATTTTAGCAGCGCTCTATTTATTGTTATCATTGGCCATGGCTATGGATAATCCGCATGGTGAATATACTGATGAGGTGGTGGAGTTATTAACACTGCCGGGGCGGTTTCTGTTTGCCAGCTTTTTATGGGCCGGTTTTTTTGTTCCGTTTTATGTTTTAGCCAACGCGTATCTTTTGATACGGTTTAATAAGCGGTTTTTGATAACACTTATTCTTTTGCTTTTCCCCTTTATTACAGTAAGCCTGTTATTAAAAGTACTTTTCGCAGCGGATTACGCCGGTTCTTTTCTGTCGGAACAAATTCGTACTGTTTTGGGTGAAGCGGGCGGAGGCTTGTTGTTATTTTTCTGTGTGCTTATCCAGGTAATCGTTATTGCGCTTATTACGCAAAACATAGAGGGAAAATCCTCCTATATGAAGGATCATAATCGGTTTACGAACCGAGGTGACGCATCACGCGCGGGCAGATCCACGGCTCGCCGTTCTTTGCCCGTTTTTGAACAGGAGGGGCGGATGCCGCTGCTGGAACTTCCGGATTCTTCAGCCGAAAATGATGATGAAAAAGAATATGAAGTCGACAATGATGCGGAAGCAAGCGGGGAGAACGGGTACGAGATTACTGGAGAGCAGGATGAAGAGGGAGAAGAATTACCCGCCGGCAATGGTTTTGAACAAGAAAGAGGCAATGACGCGTCCTATTTAGTACAGAGAAATATTACACCGCAGCGGTCTGATAAAAAAACCGCCTTCTCCGGCAGACGCATCAGAAACAGGGGTGTTTATTCGATACCTTTAGACAAAGTGCTTAAGGAATATGATTCCAATAAGTATTGGGAAGTCGATGAATCGACAAAAAAACTGGCACTTGTTTTAAAGGAGACCCTTGAAGAGTTTAAAATTCAGGCTGAAGTAACCGGTATTCAAAAAGGACCTGTTATAACCATGTTTGAGATACTCCCTGCTCCCGGAGTAAAACTGTCTAAAATTGTTAATTTAGCGGATAATATCGCGCTGCGTATGGCTGCTTCCCGGGTGCGGATTGTGGCGCCCATTCCGGGAAAGCAGGCCGTAGGCATAGAGATCCCCAATAAACACCGTTCCATTGTTTCTTTGAAAGAGATCGTGAGCAGCGCAGAATTCCAGGACAATCAATATGAAATTCCTTTGGCGCTGGGCATGGATATCACGGGTAATATCCAGACCGTTGATCTAGTGCAGATGCCCCACCTCTTAATAGCCGGCGCCACGGGCTCGGGAAAATCGGTGTGCGTGAACTCAATCATCTGTTCGATTTTATGTAAGCGCTCGCCTGAAGAGGTAAGATTGATGCTCATCGATCCCAAAATTGTGGAATTAAAATATTATAATGATATTCCTCACCTGCTTACACCCGTAATTACGGAAGCAAAAAAGGCTTTTCAGGCCCTGCAGTACTGTATCTCGGAGATGGAAAGACGTTATGCTCTGCTTGATTCGCTTTGTGTTCGCGATATTCGCGCGTACAATAAAAAAATAAAGAAAAAGCGTCTGGCTACCACTCGTCTGCCCTATATTGTAATTATTATCGATGAGTTTGCCGATCTTATAGCCACATCAGGTAAAGAGATGGAGTCTCTTTTAGCGCGTCTGGCTGCCATGTCAAGGGCGGTGGGGATTCATCTGGCGTTAGCCACCCAAAGACCTTCCATAGATGTGATTACCGGACTTATCAAGGCTAATATTCCCTCACGCATAGCGTTTATGGTGGCAAGCAAGTTCGATTCACGGATTATTATCGATTCCGTGGGCGCGGAAAAGCTTTTGGGCCAGGGCGATATGCTCTTTGTTTCTTCCTGGCATCCCTTCCCCACAAGAATACAGGGTGCGTATATTTCCGAAGAAGAAGTGGAAGAGCTGATTGATTATGTAAAAGGCTTCGGGGAGCCGGAATATATTGATGATGAGATATTTATCGACGAGGATGACGGAGCTATTTTCGAGGGTGAAGCGGATCCGCTGATGGATAAGGCTTTGGATATTATTCTGGCTTCGGGTAAGGCCTCCACCTCGTATTTACAGCGTAAACTAAAAATCGGTTATAATAGAGCTGCACGTCTGATTGAAGAACTGGAGCTTCGCGGAATTGTCGGACCTCCCAACGGCAGTAAACCTCGGGAAATCCTCCATGTTCCCAACGATTCTCGCTAAAAAAAATGGGAACGCACTCTGTAGCGGATTTGTCAAGCTCTGTTCCTGATAAAAAGTGACAAACAACAAATTATGTATTATAATTAAATATAATCGAGCTTTTTGTGCAACAAAACACGAAGTTAGGGTATCATAATAAACATAACACCGGTAAAGCTTGTGTTATGTGAAGGAGTAGGGTGGAAGAAAAAGCCACCACAACTGCTCTGTATATTCAGCCACGACGATAGGTGGCGGCTTTTTCGGAAATAAATAATTGAAATATAAACTTATAAAGAGGAAGTTATAATGAAATCTCATGCTTTTGTCCTGCTCTTATTGACTGTTATGTTTTTAAGCTGTGTTAATGTGAGCAAAAGTACCATAGAATATACCTCCGGCCAGGGAGATCTGCCTTGGGAGAAAGCATTCTTAACGGCACCGCCGGCCGAGGTTATAAAAGCTTCGGAAACAATTAAGTTGGAAAAAGAGGAAGATGCGCGGATTCTCTATCGGGAGATTAGTTTCAGGTTTGATGAAAAAGGCAGGCTTACCCGCAATTTTAAAATTGTATATAAGATTCTTAATGCCAATGGTATCACCTACTGGTCCAGTTTAAGTCAGAGTTGGGATCCGTGGTATCAGGAAAGGCCTGTGCTTAAGGGCCGTGTATGCAATCCGGACGGTAATGCCTATTTTCTCCGACCCGAGCATATCGTGGAGAGCGCGGAAAAAGAAGAAGATATCAACATGTTCAGTGAACGGCGCTTCTTAAGGGCTCCTCTGCCCAATGTCACCATAGGTTCGGTGATTGAGGTGGAATACAGTCTGCAGGAAAAAAATCCGTATTTTGAAGACGGTATTGTACAGTATGTCGATATTCGGAGCAGAAGTCCCATGCACAGAGAGAAGATAATAATTGAAGTACCCAAAAATCTTGCTTTCCATTATCGAATCTTCAAAGTAACGGATATCCAACCTGTGATTACGGATTATAACAATTATTCACGCTATACATTCAGTTTCGAAGATATTCCGCCTGAAGACCAGTATGAAAGCGCTATTTCGGCGCAAGAACCGTTTTGGCCTTGCATTGCTTTTGCCTCGGGCAGGTCATGGGCAGAAATAGCAAGAAGCTATAATGTGTTAATAAATGAAGCGCTCAAGGGAGAGGATTTTTCGCAATATATGACTCAGCTAAAAGCGCAGGATGCAAAGCAGACTGCGGTAAATATTATCAGATGGTTGAATGAGCGTGTGCGTTATACAGGATTAGAGCTGGGAATTAATTCAATTGTTCCTGTAAAACCAAGCCAAACTATGGCGCGGGGTTTTGGCGACTGTAAAGATAAAGCCACTCTTGTTGTAGGTATGCTGAGGCAAATGGGTTATCAGGCTGATGTTGCTTTGGTATACGCGGGATTCGGCATTGACGTGAATGAGAATCTGCCGGGATTGGGGCATTTTAACCATGCCATCGTGTATGTAAATGAAGAGGGGGGGCTCTGGTTCGATGCAACGGCCGAATTTTCAAGGGATTCTTATGTGCCTTTAGCCATTCAGAATAAAAAAGCGCTTGTTATTAATGCGAAAAGTAAAAATCTGACCAGAATTCCAAAATTCACAGCTGAGGTAAATAAAGTAATAAGAAAAAAAGAATTCTTTTTACAGAATGAAGGTAAAGCAAAGGTAATCGAGACAACCCTGCATTATGGCGCCGAAGAGGAGTACATTCGGGCGCAGTTTTCTTATATGTCCAAAGAAAATCTTGGTGAGAACATAGACAGTTATGTGGAAGCCAAGTACGGATCAGGTACTTTGGAAGAGTATGATATTTCGGACCCCGCTGATTTAAGTGCCCCGTTTCGGATTCAATTAGAGATCGATGAGGTAGAACGCGGCGCCACTCAATTATATTTGGCTCAGGTTCTTATCCATCAGGCAGAGATATTTTCGTATATACCGCAGGTATTTGTTAATGAGCTGGAAGAAGACAGGCACGAGAACTTTATTTTTCACCAACCTTCGGAATTTGAAATTCAGTATATTATTCATCCGCCTTTAGGGTTTATCGTTCGTAAGCTGCCTGAAAACGAGTCCGTAACCCTTGGTACTATGACATTTAAAAGGCGGTTCCAGGTTAAAGCTAACCACGATGTACTTATAACGCTGAGTCTAAATTCCGGCAAGCATGAAGTAACAGCCGCTGAATTTATGAGTATTTATACAGCGGTTAATGATTTTTTAAAAAATCAGCAACTGCTTATAGAATTTGATCATGAAGGCTTGCTGTTATTAAAAAAAGGCGATTATAAAGGATCGCTGGCCTTTTTTTATGACATGACCAAGCAGGACGGGGAGAATTCTCTGCACAGAATCCGTTACGCTTTTGCCCTGCTGCAAGCCGGTTTAGGTGAAAAGGCAAGAAAGGTAGTAAAACAGGCAGTTGATTTGAGCCCTGAAGTAACCGATGTGTATGCAGCACAGGCCTGGATTTTAGAGCACGACATCTTGGGGCGCAGGTTCCAGTTGGGTTATGACCGTGAAGGAGCGTTGGCCGCTTACAAGAAGGCTTTGGAGCTGGATAAGGAAAACATAGATAATCATGTAAATTGTGCCATCTTGCTTGAACATGATAAAGAGGGTTTTCGTTTTAGTGAGTATGCGGATATTGAAGAGGCAATCGTCCATTATCGCTATGTATATGATGATTTGAAAATTAAAGGAATACAAAACAATCTGATTTCGGTCTTATTACATTCGGGAAAATACACGGAGCTGTTAGGTATCGCGCCGGAAATTGAGGATAAGGACCTGCAAATCCTCATCACCGTAGTGGCGCTTGTGGGTGAACAGGGATTAGAAAAGGGAATTGCCGAGTTGGATAAAATAAATTCTTTGGAGAAACGCAAAGCAATCCAGCTCGAAGCGAGCGGTCTCTTGTTCAGGGTAAGGCATTATCAGGAAGCCGCTTTGCTGCTGCGTGATGCCGCCCGCTATTCTTCCGACGCCGTGGAAATCGATTCGCGGGCGGATGTATACCAAAAGCTTATTCATCATGAGCAGCTGGAGTATAATGAAGATGATCCGGAATCCTTGGTTAAAAACTTTTTACATACTTTTTTTACGACCCAGGGAGATGATTTTAGCGTGTTGGCGAAATATGTTACGGATGAATTCTATAAGAACGGATTAGATGACGATAATCCGTATAATTTCGCAAGGGAGTATAATATTTTCAAGCACGGAGTAATTACTTCGGAATTATCAAAAGATGTGTGTTTGGATCTCTACTTTAGTTTGATGAAATTGAATCGCGACGGTAATAAAGAGGATGGATATAGGATTGTAATGCTGCCTGCGGATAATACGTACAGTCGGGGAGATTGTTTTTATATTAAGAAAATTGACGGTACATTGAAAATTGTGGCCAACCAAACGTTTATATCCGCTATCGGTAAACAGGCCTATGATTTTTATCTTGATAATCAGAAGAAAAAAGCTGAGAAGTGGCTGGATTGGTATTATGAAAATTTTGCAATTTTTCAAACAGACGCAAAAGAGATTTTTCAAGGCCGTCCGTTTCAGAAATTTTGGAATCCTGCAAATAGGGATATTAAACTTGCCGCAGCCTGTATTATGGCAGAAGGAAAATTTGCGAAAATCGCGGAGCCGATTTTAATCAGTGCATATAAGCAGGCGGATACAGATGAAACAAAGCATAATTTAAATTATGCTTTACAGTTGGCATACATACATATGGATAAGTATGAAGAGCATAACAGAATCTTGGATTTACTTTATTCAGCCTATCCGGAATCCGATAAAATCTTTCACTATTATATAAATTCTTTGATAAACATCGGTGAGTATACAAAAGCGGAACAGATTATTCAAAAGCATTTGGTAGAGGATCCTTATGATAAACAAGCGCACTGTATGTTACTGCGCAATTATGCCTATAAATTGGATTTTAAAGCCATGGAAAATCAGATGCAGAGATGTATCGAGTTAAATGCGATCAGTGAGAGTGAATACAATCTTGTCGCCTGGGTTGAACTTTTTAATTCGTCGTTAAATCCAAAGGCATTGGAATACGCACGGACAGCCATGAAACTTTCTTCAGAAAGCGAAGACTATATTATTCATACTATGGCAACACTTTATGCTGAAGTAGGCCGTTGTCAGGAAGCGTGGCAGTTGATCAACAAAGTCATGATCACCTCGGGTAATACTACGCCTGCCAATGCGGACTGGTATGTATTCGGGCGGATCGCGGAACAATATGGAGAGATAGCTGAGGCCATAAACGCTTATGAACGAATTCAGCCTCCTCAGAACAGGCCGGAAGATAATATCTCAACATATAATTTGGCACAAAAAAGACTAAAAAAGCTTAAACGGAAGTGAGACCTTTATAGGTAAAAAGCTAAGAAGCATATAAAACCGGGCATACTGGATGTTTGTAAGGAGAGTTCAGGTGGAGGAGCAAATCCGATCGGATATAAAGATTGGGGAGTTTTTAGTTAAAATAGGCGCGCTTTCGACAGAGCAGGTTAAAATCGTGTTGTCAGAGCAACAGCAAGATCCGGATAAGCTCTTTGGTGTTATCGCCCTGGAGTTGGGATTTATTGATTATACGGCTATTACGCGATATATTAAGACTATATTAAATTCAAAATGATTTTTAATTTCTATTGTACCCTGAATTGAGTCGGGGTTACTCCTTCTAACTTTTTAAACATTCTGATAAAAGTATGTCTTGAGTTAAAACCGCATTGACCTGAGATTTCATCGATTGTAGTGTGAGTTTGGGTCAGAAGGTTTTTGGCCTTTTTTATGCGCAGATCGTTGATGTATCCCTGGTAAGACATGCCCAAGTGGTTTTTTAAAAGATAAGAGAGGTGTCCTGTGGATACTTTGAAACTATCCGCTATCATTTCAAGTGAAAAATCATTATGAAAATTATCATTTATATAATTGATCACTGCGCACACATCGAGTTTTCCTTTTTTATGATTAACAGAAGAATTTATTATTTTCAGTAAAAAGTTAAAAACATGCTGCGATAAATCTATTACATTCATATCCTTATACGCTTCCGTGATGTTGATCTCTCCATTAATATTACTTCTGTTCAATGACAGTTGCTTTTTTTCCAAGATTAATTTTCCCGTAAAGTACAATTTGAAGTAGAGTTCTTTCATGTTAGCGATTGAAATTTTTCGGTTTTGGTTTTTCACAATTATAGTATTCAACAGCTGCAACGCATTATCACGATATCCGCTGAGAATATAGTTAATGAACATATTTTCTTCATTTGCCGTGTAATGATATTTTTTATCATCTTTTTCTTGAGAATTATATAGGGCAATATGTTTTTGCTCATAAAGCGAAAGACCTAAAACCGCGTCTGCCGCCTCCTGATATGCGTTTCCCAAGCCTTCTATCCCGTTATGGATTTCGCTTATGCCATAAAAAACACTGATGAAATTTTGGTTGAAATCTTCTTTGCCGTCTAAATCTTTTATAATATTGAAAATATCCTTTATGGTAACATCATTGTTTATATTAAAAACAGTACAAAGGGTGTCTTTCTTAATTTTTACTACATGAGTGTTGTATGATTGAGTCAGTGTGTTAATTATGGTTGTGTATGTCCGATTTATAAGCTGCAGCTGATCTTTTTGGCTATGGGTTTCTATAAATTCATTTGTATAAAAGAATTTTAAAATGGATACGATAAAATTATTATATTTAAAACGGATTCCTTCCCGTTCTAAAAGCTCGTTGGATTTATCTGCCTGGAAATCAAAATCTCCATTTAAAATTTTTATCAGATACTGATTGGTAATGTGGGGTATGGCAAGGTCCAGCCTTTTTCTGTCTGCCAACAGGTTTGCAATATTATTCTCAAGAAAAGTAAAATCATCGATTGATTTATTGGTTATTTCAGTTAACGGATTAAAAAGTGAATAGAGCTTATTAATAGGTCTGTAAAGGAACTTGCTGATGAAAAAAGATATGAGTAAGCAGAGGATGATAACGCCGATTCCTGTTATGATTAATATGTTCCGAATTGCGATGGGTTGATCGTATATATCCTTGTAGGGGATTGTGGCCACATAATAGTTCAATCCTTTTATCCCCATGCAGCTTACAATCAATCTCTCATCACCAAAGTAGTCCGTGTAAAAGGGCTTGCATGATTTTATTTGTCTTACTACAGTATTGTCATTAACCGGTGTGTATATTTTATTACGGTTGGAATGAGCTAATATGATGCCGTCGCTTCGCATGATGAATAACTCACTGTTTAAGGAAGTTTTATTCTGATTAAGGAAAGTGTAATAGAATCTTTCGGAGTAGTTAATCATTACAATATTTTCAGAATTTTCAGGATACGGATAGAAATTGGGGTACACGTATTCAGGATAAATATCGTTAATATCCAAATAAAACTTGGCTGGTTTGGGATAGCGTGAGATATAGGCATTCAATATTCTGTACTCAGGTAAATCGGGAAAATGGATTTTAAAGAAAGAATCGATTTTTTCTATTCCTTTATCAGTTATTATTATGCCCTTATGCACATTAATAAAATATATACTGTGCAGGATGTCTTTATACAGATAATTATAATCCTGCATACCTAAAAGCGGATGTCCTGAGGCAAATTCATATTCAGGATGATCGGAGCGGTCAAGCCGTCTGAAACTGTAGGAGGAGATTATATTCTTTATGGTATTGTCTAGGGATGTCCACATGGTTGAATTGATTAAATTTTTGGTTATCAGTTGGAGAGTGTTTTGATGACTTTCAACTATGTTGTTTTCTAAGATACTTAAATAGTAGTTTGTAGCGAAAAAAATTACTACAATTATAACAATCACGATTGTATTAATCGATATGAGCAGTTTATAGAAGAAATGGGGTTTAATCCTGCTTGATAAGTTTTTCACAGCGAACAACATTTTATATTATTTTGGCGGCAAAAGCAATAATCACCTGCTGTATTTAGTGTGTGAGAGAGTGAAATCTGATCGCAGCTGCTGTCGTCTGTTGATTTTTGTACAGAAAAGAGGTTTTTTCTTAAAAATATCTTCGATTTTATACCTAATCTTAAAAATTTGAACTTGAATAATCTTTGATTTTATACCTTAAGTAATATATTCGCACTTTACAGTGCTTGTGGTAATGCTGTACATTTTGTGTTGTAGTGCGATGTCGGTGATGACACTTAAATCCCTTTGCCAAAAGGGGGTTTAAGCGGGTTTTGCGTTTCTTATGTTATAAGAAACGCAAGACTTTTAAGTCTATAACATAATATAGGGGGTACGTATGAAAAGAGTTATTTTTACTCTTTTAGTTGTAGGACTCTTGCTGTCTGTTACTATGTGCGGACCAACAGCGGTTGATCCCAAAACATTTAAAGGCACCATAAACATGTGGTCTTTTACTGACGAAGTAAAGAAGATGATTGACAGATTTGAGTCGGTGTACACAGGCGTGAAGGTTGAACTTACGATTGTTCCTTGTGAGGAATATCTTAACAAAATTCGACCTGTTTTACGCAGCGGAAAGAATGCGCCGGATATATTCACAGCCGAGTATTCTAATGTAATCGACCTGGTAGAAAGCGGATTTTACGCAGATCTGGGCCAGTTCAATCCTGCCACAGGAGATCTGGTAGATTACGTGGTTGGTGTTGGTACGGATTCCGGAGGAGTGCTAAGAGCGCTTTCCTGGCAGACAACACCGGGTGGTTTCTTCTATAGAAGAGGCCTTGCGAAGAAATATCTTGGTACAGACGATCCGGAGAAAGTCGGTGAGATGCTTTCTACAGTGGATAAATTCCTGGATGTGGCACGCAAACTCAAAGACGAGAGCGGCGGCAAGGTAAAGCTAATTGCCGGTTACGGAGATTATCAGCAGTATGCTTGGTCACACAGAACAAAACCGTTTGTATCCGACGGAAAACTCAATATTGAGCAGTCTGTGCTTGATTATTTTGATGTTGCCAAGACCATGCGTGACGAACAGCTTACGGCAGAAATCGGCACATGGTCACCGCCGTGGTTTGAGAATATGAACAAAGCCGAACCTGAAATTTTCGGTTGGATTCTTCCTACCTGGGGACTGCACTATGTAATCAAACCCAACGCCAAAGAAACCATGGGCGACTGGGGTCTTTGTAAAGGTCCCGGATCTTACTTCTGGGGCGGTACCTGGATGGGTATTTACAAGAACTCAGAGAACAAGGCAATTGCATGGGAATTCGTAAAAATGTTCACCCTGGATGAAGAAACTCTTACCTGGTGGGCAAAAGAGACCGGAGACTTCCTCGGAAAC
>JAFGGG010000036.1 GCA_016930675.1 Spirochaetales bacterium
CTGTGAGTTAATCGGTTTATATGTGGTATTACAGCAAAAAGCATGGTGTTGCTTCATTTGGGTGCAGGCTTCGTACCACTAAATAAAGATTACGAACAGCCTGTTGTGCCGCCGCAGGTCTCGCATTTCAAACAGGTCCCGTTTCTTACAAGTGTAAAATGTCCGCATTCAGGACAGGGATCACCTTCATATCCCCGGTGTCTGGCGATCTGGGCGTCTGAAATCGGGGTTCCATCCTGTTCTTGAATTGAATCGTCTGTGGGAGGTTGATTTTTTTCCATGGTATTGGTGGCAATGAGATCGTCCGGTTTTACCTGTACCAGATCGGAGCGGTTTAGATATGAGAAAGCCAGATCTCTGAATATAAAGTCAATGACGGATGTGGCCATCTTGATATTATCATGACCCACTACAACTCCATTTGGTTCAAAGCGGGTAAAGGTAAAAGCATCCACAAACTCTTCCAAGGGCACTCCGTACTGCAGGCCGAGAGAAATAGCAATCGCGAAACTGTTGAGTAACGAGCGAAATGCCGCGCCCTCTTTATGCATGTCCAAGAATATTTCACCGAGTGTGCCGTCTGCATATTCTCCTGTACGTAAGAATAAACTATGACCGGCGATCTTGGCTTTTTGGGTGTATCCTCCCCGGCGCGAGGGTAGGGATGTGCGTTTTTTCAGTGAAGGAGCCGGCCGGACTATTGCTTTTCCCGCGGCAGATGACGAACCTTTCTGCATTATTTTAAGAATCGAATCGGCAAGAATATCTTCACCCGGAGCCAGGGAAGTCAATGGCTGACTTAGTTTTGAGCCGTCTCGGTAAATCGCGACTGCTTTAAGCATTTTATGCCAGGAGAGCAGATAAGCGTTTTTAATGTCGTTTATTGTGGCCGAATGGGGCATGTTGATGGTTTTTGAGATCGCGCCCGATATAAACGGCTGTACCGCGGCCATCATTTCAATGTGTGCCTGCCAGCGGATATGACGTTTACCGTCTTTACCCGGTTTATTGGCCGTATCAAATATCGCATAATGTTCTTGCTTTAGATATGGCGCTCCTTCTATAGTCATTGTACCGCAGGTGTATATATTGGCTTTTTGGATTTCCTGTTCTGAAAAACCCAGATATTTCAGCAGATCAAAACCCGGCTTTTTAAACTCCGATTCATTAATCTGCAAGGTGTCTTTTAAAAAATTCTTACCGATAACAGCTTTGGAAAAAGCGGTGCGGATGTTATGAGCGCTTTTAAGGACATCTTCCAGCTTGGCGATCAGTTCGGCTGTAAAACCCCTGGCCTTCAGTGTGTCGATGTCAATCGCGGGGTTGTTTTTAAGAGTGCCGGAACCTCTGCAATGATGAATGATGGCTTTTATCTCTTTTTCAGTGTAACCCAAGCGGGAGAGGGTCGGAGGAAGCGACGAGTTGATGATTTTGAAATAACCGCCGCCGGCCAATTTCTTGAATTTGACAAGCGAGAAATCGGGTTCGATCCCGGTGGTATCACAGTCCATCAGCAATCCGATAGTACCGGTAGGCGCGATAACAGATGCCTGAGCGTTCCTGAAACCGTATTGTTCTCCTAATTTTAAAGCATCATCCCATACGGAGCGGGCGCAATGCAAAAGCTCTTTGGGGCAGAGTGAAGGATCAAAACCAGCTGGTTTTACGGTGAGCTGTTCATACTCTTCTGCCTTTGCGGAATAGACGGCCCTGCGATGATTGCGGATTACCCGCAGCATGTGTTTGTGATTATGATTATATCGGAGGAAGGGGCCTTGTTCTTTTGCCAACAGTGCGGAGGTGCGATAGGTCTGTCCGGTCAGGATGGCGGACAGTACGGCGGCTACGCTTTTGGCATTTTCGCTGTCATAGGCTATTCCCATCTGCATGAGTAATGCACCTAAATTGGCAAAACCCAGACCAAGAGTCCTGTAATCAAAACTCTTACGCGCGATTTCACGGCTGGGAAACTGAGCCATTACAACACTGATTTCCAGCACAATGGTCCATAGTTTGATAGCGTGCAGGTAATCCTCACGGTTGATTTCTCCTGATTTGTTGTCATAAAAGGCCAATAGATTCAGAGAGGCCAGATTACATGCGGTATCGTCCAAGAACATGTATTCGGAACACGGATTCGATGCCCGTATTTCTCCGTCCTCGGGGCAGGTATGCCATTCATTGATTGTACTATGGTATTGCACGCCGGGATCCGCGCAGCGCCATGCCGAGTAGGCGATCTCCTGCCACAGGTCCCGTGCCTGGACCTTTTGGACGGTTTTTTTATCTGTTCTGGCAATAAGCGGAATTTGTTTATCCGTTTCCAAGGCATGCATAAACTTTTGAGTCAGACGCACGGAATTGTTGGAAGACTGGCCGCTTACGGTGTTATATGCTTCTTTGTCCCATTCGGTCGTATACTCATAAATATGCTTGAGTGTGACACCCTGTTCTGCGAGTTTAAGGATCTGGAAGATAAGCGCGGGGGGAATATTATTCTCCAAGGCCTCCTGTACCGCGTCAAATAAAAGCTCGTTTTTTAGGGGATTGTAAGTATCTTCAGAAAACAAGGTGGGCTCGGAGTTTTTTATGCTCAGGTAAATCTTTTCGATGTACTGTTTAATAATTTTACTGCCCGTAACCATGGCTGCGACCTTGTATTCTTCTTCCACCTTCCAATTTATAAAATCTCTGATGTCCGGATGATTAATATCCAGGCAGACCATGCGCGCGGCTCTGCGTGTTGTACCCCCGCTTTTAATGGAAGATGCCGAGCGATCACCCACTTTTAAAAATGAAAGCAGGCCGGAGGACACCCCCCCTCCGCTTAAAGGTTCGTTTTTTCCTCTGATATGGGAATAGTTGGAACCGGTTCCGGATCCGTATTTAAAAAGACGGGCCTCCTTTGTAATAAGTTCCATAATACCGTCTTTATTAACTAAGTTATCGTCTACCGAAAGAATAAAACAGGCATGGGGTTGAGGTCGTTCATAAGCGCTTTCTGATTTCTCTATTTGATTGGTTTCAGGATCCACATAATAATGGCCTTGAGCAGGTCCGGTAATTCCGTATACGGTAAATAATCCCGTGTTAAACCACTGAGGGGAGTTTGGCGCTGCCATCTGGTGGGCGAGCATAAAGACAAGTTCGTCATAAAAAGCTTCCGCGTCATCCTCGGAGGTAAAATAGTTATAGCGCTTACCCCATTCGGTCCAGGTATAGGCCAAGCGGTGAAAAACCTGACGGGCATCGTGTTCACCGCCTGTGTCGCCATTAGGAAGCGGGACTCCGGTTTTTCTAAAATATTTTTGGGATAAAATATCCACGGCGATTTGAGACCAAAAATCAGGAACAACCACATTATCCTGACGAAAGATAGTTTCACCGGTTAAGCTTTTTATTTCTGAGAAACGGGTAACAAAATTAATCCCTTGATACGGATCAGTACCTTTTTTTGTGAATCGTCGTGAGATTTTCACAATCTGTTTGACCTCCAATTAAAAAATAAAATTTAACATGAAGCAAAAAGACCGACTGTGTGAAATATTTTTTATTTTTATACAACCACCTTTTTATTATAAAGGAGTTTCTTGAGTTACAATTATTGGCTCTTCAATTTTTTCAGCAATACCGTGCACACTGAGTTTTGCCGGTATGAGAGTCAGTGTTTTCAAAATATAATTGCTTTGAGTTTCTTCTTTGTATTTCAGAATATATACTTTATCCTTAACATAGAGACCGTTATCAATTATCAATTTAAGAAAAAGCACATTAATCGGGGCATCTTTCTGAATGAATGTATGGAGTGAATAACCTCCTTCAAATGTTGTTGTGTCTTTTTCAATCCATTTAAGGTATGGATTTTCAAACTGGATAATAAAATTATCTTTACTCGCATACCGTCCTGCTAATTCAAAGCCGGGGGGTGCAGGTTTGCGATCGGGACGGGTAAAGATGCTGTCCTCCAGTTCTTTTTTTGCTTTTATAAATTTTCCTCCCCACTGCTCATGTTCCGAAGGTTCGGAAATTGAAAGCTTTATCTGGTCGATCATGCTGAGAGTTATGGTAAACTGTGGACTAATGGATTGCAGGAGTTTATTCTCCGCAAAGATTGTAAGGTTTTTATAAAATTGTTTTGATCCCTTCCATTTGTAAATTTCTTGCACTTCACCGGAATAGAGTACGATTTCTCTATTTTGCAGGTCAAAGAAAAGGATTGTCCCGTTTGCACCGTTACTTGCTTCTTGGCCTGATTTATACCAGAATCCTTGCAGATATTCTTCGAATAGATCCGGCGTACCGCTTGCAATTATTGTTTTCAGATGTGATTCTTCCACCTTTTCGCTGGAAAGACGGACTAATGATTGAATTTCATAACGGCCGCTCGGTCGTGAAAAGTAATAAGTTTCTTTAATGATTTGGGGAAAAGCTTCATTGTCCTGATCACTTCGGTAAGCCATAATGACGAAACTCTCGCCGAGTGTATGACCCAGTAAATAGCTGGGAGATCTATCTTCCTCAATTATTTCGATTGTTCCGTTTGAGATAATACTGCAGATAGGATAATAGCTTAACGTAAAACCGAAGGCGGGTGAACGGCGAAATATGTTCAGAGTGAAATCGCCTTTGGAATTCGTACCTTGACAGACCAGGTCCCATTGATAATCTCCCACCACGTCTTTGAGATTTAAAGTAAACGTGTTTATATGTTCTGCGTTGGTGGTGCCCTCCCACGTTTTAATATAATGGCCGCGTGCACTGTCGAAATCAGCGACAATTACTCTGATTACGGATTCTGCATTATCCTTGCTTTTAACGGCAATAATCTGCTCGTCTTGGGAATCGATATCGAGATTCTTGTTGATTACTTGAATCAGTGTGTCATCGGGCGATAAGGGGATTTCAAGATTTTGTCTTTCAAAGTGGATTCTGTTAGAATCCAAATTTAAATTCGAACGGGTTTCAAATTGGCCATCTTTAATTTTGGGTATAATCTTTTTGGGATGATTAGCGGTTATTTGTCGGTTATTGTTCCCGCTGCAATGAAAAAAAAACAGGGAACAAAGCAGCAAGGTTATGAGTTTATACTTCATAACTCATCTTTAAAATATTTTTCCAGTTTTTGCAATACTTTCTTGCGGATTATTTCTCCGGGCTCCCTGCATTTGAAGCCGGCGGCATTCTTGTGTCCTCCACCGCCGAAACTTCTGGCGATTTCAACTACATCAATGTCTCCTTTTGACCTAAGAGAACAACGTAAAAGCCCATTTATGTCTTGCTTGAAAAAAATCGATACCCGAATAGCTTCGGCTTTAAGCGGAATGTTGATAATCTGATCAGCCTCTTCATATTTTGAGCCTGACTCCAGAATAGTCTCTTTGGTCATTGTCTGAATGGCCACATGGTCGTTCAGTTCAAGCTTAAGTGTGGACAGTACTTTAGACTCAAGGATAACCGAAGAGATAGAATTACACTCGTAGACATGGGCAAATATATTATTGGGATTGACTCCCAGTGATACCATCTCATAAGCAATTTTAAAAGTAAGCGCAGTCGTCTTCGGATACACGAACGATCCTGTATCGTATACAATTGCGGTATAGAGAGCGTTCGCGATACTTAAGTCTATTTCCGCGTTCATGTCTTGAAATATCTGGTAAAGTAGTTCGGCAGTGGAAGAAGCGCTCCTTTGGATAAGATTTCCGGAGAATACCGGAATATCGCTGTCATGATGATCAATAATGAAATGTTTTTTTACAACCGGCAAAATAAGGTCGGCTACCACTCCGATATTGTTTGTATCATTTGTATCGAGAATAAATAGTACGTAATCTTTTATATCCTTGGGAAGTTGACTTTTATTCTTGAGAATTTTTATATCTTTTTGTGCATCGATGAATCTAAATTTGGAGGGTGTTATGTCGGAATTGAAGATCTTTACTTTTTTACCCATCTTTTTTAATACTCTGGCTAAAGCACATTCACTACCGATAGCATCTCCATCAGGCGTTTCATGAGCCGTGAGAATAAATTTATCATATCGTGTTATAAAATCAATAACCGGTTTAAAGAACATTGAGTATCCTTAAGTATTAATTATGAATTAACGATACTTTCTCCCTTGTTTAGTTTCGTATGTTGTTTAACTTTGTTAAGCGGAATATCCGCATCAATAAAGCAGCCCGGTGCTATAGTACATCCTTTAGGAATTCTAACGTTCATTCCAAGTGTTGTTATCCCGTTATAGACCTGCTCAGGGTATTTCAGATTCTTAACGGAAGAAGAGACTTCTCCTATATGACAGTTATCCTCTATATTATACTGAATGCTACTGTTACTTTTAATATAAGGCAGAATAAAAGCATTTTCTATAAAAGTTTTACTGCCGATTTTATTATTGCTTAAAATGACTGAATTAATAATGCGAGCACCTTTCATTATGGTAACATTGGGGAAAAGGATTGAGTTTTCAACACTGCCGTGAACTTCTACGCCGTGAGCCATGAAGGAGTTTATAACATTGCCGCTCGGACCTATATATGCCTGCTTTAATGATTCCTCGATTTTATTGAAACGGTGCATCTCTTTTAAAAATTCTTCTGTACATGAATAGTCGATATACTTGATATTTTCTTCAAAGTACTGCATCAGATTATAATGAAAAAGTACTTTACCCGAAACATCCTCAATACTCTCAAATGAGGTGTAGAGAACCTGTTTGAAAAAGGTCGAAAGGAAATGAGCAGAGCCGGTTAGCTTGCTGCGATTTTTTTCAAGCAGGGAAATAATTTTCTTTTTAGAGGCTACGAACAGATCAACAGGTATGTGGTCAATTGAGACTTTCACGATATCATAGGGTATGGTTTCAATCAAAGAAATAAGGTCTTCTCCTTTAAAAATAGAAACAAAGGAGGTTGTACTGAAGATAAGGAGATCTAGAGGGAGTTCTTTTAACCAAAGCATAAAAAAATCAATTTCATCCTCCTCAGGAATAAACAGAACATCCGAAATTTCCCATCGTTTGGCCAGATAATCTATTGTTTCATGCTGATGATCGGGAGCAATGATAATTTTAAACAATCCTTGCAGTTCCGAAAAGTTTGCATACATAAAATCTATAAAATAATAGTTACCCCAAAAGGGCAGGCTTCCCGCCGGATGCCTAAGGCTAAAACCGGGAATGTTCTTGGGCAAACCTATTTCACATAATAAAAGGGCAGCTTCTTGCATTATCAATTACTTACGCATAGTAATATGCATCTTTTTCCCGGAAGAGGTTAATACTTCCAATTTCTCACCAAGAATATTTCCTTTCATTTTTTTTACATTTGGCATGTTTTCTTCCCTGAGCAGTTCAAACTTAATTGCTCCCTGCTGTCCGGTGAGTTTAGCGAGACTGCGGAGCGATTTTTTGGCTGCTATCGAAAACATGTCCAGGCTTTCGTTAAGGTAAAGAACCTGGCCGATTTTTATGCTAAAGGTGTCTTTTCCTTCCTTTAAAGGCTCTTCTTCAACAAGAAGCTTAAAATTCAAAGTGCGGGCCTTGGATCTCATCAGGATGAGTAAGATTATAAGAATGATTAAAGCAATTACCACTAAAATTGCTACAGGGATAATCCAGGGGTAGTTTTCAAACAAATTGTTGATATGAACCTGGGTTTCGATGCGGCCGGGAGTGAAGAGAGCCTGGCTTCCGAATGAGAAGAGCAATTCGCCTTTATAATCTCCGGCTGCCAAAGCGGCCGGAAACTGCAGTGGTATTTCTACCTGCTTGGTTTCATCGGGCTGTATGGACAGTTCATATCCGCTTTTTAATATATTCAATTCACCGGCCTTGTTTGAATAGAACATTATATTGTTTACATTGATCGACTGTTCTTTTGTGAAACCGCTGCAGGACAAGGTTAAAGGAAGTACGGCCTCCCCACCATGGGTGACAACGACTTTCTCCGGTTGTACGGAAATTTTAACCATACCGCCGGGTTCCTGAATCTTTTCCGAAAGCTCCTCGCCTGTGGGTTCTTCGGAAATCTCCGTGTAGGTTCCGGAAATCTTTTCCGCCATTTCCTTTATCATATCACTGCCGCCCGACACCAGAAATTGAACTTTCCAGCCTTCTTTGGCGATTTCCGTATAAGCATTCTGTAAAAGCTCATGATTAAGGCTGCCGTCAGGAGTTGTGTATTTACTCCATGGTGCTGTCTGTTCTCCGTCGGTTATAATAATTAAAAATTTATCCCTTTGATCAGTGGACTGTGCGTCCATATGCAGTTTCAACACATCAAGGGCATTTCCGATATCCGTCCAGTCATGATTTGCCTGTAATCCTGCCACAGCTTGCTTGGCGGTTTGCAGATCCGCCTCACTTTGGATGGAAATAGCCACAGGGACTTCAGTAGTAGCGTAAAACATGATAATAAGCAGGTAATCGCCTATCTGCACATAATTTTCCAAAAGCTCATTATTTATGTAGTCTTTTACCGCTTCAATCTCTTGGGCCATGGAATTAGACACATCTACGGCCATCATGATATCTATAGGCGGACGTTCATCCGCAAAACTTATTCCTCCCAAAACGATAAAAAAAATAATAACTAAAGTGAGATTTGTAAGCTTTTTCATGGTTCTGCCTCCTTTTTTCACATACTTCTATAATGCATTATAATTAATTTAATTGGAAGTGTAAAAAAAAAAAAAAAGTTACTTTACTTTTTACTTACAATGTGAATAATCTATTAATAAACACTAATGAATAAGGAGAGTAATTATGGGAAGTGTAGATCTACCTAAAAGCCCCAATGTTTTTCACCCAGAAAAACCGAGCGCTGTGGGTTCAAGAAACTCTTTAGCGCAGGAATTCCGCGATCAGCAAGCCGAAGTCGATCTCCTTTTAAGTGAAGAAGTGGACAAGGTGATGAATCATATCGCCTCCAAACTGCCCAAAGACGTTCTTGAGAGACTGGATGTAATGGGCGGAATAAAAGAGAAGCTCTTCAACTACTTTAACCAGAACTACCAGAACATGTTCAACAGGTTTATTGTTACTTCTGAAGATGAAATGGTAAAGAAAGTACGAAACTTCATTGATAAAGAAGAGATGAAAACTCTTGCCCGCTATACTCCAAAAGAGATTGCAGCCCTCTTAGATCAGATTGGTGGAATGGACAAGTTTAATACAGGCGAAATTGAGAAATCACTCGTCAATATGTTCGGCCACCTACAGGGTCATATTCAGAGAGGTGTCAATGATCTGGAGAACCTCACTAATTCACTTTTAAGGCAGAAATCGGATGTCGGCGCGTTTATCCGCGGTCAGAACGCTTACTCAGTCGTAAAGTGTTCTTTTAAGGACAACAATTACAAGCCTAAGACTGTCAGCGATGTGAAACTATCGGTGAATATTCTTGATTCAGAGCTCATCAGTCCTATTTTTCACTATCAGGTGACTGTAGAATATCTGATCAAAGATTTGATTTCCAAGAATATCATTGACATCTTGGACAAAGAGATCGAAAAGCTTAAAGACCGTATTATCGATGAGGGTCGTGAAGAGATGAACGACTCTGAAATTCTGTTTGAAAAAATGAGACGTGTGGAACAGTATACAGCTGACGACAAGGATGATCCCAAGTCAAAACGCTATACCTTCTTCGCCAAATCACTCATGGATAAGATCGAAGGCTTAAGAGCAGAAATCGATCCTGCGGAGTACGATCCTTTGAATATTCGTGAGAACCTGAAGAAGATTATCGACATTGAGAATATTCGAAACAGAGGCTACAATACAGCTATAAACTCGATTACTTCTATTCTCGATACTTCAAAGATGGGGTATCAATTCATCGAAAACCTGAAAAACGCCAGAGAACTGCGCATCAAAGAGTATGAAGATACTGATGTCGGTATTCTGCCGGACGAACGCTACGCGATCAGACTTAAATACTATGATAACGCCCAGCTGATCAACGAAAGAAAAGCATATGATGTGATGCTGAAATCCTTAGAGGTCGAAGTACAGCACCTCTGGGATGTGTTGGAAATGGTATATGAAGATTCCAAGTTCTTTAAAGGTATCGTAGATTTCAAAGATCTGGCCAAACGTACAAAGAATAAAATCAGAAAGAAAATAAAGGCCGTGACCGGCGATCCTCTGTATGAAGATATTGAAAAGAGTTGGGATGAAGTATCGTTTATTAAACCAGCGGAAACCGATATCGAGCGTATGAACAGAACATACCTTTATGAAAAAGATAAAATTAAACGCAGAATTATTCTTATGAAGGAAAAACTTCAGTCTGTATACGGTTACCGTTATCCGATCAAACGCCGGGTAATGGAAGAAAGACTGACAACACTTGAGGCTGAGTTCAATAAATTCGAATATGTTATCAACCCATATCATATCCAGCCGGGATTACTCCTTGATGTGGATATTACATCCATCAAGAAAAAGAAAGCCACTCTGGATGGAATGGCAAATGTACTTAATGAGTTCCTCCACGGTGTGTCCAAGGGATTCCAGGATGCCGCTTTTGCATCATTCTCTCGCCGCAGATCGACCGTTAGGTCTGATATTGAACAATCCTTTGCAGCTACTCCCGCAGAGGATGCTTCGGGTGAGTATATGGACATGCTCAGTGCTCCCGAACCCGCAAAATCATCATTCGCTGCTGCACCAAAACGCAGCAGAGGACGTAGCAAGGGTAAAGGAGTTGTAGATTCCGGAAGAAAAAGAAGAGGCAGACCAGGTAGAGGATCCGGATTAAAAGAAATATAATAATCAAAAAATATGAGCAGCCCTTTACTAAAGGGCTGCTCTTTTTTAAATTACTCACCAAAAAGGGGCGCAACATAAATGATAGCCTTTGAGATTGAAGTATTAAATAGAAGAAAAAGTGTCAATAAAGTCGTTCGTCATATCCAAGCATTAAACCAAATCGTAGCCGACCTGGAAAATAAACATAATCTTGCTGATCTTCTTAATGAATTCATCGATGATAATACCATAGAGGCCTACCAGGTAAGTCCGATGCTGAATTCTCTTCTGCTCGATAAATATAACTATGAAGCCTATTCTTACAACATGCAGGATAACCTAAGTGACTTCGGCTCAATTATCGCAGAGCTTAAACAGTGGGATGCGGTGGATATGGTCATTGCCTATTATCATCCTGAATTGGGCGTAAAGGTGATAAACCCAAAACGCGCGGAGCAATGGCAGGCAATTCAAGCCTTGAAAAAGAACGAGCTTGCAACTATTTATCTAGGCGGTGTGGCCGGAGATGTCAGCGACAAAATTAAAACACTGGCGCTGGATAAATGTTTGCAATTGTTACAGGCAAAGAAAATCACCACTTCGCCCGAACTTACCAAGGGTAAATATAGCTTGAAGAAAATAAGAAAGGCGGCAGAGGAAAAAGCAGAGGCCGTTCCTCAAAAAAGAAAAGCCGTGGCCAAAAAAGCAGCGGTAAAAGAGAAAAAACAAGAGGCCAAACCTGCCCCTTCCGGACAGAGAAGGATGACACCTTTATACTCTATACCCGTAACTAACGAACTTTTCCATAACGGAAATGTCGAAGCGTGGAAAAAGGTAATTCAAAGCTATACTGCGAAATACCCGGGAAGTGACGTGTATATATTTTATGAAGGCGAAAGGATCCACGACGTAAACGCGCTTTTTAAATGGGGTAAGGTAAAACACGGCAGTGCCATCTTAATAGCCGTGGCTGGCGACAGCATCCAGGATGTTGCTAAATTGCGCCGGTACCTAAAGCAGGGTGCGAGTCCTATGTTTGAAGCGTTCTTACGATTTCCGGTTAACCAGGTATTAAATCTTTTTTAATGAACTATTTTGGTAAATGAGGATTACATATGAAAAACAATATTCATTTTTTTAGTGCTCATGAGCATATCTCAAAGAAAGCTGTACTGGGCAATATCGGTATCCGGGGCAGAAGAGCCATGGAACTGGCAGCTCTTGATCTGCCGATTTTACCCGGCTTTATATTCGATTCCGAAGTGGCCTCAAAGCTGGAAAATACGGATTTAAAACCTCATCTTAAATCTTTTATCGCTAAGGTTGAGAAAATCACAGGTAAGAAATATGGGGATAGCCAAAATCCCATGTTGGTAAAGATTGTAATCAGTCCTAATCTGGTTATTGTCAATTATCCGACCTTACATAATTTCGGTTTGGTGAAAAGTAACGTTACTGCGTTTAATAAATATGTAGGTGAGAATTTCGGCATTCATGAAATGCAGTTTCTCATGAAGGGTTGTTTGGAAATAGAAGCAAGAATAGCCGAGCTTAAAAACAAGGAAGATGACAAGAAAAAAATACAGGCTGCTATCGGGGTTTTAACAAAGGAATTAAAAACGGATATTTCAGCAGCACAGAGAAAGCAGAGCATTACCAAGTACGCGTCGCTTCTTCCTCAGGGTTTTTTCTCTGATCCCTATTCTCAGCTTGAGATTGAGCTGAAACGCATAAGCTGTATGCTGCGCTTGGATGAAATGGATGATCAGGATACGGCTCTGCTTATCCAACCCATGGTTTACGGTAATTACGGAGAAGATTCGGCCAGCGGTATGTTTTTTTCCCGCAATATTGTAACCGGAGAAAAAAAATTAGACGGTAAATATTTTCAAAATAAATTCGATGAGATCGGAGCCGAAGGTAATCCTATCAATAAAATACAAACTACCTATCTGACTAAATTAGAAAAAATTGCATTAAATATTGAGGACCATTTCAAAGAAATCAGATCGATTCGTTTTACGATTGAAGATAAACGTCTCTGGCTTATTGACCAGAGAGGCGTCATGAATAAATCGACTCGAGCTGATATTCAGTTGATGTTGGATTTGTATAAGCGGAAAGTGGTGGATCCTGAATATCTGGTAAAACAGATCAAACCAAATCAATTAAGTGAAATACTCCACCCCGTAATAGATCTAAGTTCTACTAAAAATATGCGACAGATTGCCGGCGGAATAGCAGGAGCTCCCGGAGCAGCGATTGGCAAGGTATACTTCAATACCGAGAAGCTGCTTGATGCGTATAAAAAAGCGCAGCAGGCCGATGAAGATACACGCTTTATTCTCTGTATGCCGGCAACCTTTGCCGAAGATGTGAAGGCCATAGAGGTTGCAACAGGAGTATTGTCCTGCGAAGGAGGATATTCCGCCCATGCATCTGTTGTCGCCCGTCAGTACGGAAAAGTCTCGCTGGTAAGTACGATTATGAGGATTAGTACGAACAGCGCTGTTATCGGCTCGGTTACTATAAAAGAGGGTGATTATCTTACCTTAAATGTACCGTATTACGGCAAACCCACTATCTTTCTGGGAACAGCAGAACTCATCGAGCCTGATCCCAAAGAATCAGGGCTGCTCGAATATTTAGATGTTGTGGATGGATTCGTCAAGGAGTTCCACGTAAGGGCAAACGCCGATTCACCTCGAGACGCCACTTTGGCCCGTACCTTCGGAGCACGCGGCATAGGATTATGCAGAACCGAACATATGTTCTTTGCCGAAAAGCGTATTAATGTATTCCGAGAGATGGTTATCGCGGACACTGAAAAAGAACGTATGGTTGCTCTGGAAAAATTACGACCCATGCAAAAAGCCGACTTTTACAAGCTTTTTAAAATAATGCAGGGTTATGTTGTGACTATTCGTTTATTGGATGCTCCGCTGCATGAGTTCTTACCGCATAATCCGGATGAAATGAAGAAATTTCTGGACTATCTGGATGACCAGGACAAGACAAAGAAACTGCCTACCAAAGAAGTAATTGCCCGTTGTGAGACCTTAGATGAGTTTAATCCCATGCTGGGTCATCGCGGCTGCAGAATCGCGGTGTCATATCCGGAGATTTATGCCATGCAAATGAGGGCGATCTTTGAGGCTGTGTATACTCTGCAAAAAGAAGGCATCAATGTCAAACCTGAAATAATGATCCCGCTTATTATGAATGAAAATGAGCTCAAAATGGTGATCTATGGAAAGAAGATTGAGGGTCAGTCCATAAAAGGCCTTGCTGAGATCGAAAAAGAGGTTAGAGATAAAATAGGTGCCAAACCGGTTAAGTACAAAATCGGCACCATGATTGAGCTTCCCGGCGCGGCTTTAGGTGCTGCGGAAATTGCCAAATATGCCGAGTTCTTCTCGTTTGGAACCAACGATCTCACTCAGACTACAATGGGATTATCACGTGACGACTTTAATACTTTTATGCCCGATTATACTCAATTTGACTTGCTTGAAGGCAATCCTTTCAGGATTCTAAATAAGCAGGTAAAAGAGCTTATTGCGATCGCCGTACGCCGCGGAACCATGACCAGACCTAAGCTCAAAAAAGGTCTCTGCGGTGAGCACGGAGCAGCACCGGAAAATATTAAGTTCTGTATGGACATTGGTCTTAATTACGTGAGTTGTTCTTCGTATTCCGTGCCCATAGCCAAACTGGCTGTGGCCCAGCTTACGCTTGAAGCGGAAGAATAATTTTCTAATCGGCGGTTTTAATCAGGATAACTCGTAATCTCTCGTATCATTTGATAGTAGGGTTTAAGCCGCGCGTAAATATGTTTATACACCTTATGATATAACTCATTATAAATATCAACATGGTCTGCATCAGGTTCATAGGTTTTTTCTGTATATGTCATATCCTTGATTGCCTGTTCAAATGTGGAAAAACAACCTAAACCTACGGCGGCATCAATGGCAGCTCCCAGTGCCGATGTTTCATGAGTATGTGATTTTAAAACTGGCAGGTTAAAGATATCTGCCGTTATTTGCAGAGTGCGGCTGCTTTGAGCGCCTCCTCCCGATGCTCTTATTTCTTTTAATTTTACGTTACTTCTTTTTTCGATCATGAGTGATCCGCTTTTTAATCCGTAACACAAGCCTTCTATAATGGCTCGATACAGATGAGCCCGTGTATGGGCGTCACCGAAGCCGATAATCGCTCCTTTGGCTTCAGGGCCGGGAATTTTTACTCCGGGCGACCAGGTGGGCTGGAGAACCAGTCCGAGTGAGCCGGGAGGCGCCTCATCCAAAAACCTATCAAAGAGAGTTTCGGGCGCCACTCCCTGTTTTAAGGCGGTGTTTACTTCGAGTTTGGCGAATTCTTTCTTAAACCATGAGACAAGCCAGAAACCCCTGTAAATCTGAAACTCTGTGTTATAGATACCGGGGATGGCTGAAGGATAGGGAGGGATAAAGGGGATCACCTCTACGTATCTTTTGATATAAGTGCCCACTGTAGCGGTAGTGCCGAAAGATATTCCTCCGCTTTCCGGGGAGATACAGCCTGAGCCCAAAAATTCGCATGTCTTATCCGAACCGGCCGCTATCAAACGTAAACCCGCAGGCAACCCTGTTTGCCCCGCGGCTTTCTGGGAAATCCTCCCCAGCTCTGCGGCGGGTGGGGCTAAATCCGGCAGTTTATCTTTATCAATAGGAAAGGCCTGCCATTTCCAATCTCCTTTTTTACACCATGTGCAGTTTTTATAATCAAACGGAATATATCCTACCTGCGCGGCATAGGAATCAATAAAATCTCCGGTAAGGCGGTAGATAAGATATCCTGAAAGAAAAAGGAACTTGTGTGTTTTTTCCATAATATCCGGTTGATGTGCATTCAACCAGTTAATCTCAGACTCACCCTGAGCAAAACGTACCGTCTCCTGCATACCGATCAATTTAAAGGCCAGACTCATAATTCCCCTAACAGGTTTGAAATCTTTTATCCGCCTTTGATCAGGCCAGACAATGGCCTGACGAAGCGGATTCCCGTTTTTATCAACGTTGATAAGCGTGCAACGCTGTGTGGTTATCGCCGCGCCTTTAAGCTGTGAAAAAAGCTTGGGATCCGTACTCATTACTGCTTTACAGGCTTCACAGAGTTTCCTCCAGAAATAGCGGGCATCCTGCTCCGCCCAACCGGGTTTGGGACTGGTGTAAGCTTGGATGGCAACTTTTTTACTTTGAATAATGCGGCCTTTGAGATCGAACACCAATGCCTTTATACTCTGCGTGCCTACATCTAATGAAAGAATATATTTACTCATGTATTCCAGACTGTAAATTTATTTAAGGATTGCACAATTAACGATGTGATTTTTTTTACATCGTCTTCTGTGATAGAGCATTCTTTTTGTAAGGTCTGCTCAAGGAAGATTAAGAGAGTGTCTAAAACTTCCGGTTGATGATAGAAGATAAATGCAAAATCGTCATGAGTAGGTTTAAGGACTACAAACGAAGAATAGACCATTACCGGTTTTTTGCTCACCATAACTCTTGTTCTGTTTTTTGTTTGGATAATGTTTAATTCAGAAAACCGATGTGGAATTTGTTTTTCTCTTGTTCTCCTGAAGGGTTCTTCATCTCTGTATTCATAGTCGGGAGGTTCAACGAGCATGTACAGTTTATTGCCGTCGGTTTGAAACGACAGTCCTTCGGTAGAAAAGAAAATAGCGCGTGCGTTGCGATAGGCTACTATTTCCAATTTGGCGTATGCGGAATGAGAATCGAAAAGGGAGGAAACAATATACCCCCCGTCTTGAGGAAGCTTGTTTTGAGTATAAGCCTGAAAAAGATCTACGGCTTTAATTTTCACGAATTTACCTCCCTTATGAAGAAAGTATACAGGAGTGGGAACTAAAAAATCAAGGGTGCTTTTTTTATTTTAGACTATGATAGTTAACGATATTCTTCTGCTCGCTTGAGAAATTTGTCCGCAAACTCCGTATTACCTGTTTTTTTATAGATCATGCCCAGATTGTAATAACCTTGCCAGTCTTCCGGCCTTGAATCGATTACTCTGCGAAACACCCGGGACGCCTTTTCATAATCCTTCTGTTTTGCATAGAGTTTGCCTAATGTGAGGAGCAGTTCGGGAGTTTCTTTCAGGAATTTAAGCGCGCTTTCCAAAAGCAAGATAGCGGAGCGTCTGTTGCCCATCTTGTCGAGACAAAACAATAAGGCGCGTAAATCATCCACTGACTCCGGATCTTGTTTTAGAAGCTCTTTAAATATTAGAATTGCGTCTGCGTATTTCTGCAACTTTTGATAGCAGTAGGCTAATGCCCGCTTGAGTTTCAGGTTGCCCGCTTCCCTGGTTATGAGTTTAACAATTTCCCCGGCTGCGATGGAATATTTATCCTCTTGCAGCAGTAAACGGACGTAACGCTTTCTTGTTGAAATATCATCGGTGAATATGACCACATATTGTTTTAATACCTGGATTTCCTGCTTGGGTTTAGCCAATTTTCTATACACCGCGGCGAGCAGGAGAAACGACTCTTGATGATCTTGAACAAGCGTGAGTATGCGTTTAAGCCAGTTTTCCGCCAGGTCGGGAAGATCAATCTCAAAATACATTTTACCCAAACAGTACATGAGATGCGGATCAGGACCGTGAGCACGAATTTGCTGTTGCAGTAATGGAATAACCGTCTTCGGATCGGTTTTAAGATAAGCAAGACTCAGTGCTTGAAAGTAAGCTGCCATTGGATCGTCCGGATTAATGCGGAGAATGCGAGCGGATTGCGAGGACAGCTCTTGATACGCCTGCTGTTCCCAAAAAATTAAGGCTAAACCGTAATGCAGCTCCAGTCGCTTGGGATCGACCTCTATGGCGCGCAGATAATGATTTTTTGCCTTCTCCGCTTCACCAAGATAGCGATACGACTCCGCGATAAGCATATGAATATCAGGATCATGGTAATCATGTTTTAACACCTTTTTCCCGAAATAGATGGTTTCACGATAGTGTTTGTTTCTGTAATAAGTAACAGAGATGAGTTTAAGGAGTTTAAGCGGATCTGTTATCGCCCCTATCTTATCCTGCAATAACTCTTGAGCTTTTTTTATCTCCATAAGAGCCTGCGGACTTTTGGAAAGATGAAGCAGAATATAGGCTTTTTGCAGATGAAGCACAGGATCGGCAGGTGATATTTTAAGTGCCTCTTCATAGGAGATAAGTGCCAGTTTGAACTGACCGGCTTCCCGATATATCGAAGCCAGATATAAATACGGAATAATATTATCTTTTTTTTCTTTAATTAAAAATTCAAAACGCTGGGCTGCCTCGTCGAGCCTGCCTCTGTAGAAATATTTTATAGCTTGTACCAGCAGCGCATTCAGATAACCGGTATATATACGGGGATTTTGCGGGTCCACTTCCAGGGCTTTTTCAAAATAACTTAACGCAATTTCCGGCCTTTTTATTTTCAGATAAGCCAGCCCAATAAAGCTTAATGCCGGAGAAAAGGTCTCATTATCGTTTAAAGCCTTTCTTAAATGAATAATGGCATTTTTATAAAATCCCAGTGCCAGATATGATCTGCCCAAAAAAAAGTGAGCGGGTGAAAAATCAGGTTTTATTTTAAGAAAAAAATTGAAACTATAGATTGCTTTATGAAACTGTTCCAGCGCGTGATAACTTCTGCCCAGGTAAAGCAGGGCTTCAGGCATTTCATCTGTTTTAGAGATAAGCTCCGTAAGCAGTTCCACGGCTTTTTCGTAATCTCTGTTTTGCCCGGCGGTTTTAGCCTCATTCAAAAGTTCCTTATAATTTAAGGTCTTCGTGCTCATTTAAACACTAGTTTAGCATAAAAACAAAGATTAAGATACCGGGGCAAGATCATTTTTAATGGAATGAATGAGTGCCTCGTCTGGCACCCGCTCTCTGTAATAAATATATAATCTGCTTGTTTGCTGACTGCTCTGCGTAATCAAGTGCTGTTTTACCGCAATTATCGTGTATATTGACATCTGCTCCTGAAGCTATGAGTAATTTGACGGATTCCAAACGGTCGCTTCCTCCGGCTATGGCATAGAGTTCATCCTGTTCAACTACGGCCATCATCAGCGCCGTGGTTCCTCCGTTGTCTCGGATATTCACGTCTGCTCGCTTGTGTAACAACAGCTGGACGATTTCTTTATGGCCCCAATAAGCTGCCATCATTAAAGCGGTTTCACCGAAACTGCCTCTGGCATTCACATTAACTCCTCGCAATATCAGGAGGTCTATGATCTTTTTATGACCCCACTGTGCCATATCCAAGAGCACCTTTTCGTCAAGAACCTCTTTTATTTGCATAACCTACTCCTTGCTGTATATACGGAATGCAATCTGTAAAGTAACATATTAATGTAACACCATTTACAGTAGAGCGCGGCACTTGATTTCCCAATCATACTTTAGTATGAATTTAACTGTTTTGACTGAATATAAAAAAGGCTGCAGTAATAAAGCGGATTTCTATTCAAATTATGGAGGTGGCGGGAATCGAACCCGCGTCCTAGGGTGAGTTTCAAAAGCATCTACAAGTTTAGTTATCCTTTACGTGTTCGGCTGCCATGACGCAGGATAACTAGCCTACGGCAGCTATATTCTGCACCGGTATGTCCCTTTTAGCCAGCAGATCTGCTATAAGGCAAGTCCCGATTTCTAACAAGTAACACCGAAGCTCGGAACAGCGCTTCGGGTACCCGTAGTAGCTTAAATTAAGCTGCTAAAGCCAAGTTATCGTTGGCATTTAAATTGTTGCCACTTTTAGGAGATTGGCGCTCCACTTGCCGCCTCTGACCCAACAGTCCCCAGTCGAAACCAGGTCACCCCCTTCTCTTAAGTTTAGAATATCATCATTTATCTCTTAATTCCCGTTCCAGATCCCGTTTGATATCACGTTTTTTTATATCCTCACGTTTATCGACCAGTTTCTTGCCTTTGCACACTCCCAATTCCAGTTTCACTATGCTTCTTTTAAGATAAAAACGCAAAGGGATTAAGGTCAAGCCTTTTTCCTGAACTTTACGCTTTAAACGCTTTATTTCCTGTTTGTGGACCAGCAATTTCCTCGGTCTGTCCGGATCATGATTAAAGCGGTTGCCGAATGTATACGGAGTTATATGTAATGCTATCAGCCACAGTTCATGATTGTCGATTTTCGCATAGCAGTCACTAAAGGAGAATTTACCCTGCTTTACTGATTTTACTTCGGTTCCTTTGAGTTCAATACCGCATTCCAGGCTTTCGGTAACAGCATAATTAAACCTGGCCTTTTTATTGACTGCGAGTGTTTTTTCAGGTAATTGAGTACTGCCGGACATTACCGCTCCGTGAGTACCACGCGGAAACCTGTAATCTCTGTGCAGAAGAAAGGCGGCTGGGATCCTCTTGTATAAAGCGCGATCTCCTCTAGATTATCAGCCCACGATCCGCCGCGAACTACTTTTGCTGCGCCGTAAGGCATGGTTATAGTATGGGCGGCATTGTTTTCCACAGGCTCATATGAAGAAATCAAATAGGCGGCCGGAGCATACCAGTCTTCGCACCACTCCCACACGTTTCCTGCCATGTCTCTTAAACCATGGATATTACGAGCTGATGACCCCGCGAGCGCCGGCCCGGATATATTTTCTTTAAAAAATATCGAGCCTGGCACCGGGTAGTTCATGCTGTTTCCTCGTGCACAGGCCCATTCCCATTCCGCTTCAAAGGGTAAACGAACTACAAAACCGGGAGCTGTGGTTTTTGTTTTTTGAGTCAGCCAGTCGCAGTAGGCTTTTGCGGCAAAATAAGAAACGTATGTAACCGGTTGCGCTCCGCTACCCGGAGGATAGGTATCGTTTTCCCAGTCTTTCAGGTAGTTCTCATTTACTAAATCTTTTGCTATAAGATTATTTTTTTGCGCAGGTTTCCATGACGGGTTTTCATCAATAAAAACCTTAAACTGTCTGTTGGAAATTTCATCTTCCGTAATATAAAAGGCGTCTACTTTCACGGGGTGCGGTAAAAGCGGAGTCTGTACGGGATCAGCCAGATTGCTGTAATCATCGCTCTTGCCCATGATATAGACTGCGCCGGGAACCGGTACGAAATGGAGACCGTTTAGATAACGATGCGATCCATAACCTGCCAGAACCTGTGTTCTAAACGAGTTGAGAAAGAGAACATAATTTTCGCGTATTTTTTTGAACCAGGGAGCTTCAAAAAAACCATATTTAGTACCTTTTGTCTGAGCAATCTCCATTTCAGGTGAAATACCCTGCTCCAATTCCGTGCTTGCATATACGGGCAGTGAATTGTATATCCAGAAAGGCAGGTTCTCATACTGTTTGGTTAAGGCGAGGTAATCCTTTGCCAGTTTCAGGAGTGTGCCTTGAGAGAATACACCTTGACCGGTTTCCAAAATTGCATAAGCATGGATAAGATGTCTGACTAGAAAATGAGATTGGGTAAAGGAGAGTGCCCGCTTTAAGAATAATTCGAGTTTTGCTTTTTCAGTCTGACTAAGCCCCGAACGAATACTTTTCACAGTTTCGGTAAGGATGGGCGGGGGTTGATAGTGGGACGAATAATCAGTGATCATGCACCAGCGGGTATAGTCGCTTAATGCCCATGCCACAAGGCCGTCCACATCTTCCACTTTCATCTCCATATCGACTTTATCTTTTTTAGGTAAAAAGGGCAGAGCAAATATAAAACTTCCCACTTCCTGCTCTACGACCACTGTCTTATAAAATGGTCTTCTAAACTCTATCTTGCGCTTTCCGCCCTTGACCAGTACTTCGCAGGGTGTAACTCCCGCTTTTTCCCCGTCTATCCAGACTCCTGCGGCTACCGGACTTGTGGTAAAGGTGATATATGTGCCTCCGGCCAGAATTCCCGGCAGGAAAAAAATGGCAAACAACAAACACAGGATAATAAAAGCGTACAGTACCGTAAGATAGGTCCCGGGCCGGATCTTGCCCAGCGGCTTAAGCGTTACTTTTACTTCTGAGATATTAATCGGTTTTTCTTGTTTTTTCTTTCTGAACATGATAAAGCCGATTATAGTTGGCGCTTTATACCTTGTCAACACAACTCTATTTATGTTATGTTTATTTTTAAAATAAGGATTAACAAAATGACATGGAATGAATGGCAGCAGAGAGTTCAGGAAAAAACCGAGCAGGTACTCACCTGGCGAAAAAGGCGTAAACTGCGAAAAAAAGAAAAACAAAAAAAGAAAGGCCAGATTCGCGATTGGATCGAAGCACTGCTCTGGGCAGCGTTTTTTGTGCTGCTCTTAAACCAGTATATTTTGCAGGCCTACGCTATTCCCAGCGGATCCATGCTGGACACCATTCAGCTTGAAGACAGGATGTTCGTGGATAAGCTGGTTTACGGTCCGGAACTCTTGCCGGGAATCGGCAAACTGCCGGGAATCGCCGCACCCAAACGGGGTGAAATAATTATTTTTGAAAACCCCAAATATGAAGAGGAGATGGGGCGTAAAGTAGGAGCTGTGGAACAGCTTTTTCACCGTTTGGTGTATATGCTTACCTTTTCACTGGTAAATTTGGATGTAAAACCCAATGGAGAGATTGCTCATCATTTTTTGGTAAAAAGACTCATAGGCGTTCCGGGAGACCGTATTCGTCAGAAAAGCGGAAGGATCGAGATTATTCCCGCTGCTGAAAATGAGTGGATTCCTGAACAAACCCTGATCCAGGAACCGCTGGGGCGTGAATATATAAGAAAAGTAATTCCTTATCAGCTTTATCCTGATTTTTATAATTATTTTAAGGGCGCTATTAAACGAGGCCGGGGTCTGCCTGTTGATTCCAGTTATAAAATAAGCGAACAGAATATAACCAATGCAGGACTGTCGGTAAACAGCCAGCAGTTTCGGGATTTTAAAGAAAGTGATTATGAGATGCTGCGAATTCAAAATTCCATCCATTATGAACTTAAGCCGTATAACGATAAAATAGCCGCGCTTTGGTTTAAATATGAACAGGGATGGTATATTTCTAAAACCCATATTTTCCCCATGGGCGATAATCGCGATAACTCTCACGACGCGCGTTATTTTCATCCCGTACATTTGGGAAAGGTGCTGGGAAAAGCGGCTTTTCGCTTTTGGCCGCTGCATCGAATCGGAAGTGTAGAGTAAGTTATTTATGCTGGGATCGTATGAACAGTACCGGACAAAAGGTGATGGCTATTCCTTAAGCGGCATTTTAAAAACTGGCGTAAAAATGCTGCTTGTTATATGCCTGCTGTATATTTTTATTACCAGCTTCCTTGTCAATACCTACGGCATCCATTCCGCTGCCATGAATCCGGCGCTTGCGGACGGCGAGGTGGTACTCACCGCTCCTTTAGTATATGGAGCTTATAACCGCCTTTTAGGATTTCGTTTTCCGGGATTTACCATGCCTCAACGTGGTGATATTGTAGTTATCGAACCGCCTTATCTGCCCAGGCAGTCTTTTTTTTCAGAGCTCATTAATCCTTTTCTTAAATTTTTTAGTTTTCAGCAGATCCGTGTTGTGCGTGATCCGGCAGGTAATGTAATGAACGAGCACATTGTAAAAAGAATAGTAGGTATTCCTGGAGATGCCATAAAAATCGAACGTTTTGTCGTTTACATCAAACCCAAAGGCACAAGCGAATTCAAAACTGAAAGACAAATCACCGGTGAGATGTATAAAATCTATGATGAATTCGCGGACCACATCTTTCCCAAAGGCTGGGATTCAGGGCTTCCCTTTTCCGGTTATATGCAGGAGATCATTTTAGGGGAAGATGAATATTTTGTGATAGGCGACAATAGACTTTTGTTTAGTGACTCAAGGTTTTTTGGGCCGATTAAATATGATGCGATCGTAAGCAAGGTTATTCTCCGCTATTGGCCGTTTGAGAAATTCGGTGGACTTTAAATCTTTCACACTTACTTCATGTAAAAATCTCTCGCTTTATATTCACATACCTTTTTGCGAGCATAAATGCTATTACTGTGATTTTTTTTCGCTTCCGGGAATCGATAAAGCTGTTATGGAAAAGACTATCAGAGAAATAGTGAACCAGACCGATTTTTTTTTACAAAGGCTCGGTCCGGAAAAGATTATAAGTGTATATATAGGCGGAGGCACGCCAAGCATTCTGCCAAAATCCGTGTTGAAGGCTTTGCTGCAAAAAATCAATACCCTTGTTTCCTCGAAACCAGCGGAGTTTACCGTTGAGGCCAATCCGGAATCTTTTGATGAAGAGTTTATCTCTCTTTGCGCGGAGCATGGAGTAACACGGCTTAGTGTGGGAATCCAAACCTGCAGCAAACAGCTTCGAGCTACTCTGGGAAGGAGAGGAGATGTTGAAAGAATACAGCATGTGCTCGGATTGATTAAGAACAAATGGCTCGGTGATCTGAACTGTGATCTACTCTGCGGAATTCCCGGACAGACACTGCAGGATGTGCAGCGCGATCTGAAAACTGTGCTTGCTCTTAATATTGCACATATTGCACTGTATACGCTTACTCTGGAACCGGGAACTGTTTTACATCGGCAACACGAGAACGGCTTGCTGCCTTGGCCTGATCACAACGTGCAGGACAGTCTGTGGTTATACGCAAGAGATCTTCTGGTAAAAAACGGCTATAGTCACTATGAAATTTCTAATTTTTCCCTTCCGGGTAAAGGCTGCCTGCATAATATACGCTACTGGCTGCTTAAGCCCTATATCGGTGTGGGCCCCGGTGCCGTTTCCACGGTACCGGCAGAAGGAGGAAAGATTGTAAGATTGTCTAATCCGCTCCATCTGCCTGGTTTTTTACGGGGTACTGCAAAGTCCTGGAGCATGGAAGTGGAATTATTAACGCAGAGAGATATTTTTTTTGAGCATCTCATGCTTGGATTCCGGCTGAAAAAGGGAATACCAAAAAGATTATTCCATAAAAGATTTGGCGGCGAGCTGCCTGAATTAATACCGGGTCTTTGGAAAGAATGGAGTGAACGCGGATTTATTAAACAATCCACCACCGCCTATTGCCTGACTTTACGCGGCAGACTCATCTTGAACCGGATGCTTACTGAGTTGACTCAGTATAAAATCGACATGTCCGGGATCAAGATCAATTGGCCCTAAGCTTGACATCGAATCTTGGGATATGCTATTTTGGGACAATAAGGAGAATATATGTCAGGACACAGTAAATGGCATTCAATAAAACATAAAAAGGGTGCTGCCGATGCTAAGCGGGGTAAGGTTTTTACCAAGCTTATAAAAGAGATTTTCGTGGCCTCACGCATGGGCGGCGGTGATATAGACGCAAATCCGCGTCTGAGGACTGCAGTGTTAAAGGCGAAATCGGTTAATATGCCCAAAGATAATATTGAAAGGGCAATTAAAAAAGGTACGGGCGATCTGGATGGTGTTACCTACGAAGAACTTACCTATGAGGCTTATGGTCCGGGTGGAGTGGCGCTGCTTATAAACATACTCACCGATAATAAAAACAGGACTGCGGCCGAGGTTCGCAATATTCTTTCCAAAGGGGGCGGTACTTTAGGTGAAAGCGGCTGCGTGTCGTACATGTTCAAACGTAAAGGCATTATAGTTTTTGATGCTGCCAAGTATAAAGAAGATGATATTTTAGGCGTGGCTTTGGAAGCGGGTGCGGAAGATATCAGCGCGGACTCTGATGTGATAGAGGTAATATGTGAGCCGGAAGATTTTGAGCGTGGTTTAAATGCTTTAACTGAAGCCGGATTTGAGCAGGAGACCGCGGAAATAAGTATGATTCCCGACGCTTTAGTTAAACTTGACGCGGAGAAAACCGAGAAAGCTTTGAAATTAATAGATATTCTTGAAGATAATGACGACGTTCAAACTGTCGCCACAAACCTTGAACTGCCGGATGAATGAGAACCATATTAGGAATCGATCCCGGTTTAAAAAATACCGGGTTTGGTGTGATACAGATTAAGAACGATCAAATATACTATGTGGATCATGGTGTGATTTCAACAGAAACAGAACTAGATCACGGCAGCCGCCTGGAATATATTCATAAAAATATTATTGAGTTGATAAAAAAGCATAAACCACACGAAGCCGCTGTTGAAGAAATTTTTTTTGCCAAGAATTTAAAAAGCGCCATTCCCGTGGCTGAGGCCAAAGGTGTTATTCTCTGCGCGCTTTCAATTATGAAAACAAAAGTCTTTACGTATACACCGCTTGAAATTAAGCGGGGAGTAGTAGGGAACGGTCGCGCTGAGAAGGTGCAGGTCCAGGAGCTGGTCCGCATTATTCTCAAGCTTAAAACCGCGCCGCAGCCTGATCATGCGGCCGATGCCCTTGCCGTAGCGTTGTGTCATACTCATAGTTCGCGGCTTAAACAATATTTATATACAAGAGGTAAGCAGGGTGTTTAACAGTATCAGCGGTAAGATCAGTTACAGAGATCAAGAATCCATATATATCTGTACCGGTGGTATTGAATGGGATATTAAAACCACTCAACAGTCTTTACAGGATTTCCCCGCGGAGGGCCAGCAGGCCAAGGCCTTTATCTACCTCTATCATCGCGACGATCAAATGAGAGTTTATGGATTCTCAACTGAAAAGGAGCGCTCGTTATTTCTTGATCTGTTGAGAGTGGACGGAGTGGGGCCGAAACTGGTAATTAAAATATTATCAGCCATCACCTCAGACGCGTTTATCAAAGCCCTCGAACGGGAGGACCTCGCCACACTCTCTTCATTGCCCGGATTGGGTAAAAAGACAGCCCAAAAAATAATCCTTGCTTTGCAGGGCAAGCTGAAAAACTTACAGCACCACGCTGAAGGTTCGAGTGTCAATGAAGATATAATAAACGCCCTTGTGGGTATGGGATATGACAAACGCAGTTCGCGTGAAGCGGTGAGTGCTGCGGTCCATGAGCTCAATCTGGAGGAATTAAGCGGAGAAGAGTTGGACAAACAGCTATTTACCAAGGCATTGAGTATCGCCGGTCGAAAGAAGACGTAAGCTAATGAAAGAAACCAGAATTTCAGACGCGCATTATATCGAAGAACAGGATCAGGATGAAAAAACCCTGCGTCCGCGCCAGCTTGCAGAGTTTGTGGGCCAAAAAAAATTAAAAACAAATCTGGCGATTTTTATCCAGGCGGCAAAAAAACGCGGGGAGTGTCTGGATCATGTGTTTTTTTCCGGACCTCCGGGGCTGGGGAAAACCACTCTGGCAGGTATTATCGCCAATGAACTGGGTTCGGAGCTTAAAGCCACAGCCGCTCCGGCTTTGGAAAAGGCCGGTGATCTGGCTGCAATACTTACTGCAGTGGGTAAGAACAATATTTTTTTTATTGATGAAATTCATCGCCTGAAACCGGTTATCGAAGAGATGCTGTATACGGCCATGGAAGATTATAAAATAGACGTAGTTATCGGCCAGGGTCCGGGAGCACGAAACATAAAAATCCCCTTGGAACCGTTTACACTCGTGGGAGCAACCACCAGGCCCGGCTTGATATCTCGTCCGCTGCACGACCGGTTCGGTATTCGCGCGCGGCTTGATTACTACAAGACGGAAGATATTTCGGAAATTGTTGTCAGATCCGCCCGTATTCTCACCGTGGAAATTGAGGATCTGGCTGTCGACTTGATTGCCAAGTGTGCTCGGGGTACTCCTCGGGTGGCAAATCGTATTTTGCGGCGTATGCGTGATTTTGCCGAGGTGTGGGGCAACGGCAAGATCACTATGGATATAGTAACACGAGGATTGGCATCATTAGAAATTGATGAGCTGGGACTTGATAAACTGGACAGGGAGATATTAAAAGCAATTATCCTGAAATATAACGGCGGTCCGGTTGGATGTGAAACCCTGGCTATCTCTGTGGGTGAATCGGTTGAAACCATAGAGGATGTATATGAACCGTATCTGATTCAGAGGGGTTTCCTCATGCGTACTCCCCGCGGCCGGATGGTTACCGAGAATGCTTACCAACATTTAAAACTCTCAAAAAAGCGTAATGAAGACCAGGGAATTCTCTTTTAATCTTCCACAATCATTTATAGCGCAGTATCCAAAAGGAAAAAGGGCGGATTCACGCCTGCTTGTAGTGGATAGGGCGGCGCAGACCTTTACGCACCATAAGTTCAAGGAGCTGCCCGGACTGCTTGCTCCGGATACCGTGATGGTTGTTAATAATACAAAAGTACGGAAGGCACGTGTTTTCGCTAAAAGCAAAGATACCGGGGGTATGGTTGAATTCCTGCTGCTAAAGGAAACAGCACGGGGTATGTGGCAGGTGCTGTGTTCCAAAAGTAAAAAACAAAAACAAGGCAAGGTCTTTATTTTTCCCGAAAAGCGACAGGCTGTTATTGTACAGGAACTCGGCGAGCTCCGTGTGCTCAAGTTTGATCGGGCAATAGATGAAAAATATTTGAACAAACACGGACATGTTCCCCTGCCTCCGTATATCAAGCGCCAAGATGAGGTTCTTGATAAGCAGCGTTATCAAACCGTATATTCAAAAATATCGGGTTCAATTGCAGCTCCAACGGCAGGGCTTCACTTCTCAAAAAGAACCATCAGGCTGATCGCTAAGCGGGGAATCGAGCTGGCGCAGTTATCACTTCATGTAGGTTTAGGAACATTTACTCCCATTCGAACTGAAAATATTGAGGATCATGCCATGCACAGTGAAGAGTATATGATCCCCTCAGATACTGCTCTCTGTTTAAATAAGGCCCGGTTTGAGCAAAGAAATATTTTAGCTGTGGGTACCACTTCGGTACGGGCTCTGGAATCGGCTTATAGTAAGGATGGTATTAAGGCTGGTAAAGCGGTAACGAATTTGTTTATTTATCCGGGGTTCAAATTCAATGTCGTGTCGCAGCTGCTTACCAACTTTCATACTCCGGGATCGTCCCTGCTGCTGCTTGTATCCGCTTTTGCCGGAAAAGAACTTATTTTGAGCGCCTATGAAGAGGCAAAAAAACAGAATTACCGTTTTTTCTCTTATGGAGATGCTATGCTGATTTTATGATAAACTCTTCCACATCGACATAGCGTTGTTTGATAGCTGTGATCGTATCGTGGATAGAGAAAAAGATTTTAACGAGTTCCGGGTCAAAATGTTTTCCCGACTGCTCCTGAATGAACTGTAATACACGTCTTTCTTCCCATTTTTCTTTATATACGCGTTTGGATGAAAGGGAATCGTAAACATCGGAAAGAGTGACTATTCTGGCCGAAAGCGGGATTTCTTTTCCCTTTTTTCCGGGTCCGAATTGTAGCTGCTTTGCGTAAATATCGGGGATCTTGCCGGGATATCCGGTGCCGTCCCATTTTTCATGATGATTAAGCGCCACTTCGGTCGCCATTTTATCCCACGGCGAATGGTGACTTTTAAATAAACGTGCTCCGTATATGGTATGATAATGTACGTGCTGTGTTTCTTTGGGCGTGAGCGCTCCTTTTTTCTTTAAAATAATATCACTGATCGCGACTTTTCCCATGTCATGCAGAATAGCGGCAAAGCGCAGCTGTTCTTTAAAGGTTCTTGCTTCATGGCTTCCGATACCATGTGTTTTGGCGTATTGTTCAAACAGTTCTATGGCATAGGCTCCGACACGTTTGGCATGAACACTGGTTTCACCGGGATCGCGCAGTTCCACGATTTCGATCATCCTGAGGGCCATCTGGCGGGATAGTTTGGCTGTTTCTATGGCATTGGCCGCATAAAAAGCAAACTGGCTGATGTACATATTATCTATCATTGAGAAGGGCACCACCTTCCCCGTGGCATCTTTAGCATTAATCAGTTGCAGTACACCCAGGCCCTCACCGCTTCTTGTGACAAGCGGAACAACCAAAATGGATTGTGTTCTGTATGATGTTTTTTTATCAAAGGTCGGATCAAAATTATATGAGACATCGCTCTTGATATCGTAGACATCGTCAATAAGCAGGGGCTGACCTGTCAGGGCTACATACCCGGCCAGTGAATTTTTATCTATTTGTAATCTGGACTGGGAGTAGATATATTTGTCTTTTTCCCGTTTACTGTGAAAAAGCGTATCGTTTTGGACATAATTAAAGTACAGATGATTTCTGGCGGATAAATAGATGGTTCCGGCATCGGCATTAACAAAACCGCGGGCTTCCAAGAGGATGCGCTCCAATAATGTGTCCAGGTCTTTGATATTATAGATAGCGGTAATGATTTTTAGCAGATACTCAGCGTTTTTATAGTCGGGATTCATATTGTAATTGGATGGGCCTCGATTTATATCAATGAGTTTTTGTAAAAGCGCCATACCTTATATGTTAGTATCAAAGCCGAAAAAGTACAAGACAGCAATTTATATTTTAATCTGTGGAATCAGGGGCGCATTCCAAATAGACTCGGGACTTATTTATTCGCGCGAGATGCTTCTGAATTATTTTTTTATAGTCCAGATCCTGGGTTTCAATGCGAAAATTTTCATCGCTCCAATGTTGTATTTCATCAAGGTGGATCATGCGCAGGGGCCAGGCTTTTTTTGACCATTTTTGTGCCTGTTCCCAATAATAGAGCGCTACTCGATAAGCCTGTTCTGCGGTCTTTAGGCTTTGGCAGATATCTTCTTTCCAGGGGCCGTTTTTATGAAAGAAAAAAACTTCAAACTTATCGTATTTACTTCCCAGAATAAGGTACTGTTCAATCATTTTTAAATTTATGTGCATTTTAAACAGTGATTTGTAGCGCTCATATTCGATTTCTGTTTCAATTTTTGCCAAAGCATAAAGAGGATTGCAAAAATCCGCTTTCAGGGCCTGTTCAAGATAGCTGATATTCTCCATAGTGTCGTCGGGGTACTGATAAAAATGAAGATGAAACAACTTATAGAACTGCTCTGCGTATAAAATTTTATACGCGAAGGCCAAAGGCACAATAAAGAAAAAAATAAGTAAAAGTAAAAAAAGTCGCTTCACTTTTTTACTATCGGCAGCCCGGAGATAATTTTCCACACATCTTCTAATATAAGTTGTTTTGATTTGGTCCCGTCAAGACGGATTATGTGTAAATCTGTGTGTTTGAAGTAAGCGAATGCCTTTTCATACTGCCCGATAACCTTTTCCTGGTAAGTATGCGTTTCGAAAATGTGAGACTGGGATCTTGCGTCGCGCCTTTTTGCACAGATTTCCAGCGGGGTATCGAGAAAGAACACATAGTATGGCAGGGGAAACCGCCCGTTGAGATCAGCTATATATTTAAAATCGCACTCTATTGACTGATATGCCAAACTGGAGAACAGGTATCTGTCGCAGATTACCAGCTTGTTTTCACTTATTTTATAATTTATGCTTTCCTGCCCGTGGTAGATATGTTCGTTTCTGTCTGCTGCAAAAAGCAAGGCCAGGGTTTCAGGTGCGGCGTTTAAGTGTCCTTCTAAAATGCTGTGAATAAGCCTGCCCACAGGACCATGAGTGGGCTCATAAGTGGCCCAATGGGAAATTTTCTTTTGAGTTAACAGTTCTTTTAGCAGATTAATTTGGGTTGTTGTTCCGGAACCGTCTATTCCTTCAAATACGATGAAATTTGAGAGTATTTTTTGTTTCATTTTATTGATGATACATTTTTTACATCTATTTAGCCATACATTTATTTTAAATTATTTATGCGTTTATCTTTACTAATAAGAGATTTCACGCTATATTTTTAAAAAAATGATAAAGATATTACCTATTACAACCTATCGCTTTGATCCTGACAAAAGGGAGTTATTACCTACCTTATACTTAAAAATCACAAAATAAGTAATCATGGATGAAGAAAGCTTTATACAATTAGCTATTTTTATAGCATTATTATTCCTCTCTGCCTTTTTTTCAGGATCCGAAACCGCGATTTTTTCATTAAATCTGTTGGAAAAAGAGAATTTAAAACGCAAAGCGGGTTCCAAATTGAAGTCCTTTCTCAATCTTATTATTACCAAACCGGATCATGTTCTCATCACGATTCTAACGGGAAATATGATCGTCAATGTCTTTGCCGCCATGTTATTCGATACTATGTTCGCTCAGGCGCAGAGAGATATTGTCTCCACGCTCATCTCGATTTCCTTAATGACCGGGATCCTGCTTGTTATCGGTGAAATGACCCCGAAAAATATTGCGGTGCGCCGTTCACTTTCTTTTACGCGTCTTATCTACATGCCACTTTATGTGATACACGGATTGATCACTCCGCTACGATTTGTGCTTAACAAGATCCGGGAACTTTTTCTAATCAGAGTAAAACAAGCGGGACCTGATAAGCGAATTATTAACACCACAATTAAAATCGGTTTGAAAGAAGGGATAATAAATCAGTTTGAGTACAGTTTGTTTGAGTCATATCTGGACCTCAACACCATGAATGCGGCCGACATCATGATTCCGCGCACTGAAATCATGGGTGTGGATATTACGACGGATATCAAGAAACTTATCCGTGATTTGCGCAAGCAAAAAATAAGAGCGAACGGGTCACAGATTCTCATTTACAGCAAAAATATTGATCATCCTGTAGGATATATTGAGATAAAGGATCTGTTACCTTTTTTATTAACTAAAAACGCGAGGTCCAAACTAAAGCAGGTCTTAAAACCGCTTCATTCCATTCCTGAAAGTAAAAAACTTAATCTCTTAATGAAGGAGATGAAAGATCTCGACTGCGGAATGGCTTTGGTAGTGGATGAGTACGGCGGTACGGCAGGGCTTATCACTTTTCAGACTCTGATTGAAAACATCCTTTCCTACTTTTATATAGCAGAGCGGGAATCCGTAGAGGAGATTGAAAAAGGCAAATACACGGTTCCGGGCACGCTGGAATTGAAGACTTTAAATGATGTACTTTCATTGCAGATAGATTCACCAAGCAGAACCGTATCGGGGCTGCTTATTGAAAATCTCGGAGAAATTCCCAAAGAAGGAAGCACGCTTACATTGGAACATGTGAGATTTACCGTTGTGAAAACCTTAAAGAATCGCATCAAAAAAATACTCATTGAGGTTAAAAGTTAAAATGATAATTTTGGGAATTGTGTTCTGTATCTGTCTCGCTGGATTCTTCGCGGGATTGGAAACCGGGCTTATTGCCGCTAATCAATTGACGATTTACGATAACAAGGAAAAAGGCGGTCTTTCAGCCAAAGCAGCGTATTTTCTCTTAAGAAAACCGGAAAGGTTACTTGCCACCACTCTCATCGGAACCAATATAGTAGTGGTAACATCCACAACTTTATTGATAATACTGCTTGAATCATGGGGACTGCCGATCTGGACGCGGGGAATAGCATCCTTTATTCTTACGATTACTCTCTTAATTTTCGCAGAAATAATTCCCAAATCATTTTTCCGCAATCACGCGGATACTGTTTCCGTGAGATTGGCGCCTGTGTTGGTAGGATTTTACATATTGTTTATTCTTATCTCTATAATCTTGAATTTTATCATTAAACTTTTACTCATCCTTGTAGGTAAGCATAAGGCAAAAAGTAAGTTACCTGCTTCGAGAGATGATCTGTTTTTTCTGATAAAATTAAGGAGTAAAGAACTGGGGCTGTCTTTGGAGGATCAAAAACTATTTACCGATATTTTTGATTTTAGAGACACCAAAGCACGGGAAGCAATGCTGCCCTTTCATGAACTTCTGCTGTGTCCCAGGGAAATGAGGATCAAAGATATCATCTCATTCGCTGAAGATAACGGCGCGCGTTTTATTCCTATGTATGAGAAAAGGATGGATAATATAATAGGTTATATCGACGTGGAAGATCTGCTTTATACCAAGCCGAAAACCCTCTCCGAGATTCTGAGACAGGCTGTGTTTTACCCCGAAATCAAGCGGATTCCGGATTTATTGCTTGAGATGAATAAATATAAGCTCGCGGTAGTATTCTTAAGTGACGAGTACGGAACCGTGTCGGGAATGATTACAAGCAATGAGATTATCGCGGATATTGTGGGATTTATTCCCGGTGAAATCAACGGCAGTATCAAACCGATAACAGTAATTGCCAAGGGAAACTATAGTGTAAGCGGTACGGCTGATATTGATGAATTTACCCATGAAACGGGTATTATTTTAGAAAAAGGGGCCTATGATACTGTAGGAGGATATCTCTGTGAAAAGTTGGGTAAAATTCCTACGGTTGATACGGTATTTGAAGACAAGCATGTTACATATAAGATTGTTGAAAGTGATAAAAAAAGGATTAAAAAGATCGAGGTCTGGAAAAAACAAGAAAATATGTAACTTAATGACCTGCGTGATACTTTAATAAGTATAGAGATTACGTAAAATGTTCTTTTTACCGCGCATAAATCGCCGAATTTATGGTATATTTAAATTAGGCAAGCAATAAATCGTGCTGGAAAGCTAAAGCGAATGCGTACTGAAAAAATTATAAGCAAAAGATCACTCTTTCCTTTGATAATGTGCTTGATAGTTGTTCTCACAGCTTTCTTGTTTATGATAATTAATTTCACGCTTGACTATAGAATGGGACTTTTAAAAGATAAACTGCTTGCGCTGTTTAACGAATTTTCAGGCAGGAATTTGAAATATAGCTCCCTTTCGCCTTCAATTTTACAATATATCGAGATTCGGGATTTGGAAATTTACGATAATAAGCCGGATCAGGCCGTGCTGTTCAAGGCCAAGAATCTGAGAATTCATTATAATCTTTTTGGTTTGGTTTTCAGCCCCGATCCTTTAAGCGCTATTTCTGAGATTAATATAGAGCATTCGGAGTTTAATCTGGACATGCAGAAGGAAAAAGAGCTGGCCGAGGCTCTTGAGAAGTTCATCAAGGAACGGCTCAGTCAGAAATTGGATATGGAGTTCAGGCTGACGGGTTCGAATTTGCAGTTTAATATTTCTGATAATAATTATAACCTTTTGCTTTCCAAGTTGTTTTTAACTATTGCAAATGACAAAGAAATTTATGAATACAAAGTAAGAGGCAACGTGCATCTCGACTCAAAAGAACAAGGCAGAACATCCCTTTGGTTGGATACGGAACTGGATTTGGCAGGAAAAGTGCATAAAGAATTTATCTGGTTTAATATGCTGGTGAATATTCTTTCAACTGAATCGGAGAATTTCACGCTTGCACAACAACAGTTTCAGATTTCCATGAATGAAAACCTTCTGTCAGTCAATAAAATTCAAGACAGCAAACCAATTGACATCGCCTGTAATTATGATCTTAAGCGGGAGGCATTAACGGTAAATTTTATTACGGAAAACTGGCAGCCTGCCTATATGTTACAGTTTAAACGAGAGCTGTCTGAATATAATCCCTGGCTTTATGCCGCCATTTCAGCAGAAGGAGAATTGGAATACCAGCTATCCGACAATACGACAGAATATTCGTTGTTTTTAAATGCAGGACTGGAAGCGAGCGGTTCAACTCCTCATATCCGGCTTAAGACCCGGCTGCAGGGTAATGAAAGGATTTTTTATCTGGAGCCGCTAGCTGTTTCAAGCAATGACAGTGTCATGGAATTCAGAGGGAGTGTCTTGACCACCAATCTCTACCCGGCCGGTACGCTTTTACTGAGCAATGTTGCTACCGGTTATACGGGCTCCATAACCGGTAATTTTCAAATACAGAGAGCTTATAACGGATTTGCTCTGGCGAGTGACATGGTTACTATCGGGCAGGCGGATTTTAGCAGTTTTACTCTCAATCTGCAACCGAAAAGGGGTGCAATTTTATTCGATCTTGATACCACACTGGCGGATAAGAATTCCGCACCTCAATTAATCGCCGAGGGTAGTATAAAGTATAGTCCCGACTTTTTATTTGATTCGCACTGGGAGATAGGGGATTTACCACTGAATCAACTTTACAGCATACTCACTCCCAACAACCAACAATCGCGCTCTCTCTATGACAGTTTAAAATATTATACTGTGAGTTCCAGTCTGAAATTATCTACAGATTTCAATGATCTTTCTTTTTCTTCGGCCAAGACTACTTTGAATGATATCCAGAACGAACATAATTCACTTACCATAGACGTGGATGCGGATACCAAACATATTCAGTGTAAGGAGTTTAACGGCAGTTGGTTTGGAGTACCGCTGTCCGGCGACTTCATTGTCGATCTGTCTCCAGGCAGTTCTTCACACTTTGCCACGGTTCTTAATTTGAATGAAATACCTTATAATATTGAAGGATTTGTAATCCCCGACCAGGGGCTTGTACTTAGTGGATCTTATGATCTGGATGCCTCGTTTATTTTTTCAAAGCAGGAGGCTATGCGGTTTTGGGTAAAAACGGATATGCTGCCGCTGCCTCTGGCGGATCAACGCTTAAAACTTTCACTTAATTTGATAGGATTTGTCAAAGACAACGGTGAATGGCAAATCGCTTCCACACATTCCAAACTGTTTAATGTACCTGTTTTAAGTGGTTCGGATGAGGATAATTTTTTGGATGCGTCATTTTTGCTCACTGAAAGTGAATTGGAATTAAGCGAGGTTACGTTTCATGACAGTATTTCGGAAATTAATGGTAAAGGTCATTTTGATATTTCAGCATTTTCGCCATTGACAAGCTCAGGTTGGTTCTATCTACAGAATAAAGAGTTAGACGAGAGTTATACCGTCGAACTTGAATTCTTGCCTGATGCTATGGATGTGAATCTGGCGTTTACAAACTCACCGCTGCAAAGATTGGGTGATTTTATCGTAAAGGGTAATGTATCCGGAACTATTAAAGCCTTTGGCGGTTATAATAATCCTGCGGTTGATGCTGTTCTTTCTTTGAAGCAGGGAACGTTTAATAATAGTCCTTTTTCCTGTGAGGTCTCATTTTCTTTAACAGACCAATTTTTTGCTCTTAAAAGCTTTGAATGTCAGTACAATAATAATTATACTGTCACGGATGCAAGCGGTATGCTTGATAAAACAAACGGGGAGTTCCAATTTAAGGCTCATCTGGCCGGCAACTTTCTAGGGGAGATATTTGATGCTGACAGTTTATATGCGGGCATTCTCTCCGATTTCAACTATGAAAAACCGTTTTCACCGTTTTGGGATACAAATTTCACCGGACGAGTTCAATTCTTTAATATAGCTGCGCGTAAAGTTGACGGACCTCTTAAAGATTACCAGTCCTGGGAAATATTATTCAATAAGGACAGTAAAGCTTTTTTGTTTAGCGGAGGACCGGAACACGCCCTGGTAGGTGAAGTTAAAAGAGAGGGTACTTTTACAGTAGATCTTTTGCCCCCGCTTCCCCTGTACGGTCACATGCAGGGCACTGTGAACGACTCGCTTGTAGAGGCAAAAATTGAGGATATGTACTGCGATTTGATGCTTTTGAATCCCATTATTGGCAGCAAATATTTTGTTTTTAAAGGCGGCACGGCCAGGGGGGAGCTTGCCATAACCGGTGATGTGAATGATCCCGAGTTTTACGGTCTGCTTGAGATAAACGACGGAGCAGTAAGCACACTTGTGTCCCCTGATATTATTAAACCCATTAATACTGCTCTTGTTTTCCAGCAAAAAGAAATGAAGTTCAGTAATATTAACACTGCTATAGGCAGGACTCCGGTCAGGGTGTTTGCCCTGTTGACCTTGAAAAACTGGGTTCCCGTTACTTATGGGCTTGAACTTGAAACCCTGAGTGATAAAGGGCTGCATCTTGCTTTTCCCGTGGGCATAGTTAAAATAGACGGTTATTTCCTCACTTCAAATTTTAAACTTGTTGGGGATCATATGAGTTTGAGTGCGAAAGGTGAGATTCTTGCTCCGCAGTGTAATGTAACCCTTACTAATCCGGAGCAGACACAAGAGCAAGAGAGCGTATTCGCATATGCGTATTTAGTGGATCTTAAAGTGAAAACCGGAAAAGATGTTGAATTTACCTGGCCATCACGCGAATTCCCTATTATCCAGGCGGTAGCCAAACCCAATACGGATATAGCGGTTAACTATAACGGAAGTTCGGGAAAGTTCACAATCCTGGCAGACATCGGCCTGCAAAGCGGAGAGGTATTCTATTTTGACAGAAGCTTTTTTATCAAATCCGGCAAGATCACTCTGCACGAGGATGAAAACCATTTTGATCCTCTGCTTTCCTTGGAAGCCGAAAGGCGGGAACAGTTTGATGATAAAGATTTAAAAATATTTCTCACGTTGAAAAATCAATATCTTAGTGAGTTTGAACCCCGGTTCAGATCGGAACCGCCTTTGGCCAGCGAATATGATATATTGGCTGCTTTAGGCGGCGCTTTTCAAGGTCAAGAAAGTGAAACCGGTGAAAGCGCGTTGGATTTAGCACTCAATTTGGGGAGTGATATTCTCACTCAGTTCTGGGTCTTAAGGCCGTTTGAGCGGGCGGTAAAAGAGATATTGAACCTGGATGTATTTAGTATCCGCACCCAGGTTGTTAAGAATATACTCGTTGATAGGGTATTTACCACTGAAAGCGGAGTGCCTCCGACAAATGACTTGGAGACAAGAAATTATCTTGAGAATACGACTATTAATCTCGGACAGTATATCGGAAATAAAAATGATCTTTATTTTGAAATGGTTTTAAGATTCCAATCACTGGATGAAAACGCAACTGAATATGAGAGCATTAACACGCAGAGCAATATTAATGTTGAATCTGAGTTCAGTTTGGAGTTGACAACACCCTTTTTTCTTACTATAAAGTGGACTATTACCCCTCAGCATTGGGAGTCATTTTTCCTGCCGGATAACAAAATTACTCTTAAGTGGGGTTTTTCATTCTAATTGAATATATATTCATTAAGGAGCATATATGACGAAATATGTTTTGGTGATATTTATACACCTCTTGTTGATAACAAATCTTTTTGCTCAAGACTCTACTACGTGGTTCATTGGAAAACCGATCCAAAAATTCAGCTACTCAGGACTGGAAGTTGTATCCGCAGGAACATTAGATAATATTTTAAAAAATTATATCGGCATGCCTTTTTCTTACGATCTTTATTATGAGATACAGAATAGACTTTATGCTTTAGAGTATTTTGAAAGTATCGCCGCCGACGCGGAACCCGTGGATGAAACGAAGTCGGCTGTAACCATCCATTTCACTTTAAAAGAGTATCCGATTATTAATGAGATCAAGTTTGAAGGCGCGTACAAGGTCGGCGAAGGTGAGCTGCGCCAAGCTATCTTATTGAAACCCGGAGATGTGGTAACAGACGCCAAAATTCGTGTTGACGCGGAAGCTGTAAAAGCGCTTTATCTTGAAAAAGGATATCTTGATGCAACCGCCTCGGGAAGAAAAGAAATAGATAAGGAAAAAAATATTGTACGTGTGGTATTTACGGTTAAAGAAGGATTCCAGACCACTATTAAAAAAATCATGTTTCAAGGGATCTCATTTGCCACTGAAGGCACCCTGAAAAATATTATGCAGCTTAAAGAGCCTGCAGTTTTTGTGAATCCGATTTTTAAGGAGAACATGCTGGCTGACGACATTGTGGCGATCGAGGAGTATTATGCCAATAACGGGTACTTCCTGGCGAAAGTGGAAAAAGTAGACAAGTCCATTGAAGAGGTTGCTGATGAGGGTAGAAAATATTTAGTACTTACTTTCTATATTACGGAAGGTGATCAATATACCTTCGGCGGTGTTACCTTTAAAGGAAACAATATTTTCTCGACAGAAAGATTAAATTCGCTTATGAAACTGAAAGCCGGGGACATATTCAACAGAAAAAAATTCAAAGAGAGTTTTGCCGAAGTTACGGGTCTTTATTATAATCAAGGATATGTAACCACCCAATTTCTTCCCAACGAACAGATTGATAAAGAGAAAAAATCAATCTCCTTTATAGTAACTATTTATGAAGGAGATGTTTCCCATATTGAAAACATCATCATCCAGGGATATAAAAAAACAAAAGAATATGTTATAAGAAGGGAACTTCCCTTTGAAGAAGGGGATATTTTTAATGTGGAAAAAATACGTGCCGGTATAATCAATCTGCATCGCTTAGGGTATTTTACGCCTAATATCCTGGTGGACACACCTCAGGGTAGTGCTCCCGGTTTAATGGATATTATTATTACCGTGGAAGATACGAATACCGCCCAGTTTGAAGTCGGAGGAAGTTTCGTGCCGAGTGAATTTCCTTTTTCCGCGTATGCCAAGATCTATGACAGTAATTTCCTGGGTACGGGTAACACGTTCGGAGTGAACGCCGTGGTGGCTCCTTTGGATCAGAGTATAAGTGTTGAGTATACCGAAAACTGGCTGTTCGGTTACCGCATCATGGCCGGTGCCGATATATCTTTTTCTCACAGAATAATTACAGGTGTACTAACGGACAGTATGTCTCCCATCTTTACCGGAAATGAAGATAACGCGGTTCCGGATCCTTTTACCGGGGAATGGGTGGACGCCGATACCGGTGTGCAAGTGGACAATCCGACTCAACAGCAGATTGATGACGGAGATGTAATAACCGACTATGAATATGCTTTGCTGCATGATAATGTAGATATCAGCAATTATACTATGGAATATCATTCTCTGGATTTCACGGTCGGAGTTAAAACAGGTTACAGACTTCCCACATCATTCGGTCTGCTCGGTGTAATCACCCGCCTTTCAACCGGTGTGGAATATACAATTTACGATGATGCTCTCTTCAGACCTTTTGATGCCACCTTGCGGAATGATTTCGATACCTGGGTGTGGGTGAACAGATGGGGTACCAGTTTTTATTTGGATAACAGGGACTTCCCCTACAGCCCCAGCAGCGGCTATTATTTAGCGCAGTATTTCGGTTTTACCGGAGGATTTTTATTCGGAGACCGGCATTACACCAAACTTACGTCCACAGCTGAAGGGTATCTTACTCTCTTCAATATTCCGGTATTCGAAGGCTGGAATTTTAAATATGTGCTTGCCGCGCATTCCCAGCTCAGTCTGTTTTTACCGCCCTTAGGCGGGGACTTGACCTATCTGGAGGACGATTTGTTTTATATCGACGGTATGATCGTAGGCCGGGGCTGGAATTTAATGGACATCCGGGGAAAGGCTTTATGGGACAATAGAATAGAGTTGCGCTCACCGATTTTTGAACAGTATTTGTGGTGGACATGGTTTTTTGACGCGACCGCGATCTTCGACGAGATAGAGGAAATGGGCAGGATGAGGTTGGATGATTTTTACTTCACCTTAGGCTGTGGATTAAGACTGACCATTCCCGGTATTCCTATCCGCTTTTATCTGGCCAAACGTTTTAGAGTAGTTGAAGGGGTGGTGGAATGGGAAGAGGGAAGGTTCCGTTTTGGTGATGAAGATAGTTTTAGTTTTGAATTGATATTTGCTATAGGTGCAGATACATTCTAGATAAAGGAGGTTATGTAAAGATGAAAAATATAAAAAAAATCATATGCTTTTTGCTGCTTTGCTTCGTGGTACAGAGTGTAATAACGGCCGAGCAACTTACCAAGATCGCAGTAGTTGATATCGTAAAAATTTATAAGGCTTTTTTTAAGGAGTCCAAGGCGATCAGAGACCTTGAGGAATTTAAAAAGAAATACGAAGCCGAACTCGATAAGATTGACAATCAACTGCTTGAACTGGAGAAAAAAATCGTTGAGGCTAAAAAGAAGGGAGATTCCAGCGAGATTATAAAACTTGAAGAGGAACAGACGAAAACCGAAAGCTATCGCAATGAGTACTATCGTGTAAAATATAAAGAGTACGTCAAACGGTTTGATGCGATAAAGAAATCTCAATCACAAGATTTGTGGCTGGAACTGATCGGAATCATCGAGTATATTGCTTTGCGGGAAAGTTTCTCCGTGGTACTCCGGATCGACGATCCTTATGTAGTGTTCTATACCAAAGATGTTGATATCACCGACGAAGTTGTAAAAGAAATAGACGCACGCAGAAGAAAGAACCGCTAGCAGTGGGTAGAATTCTCGGTGTGGATCTTGGTAAAAAACGTGTGGGCCTTGCCATATCCGATCCCCTGCAGATGATATCTCAACCATTTAAAACACTCATCTTTACATCTTTAGCCCGCTTGATTAAGGAGATAAAGCTTATTATTCGGGAAAACGATGTGGAAGAGATAGTTGTAGGTTTACCCGTCAAGGAAAGCGGTGAAGAAGGCCAGGGTTGTATAGAGGCGCGCAGGTTCGCACGGCTCCTTGAAAGTGAGCAGATTCAGGTAACGTTGTGGGATGAGCGCTATTCAAGCAGGCTGGCGGAAAATGTGCTGAAAAGTCATGGAAAAAAAAGAAAAGGGAATCAAGCAAAGATCGATAAGATTGCAGCCTCGTTTATTCTGGAAAGTTTTTTAAAATCCAAAAGTTCTGGCTGAATATTTACTTTTCTTGGTTTAACTTTTTTTCTAAAATTTCCTTTAAAAGCTTAAATTTATTTTTATTCTCATCGGAGGTCTCCATCAAATCTTCATGTGCATCCAGAAGCATGGTTGTGGATGGTTTCTGGTGGTGGGAGATTATTTCCATATTCAGCGGAAGATCCACGCTTGTGTCTTCCAAGTGTAAGAGTTTAGTTATCCCCAAACCTTCAAACAGCTTGCAACACTCTGTGGAAGGACAAACTATATTTATTTTTTTGCCGTATGAGCTCTTAAACTTTTTATTGATACCGATGAGGATGCCGATAAAAGTGGAATCCATATATGAGCAGTCGGCGAGATCCGCGTAGATTTCCTTTACCGGCGGATCTTTGTCCAGGCGATTGAATATCCTTTTCCGTAAAATATAACAGTTGTTTGCGGTAATATGACCCGCCGCTTTAATATATATTATTTCGTCTTCTTCTTTATACTGTATTTCCTGCTTCATCTAAGACTCCGGCTATCAACTAAATAAATCGCCTCACGATCATTATCTCCTATTGTATTCCTCGTACTCTTTAAATATAATCCTTTTATGGCGCAAACTACAACCCCTATGATGCTGCAATATAAAAAATTAAAGCAAAATCACATGGATTCGATACTATTTTTTCGTTTAGGTGATTTTTATGAGATGTTTGAACAGGATGCAAAAAATGTATCCAAATTGCTAAACCTTACTCTTACCAAACGCAATGGTGTCCCCATGTGTGGCATTCCCTACCATGCTGCGGCAAACTATATTGCACGTCTTATAAAGCTGGGCAAAAAGATTGCTGTTTGTGAGCAGACTCATATTCCGGGGGCCGGAAAAGGTATTGCTACCCGTGAAGTTGTAGAGATAATTACTCCGGGAACTTTGATTGATGAGGGTTTGCTTGAAAGGAATACGAATAATTTTCTTGTTTCAATTGCCAAGGTACATGATGTCTTATCATTTTCTTATATCGATCTTTCTACCGCCATTTTTTGTGCCACTCATTTTAGTTGCGCTGAAGCGGAAGATAAACTGAAGAAAGAATTTTTTCGACTCTCACCTCGGGAGGTAATAGTGCAGGAATCTCTTCTGGAGGAAGTCGAGGTAGTAGCCCGGCTGCTGGAAGAACGGGAGGGCATTGTCGTAAACAGATATCCCGATTGGTATTATGATCTGGAAATGAATAGGGAAAAGGTGCTGCACCAATTTAAAGTAGCTAATTTAAAAGGATTTGGTCTTGAGGATGACGCAGCGGAAATCGTCGCTACCGGGATAATTCTTACTTACATTGAAGAGGCAGCTAAAAATATTTTGCCCCATGTCAGAAACTTAAGCGTGTATACCGGAGATACTTTTGTGGGCTTGGACGAGTCTACTCAGAAAAATCTGGAGCTTGTACGAAATCTGCAGGATGGGAGCAAGCGTTATACTCTTTTGGAGGTCTTGGATCATACACGTACTGCAATGGGTTCGCGCACGTTGTATAATTGGATTTTAAGTCCGCTTAAAAACGTTGACGCTATCAACGAACGACAGAAAGCCGTGAGCTTTTTCTATCATGACCAGCTGTTACTTTCTCGGGTTTCGGAACTGCTTTCACGTGTGCTGGATATCGAACGTCTTTCAACACGGGTGGCGTTGGACAAAGCGCACGCCAAAGATCTGGTGGCGCTGCAGGGTTCTTTAACTCAGATCTTAAAAATTTATAAGTTACTAAGCTCATATAAAGAACTTAACCTGCTGCAGTTTTCCGCGGAGGAAAAAGCTTCAATTAATTATCTCAAAGAATTAATTGAAGGGGCCATTCAAGACGAACCATCCATCCAATTGAACGAAGGGGATATTATTCGCAGCGGTTATAATAAAGAATTGGATGATGTGCGCAGTCTTAAAAAAAATGCACAGACAGTGCTTCATAATTATTTGAATGAAGAGAAAAAAAACACCGGTATTTCATCGCTAAAATTACGCTTTAATAAAATAATCGGTTATTATTTGGAGGTGACAAAATCCAATCTGGAACGTGTGCCCGTACATTATATACGAAGACAGTCCCTGGTATCGGGTGATCGCTTTACCACTGAAATCCTCATTGAAAAGGAGACTGAGATAAATAATGCCGCTCAAAAGATTTTGGATATTGAAAAAGAATTATTTTTAGAGGTGAGAGATAAGGTTAAAACGTACATTGATCTGCTTTTTAAGGTGGGAGAAGCGGTGGCCGCTTTAGATGTTTTCCAGTCTTTCGCCGGAGCTGCGACCATCTACGGTTATAACTGTCCGCACGTTGCCGAAAACGGTGTTATTAAAATCGAAGAAGGCAGACATCCGGTCGTAGAGAAAAATCTGCCGGGCGGTTCTTTTATCCCGAACAGTGCACTGCTGGATCCAGCCAAACAGTTTTTCATTCTGCTTACAGGACCAAATATGGCCGGAAAATCAACCTATCTGCGGCAGATCGCTCTTATCACTCTCATGGCGCAGATCGGTTCTTTTGTTCCGGCAAGCGATGCCCACATCGGTATTGTGGATAAAATATTTTGTAGGGTCGGAGCCAGTGATAATTTGGCCAGAGGAGAATCAACATTCCTTGTAGAAATGAATGAAACGGCGAATATTCTTCGTACCGCTACTAAACAGAGTTTGATTATAATGGATGAAGTGGGGAGGGGAACGGGTACAAATGACGGTCTTTCAATTGCCTGGGCTGTAACCCTATATATACTGGAACAGGTAAAAGCCAAGACGCTTTTCGCAACCCATTTTCATGAACTCACGCATTTAACCCATAAGCATTTAAAGAATAATTCTTTGGAAGTATTGGAAAAGCAGGATGAAATTATTTTCCTTAAGCGGGTGAAACCCGGACCTGCGGACAGCTCTTACGGGATTCATGTGGCCAAACTGGCGGGGCTTCCGCTTCAGGTTGTTGAATCCGCCACTGAAATTATGCAGCAACTCTTTAATAAAAAAACAGATAGGGCGCCGGAAATAAAAAACAGAAGTGCAAATGAACCTAAACAGCCTTCGCTTTTTTCGCTTGCTGATCTGCTTATCGAACAGCTTAAGCTTATCGATGTAACAAAGATCACTCCTCTCGAAGCGCTTAATCTTCTGGCAAAGTGGAAAGATGAAGTAAGCGGTCAGGAGCCAGGGAATACGTATTAATTTCCGTTCATAAGAAAATATATCTTTACGTATCAAAAATATATAAGGAAACCAGGAAATAAAGAGAATATATTTTTATCGGGTCTTGAAAACTCTTTGTTGAAAAATCAAGTCATCAGTGCTAAAATGTTGTGACCTGTGTGTATAATAGTACGCAAGATAATAAATGAAGGAGATAGTATGAAAATATTCAGTTCTATTCTTTTAGTTTTTTTTATACTCTGTTTTGCCTGTCAGGATGCGGAGCAAAAGTGGCAAAAGAACAATACTACTAAGTCCAAGGCTGAGGTTGAATCCGAGGTTAAAGAAAAACCCCGAAAAGCTGAAAAAGTCAATGAGGAAACTGTTTATTTTGGAACTCCTGCGATAGACGGAGTGAAGGATGCTAAATATGATCCCGGCAAGGCCTTGCTTGTTGATAAATATATTCTGGGGACTGACGATGAACAGAATCTGGGGCAAGGCGCTTCCGCCAAAGTTTGGGTTTTATGGGATGAAAACGCGCTTTATGTGTTCGCGGAGGTTACGGATTCAACTCTCAGTGCTCGGAGTGATCTTGAATATATGCAGGACAGTATAGAAATATTTGTGGATGAGAACAATAATAAAACACCGGCCTATCAAGAGGATGACGGCCAGTTTAGGGTTAGCTTTAAGAATAAGCAGTCTGCCAGTGCTACGGACGTAAAGGGATTTAAAAGCAGTGCGAAAGTAACAGACAAAGGGTATGTGGTTGAAGCAAAAATTCCTTTTAGAACCATGAAAGCTAAAGCAGGTATGGTTATTGGTTTTGATTTTCAGGTGAATGACGATCAAAAAAGCGGGAAAAGGGACAGTATATCAAAATGGAACGATCTTTCCAATGATTCATGGCAAAGTACCAAAGGGTTTGGGAATTTAGTTTTAAAACCGTAGAACTAATAGAGACGCTAAAAATCTGTAATTTTTGCGTCCTGTAAGCGTTTTAAAAAGCTTCTTTAGCGCAACAGGTCCAACACCTTCTCTCTCTGAAGATTGAAATGAGGAGTTCCTTTGCTCTTAATCTGGGTTACAACATCTTTAAGCAATTGACTATATGCTTTGTCGGCACCTTGAGATTGAGTGGAAAGAATGTTTTGGGTGATATTTTCTTGAGTGGTAAGCCCCAATAACGTCTGTTTGTGTTCTGTGATAAGTGCGGTTAATTTTTCTGTATCGCGTGAGTGTACAATTTCAGAAAGAGTATCTTCTAGTTCAAGGAGAACGCGTTCATCTTGAAAATGCGTATTGGAAATAATGTCCGAGAGCATTTTTTTGTTTTCCTGGTCTGAGTTCTCACTTTTCAGAAGTAAAGCGATATTTTCAAGACCGTCAACGGTTATTTGAGTTTTTAAAAGATTGCGGTGGTTGTTGGAAGCTGTTTCTAAAAATGATTCTTCAGCAATATTTGTGTAATGAGACTTCAACTTAGAGGTTTCTAAGCCGGATTTTGTTTTTTCTGGTTCATTTAATATTTTAGCACGGTGGGGAGCGCCAATCTCTCCCCGCTCCTTTTTAGAGAAGCTTTCGAAAGAAATATTCATATGTCCCTCCCAATATTTTAATGGTATATTATACAAAATCATACAGGTTGTGTCAAATAACAGGAGGAGATATAACTATCATATGAGTATAAGCACGGTCATTAAAAAATACTGGTTTTATGCCCTGGATGTTGTTCTCCCCTGCAGATGTCTTGTGTGCGGACAGTCACTTTTACCTCCCCGTAAAAATGAATATAATATGTGCCGGTGTTGTCAAGAGAAGATCGTGATCCTTAAAGGGAAAAGATGCATAAAGTGCAGTATGCCCTTGATTTCGGAAGTTGAAATCTGTACGCGTTGCAGAGAGCGGGAGTTTCATTTTGAAGAGAATTATTCAATATGCGAGTATAGAGGTATTATAAAAGAGTTAATCTATTTCTATAAATTCAAGGCCAAACGGACTCTGGCTGTCTTATTTGCCAAGCTGCTTTATAATTATCTTTCCTTGAAAAAGCAGAATCTTCTTGTTATCCCTATTCCTTCCACACGTTCCAATATAAGAAAACGGGGGTGGGATCATATAAAGGAAATTGCTTTCGTGCTGCATAACCGTTACAGAGTGCCTGTTCTTTATTGTTTAAAAAGAGAAGGCAAGCTGACCCAAAAAGGTTTAAACAGTAAAGATCGTTTCACGAATATTCTGGGAAAAGTCACCTGCACACATCCGCAAAAGCTCGCCGGGATTCGAGAAGTTGTACTGCTGGATGATATCTTTACTACCGGCGCTACTGCCAGTGAGTGCGCGCGTGTGCTTCTTGGTAATGGAATAAAAAAAGTATCGGTATTGACAATTGCTTTGGACTAAAGCAATGTTGTTTTAAATTTGCTTTACCTTGACAATCTGGTATTTTTTTTGGTATCTTAAGATAAAGACTTAGATATAATTAAAAAGAGTCGATTTTTCGACTCTTTTTTTATAGGTGAATAGGCAATTCTCATTTTACCAGATGAGAATTGGTTTGTTTTGGAATTTGCACTGTAAGTGAATACAAATGGAGACATTTCAAAAACAGCTTGCGGAAGAGGTGAGCAAGGAAATCGGGCCGGTACTTAAGGCTCTGGAATTTATTCCCGTTGAAGTCCATGTGGGAAGTATAAAGGGCATAAGTCTTGTTTCTGTAGTTATTTACAGCAGCGGGGGCGTTAGTATAGATGATTGCGCAAAAGTCTCCAAACTTATTTATCCGAAATTGGAGTTGATACAGGACTTAGGCAATTTTAGTCTTGAAGTTTCGTCACCGGGCATTGGTAGAATATTTAAAAGCAGAGAAGAATATAAAATTTTTGAGGGGAAAGCGGTGTCCATTTTGACGCATGACAGTAGTGACTGGATTAATGGGATTATCGATCATGTAGATGATAATACCGTTTTTGTGAAAAGGAAAGATGAGCTTGTGAGTATAAAATTTGATATGATAAAAAAATCAAAATTAGAAAATACTACTGAGGAGGGAAAATAGCATGTCCTCTGAAATGGCAGATGCTATTAAGCGGATTGTACAGGAAAAAGGTGTACCCGAAGAACTCATAGTCAAAACAATAGAAGAAGCATTGCTCGCCGCTTATAAAAAAAAGTTCGGCACTGTGGAAAATGCTGTTATTCGTTTTAATGAAGAGTCTTCCGAAGTCACGGTTTTCGCGAAAAAAAAGATAGTGGAAGAAGTTTTGGATGAGGTTACGGAAATCTCGTTGAAAGAAGCTCTCGGTTATAATGAGGCGAGTGAGATCGGCGATGAATTATTAATAGAAGTAAATCCGAAGGAATTCGATCGAGGTGCTATCCAAAGCGCCAAGCAAAAGGCCAAACAGACCTTAAGAGAAATACAAAAGGATACTCTTTACTCCGAATTTAAGGAAAAAGTCGGGGAGATGGTTATCGGTTATTATCAGAGGGAGCGAAACGGCAACATATTTGTTGATCTGGGAAAAACCGAAGGAATCCTTCCTAAGAAATACCAATCACCGCGAGAGATTTATCATGTAAACGACCGGATAAAGGCTTTTATTTATGAAGTTAATAAAACGCCCAGCGGATTACAAATCATTCTATCTCGGACCCATACGGAATTTGTTAAAAAGATATTTGAGCTGGAAGTACCTGAAATCTATGACCATACGATTGAGATATTTAAAATTGTGCGGGAGCCCGGTTATCGCACGAAAATTGCCGTATACACGAATAAGGAGGATGTGGATCCGGTTGGAGCTTGTGTGGGATTAAAGGGAGTGAGAATTCAGGCGATTGTCAAGGAAATGGAAGGAGAAAAGGTGGATATCCTTAAGTATGATGCTAATGGTATTGACTTTATTAAAAACGCTTTATCTCCAGCTAAGGTTGCTCATGTGGTAATTTTAGATGAGGCAAAAAAACAGGCACTCGCTTTGGTGGACGACAGTCAGCTTTCATTGGCAATAGGCAAACAAGGACTAAATGTAAGACTTGCGAATAGGCTGGTAGACTGGAACATTGATGTAAAAACGAACCAGCAGTTCGAAGAAATGGATATTGCTGCCGAGACAAAAAAGAAGGTAAGTGCGCTTTTCGGTGATATTGAAGAAGAAGAGATCGAACAGATTTCGGAGCTGCCGGGAATAACTGATGAGTTGATAGAAGTGCTTAAAAATAATAAGATTGAATTAATTGAAACTCTGGTCTCCATGAAGGATGATGACCTTCTCGCATTAGAGGGGATGACAGATGAGTATTTGCAGCAGATTAAAAAAATAATCGAAGAAACCATTGAAATTGTTGAAGAGGAAGAAGAACAAGAAATCCTTGAAGCAGAAGGTGAACAGGAGGCCGGACAGGAGGAGGTTGCCCAAATAGAGGATGCAGAGGAAGGCGAGATTGAAGAAGACAGCTATGAATGCCCGGAATGCGGAAATAAAATTACGGCTGATATGACTGTCTGTCCCAGCTGTGGAGTGGGTTTAAGTTTTGAAGAAGAAGAAGAAGAAGAAGAGGAAGACAAATAGGTAGAGAGGTACTATGGCAGAGGAGAAGAAAAAAGAGAAAAAACCTAAAGCGACTCTAATTAAGCATAAGCAAAAGGAATCCCCGGATAAGCAGCCGGTAAAGCAGGAAAAAAAAGTTGTCGTGGTAAAAAAGAAAGTGGTAGTTGTTAAAAAGAAAGCACGTGTGGTAACGGAAGATAAAACGAAAAAGACTTTTGAGAAAAAGGGTGAAGAACGGAGGGGTGCTCCATCATATCAAAGAACAGACAGAAGGAATTATTCCAGAGTGACGAAAAAGCCGGGCGGCAGAGGAGATTTTAAAAAAGATTTCAGCAAAAGCCGCGGCGGGGATAAGGGCAAATCGACAGCTAAATACAATCAGGAGCGTAAATCAGGGCCCGGTCAAAAAACGCGTGCAGCTAAAACTGATTTTAAACCTGCAACCGATGACAAGAAGATTGCCAGCAGAAGATTTATAAAAACCAAGAAAAAATTTCTCTATCATAAATCCCGTCATGAAGAACATGAAGAAAAACTGTTTCATCAAAAAAAGAAATCTACTACCAAAGCCAATCCCATACCCAAGCAAATTGCTATAATGGAAGTAATCACAGTTAGTGATCTGGCCAAAAAGATGAATCTTAAAGCCTCGGAACTCATCTCCAAGCTTATGAGTATGGGGATGATGGTAACCATTAATCAACAGATTGATGCTGAAACTGCGACCATCTTAGCTTCGGAATACGGTTGTGATGTTAAGATTGTCTCTCTGTATGATGAAACAATTATCGAACAAGAAGATCAGGGTGATGTAAAATTATTACCTCGTCCGCCTATAGTCACGGTAATGGGCCATGTTGATCACGGTAAGACAAAATTACTGGATGCGATCAGGACTACCAATATTGTGGATTCCGAACATGGCGGGATAACTCAGCATATCGGCGCTTATGTTGTGGATGTGAACGGTAATAAAATTGTGTTTCTTGATACGCCGGGTCACGAGGCTTTTACTCTTATGAGAGCCAGGGGAGCTCAGGTTACAGATATCGTTATCTTGGTTGTGGCTGCGGACGATGGTGTAATGCCGCAGACTATTGAAGCTATTAATCATGCAAAAGCCGGCGATGTCCCAATCATTGTCGCAATTAATAAAACCGACCTGCCGGATGCCAATACGGAAAAAGTCAAGCAACAGCTGGCCGAATATGAACTGATGCCGGAAACATGGGGAGGTCATACTCTTTTTAATGAGATTTCCGCGTTAAAGAAACAGGGAATCAATGAACTTTTAGACTCGATTTTACTTCAGGCCGAAATGCTTGAATTGAATGCCAATCATGATTGTAATGCGTCCGGAAAAGTAATTGAGTCGAAGATTGATCAGGGCAGAGGTATTATTGCAACTGTACTTATCCAGCAGGGCACCTTGCATGTGGGAGATTCCTTTGTGGCAGGTATTTACTCCGGTAAAGTCAGGGCCATGTTTAACGATAGAGGAGAAAAGGTAGGAGAGGCTACACCGTCCATTCCGGTTGAGATTTTAGGTTTTACGGGCATACCCGATGCCGGCGATCCTTTTCAGGTCACTAAATCCGAGAAGAAGGCCCGACAGATCGGAACAAAACGTCAAGAGCTAAAGAAACTGGAAGAAGCGCAAAATGTAAAGAAGATCACACTTGATAATCTCTATGAGCAAATTAAAGAAGGCGAGATTCAGGAGCTTAAAGTTGTTATTAAGGGAGATGTTCACGGTTCGGTTGAAGCCCTGCAAACGGCGCTGGAAAAATTAAGTACCAGCGAGGTGCGCCTCAATGTGATTCACGCACTGGCCGGGGCCATAAATGAAAGTGATGTCAGGCTTGCCTCCAGTTCCAATGCGCTGATTATCGGTTTTCACGTTCGTCCTACATCTAATGCACAAATTCTCGCTGATCGGGAAAAGGTGGAAATAAAAAAATATAATGTAATTTATGATGCCGTAGATCAAATAAAACAGGCAATGGAAGGCATGCTGCAGCCGGAGGTCAAAGAGGAAGTAGTGGGTAAGGTAGAGGTCCGCGATACATTTAAAGTTCCAAAAATCGGAATGATCGCGGGTTGTTATGTTGTTTCAGGAGTAGTAAGGAGAGGATTAGAGGTTCGCCTTATCAGAGACGACGTTGAAATTTATAGAGGAAAGATATCTTCGTTAAAACGCTTTAAAGAAGATGTACGTGAGGTTGAATCAGGATATGAATGCGGAATTGGTATTGAGAATTATAATGATATAAAAGTGGGTGATGCCATTGAAGTGGTTGAGTTGAAGGAATATGCCAAATCGCTGGATGAAGGTAAAAAGGATGCAGACGATACGAACCAAAAAGGTAAATAGTTTTCTAAAAGAAGAGATTAGTAAATTAATCTTGAATAATAAAATAAAGGATCCCCGGATCGACGGGCTTATTACAATTACTGATGTTGAAGTATCTAAAGATATGCAGTATGCCAAAGTTTTCATATCATGTATCGGATCCGAAGAAAAAAGAGTTTCTATAATATCGGGTTTGAACCATGCGACCGGGTTCATCCAAAAGGAAATCGGGAAAAACATGCATACCAGGTACACGCCCAGATTAACTTTTTATTATGATAATTCATTGGAACGCGGGTTTAGAATAACAAAAAAAATTAACGAAATAGGTATTTGCCACGAAGAACACAAAAAGACAGAGGCAGAAATTTCTCACAAAGCCCACAAAGAACACAGAGGAAAACATACGTAATTCATTATTTAATTATTATATGCTGTTTTTAGTAGAATTAACTGATTTTAAGATAAAAATTAATGTCTTTGTGACCTCTGTGAGAGATATTTATTTTTTTTTGCAATCTGTTAGTGCCCGTTGTGGTGAGCATATTTAAGATGAACGGTTTGATCCTCCTTAATAAACCAAAAGGAATTACATCTTTTTCCGTACTTCACGATGTTAAAAAGAAATTAGGAATAACACGTGTAGGGCACACCGGTACTCTCGATAAATTCGCTTGCGGACTGCTTATCGTATTAGCCGGAAGCTTCACCAGGTTGGCGAACCTTTTTTTAGATTTACCCAAAGCTTATAAAACGGTTATTTGCTTTGGTAAAGAGACCGCGACATTGGACCCTTTCGGGGAGGTGGTAGCACAAGGAACTATTCCGGAAGCCGAAGCCATAAACAGGGTGCTGGGCTCTTTCCAAGGGGAAATCACCCAGGTGCCTCCACGGTATTCTGCTGTTCATGTTAACGGAAAAAGGGCATACCATTATGCATTGCTAGGTAAAGAGATCGCGTTGAAAGCACGGCCAATTACTGTTCACAAGCTAGTGGTTCATAATTATACAGCGCCCTTGTTAACCCTTGACGTTACCTGTTCTAAAGGCACCTATATCAGAGCGTTAGCCCGTGATCTTGCGTATAAGCTGGATACATACGCTTTTGTGCAGGAACTGTCGAGGTATGGTGTCGGGCCGTTTCTTGTTTCCGAAGCGGTTGATCCTGTGAGATTTAATCCGGATGTGCATGTGCAAACCGCTGCTCAATTCATGAAGAGGTTAACAAACATAGGCTGTTTGACCGTGCGTGAGGAATACTGCAGGAGCGCTATCCATGGGAAAGCGCTTAACGATGATAACTTTATGGAAGCTGAGATTACCTCCGGCTCTTACGCGCTTTTCGACTCGCGTGGTGATTTTCTTGCGCTTGTAACTAAAACACATAATTCCTATAGGTATCAGATGGTGGTCTCGAGGGAAAAACAAGTATGAGAAAAATATTATGGCAGGAAGCGATCAATGGAAAAGCTAAAGTGTTGAATGACGCATCCGTTACAATCGGTGTGTTTGACGGATTGCATAGCGGTCACAGAGTGCTGATCAAGCGTATTGTACATAATTCTCATAACTATCTTCCTGTAGTTGTTACTTTTAAAGAGAATCCGGCCAAGCTGCTTCAAGGGGACAAATTTTCCGGAGATATTCTGACCGAAAATCAAAAAATGGTAAAACTGGCAGGAATGGGCGTGTATGCGGTGGTGCTGATTGACTTTTCTTATAATTTCAGTAGAATAAGCGCTGAAAACTTTTTTAATTTTTTAAATGCTGCTTTTACTATAAAAGAAATGGTAGTTGGTTATAACTTTCACTTCGGCAATGCACAAAGCGCGGATAGTGACGTACTAAAAAAACTGACAACAAAAGAGCATATTGCCTTAGAAGTGCTGCGGCCCGTTACCTATCGAAAGCAGGTTGTAAGCAGTACGCGAATTAGAGAAGCAATTTACCATGGTTTGTTTGATAAAGTAAAGGCAATGCTGGGAGATGAATATGTAGTACAGATTCCGGGGAAAAGCCTAGTGCGCAGGCTTGATCAAATTGTTTTTCTAAAGAAAGATGCAATTACCCAGGTCTTGCCTATGCAAGGCAGATATCTGTGTACATATAATCCCATGCGGGAAAATGAAAAGGGTGAGGTAGAAATTAAAGACAAAGAGCTTATTTGTAAAGTGGAGGATGATATTCACTTAGAGTCTCTTTGCTTTATGAAACCCATTGCGGTAAACCGCAATTTATCATTGACATAATTTTTGTAAAAATAACAAAAATTACGCCAATGATTTTAAATAGGTTAAAGAAAGGAGTAAGGAATGGCACTGACAAAAGATAAAAAGAGCGAACTCGTTAAGAAGTTTGGCAAAGCGGATACTGATACCGGTGCAACGGAAGTACAACTGGCCTTGGTTATTGAAAGGATTAATCAGTTGAAAGATCATTTTGATACTCATAAAAAAGATCATAACTCACGTCGGGGACTTCTGAAACTCGTAGGTCAACGCAGACGTTTGCTCAACTATCTAAAAAAAACCAATCTTGAACGCTACCGCGAAGTGCTTAAAAATTTAAATATTCGAAAATAGAAATGATTTAAGGAGAAAAAATGATTCATAAGGTTTCATTAAAACTCAAGGACGATGAATTGATTCTTGAGACTGGACGTATGGCCAGACAAGCAAATGGCGCGGTTTACGCACGGTACGGCGGATCGGTTGTAATTGCCACGGTATGCGCTTCCAGAGAAAATATTGAGGGTATTGATTATGTACCTCTTTCGGTTGAATATAATGAAAAATACTATGCGGCCGGAAAAATACCCGGCGGATTTCTGAAAAGAGAGGGCAGACCCAAGGACAAGGAAATACTCGTCTGTCGGCTTATCGACAGACCGATGCGGCCGCTGTTCCCAAAAAAAATAAGGCGGGATATTCAGGTTGTGCCTACCACAATCTCAACCGATCAGGTTAATCCGCCCGATATTATCGCCATGATCGCCTCTTCCGCTGCCGTAACTATATCCGATATACCATTCGCGGGTCCGATCGGGGCTGTCCGCATCGGTTATGTGGATAAACAGTTTGTCGTGAATCCGACCTTTGAGCAGATTGAACAGGCCGAGCTGGATATTATTGTTGCCGGTACCAGTGAAGGTATTACCATGGTTGAGGGAGGGGGCAAAGAGGTCGCTGAAGAGATAATGCTTGAGGCGATTGATGAAGCGCATAAAATAATCAAGCAGATATGCGATTTACAGCAGGAGTTGGCGAAAAAGGCCGGCAGAGAAAAATTTGAATTGGAAATACCGGAACAAGCGCCTTTAGCCTGCAAAGATGAACTCTGGAGCTGGGCGTTCCCCAAAATGGAGCAGGCCTGCTTTGTTGCAGGAAAGCAGAACAGGGTGGAGGCAATGCAGGCTGTTTACAAAGAAGCCAAGGAAGTGTTCAAAGATAAAATTGAAGAGACGCAGGAAAAAGCCGTATATGAGCTGTTTGAAGAAATGGAAACGAACATAGTAAGGAATTCAATTTTAACACATAAGAAACGAACTGATAACAGAGGACCGGAAGATATCAGACAGATTTCTTGTGAAGTGGATGTACTGCCCAGGACCCACGGATCAGCCCTGTTTACCAGGGGCGAGACCCAGTCTTTAACTGTGGCCACCTTAGGTACGGTATTTGACGAACAAATAATGGATGACATCGAAGGCGATACACGTAAAAGTTTTTTACTGCACTATAATTTTCCGCCGTTCTCAGTCGGAGAAACCGGTCGAATGGGAACAGGAAGAAGAGAAATCGGACACGGTCATCTGGCCGAAAGAGCGCTTACCGCTTTGCTTCCCCCAAAGGACGAGTTTCCTTATACATTGCGGATTGTTTCGGAAATCCTCGAATCCAACGGATCTTCGTCTATGGCCACCGTGTGCGCGGGCTCTCTGGCATTACTTAACGCCGGAGTCCCTATTAAAAAGCAGATAGCCGGTATTGCAATGGGATTAATCGCGGAAGGCAGTGACTATGTGGTTTTAAGTGATATTTTAGGTGAAGAAGATCATCTGGGTGATATGGATTTTAAGGTAGCAGGTACGGCCGAGGGTATAACCGCTTTTCAAATGGATATTAAAATCGCCGGAGTAGATCCTTCTATAATGAAGACTGCTTTGGAGCAGGCAAAAGCCGGACGACTTCATATTTTAAATATCATGAATCAGACCATCAGTGAACCTCGTGGTGAGATTTCGGAATATGCTCCTAAAATTATTAATATTATGATCAATGTCGATAAAATAGGAGCGGTAATCGGTCCGGGTGGTAAAATGATAAAGAGTATTACCGAAGAAACAGGGGCTACAATTAATATAGATAATGACGGCAAGGTGAGTATCTATTGCAAGGATAAAGAGGGCGCGGAGCGTGCTTTAAAAGCCATTAACGCGATAATTGAGGATCCTGAAGTGGGAAAAATCTATACAGGCACGGTAAAACGAATAATGGATTTCGGTGCTTTTATTGAAATCTTACCGGGAAAAGAAGGTTTATGTCATATCTCAAGGCTGGCGGCCACTCGCGTAAATTCCGTATCCGATGTAGTAAAAGAAGGCCAGGAGGTCCAGGTCAAGCTAATGGAAATTGATTCTCAGGGGAGACTCAATTTATGCCATGTCGACGCTCTCGGAAACGAATCCGCCAAACCAGGCTATAACAGAGACAGAAACAGAAATAGAAAACCGTCTTCATCGCGCTATCGTGACAACAAGCGGGATAATAGACGGAGAGAGTATTGATAAAAAACGAATTATTAAAAAATGGTATTCGAATTCTACTTGAACCGGTAGCCGGGGTAGATATTATTTCCATAGGATTTTGGTTTCTGCATGGCTCAAGGGATGAATTAGCTACAGAAGAAGGGTTTTCTCATTTTCTTGAGCATATGCTTTTTAAGGGTACGGACAAGCGTTCTACGGTTCAGATTGCCCGCGAAATTGACAGGGTGGGCGGCGGGATTAATGCTTTTACCGAAAAAGAGGTAACATGTATCTACTGTACCGTACCCAAGGAACATTTTTATCTTGCGGTCGATGTGTTATGTGATATTGTGTTCCATTCCACTATTCCTGCCCATGAGCTGGAACGCGAAAAAATCGTTATCATGAATGAACTGGGGGCGAGTGATGATGCTCCCGAAGAAAAATCATTTGATCTTTTTTTTAAGCAATTATGGAAAGATCACCCGCTGGCAAAAAAAATTATCGGCAGTACGCAAAGCTTAGAAAAAATAAATCGAGAACTGCTGATTGCCTTTTATAAACAGCATTTTACAAAACAAAATCTCATTATCGCGGTAAGCGGTGATTTTGATGAACGGAAAATGTTGGGGGTTTTCGAACAGCTGGATGGAGTGTGTTCGGGAGAGAATCTTCTCAATAAAAGAACTACGCCGCAACGGGTGATAAACAAGGATTTTGTCGCGGATAGATTCGAGCAGGCCTATATTTATTTGGGAACATACTTAAGACCCGCGCGTACAATAAAGGATTATTATATTCAATTAATATTGAGTACCTGTTTCGGAGAATCCGTGAGTTCCAGGCTGTTCCAAGAAATGCGTGAAAAACAGGGATTGTGTTATAGTATCAGTACCAACCGCATTTATTTTTCGGATCTTGGTTTGTGGCTGATCTATGCCAATACCTTCCCTGAACTTATCCCTAAGCTTATTAATGGGGTTTATACGGAGTTGGCCGGGCTTTTCAGGACTCCGCTTAGCAAGCAGGAGATAGAAGACGCTAAGTGCCATATTCGCGGCACTCTCATTCTTTCTAAGCCTGATCTTGAGTTAAGGATGAAGCGGATTGCCCGCCAGTATATTATTATGAAAGAACTACTTACTTATGAACAGTCTTTTGCCCTGTTGGATTCTATTACAGCAGCGGAAGTGGAAAATGAAATTCGCTATCTCAAGAACAATGCAGAATACAATCTGCTTGTGTTTGGATGCAAGGATGTAGTAAAATACCGGACATATAATTTTGCTTTAGAAAAAGCAGCCACCTGAGGTGGAGATCAAATATAGAATGTGAAAGATAAATATTCGCTTTTCGATAAAAGGAGTATGGTATGCAGGAAATAGAGGTTCCCAGTCTGGCAAAACAAAACTTGCTTCCGGAATATAAGTCCCCCGGTGCTGCCGGTGCGGATTTAAAAGCGGATATCCCAAAAGATCTGGTACTGAAACCCGGTACACGGAGACTTGTTCCTACCGGTATAAGCATAGAACTTCCCCTTGGCTATGAAGCACAGGTTCGACCGCGCTCAGGTCTGGCCGTTCAGCATGGAGTGACCACTTTGAACAGTCCGGGTACCGTGGATTCCGATTATCGGGGTGAAATAAAAGTAATCCTCATTAATTTAGGTGATGAAGATTTCATAATAAAACCTGGTGATAGAATTGCCCAGCTTATTGTAGCCCCTGTGGTACGAGCACGGTTTAAACTTAGGTCTGAGCTAAATACAACTCATAGAAGCGCGGGAGGATTCGGCTCAACCGGAAGATAGGATGACGGATTTACTTCCGAAAAAGCCACCACCTATAATGGTGGTATGTTGATTCTAACGGTGGAAGGAAGATGCAGTTACTTAACAAAATAAAATCCCATTGGACCATCAATTTCTATCTGGTAAAAGAACTGAGCTTTTCGTTTCTAGTCTCTTTTTTGTTTTTTTTCTTTATTTTTTTTATTAATCAGCTTTTACTCATGGCAAACAATATTCTTTCCAAAAGAATTCCTATCGGTGACGTGCTGCTGATTATATTTTATGCGTTTCCGCTTATTTTACTTTTTGCCGTACCTTTCGGGGCTTTGGTGGGATCGCTGATGGCGGTAGCCCGCCTCTCATCGGATAATGAGATTCTGGCTTTACAGGCGTGCGGAGTATCACTAAGACGGATTTTTATTCCGCTTTTTATTTTAAGCATTATTCTTTCCCTGCTTTCATTTTTTATTAACGATTACTTAATTCCGGCCAGTTACCTCGAACATAAGAAACTCTATAATAAAATCCTTTATTCAAATCCTCAGATTGAGCTTGAGCCTTACAGTGTCAAGCGATTTAAAAAAATTGAAACTACTATTGTAATCGGCGATGTCAAGCAGTCCGTAATTCATGATATTGTTATCTTTGATAAGACCGAGAAAAACGAATCACGGATAATTACTGCGGATACGGCAATTGTGGAAGTCAATAAGGAACAGATTGATGTCATCTCTTTACGTTTGGACAAGGTGTTTATTCAAATTATAGATCCCGCGGATCGCACTCAGTTTGAGTATTCTTTTTGTGACACCCTGATTTACAATATTCTGATCGCGGAATTCGATGTGGAGCCCGTACCCACCCCGCTGCAAAAGACCACCTATGATGTGTGGAAGATCGTTCAAAGCAAACGTAAAGAGGTTCAGGAACTGGAATATAAAGAGGCGCGAAAAGCAAGCGAGATTCTTTACATGCTGGCCATGGAGATCAGGAAAACTCAGGACTATTTTTATCAATCGTCACACTGGGTAACAACAAGAAAAGCGGAATGCGAGCGCTTATGGGAAGATTATATAAGGCAAAAGACAAAAAAGATCTTCAATCGTGATCTGCAGCAGTATTCCCTTGAGCTGCACAGAAAATTCGCTTTTCCATTCGCCTGTATGTTTTTTATGATATTTGCTTTTCCCATAGGACTGATGGCGCGTTGGAGCGGCAGAATTGTAGGATTCGGTATCGGTCTTGTGATCTCAGCGCTTTATTGGATATTGCTTGTGGTAGGGCATCACATCGGATTCAGAGAAAATTACCCGCCGGCCCTGGCCATGTGGCTGCCCAATTTTGTCGTGCTGTGTGTTGGGATGATCTTTTATCTCATAAGGATATTAAAAAAGTGAATACCCTGCACTGGATGATCTTAAAGATTTTCGGAATTATTTTTCTCATCACCCTGTTGTTTTTTATCCTCATCCTTGAGCTGGTAGATATTTTCGCTAATATCTGGCATTACATGGATAATGAGGTTTCCTTGGGCGATATACTTCTGGTTGTGGTATATTATCTCCCTAAATGCATTTCTTACGCCGTACCCATATCCATGCTTTTTGCCATCTCTTTTACCATGGGGACTCTTTATGCGAATAACGAACTAATTGCCATTTTCAATTCCGGAATAAGCTTGTTGAAGCTGGTGACGCCATTTTTGGTGTTGGGATTGATAGCCAGCATAGGAGTATTTTTTTTTGAAGACCAGATAGTAATGGAAACCGTGAAAGCAAAACGGGAACTGGAACAGGTGCTCTTAAAACGGCAAACCGCAACCTACAATCGCTCCAATTTTAGTTTCAGAAATGAAGAAACACGTACTGTCTATAAAGTAGATTTTTATGATGACGCGAATCAGACAATGAAAGGCATCCTGCTGGTTCAAAAGGATGAAAACAAGAATTTTAAATTGAGTATTAAGGCGGTCAAAGCGGAATGGAACGGTGAACACTGGGTGCTGCATAACTGTCAGTTGTATAGTTGGAATCAGACGGGTGATTTAATCGTGGTTAAGAATCAGCTTCAGTATGATGCAACGGATATGCAGCAGGAGCCAAAAACCTTTCGTGAATCCGGTGCAGAAATAGCGGAAATGAGTTTTATTACGGCGGCCGATTGGATAGAAGATTTAAAAAAAGCCGGACTTCCTTACGTAAAGGCCTTGACCGACTTCTATAATAAATTTTCATATGCGCTGCGTACACTGATAGTTGTAATACTCGCCAGTTCGATCGGGGGTGCGTTTAAGAAAAATATCCTGCTTATGAGTCTTTTGAGTTCTCTCATCGCATCCGTCATCTTTTTTGTTTTTCAAATGGTTACCAATACCATGGCGCAAAACGGCTTTTTGCCTCCTTTTGCCGGAGCTTTTGTTCCTTTTTTTGTGTTTGTAATTATTGGTTTTATATTGTTCAAACGCACGAGGACGTGAGTATGATTTTTATAACACGAAGGTATCGAAGTACACAGCAGCCATTAAATCTTCCAGATTTAATGGCGAGGAAGACGAAGGAATATGTTTTAGGCTCTTCGTGACATAGGTGTACTTCGTGGTGAAATTTAATTTTATAATTTGCTTCCGAAAAAGCCGCCACCTATGGTGGTGGTTGAAAAGATGCTGACTGAGCGGTGGCTTTTTCTCCCACCTTGCACCCCTATGGGGTGCTCCCTCACATACCACCAGCTTGGCTGGTGGTATGTTGATTTAAGGAACGTGAATGTTTGCGATAACAAAGAACGACAAGTCTTCTCTGGCACGCACTGGAAAATTAAGCTTAGCCCATGGTGAAGTAATAACTCCCGCTTTCATGCCCGTGGGTACCAATGCCACAGTTAAGGCTATAGAACTCACAACATTAGAGCAAATGGGATTCCGCCTCATCCTTTCAAATGCGTATCATCTCTATTTGCGTCCCGGAATGGAGGTTGTAAATTCTTTTCAGGGACTGCATAAGTTTATGGGCTGGCAGCACAATATTCTTACGGATTCAGGAGGTTTCCAGCTCTTTTCACTGGCGCCGTTTTGTAAAATAGAAGAGCAGGGTGTGTACTTCCGTTCGCATATAGACGGTTCTTATCACCGTTTAAGCCCCGAAGCAGTTGTGGACATCCAGCTTGGTTTAGGCAGTGATATCGCTATGCCTTTGGATGTATGTACTCCTGTCGGGATATCTGAGCGGGAAGCCCTGCAGGCAGTGCTTACAACCACCGCGTGGGCTAAGCGCAGTAAGGTGAGATGGCAGGGAGGAGTGCATAAAGCCGATACAGCCCTTTTCGGGATCATACAGGGGAATTTTTTTAAAGCATTACGAAAAAGAAGCGCGGAAGAGCTAATTGAGCTGGATTTTGACGGCTACGCTATCGGGGGTCTGTCTGTCGGTGAAGAAACTAAGGTTTTTAATGAGTTTTTGGCTTGTTCGAGCTCATTACTGCCGCAAGATAAACCGCGCTATGTAATGGGGATCGGAACTCCTGAATATATTCTGGAAGCTATCGGTCAGGGAATCGACCTCTTCGATTGTGTATTCCCCACCAGAACAGCACGCAATGCACTGGTTTTTACGCATTGCGGCCCGGTCAATTTACGTAATGAACAATATAAGAATGATGTTACTGCGATTGATGCTGTCTGTGGTTGTGCTACCTGCCATACCTACAGCCGTGCTTATATGCGACATCTTTTTAAAAGCAAAGAGATCCTGGCTGCCATGCTTGCCACACGGCATAATATCTATTTTATACAAAACCTTATTATTCTTTGCCGCGAGGCAATTGCGCAAGGAAATTATTTACAATTTAAAAAAAGATTCTTAACGGAATATACTCAAACAAGTTAAAAAAAACAAAATGTGATACCTTTTATTATATCGAACCCTAAATTATACCGAACACTTATAATAGAGGGCATAAAAAGTATTTTATCTGAATTCTAAAAGAGGAGGTAAGAGCGGTGAATTATGTTCGTGTTATATTGTGCATATTTATTTGCTGGATGAGTTTTTCGCTCGCTGCCCAGAGTAAAGAAGCGGATCATGTTGAATGCATCTATCTGCAGGAATATATTGTACAAAAGGCACATGAGTATTTGGGTACACCCTACAGTTATGGCGATGAGAGCAAAGAAGGTACAGATTGTTCCGGACTTGTGTATGCGGTCTATAAAGATGTGATCGGAACAGCGCCCGAACGCTCTGTAACGGGACTCTATAATTCCGGTGACGAGGTAAAGGGTCCGCCCGTACCGGGAGATCTGGTGTTTTTTAATACTGTAGGCGGAATCTCACATGTGGGTATTTATATCGGTGATAAAAAGTTTATTCATGCCGCATCCAAAGGCCCGAAGCTGGGGGTGATTATGTCGTCATTGGATGAGGAGTATTATAAAACCCGCTATTTGGGAGCCAAGCGTCTGTTGGATTACGGAGCTCCGGTTGTGAAAGTTTTATTACCGGAGAACTCCTCATCCGCCAAACTTTATGCTCCGTTTACAGCAGGGATTCCACTTTATTTGTATATTATCAATAAACAGAACCCCATCGAATTCTTGACTGTAGAGGCGGTAAAGGGAAGTGAAGTAATGTTTTTAAAAAATATTCGGGTAGACCGCGAAGTCCCGTATTCCCTGGTATGGTTTACGCCTGTACAGGGTGACTGGACCTTCATTTTAAAGAGTGAGCAGGGAAAGAAACTGTTCAGCCTGCAATTTACGGTTGAGGGGTAAGTATATTCTAAAAGAAAAAACTGTCCGTAAAAACTCCATTATCACAGTGGGAGTAATGATCTGTACTTTTATTTCCAGAATTCTGGGATTTTTACGTATATTTGTTATTTCTCTGATTGTAGGCGGTAAAGGCGCTGCGGATGTTATTAATGGAGTATTTAACCTGCCCAATAATTTGAGGAAGTTATTTGCCGAAGGGGCGCTTTCATCCGCTTATATTCCTACTCTTTCCAGTGCTGTTATAGAAGATGATTCAGGGGAGCGCCCCCGGGGAATAGCCAGGAATCTTATCTCCTTTTTACTTGTAATCCTTGTACCTCTGGTGATAGCCGCAGCTGTTTTTGCCCGACCTTTGGTGCATATCTTACTCCATTTTGATGATCCCCATAAAATGGATATGGCTGTGGATCTATTTCGCTGGGTGTTCAGTTATATTTTGTTTATAAGCTTAAGCGCGGTGCTGATGGGGGCCCTGAACGCCAAAAACTCCTTTATCATTCCGGCGATTACTCCCATTCTGTTTTCCATATGCGTGATCTCAAGTATTATTTTTCTCTATGGTTCGCTTGGTATCTTTGCTTTGGCGGTCGGTATACTGGCAGGCGGTGTCGCGCAAATACTATTCCAGCTTCCGCTGTATTTTAAAAAAGATTATGATATAAAACCTGATTTTCGCTTTAATAATAAGGATTTCAAGCAGATTTTAAAAAAATGGGCGCCGGCACTCTTTTCCTCGGCAATTTTCGCCATTAATCAGGTTATTGCGATTTATTTAGCCAGTTATTTGGAGGACGGAAGTGTAACGGCGTTAAGCAATGCGGTTGTTTTCATTCAGCTGCCCCTGGGAATTTTTTCCAATTCGATTATCACCGTTTTGTTTCCCCGTATGAGCCGGCAGGCGGCATTAAATAATATCCAGGGATTGCGGGAGTCCATGAGTTACGGTTTGCGCTTCATCTTTATTCTGCTTATACCTTCCACCCTGGTACTGATTTTTTTGGGAAATGACATTATCAGAGTGCTTTTGCAGTACGGAAAGTTTACCGCGCAAGACACGGCTCGTACGTCCTGGGTGTTGGCGGGGTATGCTTTGGGTCTGTTTTCCGCAGGCGCGCTTTTTCTCTGCCAGCGCTTTTTTTATTCCTTTAAAGATTTTCGTTCTCCGGCCATTGTTGCCATAGTGATTGTCGGGATTGATATATTCTTTTCCATCATACTGATGAATACTCCGTTGCGGGTTGCCGGATTGGCGGTTGCCAACAGCATTGCATTTACTGTCGGCATGATACTGCTGCTTGTGCTCGCCAAACGCCGGCTGGAACGTTTTTACGGTAGAAAAATCCTCATCACAAGCATAAAGACGCTTATAGCTATGATTCCGCTGGCGGGAATTATTTTGATTTATCAATATGTAATTAAAGATGTAGTGGATTTTACTAAATTGACATATATGTATACTATAATTACGCTGATTTTTGTATGTGTGCTGGCCATGGGAGTAACTGCTCTGATGTATATACTTTTAAAAGTGGATATTTTTTACGATCTTATAAAGAGAAGGGTAAACGGCATTAAGGAGGCACAGGATGGTTAAGAAATATTCTTTATTACTCTTATTGGGCTTATGTTTCTGTCTATGGCTTTCGGCAAAAGAAGGGGACGATACGCGCAGCTTTCTTGACGAGTGGCGGGAGACGGTACATTATGGCATCGACCGTGAAATATTGGAAGTTATAAAAAAACTTAAATCACTTAAAGAGACAGCCTTGAATAATGAGTTAAAAGATTTACTGGCCCGTTCGGTGAGTACTGAGATCCGCACAAGTATACTGGATTTTTTTACGGCTGTTAAATACACGGAAGCTGAAGATATTGCCGTTGTGATATTAAAAAACTACGATAATGAGGATCCCGGGCTGCTAAGGGCGGTTCTCATTTATCTGTCTGAAATAGGTTCAAAAAAGGGAAAATCAACGATAGTTGAGCTAATTGATCATGACAATGACTCGATTTCCATGGGAGCGCTTATCGCCTTGGGTAAGCTCGGCGACCAATCTGAAGCGGATATTCTCCTGGAAAAACTTGATGATGCAGAATTCCCCGAATCGCGAAAATCACAGATTATTGTCGCCCTGGGTGAAGTGGGCTCAAAAAAAGCGGTAAACAGGCTGATAGAAATTGTCAAAAACAGATCCGAGGATAAGGTTTGGCGTATGTACGCGTGCGAGGCTTTGGGAAAAATCAAGGATGCCTCGGCCATACCTGTGATAAAAACAATTTTCGCGGAAAATGATCCGTTGCTTAAAGCCTATGCGGCTTCTGCTCTGGCAAATTTTAATATGTCCGATGTACTCGACATCCTTATCCAGGGTTTAAAGGATAACTACTGGAAGGTACGGGTGGCCTCGGCCAAGGGTCTGGCCCGCCCCGAAGGAGCACCGGCAATCGATATTTTAAAGTATAAAGCGCAAAAGGATCCGGAAGGTGTGGTAAGAAGAGAGGCTATAAAGGCACTCGGTGCCATAGGAACCGGAGAGGCCTTTAATGCTTTACGAGATCTGTTTGAAGATGACGGACAGACCATGGACATCAGAGAAACCGCGTTCTCAACGCTTGTTGATCACGATCTTTCACACACTACAATCGCTTCAATAGAAAAGGTAATTATTTTGTCGAAAGAAAGAAATAATACAAAAACGCTTGATTTTATCGCCCGTAAATTGAGTGCTACCAAATCAGGTAATTTGCGATCAATTTATATAATCTTTCTTGAAAGTTCTTATTTTGTGTTACGAATCCACGGGATTCGCGGTGTGGTGATAAACCGAATTTATGATTTAAGGATGAGAATCGAGGAACTTTCAAAGGATGATCCCAACACCTCCGTACAGAAAGAAGCTCTCAGCGCCCTGGACAAGATGTGAGCAGCTGCTATTCCTGTGTCTTATCCTCTCTTATGGACCGCATAAGCTCGTTTAGCTGTTCCAGCGGGGAGATGTATCTGTGAAACGACAGACTCAGTTCGTAGCCTTTGGCGGAAACCGCGGGAATTTCGGTTTCCAGACAGTTTTTAATCGGCCCTGACAGATGAGGGAAATATTCCTTTTTCAGCGGAGTAAAAGTAAATGTTCTTCCGTCGAAACTTATTTCCGCTATACGTGAGGGTACGGGTACCAGAAAAATTAAGAATGAAGAATGCCCTCCGCCTACGCTTAAACATTTGTTCCTGTGGATCTTATGGATATTTCTAAATCCGATATGCCGCTTTTGCAGCTCCACGATCATTTCAATAGGGAAGGACACGTCGGCATATGCTTGTGAAATCTTTTTATCACCGGGCTTCATTTTTTTAGGTTCTCTGACCACAGTTGCGACAGGAGCCTGGGTGTCGGTGACCACTGCCGCAAATTTTTCTTCGTGAGATTTTTTACGGAGAGAGGTAACAACAAGCAGGATAAGTACGATAACTATAGCGATTCCCAAGGCGGGCAGCAGATAATAGAACAGCAGTTCACGAAATTCTAAACCAGTTTCTTTTGCATAGGTAAATATCAACTCGCCTTTACTCGAGATTATTCTTGTGTCACCTTCGAATATCAGGGTAATGGGCAGTCGTTGAGGACCTTGTTCCAAATCAGATGGCAGCTTAACAGGCGTATTAAGATTGGCCGTGCTCTGTGAGCTCACCTGCTTTTCGATAGAAGCGGTGTTCAAGATATTTTCACCCTTGTATTCAATGCGGATGAGCTTAACCTTAATCTCTTCGGTTTTATTGTTTTTAATTAAAAAAGGTATCTCGAACCGGCCGGGTTTTTTACCCAGATCCTGCGGAAAAATAATTTGAGGGAAGCCGGTAGTTGTTGCCAAAAGGTCTTTGTTGCCGTCCGGAGAATACTGTTGGATGGTAATACCCAATTCACGGGCCATTTCATCCAGCAGTTTTGCTCTTTCATCCAGTCCGTCCGTAATTACCTCGCCGGTTTCAGGATCTATAAGCGGAATCCGTAGAATATGGATGTTCCAGCCCTTATTTTTTATCTGTTTTGCTTTGGCGATAAACTCTTGTTTCAGCTGCTCATAGTCAAGCGCATACTTTGAGCCCGGCGGAGGATCGTGGATTCCATCCGTGATAAGAACAATCAGTTTTTCGCTGTCTGCGGGCCTTGCGTCCGTAAAATCATAGAGAAAATGGATGGCCCCCAATAGATCGGTATATTTACCTATTCGCAATGGAGCCTTTAACTGCTGTACTTTGGTTTTTATAAGAACTCTTGTATCGCCATCGGTTATCTGTTCGGTAATTTCAACTTTAGTCTTTGTGGAGAACTGCAGTAAATGGAAGGTGTCGCCTTTGTGTACGATTTCATCAACCATGGAGTTGATAAGATAGTTAACGATGTCATCGAATGGCTGCCACAGACTCCATGAGGTGTCTACCATAACGATGACATCGATGTTTTCACTCCACAGAAAACAAAGATTTAAGAGGAGAAAAATAATTATACCTATTTTTTTCATAGTACCGCCTTTTCAATTTTTTTAATTTGATAGTGAAACTCTTGTTCATTTATTTTGAATTTTAATTCCTGACCAACCTTTTGGTTGTAGAGGCTTGTTCCCAAAGGAGATAAATACGAGATAATGTTTTTACCCGGATCCGATTCCCACGGTCCGAAAATAGTATACTCTTCATTTTCCTCGGTCTGCAGATTGAACAGTTCCACAGTTGTGCCAAAGGAGACCTTATCAAGATTAGCATCGTTTTCATTGAAAATTTCAGCGTTTTGTAATTCGTCCTGTAATTTTGAGGCTGATGTTTTTAGGAGTTCCTGTTTTTCCAATGCGGCCTTATATTCCGCGTTTTCCCTTAAATCTCCTTTTTTCATGGCAACTCCGATCTCTTTGGAGTTTTCAGGTATTTCCACTTCGATTATATGTTTAAGGGTGTTCTGCTTTTTCTGATATCCTGTTCTGGTTACGATGAGACGCCCTCGAACCTTTTCTTTTTCATGCTCGCCTATGAAATGAAAACTCGGGAATTTGGATTTGATTTTTTGTTTAAGCTGAATCTTAATCGAAGGATCCAGATCTTTTATATCTTCCACCAGCGTATAGAGTCTGGTAATGGAATCTTCATCCGAATTCATGATGTGGTTTAACAGTCGGTCTTCTTCAAAAAGGAAATGCTGAATCTGTTTGTTGAGCTTGCGGTTGAGACTCACATCTCTGCGGTTTTTAATCTCTCTGAAAGTGATATCGAAGAGGTGAATCATACAGATGAGGATTTTTTCATTCTCCACACCTAATTTAGCAAACCACTGTTCGCCGATCATATTACGTACAAACCAGATAAAGGGCTCGCGAAACTCGCGATAGTGATTAAGGAGATTATTAAAAAGCTCGGTGATTTTATGTATACACTTATGAGCAATTAATTCTTCAATAATAAAGCGGTTTAAATAAAATCTGAAGAGATCAATAAAGTAATCCTCCCAACCCTCTATATGTTGTTTAAGTTGAATAAGGAACTCCTTTTTCAGTTCCGAATCATCAATTCTACTGAAGACAGCCACTTTGTCTTCCGTCTGATCCAGCAGCTCCTTAAAATTGTACTGAAGCTCCGGATTGAGAAAGGGATATACAGCTATGATTTTTTGGATGAGGAGGAAACTGGAAATCACTAACTCAGTGACTGATGAGTAGCTTTTGGCGAAACCCACGAAATAGGAGAACATTTCGTTAAAATACTCCGAATCAGGATCCGAATGATTTAAAAAATCCTGTATGGTTTTTACCCGGTTAAAGAAGTTTTTTTCAGCTTTAAATTTATTGAATGTTTTTTCCTCAAAACTTATGGGTTTGTCTCTGACCATGAAGTTGTCCAATTTATCAGGATAGTTGCCGAAAATCGGATTGGTTTTTAAGATTTTTCGTGCTTCCGTGCTCCATTTTGACCATTTGCCTGCGGAAAACAGGTCCGGTACAAGTTCGGTCTTAATCTGCTTCATATTTGCTATATTTTCAAAACTTTTTATAATAATTTTTAATGCCCATACTGGGTCTTCTTCTATTTGTTTTGCCAGTTCCTTTTTGTCCTTGGTGGCTTTTAAAACCCAGATATGTTCTTTACCCAATGTTTTAAGGGCGCTTACCGCCATTTTCAGGGACATTTTATGATTTTTTTTATTCGCGAAATCAATAACAAATATATCGTCTTTGATATTCACTATTTTTCCTATACCCCAACTGCGGTGATATACAAAATTTCCCTCATCAAACGAGATGTGCTTTTTAAAATCAGCAATGGCCTCATGAACATTACGCCAGGTCTGATTTAAATTGGATATTTTAATATAATCATCCAGATGGCTGTGATCTTTGTATTTCTGTTTAAAGCAGTCGATGAGTTGTTTTCTGGTGTTAAAATCTTTGGGATTATAACTTAAGATGCGCCGCGCAATTTCAATGGCCGCGTCCCACTCCTCGCGCTGGATATAAACGGGGAATAATAGTTCCAGAAGAGAGGCGGCCCGTTCTTTACTGAGGTACTTGACGATCTTTTTTTCAATATTAAAAAAGAAATCAAGGTCATCCTTTACATATTCAATAAGCTTAACCCAGATATCCTTGACGTTCGAGTACATTCTTTTGTTTATATAGCGGTGCAGGGCTTTTTTATAGTATTCAACCGCGCCTTCAAGATCTCCGTCCTCCTCCATCTTTTCCGCCAGCTGTCTTACAATCTCTGTTTCTTCATAATCTACTTTTATCAGACGTTCCCAGATCTTATATTTTTTATTTTCTTCGTTCTTATTGATATAGGATTCCGCCAAGGTACGCAGCGCGAATTTATTCTCTCCAAAGTCCAGAATTCGCTTGCATAAATATTCCACTATATTCCACTTATGGTTATCCGCAAAGATATTTATCAGTATGACAAGATGCGAGTCGTCTACCAAATGCTTGCTAAGCGCGAATACACCCGAAATATAGAGGGCGATTATACTGTTTTTGGTATGCTGCAGGTGCTCATCGCAGAGTGCTTTTACTTCTTCTCTTAAGCCCTCTTCCGTGGTGGTGCGAATGACATTATCAAGTTCCTTAAAGTTATTTATACTATAGCTGTTGAGTGTGGCTCTGGTCCATTTTTCTTCGTTTAATAGTTCGTTGATGGTTTTTAGAATATCTTCTGCCATGATTTCCTCTTTCGTTTGCGATTTTTAGTTGATATATTTCAAATATATTTTTTCATCCAAGTTTTTTATCTTTAAAAGCAGGTTTTCTATATCTGCCTGCGGTGCTTTGATGCTTATGTAATGGTCCATCAGCCAAAAAAGTTTATTGATAAGCAGAGGTATGATTCTACCGCTCTCTTCTTTTTTTTCGAGCAGACTGTTTTCCAGAGTACTTATGGACTGTTTCAGTTTTCCGATTTCGATAGGCTTTAGCTCCCGCTTAATATTGAATATTCCGTAGATAGTACCAAAAACAGGTATCCAATATGTAAGCTCGCTTTTTTTTATTCCGTTTTGTTTTATTTTCTCCAGAAGCGCTCCGAAAAAGGGCGATTCAATCGCAGATATATCTACAGCCGCAGGATCTATAAAGAAGGCTTCTCTAAAAAACAGTTTAGCTGCCTTCATTTCATCTACTTGAGCATAACAGTCCGCCAGATCAGCCAAAACTTTAGGATCGTTCCGCTTTGATTGATGCGCGTGCTCCAGTATTTCAATCGCGGTTTCATAATTGCCCAGTTCCTTGTATATTCTTCCAATTTTAAGTAAACTGTCAAAGTCAAGCAGCTCTTTTGAATCGGCTAGTTTCAAATAATTTTCCAAAGCAAGAGTAAATATAAAATATTTGATATTATAAAAACAGCTCGCCGCTATATTCGTTAATTCGGAAGTATAGTGCAAAAAAGCGTTCCATTCGTTCATAAGGTATTCACTTTGGGAATAGTGATCCATTTTTGTTAATTTATCCTTTCTTTGCTTCCAAAAAAGAGCGCATTGCAGAGCCTGTTCGATTTCTAAACTCTGCTTGTCTAAAACGGCTGCCTTTTGCATTATATCAATACCGGTTTGAAACTGGCCTTGTTTAAGCGCGTCATAAGCTTTCTTTAACATTTGATTTACTTCTTTTTTCTCTGCCACGAGCGTTAATAATATACTGTTTTTTTTATTATATCAGCCTGAAATTTTTAGTCAATTGAGTACAAAATTTTATTTCTGTAAGAAGTTCTTTAAGAGGAAATTGCCAAATCGTTATAAAAAAAGAATAATAATTTTCATCCATAAAAGATAAGATGATTTTTCGAGTTTTGCAATTTACTGTATACTTTTCAAATTTTATCTTAAACATAGTAAAATGCCTTGCGAAAAAGCGGATAAATCCTTACAGTAACAGCAGGCAACATACAACCGGCAAAGCTGGTGGTATATTGGGGAGTGCTTGTCCGCTAAATCAAAGATTTAGTGATCAGGCGCAGGGTGGAAGAAAAAGCCGCCACCTATCTGGCAACTATTAAACCACTACCGTCGGCGGCGGCTTTTTCTGAAGTATATTTAAGACAAAGGATGTTGACTATGCAGCAAAAACCTGTGCTTATTGCCCCTTCTCTTTTAGCGGCCGACTTCGGTGATATGAGAAGTGCGCTCACATTAATAGAGAAGGCGAAGGGGGATTGGGTCCATTTTGATGTGATGGACGGCAATTTTGTTCCGAATATTACTTTCGGCACCAAAATGATAGCGGATTTACGCCCTCTTTCCAAACTGCCCTTTGATGTTCATCTTATGGTGCGAAGACCGGAGAGACATGTCAAGCGCTTCGTGATGGCAGGAGCGGATCATATTACCATACATATAGAAGCCGCGGTACACGTGCACCGCTTGCTTTCGTATCTTAAGGATAAAAAGGTAAAAACAGGAATCACGCTTGTACCCTCCACTCCCATAAGCCGATTAATGGAGATCCTGCATATGGTGGACATTGTACTGGTAATGACCGTCAACCCTGGTTTTTCAGGTCAGTTAATGATAGATGAGTGTCTTAAAAAAGTCCGGCAATTAAAAGAGATTAAGAAAAAAATGGGATATAATTTTTATATAGAGGTAGATGGGGGTATAAACCGTTCGACCTATAAACATGTAGTGGACGCCGGTGGTGAGGTGTTGGTAATGGGATCATCCTTTTTCAGCACGGAAGATCCGCTTTCTGAGATTGCTTATATTAAGGGGGGAAAATAAAAATATAGTTTGTAATTGTTTACGTCGAAAAAATAGAAGAGGCCTAGGAATTACTATGAAAAAGAGCAATTTATTTATTTTTATTGTTGTGTGTTTTATTTTTATCCCGCAGCTTGGACTGGCAAATAATGATAAAGCTAAAATTATTTTAAATGAGGGTATTGAGTACTTTAAAAGTAATCAATTTGAGCTGGCTGCGCTGCGCTTCCGCGATGTCACCCAGAATAACCAGTATAAAGAGTACCATGGCTTTGCCTATTTCATGCTCGCCAAATCTTATATGGCACTGAGGAATTACACCGGCGCTTCAAAAAACCTTGAGTTTTTTCTGATAAATTACCCGGATCATACCTATTATTCTGAAGCAATCTATTTAAAGGGAAAATTGATCTATTATCAAGGTGATTTTGAAGGCGCAATCAGTGTATTAAAGGATTTCATTAACACATATAAAAACTCCCCCTTTGTGCCGAACAGTTATTTTTTTATCGGGGAATGCCTTTTTAATCTCGGTCATTTCGATGAAGCCGAGACATTTTACGGGTATGTGCTGCAGAAATATCCAACAAGCTATAAGGTGGAAGCGGCACGCTATCGTATTTCTCTTATTGGTTTTAAAAAACGGGAAACCGAGCTTTTAAAACTGTTAAAATGGAGTTATGAAGACTCTCTCAATGCAATAGAGGAATATCAGAGAAGAGAAAGAACCTATGAGCAGGTTATTACGGCGTATCAAAAGCGTCTGTCCGGTGTGGGTATTGAACCGGGTTCCGATATTGCCGAATTACAGGAACAGCTTAAAAGAAAAGATGAGGAAATCGCAAAGCTGAAGAAGGAGATTGCCGATCTCAATGAGAAAATAGCCGCTTTGGAAAAGGGAGTGCCGGTGGCGACTATCGATGAAAGCGACCTGGAGGCCGAGCGTGAAAGGTTAAAGCAGATAGAGGAGCTTCTGAACCTCAAGGAGCAGGCACTCCGGACAAAGGAAGAGTATTTTAAACAGCTGTTGGAAGAGCTGGAGAGTGAGTAATGCGAGTCTGCGTGTCTAGAGTGGTTTTTTTTCTGCTTTGTTTTCTCTGCATGAGCCGGCTTAATGCCCTGGAAATCAAAAAAGACCGTATAAAACTTGTTTTGTATGAAAACACCGGTATTTTTTCACTTTATTATCTAAAAGATGCGGAAAAGGAAAAGTATGTGCCTTTTTTACTGGATAAAGATCCGCGCACCTCGTTTTTAAGCCTTAGTATTTGGAATAAAATCCATAGAATGGGCGGAAGCGGTGATTTTATCCAAAGAATTGAGCTGACCGCGCAAGGAGCCCGCTTTATCTGGATTTCGAAACAGCTTCAGGTGATCCAGGATTTTATCATTCAGGGAACCCAGGTAAAAATAGTACTGGTTCTGTTTAACATTTCACAAGTTGATCAAAGTGTGGGTGTGCGTTATCTTTTCGATACCTATCTGGGTGAAAAGGCGGGACCGCATTTCGTGACGGATACGGGGGTTGAAATAAGCAAGGAAACAACTCTTGACACTCGGAGTTCGCTTAGTTACTGGATATCCCCTCTGCAAATGGATAAAGGGAGTGAACAGATAGGCATGCGTGTCATTACCAGGGGCTCGGGAGTTACGCCCGCGGACAAGATTGTTTTTGGCAACTGGAAGCGCTTAAATGAAAGCCTGTGGTTCTATCGCACGGATGATATGCGCGATTTTAACGACCTTCCCTACTCGGTGAATGATTCCGCGGTTTGTCATTACTATAATCCGGTGGTTTTAAAGAGCGGTGAAAGCAGAAAAATTGTATTGGTAATCGGAAACAGATCGGAACCGGCTCCCGATCATACCGATATTGTTGAAACCACCAAGCCCATTGAAAAGGATCTGCCGGAAGAAATAAGCACACTGGATGAGGATCTGAATGATTTTTCCGATTATCCGGTGGATTATGCTGATATTATGAATAACATGGATTCAATTAATAGAGTAATAAAGGATCTTAATCTGAAAATAAATGCCGGGGAAATGGTCTCCGATACTGAGCTTGAGCTTTTCAAAAAAAATATAATCGAAGTTGAAAAAATTATCAGTCAATAGTAAGATATTTAAAAATACATAACTGCCAATAGAGATACAACTTGTATTAAAATAGAAATGAAAGATATAAAGAAAACAAAACAGAAAAAGAGTCTCGCTAAAGCAAAAAGGCTTTTTCAGGGTAAGAACTTTAAAGCCGTTATTGATTATTTGGAACCGCTTATATTCAAATATCGTGAAAGTTTTTCCTTTTATTATATGCTGGGAACATCGTGTCTTTATCAAGGTGATTTTGGCGGTGCTTTATCCTATTTACGGCGGGCCCATCAGTTGCAGGACGAGCATGTGGGCACTCTTTTAGGATTAGCCGCCGCCAACCTTAAAAAACGCGACGCGGAGCAGGCGTTAAAGCACTGGCTTCGGGTCGCGGAACTTGATGCTCATAACAAGAAGGCACAGCGCGGTCTGGAACTGCTTAAAAAAGGCATGAGTGAAGATCATATCGCGGCTTTTATCGACAGCGGAAGATTACAGAAACTGTTTCCGCAGGTTAAAAAAAGTTTTCCTTTTTATATATTTTTAATCGCGGCCGGAGTTGCACTCCTGATAATGACAGTGTATGTGGTTGGTGATTATCTGCTCTCGTATACTCCTGCAACCCGCAGTGAGGTGGAAAAAGTAACCATAACGCCTTCTCATGCGCCTCTGATAGAATATTCCGGTGATTTTCGTTATACATATTCCGAGCAGGAGGTAAGTGATATATTCAAGCAGGCAAAACAGTATTTTCTCCGCTACAGAGATAATTTGGCGGTTGTGGAATGTAACAGACTGATAAATTCCAATGCGGTCTTCGGGATTAAAGAAAAAGCCAAGATATTAAAGGGGTATGCTATTAAGCCTGCTTTTACGGATTTTAAGGACGGGTTCTCTTTTGAGGAAGTTTTCAGTGAACCTTTGCTTTATGACGGCTGTTATGTAATGTGGAAAGGCAAAGTTACAAACCTGACAGTCGGGGAGGATAATATCAGTTTTGATTTTTTGGTGGGTTATCATGAAGAAAAGGAGTTTAAAGGTGTGGTGCCGGTTGAGGTGGATTTCGCGGCAAACATAGAAAACGGTTTCGCTATGGAATTACTGGCAGAAGTATTGGTTCATGACACATATATATCGTTAAAGGTCGCTTCACTGCGCAAGCTTATACCGGGAATGTAAACAGATGCGCGCGGTTGTACAAAGAATTAAAAACGGATCGGTATACGTGGATAATAAGTCTACAGGCACTGTTTCTTCCGGACTTCTTGTGTATTTAGGCATTGCGGATTCCGATCAACAAGAGGATCTGCACTATCTCGTCGATAAAATCGTCAACCTGCGTATTTTCGCGGACAACCGCGGAAAAATGAATCTCTCACTGCTTGATGTGGACGGGGAGCTGCTTGTGGTGTCCCAGTTTACTTTATATGGCGACGCGCGCAAAGGACGCAGGCCTTCATACAGCAGTGCGGCGGATCCGTCTAAGGCGGAAACAATGTACAATCAATTTATCCAAGAATGTAAGAAATTAAAGATCGCGGTGAGTTCCGGTGTTTTCGGCGCCATGATGGATGTGAGTTATACCAACTGCGGACCTGTGACCATATTATTGGACTCGAAAAAGCTTTTTTAAAACCGATATGAAAAATAATATAAACCTCAAAGGACACGAAGAGATTGTGTAAAATGAGCTGGTTCATACTGTATTTATTTTTTCAATAGTCCGGACGCGACCTGGCGGGAGAGTTGAACAATATCCCGGTTGCCTGATACATATGAAATAGTGATACAGATCTCTGCGAGATCTGTCAACTCAAGTTCCGCTACCACCTTAAGCAGCGTGATCAACTCCTGATCCACTGCTTTTTCCGCATAACCCGCATTCGCTTTTAATAATATGATAATGGATTCCGCTTCCTGGGCCAGAACCGTCCGGTATTTTTCATGCCCGGCCAGAGGGATCAGTCTGATTAAGTGCCGCTTAAGAGCGGGAGAATATATATGGGGTATATTGATGATAAGTTCGTGCAGGGCGGCCTTGTTTTGATTAAAACGGGCGCTTAAAAGCGCACGGTTGTGCTGAGCTGCGAATAGACTGGAAAGCAGTTCTTCAAGTAAATTTTCATTTTTGTAGAATTCATCTCCCGGATACGTGGAGAAGACAGTTGAAATGATATCTTCAACATAAGAATCCTCGCGTTGGCCCAGGGCCCGCATGATACTCAGCGCGGTTTCATAATCCTCACTGAAAATAAACTCAATAATATCTTTGTTCATACTGCTGTCGCTTTGTTTCACAATATCCGCACAATTGAGCGCGTAAAGAGGAGAGAGTATTGTCATAAAGAGAATTAATGAGCACGATAAGCTTTTTAAGTTCACGCTCTCATTATCGGCACGGTAAACCGATTAAGATAATTTCGGCAATAATCGTTATTACGTCTTGACCACAAAAATCTAAAAAGGATATTATAAAAATGAAAGCAGCATTACTTTTTTGACTGTAGTAGCTGTATGAGAGGGGGAACTAACATGACAAATGGTGCTAACAGGCAGGTAGACAATCGGTCTGCTTCGGCAAAAGATAAGACTCAAGCCCTGGAAGCGGCAAAGCTTCAGATTGAAAAGCAGTTTGGCAAGGGCTCGATTATGAAATTAGGCAATGGTTCTGCTCGGGCAAGTATCAGTATCATACCTACGGGATCCATACTTTTGGACGCTGCTTTAGGTGTGGGGGGGTACCCGAAGGGGCGTGTTATTGAAATATACGGACCGGAAGCTTCCGGTAAGACGACTTTGGCATTACACGCCATTGCGGAGGCGCAGAAGAAAGGCGGTATTGCGGCGTTCATCGACGCTGAACATGCCATGGATCCTCTCTATGCCAAAAACCTGGGAGTGAATATTGACGAGTTGTGGGTTTCACAACCGGATAACGGGGAACAGGCTTTGGAGATAGCGGAGTCATTAGTACGTTCCGGAGCTGTTGATATAATTGTAGTGGATTCCGTGGCCGCTCTTACACCTCGAGCCGAGATCGAAGGTGATATGGGTGATTCTCATATGGGGCTGCAGGCGAGACTCATGAGTCAGGCTTTACGTAAGCTTACCGGCACTATCTCAAAGTCGGGAACATGCCTGATCTTTATTAATCAGATTCGGATGAAAATCGGAGTGATGTTCGGCAATCCCGAAACTACTACGGGAGGAAACGCTTTAAAGTTTTATTCTTCGGTCAGGCTGGAAGTACGTAGAATCGAAACTATCGCCAAGGGAAATGAGGACGCGATCGGCAACAGAGTGCGGGTAAAAGTATCAAAAAATAAAGTGGCCCCGCCTTTTCGCAAGGTTGAGCTGGAGATTTTATTCGGTAAAGGAATCTCGGCTTCAGGTAGTTTGTTGGATGCTGCGGTGGACCATAATGTCATCAACAAAACCGGCAGCTGGTATGCATACGGTCAGGAGAAAATCGGGCAGGGGAGAGAAAACGCCAAAGCTTTTTTAGAGAATAATCCCGATATTTTTCAGGAAGTGGAAAGCAAGGTAAAGCAGATACTGTTTCCCTCGGCAGATACAAAACAGGAAACAAAACCTGAAGTAAAGACGGAGGAAGAGCCGGAAGTAAAAACAGTACAAGCTGCTTCTGCCGAAGATAAATAACAAAAAAGCCGTGACAAAAAACGTTTTTCTCTCATTAGGATCTAATCTCGGCGATCGTGCGGAAAATATTGAAACTGCCATTGAAAATCTTAAACAGATAGGCAAAGACCTAAGGGTATCGCGGATTTATGAGAGTGAACCGCTCTATTACACGCGGCAGCCGCGATTTCTCAATGCGGTGGTATGCGGTCATTTTAGTTTGAGTGCGTACAAGCTATTGACCTATATTCTGAAACTTGAAAATAAATTGGGGCGCAAAAGGAATACATCGCAGCGCTATGGTCCGCGGTTTGCGGATATCGACATCCTGCTTTACGGGAACACACTCATAACACAGCGCAAGCTTATTATCCCGCATCCCAGGATGTATGAAAGAAAATTTGTAATCCTGCCGCTTATTGAAATTGCGCCCACCCTGAGAGATCCGGCAAGCGGTCAGCTGTTTTGGAAATACTTATTAAAAATAAGAGATCAGGGAGTTTACTTTCATTCGTTCTCTCGTTATACTAAAAAACCTATTATATATAAAGTGCTGTAATCTTTAAAAGCAGTTTACAACTACATCTAGATATAGAATGAGGCGGAGTATTCTTCAACTATGGATCAAAATACATTTTTAGTCGGTGAGTTCGAAGGTCCATTGGATCTGCTTTTATTCCTGATTAAAAAACAAGAGATTAATATTTATGATATTCCGATTGCCAAGATTACCGAACAGTACTTGGCGTATTTGGAATATGCTTCCCAGATTGAGCTTGACAACCTTACTGATTTCTATCTGATGGCGGCCACACTCCTCTTTATCAAGTCTAAAATGCTGCTGCCCGTGGAAGTCAATCTGGATGAAGAAATAGAGGATCCCCGACGGGAACTGGTTGAAAAGCTGATTGAATATCAGAAATATAAAAAACTGGGTGAGCTTATCGCCGTACAGGAAGACAAGTCCGAATGGCTTATCGAGCGTAAAAGTAAGCAGAACATTTTACCTTTTCCCGACGAGGACATCTGGCAGCAGATCGACGTATGGGATCTGTTGAAAACATTTTCTTCTTTGGTGTCTTCGTTATCCACAGAACAGATTATCGATCTTTACGAAGAAGTTACAATCAATGAAAAAATTACTCTGATTCGGGAGATGATTGAACAGCAAGAGGAGTTTCTGTTTACGGAGATCTTAATAAAATCCCATTCCCTCTTGGCAATAATCTGTTCTTTTTTGGCGGTGTTGGAAATGGTAAAGTCAAAAGAGATAATAGTATACCAGAATAAAATGTTCGGTGACATAAGAATAAAATCATATTCGAGGGCCACGACAGCGTAGATCTTAAAAAGGAGAGACAGCATGCAACTTTTAGATAAGCAGGCGGCTTTGATTGAAGCCATTTTATTCCTGGAAGCTGATGCCGTAAGTGAGACTTTCTTGGTAAAAGCATCAGGCTTGGCTAAGTCTGAAGTACAAGACGCATTAACGAGGCTTAAACAGATATATGGTAAGAACGAGCACGGGCTTGAGCTTGTGTCTCTGGCCGGGGGGTATATGTTTGCCCCTAAAAAGCAGTTGTGGGAACTTTTAAAAACACGTTATGGTAAAAAAGCCGAAGCCCGGCTTTCACGGGCCGCTTTGGAAACACTCGCCATTATTGCCTATTCCCAACCAATTACAAGGAGTGAGATTGAAAGCATCCGTGGAGTGTCTTCGGATGCTATGGTTAAACTCCTTTTAAGCAGGGAATTTATTAAAGAAGTGGGAAAGAAAGATGTTCCCGGTAAACCGCTGCAGTATGGTACAACGAAGGCTTTTCTCAGACACTTTAATCTGAAAAGCATCTCCGACCTGCCGAAATTGGATGAGGTTGAAAGAAGGAAATTTGAACTCCGTTGATGATATACGGCTGCATGTGTATCTTTCGCGCTGCGGTATTGCATCGAGAAGAGCTTGTGAAAAGATTATTCTTTCAGGCCGCGTTTGTGTAAATGGAAAACCGGTTACCACTCTTGGTTCCAAAGTCACAAAACAGGATGAGGTAACCTTAGACGGTAAACTGGTTAGCCTTGTGAAGAAAAAGGTTTATATCGCGCTTCATAAACCGGCCGGCTTTCTTTGTGCGAATTCCGACAGATTCGGAAGGCCGCTTGCCAAGGAGCTTTTTCAGGCTGCGATTCCCCAGAGGCTGTTCCATGTGGGGAGGCTAGATTTTTTATCCAGTGGATTGATTTTTTTTACCAATGATGGTAATTTCTCTGGAGTCATTACCCATCCCAGATACGGTGTTGAAAAAGAGTATCTGGTTAGTGTTGGGAAGGTGATGACAGACGAGTTGCTCGATCAATATGTGGCGGGGATTAAGATTGAGGGAGTGCGGTATCAAGCCAAGTGCTATCAACGAATATTACCTAAGAAGTTTCGGCTGACACTGACTCAGGGTAAGAACAGGGAGATACGAAAGGTATTAGGCGCGGCGGACGTGGCTATCAAAACACTGCAGCGAATACGGATTGGAAATGTTTTACTAGGCGGGCTTAAAAGCGGCAAATACCGCCATCTTACCGCAGATGAAGTAAGGTGGTTTTTTGAAAAGGCCGGAGTAATAAAAATGTGAATATTTTTTTGTGACACGAAGCTCACAAGAATATAGTATGGAATTGATTTCAGGTAGAACTTATAAAAATCTCCGTGACTCCGTGATCTCCGTAAGAAGTAAATATCCGACAGTAATTTGGTTTTTAATATTTATACGTTCAGACTTGACCATAGCGAAAGTTTGTGAGAACATAGGCCTTTATTGCACTTTTTTAAAATTGGCGCTTTAGTAGTTATTTTATTACACAGAAAGGTTTAACGAGTAATAACCATGTCTGAATTGAATGAAGATAATCTTTCTCAAGATGATCTGCAGGAGCAGTACTTAAAAACAATGGATACTCTTAAAGAAGGGCAGCTGATACAGGGTTCTGTACTTGAAGTATCGGATGAGTTTGTATTTATCGATGTGGGGTATAAGTCCGAAGGCAAAATTCCTTTAACCGAATTCGAGGAAAAACCGAAAATTGGCGACACTGTAAAAGTTGTTCTGCTTTATAAAGAAGGACGAAACGGCCAGGTAATCGTATCCAAGCGTAAAGCTGATGAAATTGATTTTTGGCAGCAGCTTCAAAAAAGTTATAGAGAACATCTTCCCGTTGAAGCCGTTATCGTAAAAAGCGTGAAGGGCGGTTTCGAAGCCAAGATCCAGGAGCACGCGCTCGCGATGGTGCCTATGTCACAGGTGGATAATCGGAAGGTAGAAGACCCTCAAGAGTATATCGGTTTAAAATCCAAGTTCTATATCGAACGTATTTATAAAAGCGGGCAGAGAAGAATAGTGCTTTCCAGACGAGCCTGGCTTGAGGATAAAAGCCGGCAACAGCAGGATGATTTTTTTAAGCTAAAAAACATCGGCGATGAGGTTGAGGGAACGGTAAAGAGTTTTACCTCGTTTGGAGTATTTATCAATTTGGGCGGTTTTGACGGACTGCTGCATAACAGTGACCTCAGCTGGAGTAAAACCGCGAAAGCCAAAGATCTTTTCAATAAAAACGATAAGGTTAAGCTTAAAATTATTAATATTGACAGGGACAAAAAAAAGATTAGCCTCAGTTTAAAGGAGATGACGCCTAATCCTTGGAAAAGCTTTGAGGAAAGATATGAGACCGGAGATATTGTAAAGGGTAAAGTCACGAAACTTGTTGAGTACGGTGCGTTTGTCGAGCTGGAACCGGGTATCGAAGGACTGGTACATATCTCGGAACTCTCCTGGGTTAGAAAAGTGCGGCATCCCAAAGAGGTGTTCAATGTTAATGATACGGTTGAAGTTAAGATCCTTGACTTTGATCTGCATGAGGAGAAGGTTTCTTTGAGTTTGAAGCATGTGCTGAAGAATCCATGGGACGATCTCGAAGAGCGTTATCCGGAAGGAAGCAGAATCAAGCGGACTATAAAAAATTTATCCGCGACAGGTGCTTTTTTGGAGCTTGAAGAGGGTATTGACGGCTTTTTACATGTGGATGATATCTCATGGACAAAACATGTAAAAAAATCAAAGGACGCGCTCAAAGCGGGTGAAGAGATCGAAGTAATGATATTAAAAATCGATAAAGAAAATAAAAAGGTGCGCTTGGGTTTAAAGCAGCTGTCCGACGATCCCTGGCAGGCTTTGCAGAACGTATTTTCAAAGGGCAGTGTAATCGAGGGAGAGATAAAAAGTATAATGGAACCCGGAATTGAACTGGAAGTACAGGGCGGTATCAAGGGTTTTATAAAAAGATCACAGATTTGCGATCCTACTCTGGAAAAAGTCGAAGAAGTAATAACACGGTATAAGGTCGGTGATAAAATAAAGGCTTCTATTATAGAGCTTGTTCCGAAGAGGAAAAAGCTGGGACTTTCTTTAAGGGATTACGCGGACAGAGAGCGGGCTAAGGATATGGAAAAGTATCTTCACGATGAGGAAGACCAGATCGAGACCGCCACGCTGGCTGATATTATCAAGGAAAAGGAAGCTAAATAATACGGACTTCTAAGATATCATGTTAAATTTTGATATTAATCGAAAAAAGCTAGAGACATTAATCGAAATCAATACACTTATAAACTCGAATTATGATGATATCAAGGTTCTTCTCACCCAGATCATTGAATCCGCCACCAGGCTTACCGAAGGCGCCGCCTCTTCATTGATTCTGGAAAATCCTGAGAATAAAAAGCTCTATTTTGAAATAGCGCTGGGCGAGAAGGGGGCGGATGTTAAGCGCTTTTCCTTAAAAAGCGGTGAAGGTATTGCCGGCTGGGTTTATGAAAAAAACCATTCGCTTATTGTGAACGACACGGACATGGATAACAGATTTAAGTCGGATATCAGTGAAAAGATTCAATTTCCCACTTCATCCATTCTGGCCGTACCCATGCGGGTAAAGGACAGGTGTGTGGGAGTTATTGAAATTCTCAATAAAAAAGACGGCAAAAATTTTAACGATGAGGATCTGCAATGGCTTGAGATTTTCGCCACGCAGGCGGCAATAGCCATCCAAAATGCGCGCTCGTTTCAAAAGATTAAAGACGAGGTTTCTCTGCTTCATGACCAGATTCAAACCGAACATGGATACCATACCTTTATCGGTAAGAGCAAGGGTCTCATGGAAAAATTGGAGATCGCCAAAAAAGCGGCAGGTACCGATTCTTCCGTGCTGCTGCTTGGCGAGAGTGGAGTGGGCAAGGAGCTGTTCGCCGAGCAGATTCATCTGAACAGTCCGCGCAGAGACAATGCTTTTATCAGGGTCAACTGCCCGGCACTTTCGGAAAGTCTGTTGGAAAGTGAACTCTTCGGCCATGTCAAAGGAGCTTATACCGATGCTATTGCCAACCGGCGGGGCCGATTTGAGCTGGCGGACAGCGGAACAATATTTTTGGACGAGATCAGCGATCTACCGCTTTCTGTCCAGGCAAAACTGTTGCGTGTGATTCAGGAAAAGACTTTTGAACCGGTGGGAAGTTCAAGTTCAATTAAGGTTGATGTGAGAATAATCGCCGCCACTAATAAAGATATCGAAAACGAGGTAAAACGGGGAAGGTTCCGTTCGGATTTATATTATCGCTTGAACGTGCTGCCTATTTATATTCCTCCGCTTAGGGAACGTACTTCCGACATTCCTCTGTTGATCGACTTTTTTCTTACCAAGTTTAGACGGGAAACCAAGAAGCAGATAAAGGGCTTTACCGATGAAGCAATAGAAATGTTGCTTTCATATTCATGGCCGGGAAATGTAAGAGAACTTGAGAACGCGATCGAACGTGCGGTCGTAATCTGTCAGACAGAGTATATTACGCCTCAGGCATTAATTTTACATAATCAGGCTGTCCCTGAAGAAGAACGTTATAGGGGAAAAACCCTGAAAGATGCAATTAACTTATTTAAAGCCCATTTTGTAAAAAAGGCTTTGGGAAAAAATAATTGGAATCAGACAAAAACGGCCGGTGAACTCGGCATTCAGCGAACATATCTATCACGGCTCTTAAAGGAGCTGTCAATAAATAAAGAATAAGGAGTTGTCATGAACAAAGCACACGGTACGGAAACCAAATTGGGTTTCGGCGATAAGCTTGCGCAGGTAATACAGAAAAACAGGTTTTTAATTTTTTTAGTTACTATTGCTATTATAGTGGGGCTTGTATTTTTTTTAGTATGGGTGACCATATCCGAGCAGATAGAAAAGAGCTCAACTCAAAAGGCGGAAGAGTTGCAGGAGCGATACGATAAATGGAAGAATGAATATGATACTGAAAAAAACAAACAGTATAAACAGGAACTGGTTGATTTTATTGAAACTGTAATAGATGAATATCCCAATACTCTGGCCTGCCAGAGAGCGCTTTTTACGCGTTTCTATATGACAAGAGAGGATGCACTTGTTGAAGGGGAAGGTGGGGAAAAACAGGATAAAAGCCAGGCCTGGCTCAGTATGCTTGATGATATGCTTCAGGCTGTAAAGGCGAATCCCCATAGTTACCTGGCGGAGATGGCGCTTTACAATGCGGCCGTCATAATCGAAGAGATAGACTATTACCAGAAAGAGGGGACCTATTTATTGGACCGGATAACTCAGGACGATGTTCGGGAACTCATAGCTGAAGAAACTTTTAAGAACTATGAATACGATCTTGAACAGCTGGATGATTATGCTTTGGCATTGTATATATATTTTGCAAAGACATATCCGGAGGCCGTGGATTACCCTCATGTGCTGTTGTCAACGGCCAGGTTATTGGAGACGAAACTATCGCAGGTAGAGGAAAAGGGAGACAGCGACTCGGCCGATCAGATTTTGGCCCGGATAAGAGAGATCTATCTGGAGCTGGAGCTGGATTTCGAAAAGAATGATTGGACAAAAATTGCTAAAAATCGTAACATTATGTTGAAGATACAGGAGGGGGAAACTGAAGAACAAGAGGAATAATCACTTTTGTTAGGAGATAATAATGGCGTCTAATGGAAAAAAAGCACATATCTTTGAGCTTAAGTATTTTAGTTTGGTTATTGCCTTCATTGTTTTTTTGGTTATCGTGTTCCTTAACTACGGAACAATCATTCTTTCGGAATTCGATTTAAAGGTTCTTGACGGATATTTCCAGAGCGGCCATCTGCAGTATAAAATGGACCTCAAGCGGAGGCAGGAGCGCCAGCAGGAGATAGAAAGCGAAGGCGTAGATTTGAAAAAAGAAGAGGAACTGAGGACCTCTTCTGACATTCTTATTGCTCCTATAGATTTCGACAGTCTGCAGCGTCTGGGGCGCTGGCCCTTTCCCCGCTCCGTGGAAGCTAATTATGTTAATTTTCTGACTCGCATTGTTAATCAGGATGCGCGCGAGCGAGCCCTGCTTTTGGATATCTTTTTTGTGGAAAAGGACAGCAACAGACCGGAAAACGATATCATGCTTATCCAGGCAATAAAGGAAAACAAGAGAGTATTTTTAGAAACAGTTGTTGATTGGTTTTTGCTTCAGGATGATCCCCTTCGGGAAACCTTTTATGAGGCTCAGGCAACGTTGGAAGAAAACTGCGGTACTATTACGAATATTCAGGGTGATTGGGAGGCACTTGAGCCTTTTTTCGGTGTGGAACCGCCTTTAAAACCATACGCACAAGCTGCGTACGGGTTTGGTCATGCAAATTATGATAAAGACAATGATCAAATTTATAGAAGGAATAGGGTTTTCGCCCGCTATTCCCGTTTAATCGCGGAGTATCCCATTCCTGTGCATGAGATTACAGAAGGTTTACGCAATCTTAGTGTTAATAAGGATAATTTTGAGTGGCTGGGCTGGCTAAATAGGAAGAACGGTGAGTTTGAGAATATAAGCTTTCCTTTTTCCGAAGAAAATCTTGCTAAACTTGAAAAAGAAATGCAGGAAAAAGCTTTAACCAAACCAGATCAGGGAAGCGGGAATGATCTTTATATTATTAGGAAGTTTAAGGACTCGTTTGTTCCATCAATCAGCCTTGCCCTGGCTTTGGAGTATATGAATAAGAAAATCGAAGACGTGGAAGTAAAGCTGGGCGAGTACGTGAGAATATCGGAACCTGAATTTTTTAATATAGAGACCAACGCGTGGGAAAAACCGTACCGGGTAATGACCGGTACGGATGAATACTATACACTGGACGAAATAAAAATACCGATTGACAAGCATGGAGATATGCTGATCAATTTTATGGGTCCGGGATCGACAAAGGACGACTATACATTTAAACTCAGACCTTTTTACTATTACGCCCAGTTTGCGCCCGGTCCCGATCCGGAAACTTCGATTATTCCCTGGCCCAAAGCACCGGGGGGGATAGGATTTAAGAATAAGCTGGTATTGGCAGGTGGTTTTTTTCAAGGCACTGACGAGAAACCCACGCCTTTCGGCCTGATGTACGGCGTTGAGGTGCATGCTAATTCCCTTGACACGATTATCAGAAATAATTTTTTATTCCATGCGCCTGTATGGTTGGATCTGTTAATCATCCTGGGCGTAATTCTGTTAATTGCCTTTATTTCTTCGCGGCTCCCGACATTACTTTCTCTGCATATATCCATATTTATCGTAATTTTATATATGATATTGATTTGTGATCAGATATTTCAAAACTTCAATTTTATTTTAAGTTTTACCGCTCCACCATTGGCCATCATCCTGACAGTGTTGATGATTGTGGCCTACAGAGTTATTTTCGAAGAACGCGATAAACGGCGGATTAGAGGCATGTTCGGCAAGTATGTGAGCCCGGCGGTCGTGGATCAGATTCTGCAGAATCCGCCCGAGCTGGGCGGAGTCGACAAAGAGCTGACCGTGCTCTTTTCCGATATCCGCGGTTTTACCACGCTGTCGGAAAGCATGACCCCCCAGGCCCTGGTTGAACACCTTAATCATTATCTTACCGCAATGACCGATCTGATTTTGGAGTACAGAGGCACGCTCGACAAATACGTGGGTGATGAGATAATGTGTTTTTGGGGAGCTCCCCTTCCACAAGCCGAGCATGCCATTATGTCCTGCAAATGCGCGCTCAAGCAGATGGAGGTACTGCATCAATTAAACGAAAAATGGCCTCCGGAAAAACGGATCAATATCGGAATCGGCCTTAATTCGGGGATCATGACCGTAGGCAATATGGGATCGCAGGGGCGCATGAACTACACCCTGATGGGAGACAATGTGAATCTGGGCGCGCGGCTTGAGGGCACGAATAAGACCTACCATACCAATATTATTATCAGCGAGTTCACCTACGGACTGGTCAAGGACAAAGTAATTGTGCGGGAACTGGACAACATCCGGGTCAAGGGTAAAAACAAACCTGTCGTGATTTACGAGCTTCTAGATGTGATCGGGGGCTTAAGTCCGGAGTAATAAAGGCTTAAACAAAGTGAAGAATTTTTTAAAGTATACATACCTCTGTTTAATTCCCATTATTTTTATGCTGCCGGGCTGCGGTTTGATGGTGTCGGTAGGTGCCCTGCTCCCGCCAGTAGAAAATGGTTCTGCGGACACCACGTTTCGCTTCAGGATTTACGACTCGGCCTGGGATGATGATGGTACGGATTACGTGTATTTCGGGATCGAGCTGTATTATAGGATATTTACCGGGCCTCAGTCGGGAGGTGTGATAAGTTTGAGTTATTCGAGTCAGTTGGCGGGAAATGGGTTTAGGAGGATGCACAGGGCAGGTGATGAAACGGATGATTTTATTAAACCGGTTTTATGTTTCGAAGATGTAGAGATCGGAAAGTACGAGTATCAGTATTTTAAAACATCGGGATACACTTATGTTGATATGGAATGTTATTTTGATGACATTACCGGGATGCTTACGGTTACCATCAAAGATGACGGCGGAACCGTTCTTGAGACCTTTGAACTCAAACGCGCTGTTTCTTTTCCCGAAGGTCATGCCAGCGGTGAAGAGTATCAGTATAAGGGATTTGATGATTTTGAGCAGAACGACGCTGATATCAGCAGCACGATATGGGATAATTATATTAACGCACTTCCACCTGTCAATGTCACATTAATGCTCTATGCTTTCAGCTACGGTTTCAGCCTTGATCCCAATCATATGTGGGCGCAGATTGAAAGCCCTTTGGAATATATCGGGCAGTTGGATGTAATGTGTAAAAAGTATGAGTAGCCGAAAGGCTTGCCTTTAAGCACTTAAAAATTAAGGAACGTGCATATTCTCTCGATAAACTATACAAAGGGGATTAATTACCATGCATCCGATAAATATCTTTCTGACCTACGTTATTGTGGGCCTGGCGGCGGCCATCTACTTTTATTTTATTCTCAAGAAATATCTGATCGGAAAGTTCTGGGGCGCCTTGGTTGTGGGTTTCGTGGGTTCGTTCCTGGGCGGAGTAATTAATCATTTTTTCGGAACATATTTAGCGGAGCTGAGCAGGTATAACGACGTGAACATATTTGCCTCTCTTATTGCCGCTTTAATCCTGCTGTGGGTGTTTTCCAAGGTGAGCTCGCATAAGTGAAATCTCCTCTTCTACTTGGGGGAAATTCTGTTGAGAATCCTTACTCCGCGTACTTCACCTTCAGCGAATACCCTAAATAATACAGATAAGAAAGCGCGGCGAACAGAGTTACAAACACCGATATGCCCACAATAATGCTTCCCACAAGCTGAAGCGCGATCGCGAACTCGGTCAGCACGTAGATACCGGCTATGGGAACCAAAGGAATCAGCAGAAAAACAAGCTGCCACAGAGGTCTGTTTAATTTTTTAAATACAGCCAGCCAGTACATAATCTCAACTGCCAGCTCCAGTACAATCAGCACTAAAAATATGATTTTTAATATGCCCAACTCGGGGCTTATGTACTGATGAAAAAAAGAAAGCATTACACACATGGTCAGCGAAAGAAAGGGATAAAAGAAGAAAATGGTAAGCACTCCGAAGACGAAGGCTAATTGTAGCACTAACAGCAGAAAAAACAAAAAGCTGACCTCTATCTGAATGATTCCAATCAGAAAGAACATGCCAAAAATACACATGATCCCCATCATGGGAACAGCGATCAGATAGGGACTCAGGTTGTGAGTTCTTCCGAACTCAAGGATATTATAAGCGGGAATCAGCGCGGTCCAGCCGCTTTTCCCCGCTTTCTTAAACAACTTCCACACGGGAGCCACTATGATTAGTACAAAACCGAGAATAAGATAGGCATAGATAATAATATCCACTACACAACTCCCTTCAATTCATCTTACTATAGATTTAAAGTCGAATACGCAGAAATGTCAAGTGAAAAAACAAGGGAAAAGAGCTTGATTTTTTTCTCTCAATACTATACACTTGTTAAGTAATGATAAATTTCAATACCGCCATGCCTTATACGCCGCTGGGCTTCCGCTCTCATTTTTCGCTGCTTCGTGGTTATCTGTCGCCGGAGGAAATCTGCCGGCAGGCGCAAGCCTGGGGCTGTAAGGCCGTGGGGCTTACGGATATCAATAACTTGTACGCGCTGCCCCGTTTTTTAACCGCGGCTCAGGGTTTGGGGCTGAAGCCGGTTGTGGGTTCGGTTGTGCAGCGAGGCGGCGGAAAGCTTTTTACCGCCTATGTGTTAAACCGTCAGGGCTACGCCCGCCTGTGCGGCATGCTCACCAAAGTTCTGGTTGAGGATACAATGAAGCTCTATTTTAAGGAAGAGCGGGAGCCGCCCTACGATCCGGTGGCGGATCTGCTGGAAAAGGGCTGGCAGGGGCTGGCAATCGCGGCCGAGGACACGGCTGTGCTGGAAAAGCTTATGCAACGGGACAGCTCGGGGCTTTACGCTGAGCTCTGTTTTTACAAGGGATTCATGCGGCAGGTGCGCTGGGCGCGCTGCAAAGGCGTGCCCGTGCTGGCCGTGAACAGCGCGGTTTTTAAAGATCCCGCGGATGAGTATATGCTGAACGTGCTCAGGGCCATTGACCTCAATCTCAATCTGGTCAGTCTTCCGTTGGAGGAGAAGTCCAAGCCTTATCAGCGCCTGGCCGCTCCGGAGGAGATGGCGCGTTTTTTTGACGCCGTGCCCCAAGCCCTGCGCAATGCCTGGCGCCTGGCCGAGCAGAGCGATCCTGAGTTCCTTATGACCCCGGGCTATGTGTTCCCCGCCTTTGAAGGGCGTTCGGAGCGCGAGTCCTTTATCCGCCTGAAGCAGCTCTGCCGGAGGGGAATCAGCAGGCGCTACGGCGGAACCTCAGCAGAGATCGCGGAGCGTCTGGACTATGAACTAAAGATTATCAGGGAAAAGGGCTTTGCCGCCTATTTTCTGGTGGTGCACGATATTGTGTCGCGCTGTCCACGCACCTGCGGCCGCGGCAGCTCGGCGGCCAGCATCGTCTCCTACCTGTTGGGCATCACCCATGTGGATCCGCTTAAATACAACCTGTTTTTCGAGCGCTTTTTGAACAGGGGACGTAAGGATCCGCCTGATATTGATGTGGACTTTCCCTGGGACGAGCGGGACAAGGCGCTTAAGTACGTGTTCACTCACTATCGGGGCAGGTCGGGCATGGTGGCCGACCATGTTACCTTTGCCCACCGTTCCTGTGTTCGTGAGCCGGCCAGGGCCTTCGGCCTGCAGGAGCAGGAGATAGCCAGGCTGGTGCGCTCTTATCTGCACAGAGACTATGACAGCATTCCGTCGTATCTTTTAAAAATCGCCAAGCGGATCAGGGGCATGCCCAGGCACCTGGGAACTCATCCGGGCGGTGTGGTGGTTACTCCGGGTCCGCTGGACAACTACACGCACGTGCAGATCTCCCAGCTGGGCTATCCGGTTATGGCCTGGGAAAAAGAGGGTACCGAGCAGATGGGCCTGGTCAAGATCGATCTGTTGGGCAACCGCTCACTGGGCGTGCTGCGTGATACCATCCGTCTGGTAAACCGGCGCTGCAATAAGAATATCAGCTGGCGGCGCTTTAATCCCCTGAACGACAGGCGTACCAGAGCGCTCATCGAGCGGGGTGATACCCTGGGCGTGTTCTATATCGAGTCGCCGGCCACGCGTCAGCTTTTGAAGAAGATGGGGCGGGCCGATTATGAAAAACTGGTGATTGCCAGCTCCATTATCCGGCCCGCGGCCAACCGTTACATCGAGCAGTTTGTACGCCGTCTGCACGGTATGCCTTACGCCCCGCTGCATGTCTCCGTGGAGCACACGCTCAAAGAGACCTTCGGCATCATGGTGTATCAGGAGGATGTGTCGCGGGTGGCAATCGCCATTGCCGGGTTTTCCCCTGCCGAAGCCGACCTGCTGCGTAAAATCCTGTCCAAAAAGTACGGAGCGCCCGCGCTGCAGAGCTACCGTGAGCGTTTTTTCGCGGGTGCGCGTGAGCGCGGTGTGGATGAACATACCATCGGCAAAGTGTGGGACATGATCCTTTCCTTTGACGGCTACTCCTTCTGCAAGGCGCACAGCGCGTCCTACGCTCTGGTCTCCTACCGCCTGGCCTGTCTCAAGCACTACTTTCCCCTGGAGTTTATGGTGTCGGTGATCAACAACGGCGGTGGGTTTTACAGCCGCCAGACCTACGTGAACCACTGCCGCCGTATGGGCTATACGGTTTTGGGCCCGGATATCAACAAGAGCGAGCTTTCTTACACCGTAGAGCCCGGCTGCTTACGGGTGGGGCTGCTGCAGCTCTGCGACATACATACTGAATTCTTGAAAAAAGCGCTGGCCGAGCGCCGTGAGCACTGCCCGTATCGGGACTTTCCGGAGTTTGTGCGCCGCACCCGTCCGGGCATTCCCGAAATCAGAATTCTCATCCGTTCGGGCACCCTGGACTGTTTGAAAGGCGGGTTTTCCAGACCCCAGCTCTTTTGGCTCTATTTTCAGCAGCAGAAGGATGACGGTTTGTTTTTTGCTCCCGCGGCGCCTGATTTTATCAGGGACTACACAAAAGAAGTAAAATTAAAAGATGAGGTGGAGACGCTGGGCCTGCTGATATCCGGGCATCCGCTCTCCGTGTTTGAGCCGCGCATCAGAGCCTTGCGCGAAAGCGGCCGCTTTCCGCAGTTTATCTCCTCCCGGGAAATCGCGGAGCACAGGGCCCGGCTTGTCTCCATCCCGGGCGTAATTGTCACGGGCAAGGAGGTACGTACAAAAAACCGCAGACACATGATGTTTGTCAGTTTTGAGGACGAGTACAGCATATTCGAAACCGTATTTTTTCCGGATGTGTATGAGCGCTACGCCGAAGCACTAAGCAAGGGCGGGGTGTTTTTAATTGTCGGCAGGGTGGAGGACGACCTGGGCGCTTTGAGCGTTCACGTGCAGCAGCTCCGCCCCCTTACCCGCGATCCGGAGTGGTGTGGGGAGGCGGCGGCTGCATTGGGCAGCGGGAAGGTGCCCGTGCTGCCCCGAAACAAGGTCTACACCATGCCCTGAGGTCTTGCGGTGAGGAATATTCTTTTTATAAGCACAACTTGACCTGGCGCCTGAACAGGCTATAATAAAAACATGGAAATAGATGAATTTATCAGTTTGCTAAAAGCGCGTAAAAGCATCCGCCGCTTTAAGCGCAGAAAGCCGATCCCGGCCCAGGCCGAACAGTTGCTTCTGGAAGCGGCCCGGCTGGCGCCCAGCGCGGGCAATCAACAGACCTGGCATTTTTTTGTGATCAAAGATGACCTACTCAAAGATATCGCGGTCAAGGCCGCCTACGGACAGGGATTCATCGGTCAGGCTTCCCTGGTAATCGTGGTGGCTGTGGATAAGGAGCGTGCCTTCAGCGGGTACGGCAGGCGGGGACTGGACCTGTACTGTCTGCAGGACACGGCGGCCGCAATCGAAAACATGCTGCTCGCCGCTGCGGCGCTTGGTCTCGCCGCCTGTTGGGTGGGTGCGTTTGACGAGCGCGAGTTGGAACTGGGATTGGATATAGACTCCCGACGCTACCGGCCGGTAGCCATCCTGCCCGTCGGTTATGCGGATGAAGCCCCCGCTCATCGGAGCAGGCTGCCCTTGGACCGAGTAACTACCTATCTTTGATAATGTACCTGCTCATTTTATCCAAGCCATAAGGCATTAATAATTTTTTTATTGGTTTTTAATTTTTTTGCGCTACATTCAAATGGTTGCCCCAAAACAGGCGCGGCCTGTGTTTTACTCAAACACATAAAAAATATTATACAAACTCAAGATAAAAAATGGAGGAATAAAAAATGCACACCATCAAAGCAAGTCAATCACCGGCCGCTACGGTCAAATCATTAGGGTGGAGCTCTGAGCTCACTGCCGCAATATTTGCTATTGCCAAAGTCAAACAGTTTAAAGCAGGAGATATTTTATGCCGCGTGGGCGAGTTTGAGAACTTTATCGGACTGCTGCTGCAAGGACAGCTGTTTGTACAGTCCGAACACGGGGCAGCCAAATCACGCATCCGCGCTGTGGATATATTCGGAGAGATCGCGTTTATTCTGCCCCGGGCACGCAGCGCCGATGTCATCGCCTGCAGACCGGGCAGATACCTGCAAATTCATTTTTTAGCCTTACGCAAGCTGCTGACCCGCGCCACTGGTCTGGCTGCCGAGTGGTATCGCTGGCTTTCATCACGCCTGGCTGAAAGGGTGGTGGAAGAAACCCAGGATCAGCGTACGTATATTGCTCTTATCGCCCACGACCAAAAAAAGCAGGAGCTGATCGGATTTGCAAAAAGGCATCATGATGTGCTGCAGCATTTCGATCTTACGGCAACAGGGACCACGGCTAAAAAGCTGCTGGAACAGGCGGATGTGGCGGTAACCCGTTCCGTGGCTTCCGGTCCGCTGGGAGGGGATCAGGCCATCGGTCAACTGATCACGACGGGCAATATCAAGGCGGTCATCTTTTTTCGCGATCCTTTAAACGCGCATCCGCATGAAGCCGATGTGCAGGCCCTCATGCGTCTCTGTGATGTGTACAGCATACCGCTGGCTACCAATGCAGGATCAGCGGAACTACTTCTTAAAAGGCTGGAAAGTGAAAAGTGGTCGTAGCACTTTCACTGATTTTAACAGGCGGTCTTTTTTTTAAATCTATAAATTATTTAAAAGCACAAATAGCTATTCTGTGGTATTATGTATTAGACGCATGAAAAGAATTTTAATCAGTGTCCGGTCAATATGCACGAAGCAAAACCTGTTAAGCCCCAAGGCCATTCTGCTTTATTTTATTCTGCTTAAACTTCTCATCTGCTTTTTCCCGGTGAACTATGACTACTTCCGGGACGAGCTGTATTATATTGCCATGAGCGACAGGCTGGACTACGGATACGTGGATGTGCCGCCTGCGGCACCTTTTCTCTTGGCTGCGATCAAAACTGTATTCGGCATTTCCCATTACAGTCTGCACCTGCTGACCGCGGCCAGCGGCGCACTCATCTTGATTATTGTATATCACATAATCAAAAAATTGGAAGGTGATAGATTTTCCCTTGTGCTGGCGCTTTCGTGCACAACATTGGCTCCTATTTATATGGCAGTAGAAAATATGTTTACATACGATCATCTGGACAAGCTGTGGTGGGCGCTTTTACTCTATTTTATGGTCTGCATTATCAAAACACATAACGGCAAATACTGGCTGTATTTCGGGATCACCGCGGGAGTCGCGCTGATGTTAAGTACGCCATGCCTTTTGAACAAAATATGCCCATCATGGTATGTAAGGCGCCCTATATACCGTTAAAGGATAAATGGGATGATTTCAAGATATTTTTTTAAGGAAAGAGAAATGAGAATAATCAGGAAAACATTTTGCACTCTGATAATCATGATCTGGATAACGGCTGTGTGTGAAGCCCAGGAAGCATTCGCAAAAAAAGCGGTTAATCTAATCAATATCCTGAAGCAGTATCACTACAGGGAGTTGATCATAAATCATGAAACTTTAACAGACATTAAACTTAGCTTTTTACATAGTCTGGATTCCTCCGGTCTTTATTTTCTGCAAGAGGATATTGATAAACTGTCGGCCATAGACTTACATCCCGCCGATGCCGACAAAGGAAAGTTTTCGGCGTTTTTAAATCCTGCTGTTAAGTGTTATACGGAGAGACTCCGGCAGGCAAAAGCGGTTATAAATGATATTCTGGGGCAGCCTTTGGATTATCAGATAAAAGAAAAGATTATCCTCTCTATGGAAGGCGGTCCTTTTTATTGTAAAGACAGGGAGGAACTCCTTGTAAGCTGGCAATCCTGGTTGAAGTATAGAATTCTCCTCAACCTATTTTACAAGCACAAACTGCATGAGTTTTCCATGAGTAATCAGGAACTGCTTGAGCGTGAAGAAGCTAAAATTCGGGGAATCGTAAAAAAGCAGGAGCTGAAGAGAATACAAGATATTCTAACCTATTCCGGCGGTGTCATTGAATTTGCCCGCGCGAGATTTTTATATGCGTTTGTCCAGCGTTATGATCCGCACAGTGAATACCTGTCCTATAATGAGAGAATAGATTTTAAATCATCTCTTTCCGCAGAGGCTTATTCATTTGGATTCTATCTCATAAAAAATAAAAATGACGAAATACAGATAGGACAGATTGTGCCCGGTGGTCCGGCCTGGAAATCGGCAAAATTAAATATAGGCGATATTGTTATTCAAATAAAAACTTCAGAGCAGACCCTCTCTGCCGAAGAGTTGTTAGTTTTAACCGGGGAACAGGCGAACCGGTTTATCGATAGCGTAAAATCGGATAAGATTGAGCTTACGGTGAGGAAAAAAAACGGTCTTAACAAAAGCGTTACTCTGATTAAAGAAAAATTGCAGGTTGAAGAAAATACAATTACCGGATTTATCCTCAATGGAGCGAAGAGAATCGGTTACATCTATCTGCCGGCTTTTTATTCAGAGTGGGATGAGTCAAACGGTTTCGGGTGCGCCAATGACCTGGCCAAAGAGATCATCAAACTTAAAAGAGAGAATATTCAGGGGCTTATTCTGGATTTACGGAATAATAGCGGCGGATCATTAATAGAAGCCCAGAGTCTGGCCGGAATTTTTATCGATGAGGGGCCGCTTTTTATTCAAGGCAACAGAGACGCCAGACCGGTGCTCATTAAAGACAGCAACAGGGGTATCATTTACGACGGTCCGCTTATTCTGATGCTGAATGAGTACAGTGCTTCCACTTCGGAATTCGTAGCCTCGGCATTAAAAGATTATAATCGGGCGCTGCTGGTGGGAAGTACCACCTATGGTAAAGCAACCTCTCAGATTACTCTCCCCGTTGTAAAGGATGTTTTGAATTTTGATGCAAAAAATCATAGAGCTTATAGTAGTCTGGATTTCATTCAGATTACCACAAATCAATATTATAATCTTTCGGGCGGTACCCATCAGTTACGCGGCATTGCTCCGGACATTCCGCTGCCGGGATATTTGGAGGATATTGCTTATTCCGAAAAAAATCTTCCTCATGCCTTGCTGCCGGATAAAATAGAAAAAAAAGTCACGTATCAGAAAGCTAAGGAATTACCGATCGCTTTACTCGCTAAAAAAAGCGCTTATCGTGTGGCGCGTGATAAAGATTTTCAAAAAATCAAGGACCTGGATCGGCGCTTAAAAAAATATTTCGTAAAAACAATCGAGCTGCCGCTTGATCTTGATGGTTTTATCAAACACATGAAAGACAAGTATGTGTTGTTGGAATCTGTTGATCAAAGCGTAAGGCGGATTTCTACAATATATAAAGTTGAAAACAGTCAGTATAATCTGGAAATCATTCAAATGAGTCCATACCAGCAAGAGATGAATGACGAGTATATAAAATATATACAGGCAGATATTTATATTCAGGAGTCCTATCGCATTATGGGTGATCTGATTCAAACAATGAAATAACAAAAAATACTGCCTAAATCGTCGGCAGGTATTAAGAGAGGAAAGGAGTTTATGCATGAATGGAGTTTGTAAAAGATTTGTTCTTATTTTCAGCGGGGTGCTTGCTTTTTCTATCCTTATTGGAGGATCAGTATTCACAGAGGAAACCAACGACGCCTTGGCTTGTTTGGATGAACTCTCAGATAGAGGTCACGCAATAGCAGATGCATCGTGGGAATTTGTTAAAACCTCTGCTCATTCCAAGAATCCGCAGGCAGTGGAAAAAACCCGCGAGCAGTTGATTAAAACAGTAAAAAAGGCACGTGAGGATGCCAAACGAATGACCGTCTGTACAGAGGATAAATCCTTACACAAGGCCTATACAGAGATGTTGAATTCTTTATTTCATATCCTGAACCAGGATTACGCCAAACTGGTAGATATGGAGGCTGTCTCCGAAGAATCATATGATGCTATGGAGGCCTATATTTTAGCAAAAAAAAGAGCTTCGGAAAAACTGAAAAAAGAGTCCGATCTCTTTATAAAAAAACTGGAAGAGTATGCTAAAAATAATAATATCAACCTTATTATCGAGGAAAATGAAATCACAAAAAAATTGAAAAAATCTTCCCAAGTAATGGATTATTATTATGAGATCTATCTGCTTTTTTTTAAAAGCTATAAGCAGGAGGCGTATTTAATAAACTCAGTAAACAAGGAAAATGTCAATGAGATAGAGCAGAATAGAGTTACCTTGCTTAAATATGCACATGAGGGCCTAAACAAACTAAAATCGATAAAGCCGTTCAATAACGACGGTTCGCTGAAAGAGTCTTGTGAAAAGGCATTGTTATTTTATAAGCAGGAAGCCTCGGAAAAAGCGCTTGTGTACGCGGATTTTTATCTGAAAAGTGAATCTTTTTTAAAAGTAAAAAAGGCTTTTGAGTTAAAAAAAGAATCCGACCGCACACAGGCGGATGTTGACAAATACAATGAAAAAGTAGATGAAGTGAATAAGGCAAGAGAAGCCTATAACAAGGTAAACGATGAGCTAAACCGGGAGAGAAAGAAGATGTTGGATAAATGGAATAAAACAAAAGAGGTTTTCATAGATAAACATGTTCCGAAATAATCCGATCCGGTGAACTAAAGCGCTTATTATTTTTCCTGCACAAGTATGCGCAGCATCCTGCGGAGAGGCTCCGCCGCTCCCCATAACAGCTGATCACCTACGGTAAAGGCGGCCAAATATTCAGGTCCCAGATTCATTTTACGTAGTCTGCCGATGGGTACGGTAAGTGTTCCGCTGATAGCCGCGGGGGTAAGTTCCTTTATGGTCTGCTTTTGATTATTGGGCACTACCTTTACCCACTGATTGGCAGCGGCAAGTATCTGTTCGAGATCTGCTAAAGGCGGATCTTTTTTGAGTTTAATCGTAAGCCCCTGGCTGTGTGAGCGCATGGCTCCGATTCGCACGCAGATTCCGTCCACGGGAATCGGTGACTCCACATCTAGAATTTTATTAGTTTCGGCAAAACCCTTCCACTCTTCCCGCGTCTGACCCGTGTCCATGAAACGGTCGATCCAGGGGATGAGGCTTCCGGCCAACGGAACACCGAAATTATCTACCGGGAAAGAAGCGGACTGCATACAGTCCAGCACCTGTTTGTCGATCTGTAAAATAGCAGAGGCCGCGTCTTGTAGAAGAGGATCGGCGCACCTGCCGATTTCCGCCATCTGGGACACCAGTTCCCGCATCTGCTTGGCGCCCGCTCCGGAAGCGGCCTGGTAGGTCATGGTGCTGATCCATTCCACCAGTCCGGCTTCAAACAGCCCTCCGACGGCCATGAGCATAAGGCTGACCGTGCAGTTGCCGCCGATGTAATTTTTTATACCGGACGAAAGCCCCCGGTTGATAACCTTCCGGTTTACCGGATCCAGGATAATGATGGCGTCTTTTTCCATACGCAGGGCGGATGAAGCATCGATGAAATACCCTTTCCAGTTGGAGGTTTTTAATTTCGGATAGATATCGTTTGTATAATCGCTTCCCTGACAGGTAATGATAATATCAAAGCTTTTCAATTCATCAACAGCGTAGGCATCTTTCAGGAGAGGGACTTCCTTCCCGATATCAGGTCCTTGTTGTCCGACCTGCGATGTAGAGAAGAAAACCGGTTCAAAATATTTGAAATCGTCTTCAGCCTTCATGCGCTGCATCAGCACGGAACCCACCATACCGCGCCATCCGATGATTGCCACTCGCTGCATAAGATCCTCCAAAGCTTAAATATTGTGCTAATAGAGCTTCATGTAAAAATATATTTTTACATGAAGCTCCCTAATTGGAAATTGCAAAAGTAGTATATAAATAGAAAATTATTTATCTAAACAAGCATTTTAATTTAGTAATTTATGCAATTTCCTTAAAAAATAGTAAGTTTCGCTTTAAGAGTCAAGGCCTTTTACACGAAGTCGTGAGTTTTTTCAAGCCGAGGCAATGAGTATGAATAAACTAAAAGGTAAAAATAAATTAAGTAAGGAAAAAATTAAAAGAGAATTATATAAAAAGGAGATTAAGGCCAAAAAGATGCTGACTAAGTGGTGGCTTTTTCTCCCCACCTTGCACCCCTGCGAGGTGCTCCCTCACATACCACAAGCTTTGCTGGTGGTATGTTGATTTGATGATATCGCTGTAATTCTATTTGTAATTAATCGGCTTAAGCGCGATCTAGATAAATACAAGGAGTGGCTGAACAAATAAAGGATAGTCTAAGTACGCCCATGCCGGTAAAAAAGCTTGACATGCTAAAATGTTAGCAATATAGTGTAGAAGATTTTATAATTAAATTTATTCGGGAGGTATGTCATGAATAAAAACCCTTTGCCCGCTGCGGTGATTCTTCTATGCTTAGGTCTTTTCGGTATCAACCTGGCGGGGTGTGGTTCAAATTCCCTTGATCTGCAAGGGAAGACACAAGAAGAGATAACCGCTATTCTTTTTCAAGCGGTTGAGCAAGAAGATTCCTCTTTGCTGTCTCAGCTTATTGTAGCAGGAGTGGATGTAAACTCTAAAGATGATTCCGGCATGGCTCCTGTTATTTTAGCGGCAAGTGCGGGAAACCGGGAGATTGTGCAGCAACTGATTGACGCCGGAGCGGACATTAATTCGCAAGAAGAATCCGAAGGATTCACGGCCTGTTCCATGGCTGTTTTTTTGGAGGATATAGGGATGCTCCAGTTTCTCCTCGAATTGGGCGCGAATCCAAACATAATGAACAAACAACATAAAACTCCGCTGTTTATAGCTGCTGAAAGCGGGCAGACGGAAATCGTAAAAATCTTGATCCAGGCAGGAGCCGATCCGCATTTCATAAACACGCGGGCCTATAACCAGGCATCCAATACCAATATTCTGATAGCCGCGGTAATGAGCGACAATCCGGAAACCGTGCAGCTTATTATCGATCAGGGAGTTGATCTTAACCATCCAGATTCGTATGGTGATCCTGCTTTAAATTGGGCCGCGTTCTTCGGTAAAAGCAAGGTAATCGATCTTCTTATAAAGGCCGGCTCCGATCTGAATGTGGTCGGATACAATAGCGCTACAGCTCTAGATCATGCCAGGAACAGAGGAAATTCCGAATGTGAAGAGATATTAAAAAAAGCAGGCGCGCTTTCCAGAAAAGAATTATAACAAGAGCTTGCGGAGCCCTCGGAGAGCACAAAGATATTAATTCTGTTATTTGGGGTGTTTAAACTGATATAATCGGGCAGATTCTATCAGTTTAACAATAATTTGTTTAAAATTTAACGTTAAATGTTTGACAGATAAAATGCTATATGATAGTATGCCTCTAATCTATCATGACGGAAATAAAAGAAAAGATTTCTTCCTGTATAATGGAGCGGCTCGAACGCTATTATCTGTATATTCAAAGACTGTCCGAACAGGGACAGGTATGGATATCATCACAAGAACTGGCTGAAGGCTTAAATCTTACGAGTTCTACGGTGCGGCAGGATATTTCCCATTTAAATTTTTCGGGGATCTCTAAAAGAGGGTATGAGCTTGTCAAACTGCGGCAGACACTGCGCTCGGTTTTGGGACTTGATACCCGATATGCGACTGTTATTGTGGGGGCGGGGAATTTCGGAAGGGCGCTGCTTTTACATGATGATTTTCGCGAAAAGGGTTTTGATATAAAGGCCATTTTCGACAATAATCCAAAACTCATTGGCAAACGTATAGAATCTTATTATATTCAGAGTATTGACAAACTCACCGCTGTGGTGAAAAAAAATAATGTGAGGATAGGAGTTATCGCGGTGCCGGCAAAGGCCGCGCAGGAGGTAGCGGACAAACTTACCGCTGCGGGAGTCAACGGTATATTGAATTTAAGCACGGCTAACGTGCAGATACCCCAGGGAAAAGTAATTGTAAATTCACATATTATTTTAGATTTTATCCAGCTTGCTTTCTATCTTAATGAATAACTATCTAGGAGGATTTAATGAGCGTACTGAAAATTAAACAAGAAACGCTTACCGCTTGGGTTTCAGAACTTATAAAAAAGACATGTTTATACGCCGTTCAGGCAAAAGCAGATAAATTTGATTTTGAGCTTCTGGAAGATGCGCATGCCTTAAGGTTGGATTATGATGTAAGCAATATTCCTCCTAAAAAGTATTTTCAACCTCCGGTGGAAGAGCTTCTGCGTTTTAACGAACAGGAATTCAAAACTACGGTTGATGACTCACCGTTCGTGCTGTTCGGCGTGCATCCTTACGATGTAAACGCGATCTCGCAAATGGACAAGCTCTTTGCGCTGGGAAATAAGGATGTGCACTATCTTACACGAAGACAAAACTCCACCATTGTGGCCTGCGACGTGGAGAACGCTTCCCAAAATGTTTTTTCCGGATGTCTGGGGTTTGCCACAGCAGATGAGGGCTTTGATATTCTGCTTACAAAAATTAACGGCGGATATCTTGTGGATTCCCGCACGGAAAAGGGACAGGCGCTGCTTAAACATCTTCCGGCAGCAGCGGAAAAGGCAACAGCTGCCGATCTTGAAGAGCGTGAGACAGTATGGCAAAACAATATAAAACTTTTGCAAAAGCATAAACTTAAAGCGCGACCGGAAGCCGTAACTGCTGCTTTGGACAAGGCATATAATAATCCCCTGTGGGAGGAAAGAGCGGCGCGCTGTTTTTCCTGCGGTTCCTGTAATCTGGTCTGTCCCACCTGTTACTGCTTTGACGTGCAGGATGATGTTAATTGGGACCTGAAAAGCGGTTTGCGCTACAGATGCTGGGACGGCTGTATGCTGCAGGATTTCGCCACGGTAGCAGGTGATCATAACTTCAGAAAGAACAAGGCGGACCGCTACCGGCACAGATATTACAGGAAAGGCAAATATGTACCGGAAAAAATCGGAGTATTTTCCTGTGTGGGGTGCGGACGTTGTATTTCCGCGTGCGTAACCCATATCGCGAATCCTGTGGAAGTGTTTAACAAGATAATGGAGGATGTCTGATGTGTAACAATGGTAAGAAAGATATTTATCTGCCCGAGTTTGCTACGGTTTTAAAAAACGAATCCATGACCGAGACCGAGAACTACTTTGAATTAAAATTGAGTTCGGGAAAGGATCTGGGACACATGCCCGGACAGTTCGCTGAAATCTCAATACCTGGTATCGGCGAAGCTCCCATTTCTATCTCCTCGTCTCCCACCAAAAACGGCAGTTTCGAGATGGTAGTAAGAAAAGCGGGTAATGTAACCAACGCACTGCATTCCGTAGAAGCAGGTAAAAAAATCGGGATCCGGGGACCGTTCGGTACCACCTTTCCTGTAGATACGGTTATGAAAGAAAAGGACATCCTGTTTATCTGCGGTGGTATCGGATTAGTGCCTTTACGTTCGGCAATCAACTATTGTTTGGACAACCGCAGCGACTACGGCAACGTAACTATTCTGTCCGGCACCAAAACACCGGCCGAGCGTTTATTCACCGATGAGCTTGTCCAGTGGCAAAACAGGGAGGATGTGACTCTCTTAGAGACCGTGGATTATGCCGATGATGCCTGGAAGGGTAATGTGGGTGTTATCACCACACTGATTCCTAAAATCAATATCGATCCGGCACAGACCATCACCCTGATCTGCGGACCCCCGATTATGTATAAATTTGTGTTACTTGAGCTTATGAAGCATTCAATCGATCATGGCAAGGTATATGTGTCGCTGGAGCGGCATATGAAGTGCGGTGTGGGTAAGTGCGGGCACTGTCAGATTAATGGACTGTACGCCTGTCAGGACGGCCCTGTGTTTAAGTATGCGGATATCGCACAAGTAAAGGAGGCGATTTAATGAGTAAACCGCGTGTTGCAATTTTCGACTTTGCCTGCTGCGAGGGCTGTCAGCTGCAGATTGTAAATTTGGAAGAAGAAATCCTCAATGTACTGGATGTTATCCAGCCGGTTGAATGGCGTGAAGCCATGAGTGAACAGAGTGAGGAATATGATATCGCGATTGTTGAAGGTTCGATCACCAGAGCGGAAGATGAAGAACGGATAAAAACAATCAGAAAGCAGGCCAAAATACTTATAGCTCTGGGTGCCTGCGCTACAATCGGAGGATTAAACAAGTTAAAAAATTTGTTCCCTCTCGACGATGTGAAGGAAGCTGTGTACGGTAAACACGCACATATGCCGCATCTTAACACAGCGGCTACCAAAGCTGTTGATGAAGTGGTTCGGGTTGACTATTATGTTCACGGCTGTCCCATAGATAAACGTGAGTTCACCTATATCCTGCGCTGTCTGGTCTTGGGTAAAAAGCCGGTAATTCCCTCTTATCCGGTATGTGTGGAGTGCAAAAAGAACGGGAATATCTGCCGCTTTGAATATAATGAGATCTGTCTCGGCCCCATAACCAGAGCGGGTTGCGGTGCCAAATGTCCCTCAAACGGCGCCTGGTGTTTCGGCTGCAGGGGGCTGGTAGATGATCCCAATGTAAACGCGGCTCAGGATGTTATGGATACTTATGGTAAAACAGTGGATGATTTAAAAGCAAAAATTATGTTATTTAACATACAGCAGGAGCAAGCAGATGGCTAAGATAAATATAGATGTGCATCATGTTACCCGAGTTGAAGGGCACGGTAATATTAAAGTGAGAGCCAACGACGGTACTATCGAAGAGGTGCAATGGCAGGTGCCGGAAGCGCCCCGCTTTTTTGAAGCAATGGTACGCGGCAGAAGTTTTGAGGATATTCAGACTATCGTATCACGAATATGCGGTATCTGCTCGGTTACCCACTCACTTGCCGCCATTAAAGCGGTAGAGGACGCCTTGGATTTGGAAGTTAGTGAACAGACGGATATGCTAAGAATTCTCATGCACTACGGTGAACAGCTGGAAAGCCACAGCCTGCATGTAGGCTATCTGGTGGCTCCGGATTTGTTGGGTCAGAAATCCGTAGTACCCCTGGCTGCGTCGCATCCGGATGTGGTAAAAACCATTATCAAGATTCACAGACTGGGTAATGAATGGATGGAACTCATCGGCGGCAGGATGACGCATCCTGTAACCATCAAACCGGGCGGATTTTCCAAGTTACCCACGGAAAAAGAATTGCGGGAGTTAAAAAAACGGCTTGAGAATATTGTGGGCGATTTACACACCCTGGCAGAGGTTGTTTTAAGCCTGGCGGACAAGCTGCCGGCTTTTGAACGGGACACTGAATATATCGCCTTAAAGCAAAATGGATTGTACACTTTCTATCACGGAAATATTGCCAGCACCGATACTCCAAAAATTGTAGATATTCATCAGTTCGAATCGGTGGCGAACGAGTATGTGACACCGCATTCCACCGCCAAGTGGACAAAATGGCACCGCGAATCATACGCGGTTGGGGCTCTGGCAAGGTTCAATGTCAACGGGGAGCTGTTAATGCCGGAAGCCCAAAAAACAGCGGCTAAGTTCGGATTAAACAAAGGAAACTGTAATCCTTTTATGAATAATGTGGCTCAGGTCGTGGAGTGCGTGCAGATTGTGGAACACTCACTAGTGCTCTTAGATAAACTGCTCGGTAAAGGGATCGTAGCGGAAGTCCCCAAAGCCGCACCAAAAGCCGGCGAAGGAGTGGGCTGCGTGGAGGCGCCGCGTGGTATCCTGTTTCACCGCTATGCTTTTAATAATCAAGGCGAATGTATCAGAGCCAATATCTGTATTCCCACCAATCAAAACCATGCCAATATTCAAAAAGATTTCGAGGCCTTTGTGCCTAAAATATTAGACCGGGGACAGGACCAGGTGCGTCTGCTGCTTGAGATGCTTGTGCGCTCGTATGATCCGTGTATTTCCTGTTCCACCCATTATCTGGATGTGGAGTTTGTCTAGAAGTATGGTTGATACGGTAGTAATTGGTTTGGGAAATCCCCTGCTTTCGGATGAGGGAATAGGGGTTCATTTACTGGAGCAATTGAAAAAGCGTTATGAATATGACGGTATTGAGCTGCATGATCTGGGCACAGCCGGCATTTCCGTATTGCATGTAATTGCCCATAAACGAAAAGCGGTGATTATAGACTGCGCTTTTATGAACGAGAAACCCGGTGCCATCAAGCGCTTTACCAAGGAGCAGGTCCGTTCTTTAAAACTGTTGCACGGGCTCTCGTTACATGAAGGAGATCTGCTTTCCACGATTACGCTTTCGGAATCATTAGGCGAATGTCCTGAAAGCCTGGTGCTTTTTGGAATCGAACCGGCGAGTGTGGCTGTGGGCGGAGCACTGTCGGAACAACTTTTAGGTAAGGTAGACGAATATCTGGCTCTTATAGCCAGAGAATTAAAGCTTCAGCCGAAAAAAATGTCCATCGATTATGCATGAATTCGGCATTTGTCAGAATATCGTAAATATTGCATGTAACGAATTAAAAAAACTCGAACAGAAAAATGTTCGTGTTCTAAAGCTGCGGGTCAAGGTCGGCAGTCTGCACGCGATCGTTAATGAAAATCTGGAAATGGCTTACAGTATACTCACAAAGGATACCGATCTGCATGGTTCCCGGCTGGAACTCATAAGCATACCCGTGGAAGCGGAATGCAAGGACTGCGGATACCGGAGTCGGATAAAGGATAATTTCTTTGTTTGCGCGCAGTGTAATTCGGGGAACCTGGAGATCATCAAAGGTCAAGAGTTGTATATTGAAAATCTGGAGGTGGCATATGAAGAAGACGGAGATTAAAATCTATAAAGAAATTCTTAAAGCGGAGGGTGAGTGGGCGGCCAAAACCAGAGAGTCATTAAGAAAACACAATATCCTGATGCTGAATTTAATAGGATCGCCGGGCTGCGGCAAGACCGCGCTGCTTGAGGCGCTGCTGCCGCTGCTGTTAAAGAAATTACGTTGTGCCGTGCTGGAGGGTGATGTGGAGACGGCTCGTGACGCGGAGAGACTTAAGGATCTGGGCATACCCGTAAGCCAGATAATCACACAAGGCACCTGCCATCTGGGCGCCCAGATCGTGAATAAGGCCGTGCAGGAACTGCCTTTAGCCGATCTCGATCTCATTTTTGTGGAAAATGTGGGCAATCTTGTCTGTCCCACAGAGTTTGATATCGGGGAAGCAGCTAAACTGGCGGTATTGAGTGTTACCGAGGGTGAGGACAAGCCCCTCAAATATCCGTTACTGTTCAGAAAGGCCGGGGCCGCGGTTCTCACAAAAATCGATCTTCTCCCTCATCTTCCATTTGACAGGGTAAAGTGTCTTGAATTTATTTCACAAGTTAACGGCAGGTTGCCTGTGTTTGAGATCTCCGCTCTGAAAGAACAGGGCACGCTTACGTTAGCTGATTGGATATCTGCTTTTGAGATTGGATAGCAGGCGCGGGCACACTGAATAGATTGCCTTGAGAAAAGTCTATCCCCAACTCAAGTATTTTTTCCTGAATATCGTTAGTGGCCACGTGTTCGGCAATAACTTTGGCGTTGATGCTGTGGGTAAAGTCGGTAATGGCCTTTACGATTTTATAGGTGTTTTCATCGTGGGTTATGCGCTGGATAAAGGCTCCCGCGATTTTGATATAATCGGTTTCAATCGAGAGAATGCGGGAGAAATTGGAGTATTCGGAGCCGAAATCATCGATGGCTATTTTAACTCCCAATGATTTCAGATTTTTCACGAACTGAAAAGCAAAGGTATCGGTTTTTAAACTGAACTCTTCCAGCACTTCAAAGATTACCCGCTGCGGATCGATATTATGAGTTTTTAAGTTGTGCTCTATGTATTCAATAAGCTTGGTATCCGAGAAGTCCTCCCGCGACAGGTTAATGGAGAATTCCGCTTGTTTATCTTTAAAATAGGAAAAACATTTATCGATCATGCAATATGAAACCGTGTTGTAAAGCCCCACCTGTTTGGCCGATTCCAAAAAATTTTTAGGTTCGATTACTTTTCCGTCGTCGATAATTCTTACCAGACATTCATACAGATCGGTGCTCCGGGTGGAATTGTTTCTGATCCCCTGAAAGTAGGGCAGCATTTGATCATTGCGTACTGCCTGCTTCACCTTATTTACCCAGTAGAAAGATTCTTTGTATTTATTTACCAGGTCGAAGTCTTCGTTATAAATAAACATATATCCGTGACCCAGATTTTTCGCGCGTTTGAGGGCGATATCCGCCTTGTGTAAAAGATTTTTATCCTCATTCTGCACAATCCCCATGGATAAGCTTATATTTATGAAGATGTTCTTGTATTTTATAGTGGTACTGCTTAATACATTTTGAATGGTGGTTTTGAGTATAAAGGGAGTGATGCTTTTATCGATTGAAAGGATCACGAACTCATCTCCGGAGAGCTTGTATAACTGCATAGTGGGAGTGCTGATTTCTTTTAACTTTTTTGCCACCATCCTGAGCACATAATTACCCGCTTCCATGCCGTAAGCCATGTTAATCGAAGAAAAACCGTCGATGTTTAAAAGCGCCAGTATTTTAGCGCCCGGTGTTTCCAGATCTATCTCAAGCTTTTTACGGTTGGAAAGGCCGGTAAAGCGGTCGGTAATGGACTGCTGTTTGAGCATACGGTAAAGAACCAGGTTATTCAAAGAAATTGAAGCCTGCGTGCAGAATATTTCCGCAATACTGATATCCTTTTTTGTCAAGGACACATGTCGGCCCAGCACATCCGTGTAGATCACACCCAAAACCGTATATTGAGAAACTATGGGCACGCAGACAATCGAGATAAGAGAGTTACTATTGAATTGACATTTTTTATTTTTAATAAGCACGCTTTTTTTTGTCTTCAACACATCCTGAATAACGGATAATGGATATGTGAAATACTCTTTTTTCAACTCGTCCTTGCTGATTTTAACGAATGTTTTCGGTAAGAGTTTTTTATTATATCTGAGGAATAAAATACGTCTTTCGAAGTTAAGGGCTTTTATGAGATTGGCCAGAGTCTTGCGCAGGAGGTTCTCTTCCTGAATAATGGTATTGAGATATTTTGCCAGCTCCAGAATATTGTTGAGCACCGCGTTTTTATGTAAAAGTTCTGTTGAAGAAAGTTTGATCAGGCTTTGATGAGCACTGATCATCTCGTCTCTTTCTTTCAACTCCTGCTCACTCAATCTCTGCAGGGTTTCATAGGCTTTAATTGTTTGATCCGCGTACTCCCGCTCTTTATCGAGGTTGAGGATCTCGTTGGAATGGGCGATGGTAAGTTTTTCCAAATAATCTATATAGTCGCTTCTTTCCTTGAGCAGCTGTTCCAATTCGGAAATTTTTTGTTTTAAGTCCTGAACCTCTTTTTTATTCATGCTCCTCTTTACATTGTAGTTAATTTTTTAATTAAAGTAAAAGGCAAATCTCATTTATTGAATTTATCGGGAATTCCAATGTAATGTTTACTTGCTACAAATATCCTTATACTTACGAAAAAGCCACTAATAAAGCTGGTGGTATGTGTTTATTTAAAAATAACTGTTGTCGCTTGTGATTTTTTTTTTTACACTTAAGTTTAAGAAAAGTCAATGGAAAAACAGAGAACCGTCCGCATACATATTGAAGGTATTGTACAGGGGGTGGGATTCCGCCCTTTTGTCTATAATCTTGCCTTGCGTCTTAATGTTTCAGGTTATGTGCACAATAATTCAAACGGGGTAGAGGTTATGGCTCAGGCCGCTTCCGCTGTTTTGGAACGCTTTTTACATGAGCTTGAGCATAAGATACCCCCTCAGGCCGTGATTGATGAGTTCACGGTTGCCGAGGTTATTGACGCACAGCGTTTTGAGCGGTTTGAGATTCGGCAGAGCATAAAAAACGCCACTAAGAACACGCGAATCGCGCCTGATCTGTGTCTGTGCGCTGATTGTGTGCAAGAGATGCTTGATTCGGACAACCGCCGTTTTTTTTATCCTTTTATAAACTGTACCAACTGCGGACCACGCTACACAATCGTCCGTGATGTTCCATACGACCGAAAGTACACGACTATGGCCGGTTTTAATATGTGTAAGCAATGCCAGGCAGAGTATGATGATCCGCGCAACAGACGTTTCCACGCCCAGCCCAATGCCTGCTACCGCTGCGGGCCGCGGCTTGAGTTGTATACCGCCGGAAAAAAATTGCTTTTCCGCGGAACGGACCAAACCGCAAGCAAAGAGTTGATAATAAAAGCAGCGGAGTTTTTACGGACGGGTATGATTATGGCCATTAAAGGTATAGGCGGTTTTCATTGTGCCTGTGATGCGCGTAATACGGACAGTGTAAAAAGATTGCGTTCATTGAAATATAGAGAAGAGCGCGCTTTTGCCGTCATGGTTAAAGATCTCAAACAGGCCGGGCGGATCAGCCGGGTAACTCCGCAGGCAGAACGGAGATTACAGGCTGTGGACCGGCCGATTGTTATCATTCCAAAAGCCCTTTCTCATGACGTGGCGCAGGCGGTGGCGCCGAACAATAAAAATTTTGGCATCATGCTTCCCTATGCCCCGCTGCACTATCTGTTATTTGAATACATCGATTTTCCATTGGTAATGACCAGCGGCAATATAAGTGAAGAACCTATTGCCCATGCCAATCACGATGCTTTTACCCGCTTGAGCAAACTGTGTGATTATTTTCTTGTGGGAAACCGAGACATTCACATCCGCTGTGATGATTCCGTGACCCGAATCTGGAAGGGGGCAGAGTATATGCTGCGCCGATCCCGGGGTCTGGCGCCCAATCCTGTGCCGCACAAGGCGGGCTTTAAAAGACCGCTTTTAGCGGTGGGAGCGGAACAAAAAAACACCATCTGCCTTGCTAAAAAGAATAAAGCCTTCTTGAGCCACCATATCGGCGATTTAAAGAATCAGGAAGCTTATGCTTCCTTTGTTCAAGCCATAAAACATCTTCAGAGTGTGCTGGATGTCAGTCCGCAGGCCGTGGCTTATGATCCGCATCCCCAGTATTTGAGCACGCAATGTGTGCATGATCCTCCTCCCGAGCTGGCCGGACTTAACGGTCTGCCCAGGATACCGGTTCAGCATCATCATGCTCATATTGCCAGCTGTATGGCGGAGCATAACCTGAGTGAAAGGGTTATCGGTGTGGCCCTGGACGGTACAGGTCTGGGCAGTGATAATACCATCTGGGGCGGAGAGCTTCTGGTAACGGATCTTACCCGAAGCGAAAAAGCGGGGGGCTTGACTCCTTTTCTGCTGCCCGGAGGAGATAAGGTAATTTCACAGCCCTGGCGTACGGCGGTATCCCTGCTTTATCAGGTGTATGAGGAAAAGACCACCAACCATCTTCCCTCGACATGGAAAACGATCAGCCAGGATGAACTCAGTGTGGTGCTCTACCAGATAGCAGGGCAAAAACAGAGTCCGCTCAGTTCAAGCTGCGGCAGGCTTTTTGATGCCGTGTCCGCGTTGGCCGGGGTATGTGTCAGGGCCGCTTATCAGGGACAGCCGGCAATAGAGCTGGAGCAGGTGATTGAAAATGATTCCGCTGCTCCGTATATTTTAGATGTAGTAAAAACCCGAGGCAGTTATTATCTTTCTTGGCATCCTCTTGTAAAACAGGTAGCAGAGGATTGCAGAAACGGAGTGAAACCGGGTATTATTGCCTACCGTTTTCATATGGGATTAGCAGCTGCTTTTAGCGGATTGTGCGGCCTGATCTCCGATGAGACCGGTATTAAAAAAGTGGTATTATCGGGCGGGTGCTTTATGAATATGTTTTTACTCACCGCATTAGACCGCAGCTTGCAGGAAAAAGGCTTGCAGGTGTTTACCCACAGTATGATTCCCTGTAATGACGGAGGTATCGCGCTGGGACAGGCGGTAGTGGCAAATCAGTTGTTAAAGGAGAAGTAGATGTGTTTAGCCGTACCTATGAGAATAATTAACATACAGGGCTCCAAAGCACAGGTTGAATCCGGCGGGCTTGAGTATGAGGTAGACCTGAGTTTGCTGCCTGAAGCCGCACTGGATGATTACGTATTGGTGCATGCCGGCTTTGCCATTCAAATAATGGATAAAAAAGAGGCCGATGAAACCCTTGCCTTGTTTCAGGAGTTGAATGATCTGCAATGTTAGCCTATCTGAATGAGTTTCGCACAAGTAAAGCTGCCGGCTACTACTTAAGAGCGATCGAAAAGGTGGCGCCAGAGCATCAGGTTACTCTTATGGAGATCTGCGGCGGACATACCCTTACTCTCGTAAAGTACGGCCTTAAAGCTTTACTGCCCGAGCAGATCCGCCTGATAAGCGGACCCGGCTGTCCTGTCTGTGTAACCGCCCAGGAATATATCGATACCGCCCTTGAGTTATGTAAGCTGCCTGATGTTATCATAACCAGCTTCGGGGATATGCTGCGGGTGCCCGGATCATACTCCTCGCTTTCAGGGGAAAAAGCGCGCGGTGCCGATGTTCGGGTGTGTCTTTCCAGTTTGGATGCCGTGGAGATCGCCCGCCGTCATACGGACAAACAGGTGGTGTTCTTGGGTATCGGTTTTGAAACCACAGCTCCCACGGTGGCCTATGCGGTGAAGACGGCACACCGAGAAAATTTAACTAATTTTTCCGTGCTCTCCGCCTTAAAAACAATACCCTCAGCCATGCATGCCCTGATGCAAAGCGGTGAAACAGATATTCAGGGATTCATCTGTCCCGGTCATGTATCAACCATTACCGGGACGAGTATGTATGAGCAGATTGTGAAGCAGTATGCAATGCCGTGTGTGGTTTGCGGTTTTGAGCCTACAGATATGCTCTGTACCATTGCCATGATTATGGCCCAGCTTAAACAAGGCGCAGCCCGGGTTGAGAACCAGTATAAACGTTCGGTTAAGCTCAAGGGTAACACAAAAGCTTTGGAAATAATGGAGGAAGTTTTTGAAGAGCAGGACAGCACGTGGAGGGGCCTTGGTGTTATCCCGCGAAGCGGACTTAAAATACGTGATTCTTATAAACTGTTCGATGCAGCCAAAAGATTTTCACTCACTCTCCCTCAGGCTAAAGAAAATCCCGCCTGTATTTGCGGCGCCGTGATGCGGGGAATTAAGATCCCTTCCGACTGTGCGCTGTTCGCTAAAAAGTGTACTCCGGACAGTCCGGTGGGAGCCTGTATGGTAAGCGGTGAAGGGATCTGCGGTATTTACTATAAATATTCCCAACATTAAACCGGCGCTCGCAGAATTTGTAGCACACATTCTTTTGAAAAGATGTTATAATGAGCATGGGAAAATAGATGAGTTATCATATTTATTATAATGACCGTGAATATACACGTTTGAAAATTCTCTTTTCTCCTGAATTTACCGGTGCCTTTTTTTATAAGATACTGGAACTCATTGAGTTTCCGTTATCGGAAAAAGAGGACGTGCTGTTCAGGTTTGCCATCACCGAGCTGGTTACGAACGCGATCAGGGCCAGTAAAGAGAATAAAGTGGAAATAAATGTAAGAATTGAGTTCTCAATTTTTAATGCGGAGCTGCGTGTAGTAGTAAAGGATTACGGTCTGGGATTTGATAAGAGCATGCTGCCCTTCAAGATTAATGAAGTAATCAGCGATCCCCAGGTATTTTCGGAGAAATTTATCAAATATCGTGAAAAACACGGCAATCAACGCTTTGGTATGGGACTGCTTTCCGCCAAAATGGTAATGGATGAGTTCAGTATCGATTTTTTTGATAAGAACGGTGAAGGAGTCGAATGGAAGGGTGAGGGCAGTGTGATGGGTACCATTATTCGGGGCACAAAGAAGATTGATCTGGCTGAGGTTGCACAACGGCAGGATGTAGCCCGTCTGCGCAAAAGCGAGCGCTTCAGTCTTTTTGTAAAGATAAAAGTGAATGATTCCAAAGACGCCTACCTTGTGGATCTCTCCTTGGATGGTGCTCAGATTTTAATGTTTTTCAATGATGGAATCGAAAAGGATGATGAGATTACCCTTTCAATCAAAGGGCTGGACACTCATCAAAAACTGCCCACGATTCGGGCCAGTGTGCAGTGGATGAGTGAGGTCCATGCCATTATCCAAATTGGGGTGAAGTATATTATCGATAATGATTTTCCTTTAAAAGATTTAATGAACTATATTGCGCAGCGCAACAAAAATCCGTTTAAAATATCAGAAATGGTTTATATCGAAGGGAGTTAACGCAAAACCTTGAGTAAAGATATTATTACGTTAGCTCACGGCAATGGCGGCCTGCTCACGCATACCCTCATTGAGCAGGTGTTTGCAGCCGCTTTTGCCAATCCCATCCTCGATCTTCAGGGAGATTCCGCTTTAATCGGACTTGAATCCGGAGCTGCGGTTTTTACCACGGATTCTTTTGTGATAAAGCCGCTTTTTTTCCCGGGAGGGGATATCGGCAAACTGGCTGTGGCCGGAACCGTTAATGATCTGGCCGTGGCGGGTGCTGTGCCCCGTTATCTCAGCGCCTCTTTTATTATCGAGGAGGGCTTACCTATAAATGAGTTAAAGACAATCGTTGCGTCCATGCAGAGGACCGCCCGGCAGGCCGGTGTGGTTATTGTGGCCGGAGATACGAAGGTGGTGGAAAAGGGCGGCGCGGATAAACTGTTTATTACCACTTCCGGTATCGGAACACGCATCCATGAAACGCAGGAGTTTACACCCGCAAATATGCGTGCGGGTGATTGCGTGCTCTTAAGCGGGACAATAGGAGATCACGCAATCGCCGTGCTCTCGGCCCGCGGTGAATATCCATTGAAAATAAACATACAGAGTGATTGCGCGTGTCTGAATGATTTAACCTGCAAACTGCTGCGGGCGGTACCGGCGGAAAGCATCAGAATCATGCGTGATCCCACGCGGGGAGGACTGGCCACAACCCTGAATGAGTTTGCAAAAGGCGGACGTTATGCTATTGAAATCGAAGAATCCGAAATTCCCTGTAAACAGGAGGTGCAGGCGGTATGTGAGCTTACCGGCTTTGATCCGCTCTATCTGGCCAATGAAGGCAAACTGGTACTTGTCTGCGCGTCGGAACATAGCAGCACGCTGCTTGAGATTATGCGCGCCCATCCGCTGGCTAAAGCTGCTGCGTGTATCGGCAGGATTACCGACAACTCCTTTAAAAAGGTTGTACTCAAGACCACGGTAGGCGGAACACGGATTGTGGATATGCTGGCAGGGGAGATGCTTCCGCGAATATGCTAGCTTTTTAAAAGCTTGCCGACTATAAATGCTTGACACATCTGGTTATTTGAAATACATTATTTTTACAAATGCTAATTAATTAACATTAAATTAAGTGGGGATGGTTTGAATAAAAAAATATTATTAAAAATCCGCCCTGTTTTAATGTGTTTACAGGTTCTGCTGTTGCTCTGCGCTATATTTATAATCGGTTGTGATGTTGATTATCAAACACGCTATCTGCTACCCGTGAATATGGCAGTAGGCAAGGTAATGAGATTGGAGCCCGGTTGTTTCTATCTGCCCGCGCTTTTCTCTCCTGAAAACGAGTATCCGCTTATCGTTTTGCTGCATGGTCTTAATCAGACTGAAGAGAACTTTCTTTACAGCAACTCATTTCGGGAGCAGGCCGATAAACGGGGCTATATCCTCTGCGCGGTGCGTTCGGAGCAAAACTTTTGGAATGAAGAGATAACCTCACCCGATATTGAAAATATTAAACATATGATCATGGCCATGAGAGCGCATTTCCCTGTTCGGCAAGATAAAATCTGTATCGTGGGCTTTTCCGCGGGATCGCATTTTACTCATACCATGCTTCTGTTTAACCGAATTCCTTTATGCCGGGGAAAACTCTTTACAGCTTTTATCGCCGGCTCCGGGGGTTCCGGATTTTTGATGGACCAATACCGGGAACACAATTTTATTGCAGAGGATTTAAGGATACCCGGGTACATCTTCTGGGGTGAGAGGGAGGTCCCGCATCCGGGAGAAGAGATGGCCGAGTTTTTACGGGCGCATGATTGGGATATCACGGTGTACGCTCATCCCGGACATCATTCGATCGATAAGCACCTGGTTGAACTGGCCTTTGATTGGCTGGATAAAACCATTCCGTGATCTATTTGCGCGGGTGCGGATACGTCTCGGCCTTTACTTTATCAACAAGCATATGCATAAACCTGTCCGGTTCCTCGAGAATTGAAATATGCGCCGAGTTTTCGAACCAGATAAGCTGCTTGCCTTTTTTACATCGGAGGAAATTAAAATATTTCTCGGCCAGCAGGTAATGAGTAGTATAATCATGTTTGCCCAGGAAAAAATAGACCGGAATGTCCAATTCTTTGGCCTGCTCGAAAAAATTGACAGTCAGTAAGTCATCCCACAAGTATTGCGTGGTAAACAAACTGCCGGGTTCAATATTTAACAGATCGGTTATTGAATATTCGGTTGCCGCCTTGGCAATCTCGATTAATGTATCGTAATTTGATTCACCGTATAGTACTCCGCCGAATCTGCCCAACCATTTCCTCTGGATCATTAAATCATCGATCCGGCCTCTGTACGGGGGTTGGATCGAGTTCAATTCGGTTATGGCCTCCTTATTCTGAGTTGCAATGGCTTTGTTCAATACATAGTCGTATGAAAGTTTTTCACTTTCTACCAGATTTACAATTTGACTTACTCCCACGTAGGCGTGAATGAGCTCAGGGTGCTGTTTAACGGTTAACACGCCGAGAATACTTCCGCATGAGTGTCCTACCAAATATAATTTTTCTTGGTCAAAACGACTTAGTAAATTTAGGATAAGTTCATAAGTGTCGGCTAAAAACTGCTTAAGTGTCATACTGGTTTTGGGAATATCACTGCTGTAAGATTTTCCCGCGCCCCTTTGATCCCAGATGGCAACAATAAAAGATCTTTCCAGTTCTCGCATTTCATGTTCAAAGGGTATGGCCGGCATTCCCGGACCTCCGTGCAGAAAAAGGAGGATAGGATTTCCCACGTCTTCTCCCCGGATAAGCACCCATTGCTTCAAGCCGCCGAGTGAGATCTGTTCCATAACAGCGATTCCTTTGGGTGTATTGATAGGAGATGTTGACGCACAGCACGTTGTAAGCATGAGAGATATCAAAAAAAATATCCAAAGCACTGCCCCTCTCATTAAACTGTAACTTGTTTTATTTGTTTTAAACAGCATGTTTTCTCCTTCTAGTATGCGCTCGTGCAGAGAGAACTTACATTGCCGGTGTAAATTATGGCAGGCACATGAAATCGAGATTTATAATTGAAACCATTTTTTTACGTCTCTGATTCGCATAAGACGGTAATGTATATAGAGTAGAAATATCCCTGTTAATAAGATAGGGATAATAACGAACAATGACCAGCTTAAAATGATAAAATTGCTTAAAGCATAGTTTATAATTACATCCAATCCCACAGCTATGGTCCCGGTTCCGAAAAGGATAAATGCTGCAATATTCACTCCCTTTTTTTTAACTTTTATACTTAGCATAATAACAAGACCCGTTACTATAATCAGCAGTAAGGCGATTGGTAAAGCAATATAATAGTACCAATCAACTGTCCAGTTATCGATTATGTCGATAAATGCTATAAAAATCATAATCGTAGTTACGGAAAAAAGAGCAATTAATAAAGGATTTTTGGTCAGAAGCAGAGGAAATGTGGCTAATAACCACACGGTGAATATAGACGCCAATGGATACCGCGCCCATGTTATATTTAAGTCGGTTATGAGATTTGTCAGTAAGATAATTAAAAAGGCGGTGAGAAGCGCGACACCTATTATTTCCCATGCCAAAAATCTCAATATACCCGTTTTTTTATCAATAACCGGTTTGTCGGGAAATTTTAAGTTTTTTTTGTCGATAATAACCTTGCTTTTATGAATGGGTGTGGAACAAAGCGGGCAAACATCGATGTATTCCTCAACCTCTACTCCGCACTGACTGCAGTATGGCATAATCATCCTTCCTGTTACTATATTATTTTAACCTTTATTCCCATTTTTACAAGCTTTCTGAAAAATTGCTTTTCTACTTCTGCTTCCCTGTAAATCCTGGCAAAATTGAGATACAATTTTTCTTTATAGCCTGCAATGGCAAGACAGATTTTAACACCGCTGCTCGGTGGTAATAAAAATTGGAAATTTTCGATTTCATGCCTTATGGCAGAAGGCATTTCAATTCTGCCTATATTTGAAAGCACTCCATTGTTTACCCGGCTAAATAATATAGTGGTGGCAATTCTCAAAATAAGCTTTTTAAGAAAAAGCGGAGTAACTCTTAAAAGCGGATGTAGTTCGGCGCGTACATTGCGCTTTATCTGTTTACTGATATACTTTTCGTTCACCTCAACCCGCATATAGTGATATACTTGTTTAAGAATATCGGAAAAGCTGTAGCGACCCAGGCGCGGATCGATTTCAGGATTAACATAAAGAGAAAAATTACGCATAGTAGCGGATGGGTATATTTTTCTCATGTTGACCGGTACCATTATTCTTATCGGCCTTATATGTCTTTTTCTTTTTGAGCCGGGAATATTGAAAAGAATATCCTGAAATGAATACAAAAAGACCGCGCTTAGAAATTCAGTAATGCTTACATTTAATTTCTTTATTACGGGGTTAATGTCATCCAATTCTATAATGCCCGTGGTTCTGCAAAAGGGCTTACTTTTACACAGCTTGTAGGGCAGGGAAAATACTTTTTCCTGTTTTAACGGTGAAGGAACCGATTTTTTAAAATATTTCTTATAAGCGTCCTCGTACTCGGACAGTTCCGGAGTTTGACCGGGTTTAAAAATATTATTCTTTTTTTTATCTTTTACTCCTTTTGGCTTTAAGTACTCGGCAAGTAACGCCTGTAAAAATATTAATGCGCCCGTGCCATCGGTAATGCTGTGATGGAACTCCATGGCCACGCTGCTTTTATACGCTCTGACTCTGAAGGGGAAAATACCATTTTTAGTAAGAGGCATTTGCTCACAGGGATATTCCGAATCAGCTATTATTCTGGGTCTTGCCAGATTGGTATTCCAGAAATGCCAGAATAATCCGGGCATCAGATTTACCCTGTAATAGGGAAAGCGTTCTATGATATTGTCAAGTGCCAGCTGTAATCTATTGATGTTGATTGTCCGCTTCAGATGTGCTTCAATCCTGAAGATGCAGGTAATTTTTGAAGAAGATATAAGCGTATAAAGGGTGGCGGCATTATCTAATCTGTACCACTCTTGATTCGCACTCGGCTGTTGACTTATTTCTGACATTTTTTCTCGTCTGCCGTAATACTACTCCTATTTTAGTTTGTTGCATAGTGTTATTGTCACGACACGTAATTTAATTTTTCCCTGAGGAGGGCAGGAAACCGAGAAACAGGCAATAAAAGTAAAATAGTTTTTAGGTAAAAGCCGCACGGGCCGCATCGTAGCCCTTTTTTATGGAAGCCTTTTTTGATGCCCGGTTAAATAAGGTAACGTAGCCGAACTTGGGTGAGATTATAATATCGGCATCATCCTCCGGTGACAGAGAGAAGGCGTTGGTTGCCGCAATCAGGATGGCCTTTATTGCCACCATATAGATGTGCGGAGCGCGGAAACTCGGATTTCGCCATGAGTGGATAAGGTCCACGGCGATAACAAAATCTGCGCCCATGCTTCTTACCGCTTTGATAGGAACGGATTCCGTTAAAAATCCGTCTACGTACGTTTTGCCCCGGTATTTTATGGGCTCGAAAAGTACCGGTATGCAGGACGAAGCCAGGACCGCGGGAATTATGGGCCCGGACGTGAAGTATGCGCGCTTGCCTTGGTCAAAGTCCGTGGCCACGATAGTGCACGGGAGTGATAACTCTTCAATAGTATTTACGTCAAGATGGCGTTCTAAGATTTTTTGCAAACCCTTATGCTGAACCATACCTTTAAACTTGAGCATATTCGGCCTTAAAATGGAAAGCCAGTTTAACCTGTCTGCAATATCTGCCAGCTCTGAGGACTTCTTGCCTGCTGCGTAAAGCGCGCCGACGATAGCGCCCGCGCTTGTACCGGCCACATAATGAACGGGGATATTGTGTTCTTCCAAAAACTTGATTACGCCGATATGAGCCATTCCCATGGTCCCTCCCGAACCCAGGGCCAGACCGACTTTTTTGTTTTTCAGCTTTTTAAAAAGTGAAGGGTTGATTTTTATATCAGCAGGGGATTGCATAACTGGGAAAACTTTACTTGTGATAGCAAAGCGTGTCAATTGGCTTTTTTATAAGGAAGCCGTGATACTATAAAATTAAAAACCCACGCTCGCGCCGCCGCCTCCGGAGGAACCGCCGCCGAAAGATGATGAGCTGGAGCTTCCGCTGTAGCTGCTGCCTGAGCTGTATGAGCTGGAGGAGCTCCAAGAGCTGCCGGAAGATGTCGACCGGGTAAGCCGGGGGATTACTTCGTGACGGGTATTTTTGTAATCGCATGCAGTGCATTTATAGTCGATTCTTCTGCGCCCTGTGCTGGAATAGGAAGCGGGGCTTACCACCGTAGATCTAATGGTCATATACTTTTTGCACGTGGGACAGTGGTGTCTTCTGCTCATAAAGTACTGGATCAAAAACACTCCCGCGGCCACGATTGCAGCGAACAATAAATAATCCGTATCCTTGTTTACGGGAAGGAAAAGCGGAAACACATAGAAAAAGGCGGCGAGAAGCAGTTCGGGACCCAGGATAAAGAATCTTAAAAATTTGTGCCGGCCGGCCAGTACGATATTAAAAATAAATATGCCGGCTATCACGATCAAATGAACGATATAATAACCGCCGTGGATTTCAGGCCCTTTGACTTTAGCATCGATTGTGTCCACGATATCGATGAATTCCGTGTCCTCGGCCGATATTTCGCCTTCGACATAATACTCCGTAAGATACGCGGCCAGCGCCTTGCTCACACTTTGCACGCCCTTTAACCAGTTATTTTCTTTAAAGGAGGGCACGGCATACTCCAGCAGAAAGTTCCCCGCCAATGAATCGGGGAGGATGTGTTCGACTCCATAGCCTGTTTCAATGCGGGCTTTTCGCTCGTCGATGGCCAGTACAAATAACACTCCGTTATCTGCGCCGCGCTGTCCCACGCCCCAGGTATTGAATACTTCATTGGCAAACTCTTCTATAGTAAGACCCCCCATATGCTGTACCACCAGCACGGCCAGCTCGCAGGTGTTCTGTGCTTCAAGTTCCGCGCACAGGGCTTCGATTTCCGCGTCAAGCTCCTGCAGACTGCCGGTCGTATCCGTGAAATAGCCGTCGGAAGAGGGAAGAGCCGTCAGAAAAAACGGCAGCCATAACACATAAAACAGAAGTATAAGTGTTTTTTTCATTCGGCGCTCCCTTTCTGCATCTGAAGTGCTGCGCGGTGCACAAAGCGTTTAAACCTGCTGGCACCGTGCTGCAGGATGTCTCCCAGCAGGTTGGCGGCAATATATAAGGCCTGGCCGTATTTCTTTTTTTTCAGCAGGGGTACGGCATCATGCTGTAAGATGTCATTAGCCGCTTCATCGCTTAACAGTGATTCCAGTGAGTAGCCCACTTCACATACCAGTTTTTTTTCTTTGGCAAAAAGCATCAGTACCAGTCCGCGGTGATCGTTTCCGCCGATGTTGTAGTGATTAAGAAAATAAAATACATACTCGGTAGGTTTCAAAGCTTCGCTTGAGGGTACTGTTACGATATGGAATTCAATTCCTGTCTCTATTTGGAAATGAAGCAGCCAATGAAAAAGACGGTTGGTGTACTCTTCTTCGATTATATCCGCCGTGTCGATTAAGAGGCCGCTTTTGCGGGGCAGTTGTTTTATTTTCTTTCCCAGCAAGGCCATATGAAAACCACAGGCAGGACATTCTTTAACATTGTCGTTTACTTTCTCACTGCATGACGGACATTTCATTTTTACCTCCTTGTTACTCCCAATACGCCTTTTGGTTGTCAAAGCCCAATTGTTCCACGTACTCGTTTAAAGGGGCCTGGCGTACCAGCTTATTATATGCGCTTATCGCATCATTGTAGCGCTTGCGCTCCACCGCTATTCTGTTGTCGGAGCCTGATATTTCGAACATCAAATTTTGATACAACTCGTTGGACTTGATCGGGTCTACTTTTTCCGCTGATTGTATGAACTCGGCGAGCGTACTGTTCAGTGCAGCCAGAGCCTCTGATTTTTCTGAGCTACTCCCTGCGGATTGATAACTGTTCTGAGCTTTGCTTAACGAGATCAGAATATCCTTTTCAAACTGGGCGTATTCCCGCACCAGATTTTGGAGTTTGGGAATTAGCTCGAAGCGGCGGTCGATCACATTTTCCAACTGGGCACGCTTGGTATTGATCTCCTCATCCAATGTAACCAGGGTGTTGTAATATTTGTCTTTCATGTTTTGAAGTACGCTTTCGGGAGAAGAGCTTTGTACGGTGAACCAGACAATCAGGACGATACAGATAATAATAATCAGGCCTGCTGCGAGTGCCAGCTGCACGGCTTTCATTTTATTTGCTTTAATCGCCTTTTCCTGTTTTAAGGAGCTGATGGCCTGCTTAACATACTTTTTTGGAATATCCAGTTCCCGGGCTGTGGAGGAGAGAATTTCATCATCATAGCCCTCCTGATCCTTATGATATATTTCCGCGGCGCGTTGAATGATTTTTTCAAACTCTTCTTGATTATAATGCCGTTTGAGTTTATCCTGTGTGTTCAATCCAGCCTCCTGAAATATATAATAGAAAAAAAGCGGTCTTTCTTTTGAGGAAATTGCAAAACTCAAAATATATTAAATTAGTAAAATATTTATTCTCTATACCATAATAAGTTAGCAATTTCCATTTTAGGAGCTTCTTGCAAAAATCTTATTTTTGCAAGAAGCTCTTTTAAAAAGAATAGGATTTTTTCGTGCGATACGCAAGTAAAAATCGTTTACAGTTGTATTTGAACTGGAGCCTGCTTAAAGAAAAGCGCCGGACATTGATTTTTTCTTTTTGAATCAACTAAAATTCCGGGCTTCCTGGGTTCCTTGAGGGCAGGAGGCTCAAGAACCACATTGTTTTTAATATATTTTGAGTTTTGCAATTTCCTTAAAAAACTGTCCGTTTTAGTCTTGAATTACAAAAATGGATTATATAAGATTCTTTAAAAGCAGGAAGCGCTGCAGGTGAAGCATGAGTATGAATAATAGATTGGCATTATCAATATTAATCTTTCTTTTTTTATCTGTCGTGCTTTGGGCCCAGACATCCAGCCAGATTCCGGCCGGGGCCGATAATTATCTGCAGGTAACGAACTCGCTGGCAGCGGGGGGCTTGGACAGCTATCTGGTAATTTTTTTTGAAATTCCCGCCACGGAGACTTCGCAATTGTATTTTGCTATTAATGATCCTGATATCCATTTTACAGAGCCGGATGATTTCGCGGATTCCACCTCAGCCCATTCAGCATGGAGCAGTCCGCCCGCTAATCCGCGTACGACCTTTTATCTGGTCGGACGCGGCGGTGCATTGAGTCACCCCGATTCCAAAATTGTGGATTATGCCGCCGCGGGTGTCGATCCCCTGGGGCCGGGCATGGGAACGATTTTACACCAGTTTACCAATACCAACACGGCCACGGATGAAGGCTGGGTTTATTTTCCCTTTGTTTTTCCGGAAGACGGTGAAGAAATCGGTAATAAATATTATTTTAAAATAGTTGTGCACGCATCCTCTGACAGCGATTGGATAAAAAACGGGTTCCAGGCGGATGTTTCGTATAACAACAGCGGCAGTCCGACAGGGGTGGCCAATACACGTTCCTTTGCCTACTCATGGTCGGTCTATCTTAAGGATACAAACAGCTGGGATCTGAACCCCTTTGTTCCCGATTCCGCGGTGGGCAATGATATTGCCTTCTGGAACTGGGACATGGACGGAGGTGAACAGCTTTCGGCTTTTGATAAAGCTCCGGAAACCGGTCTGGCTGCTCCGATACGCTCCGGTGATTCCAGCAACAAATACGCCGATGCCAGGCAAGGCACCTATACCATAAACGCGGGTGAGGAAAACGGAACATGGAGGTTGCGTATAACCGAAGACAATGTTCCCACGGTCGGCGATAACGTGAATACGGCGGAATTCTGGTTCACGGACGGCGCCGCTAACAGCAATACAGTCTATCGCGCGTACTCCCAGCCCTCTAACGATCCGCCTTCGCCGGATCATGTGCTTATCTCCGCGGATGACGGAGTGGCGCCTACGGGTGGGGGCGCCAATTATGAACCGATTAACCTGCAGATCGTCGATGCAGGCGATAATCCTGTTGATTATATCCGGCAGGTAACTGTTATCGTGTCCGGGAGCGCGGAAATAGCAGAGATAAACGGTGTGGCTCAGGCACCCGGAACACAGAATGCGACTTTCAATACCAATGGCTCCGGGCAGGCCTTTTTGGAAATTGTGGATAATGTTGAAGAGACCGCGACCGTTCAGGTATCATGGGCCTGGGGAACTCCGGGGAACGATTCCGTGCCCGTCACTTTTAACAATAATCCCACCCCCTTTATCACGGACCGTTTTACCGTGGACAGAGACAGCGACGGCTATATCGACGCGGTACGGATTGTGTTTAATACGGCTATCGATGATGCCACTGTTCCGCCCGGTACGCCTTCGGGCTATGCCATAACGGGCGCCGGTGGTTTGGATTTCAACAGCACCACAGGCGGACTTGATACCGCTGACGATAATGATATCTATATCACCTTTACGGACGGAGCGCTGGGAAGCGGCAGTACACCGAACGTCTCATACGCGAGGCCGCCGGGCACAACTCAGGACAGCGGAGCGAATTTTATGCTGAGTCAGACCGCGACCGCGGCCGTGGATAGAGCAGGACCCGCTGTTATCAGCGCGCAAACCTATACCACCACTGTGGTTCAGATCACCTTTTCGGAAAATGTAAGCGATGCCACTGTGGGGGGAGGCGATTTTATCTTCAGCGGATTTACCACTGCCGGAGCCAATGGAGCGGGCACAGGTTTTGATACCGGAGTTACACCTAATGATAACATCGTACTTATAACCTTGGCAGCTGTCATCGATACCGATGAAACCGGAAGTGTGCGCCTGAACGCCGTAGGCGCGGTCCAGGATGCGGCGGGTAATAACAGCGCCCAGACCGCGCTGGTCGCGGTAAGCGACGGCATTATAACCCTTGAAGACGTGGTGCCTCAGAAGGGCGATGTCGCCATTGTCAATAATGTTATCAATCCTACGGCAGGAGAACAGGCCCGTCTGCTCTATTTGTTGGAATCCGACGGTAATGTCAAAATCCAGGTGTTTAATCTGGCCGGTGACATCGTAGCGGTACTGCTTTCCGGCAGACAAACAGCAGGCGAGTATGATGTGTTCTGGGACGGCAGAAACTCAGGCGGCAATATTGTAGCCAAAGGCATCTATTTTATCCGCATTGTGGCGCCGGGAATCGATGAAACGCGAAAAGTGCTGGTTGTGAAATAAGATTTTAGAACAAATTCTCCCTTGGTTCATTTCTTTACCATCCAAAAACAACGTGATAGTATGACGTTATGATTCTGGCATGTGACATCGGAACCACCTCAGTAAAAGCTGGCATTGTTGATCATAAAGGCGGATTGAAAGGGTTCAGCCGGGTGGAGTTGGACAATCCGTATGCAGAAAACTTCTCGGTCCGGGAGTGGCAGCGTGGTTTTAAAAAAGCCATATGCGCTTTAGCTGCGACTCATGTTAAAAAAATAAGGGCGATCGTCATAAGCGGCAACGGTCCGAGTATTGTACTGCTGGACGCTGAAGGAAAACCCCTTGATCCGGTACTCTTATGGCATCATACGTTTGCCGACATTGGAGGAAGAGTACGCTGCCGCTCCTATTTCCTGCCCAAACTCATCTGGCTTGCGGGGCATAAACCCCGTATTTATGAAAAAACGCGCATCATCCTGCCCTGTCCCGAATATATCTGTTACCTGCTTTCGGGCCGGGCGGCCGCGACCCTGCCCAATCAAGCTTACCGGGATTATTTTTGGTCGGATGAGGAAATCGTTCGCTTCGGGCTGGATAAAGCCAAATTTCCCGAATTTAGTGCTCTTACAGCTCCTTTAGGGTCCGTGACCCGCTTTGCTCATACAGAGTTCGCCCTGCCGCAGGGACTCCCCGTATACTGCGGAGGCCCTGATTTCGTAATGGCCCTGCTGGGAAGCGGAGTGATTGTGCCCGGCAGCACCCTGGACCGGGCCGGCTCTTCGGAAGGTGTGAACCACTGTGCGGCAGACCCGATTACTCACGGTGATCTGCGCGCCTTACCGGGAATAATGGAAAACACGTACAATATATCAGGAATTATTCCCCGGTCCGGCAGGTTATTGGAACAGGCGGTAGACCAATTTTATCCACGACCTGCAACGGTTGCGCAGGCTTTTTCCGAAGCGTTAACCGTTCGGCCCGGAGCGGACGGTCTGCTCTTTATTCCAGGTCCTGAGCGGCAAACCCAGGGGCAGGGCGGAGAACCTGGTTTGGGCTTTTTTACAGGATTGCATAATAACCATAGTGCTTCTCATAAACTGCGCGCTGTTATGGAAGCTCTGGGTATGCAGCTGAGAATGTTGCTGCAAAAGATCCGGGAACAAAATTGCAGCATCTCTGAGATGAGGATGTGCGGAGGTCAGGCGCGGAATCCTGGATTAGCGCAGGTAAAGGCCGATATCCTCAAGCTTACAGTTAAGCTGCCGGCCGTGCTCGACGCTGAGTTGATAGGCGGGGCCTGTACGGCCTTCCGTGCTCTGGGAGAATATGATACACTGCAGCAGGCGGCACAGAGTATGGTGCATTTTGAAAAACAGCTGGAGCCGCGCAAAGAATATGAACAGCTGTATGATGATCTTTTGGGGCGGTTTGATTCTTTGTTATAAGAGGCTGTAACATGAGTTTCTCAACGCAGCCATTGAATCTGAAAGATTTAATGGCGGGAGAGGCGGAGTTCACAGAGCAGCTGAAAATAAATATAATATATTTGAATTTAGTATCTATTTCTCTGTGATCTCCGTGTGCTCTGTGAGATATAATTTATTTTTTACAAGGTGGAAGTAAATGTCTTTATTGGTAATTGATCCTGTTTCCGGTATGGCCGGAGATATGTTTTGTGCCGCGCTGCTTGATCTGGGTGTTGAAAAAAAAACCATGCTTGCGGTAATGCGGCAGGTAGCCGAAAGATTGGGCGGCGTGAACATCAGCAGCCAGGAAGAGACACGTCTCGATATCAAAGGCACAAGACTAGTTTGTGAATACGCCAATCAGGATTCGTCCGCGGACAGCGCCGTGTTAGGTGACACACTCAACAAGGCGTATACTGAACACGGTATTCAAGGCGACTATAAAGAGTACGCGGAACGCGCTTTTTCCATTTTAAAACAGGCTGAACAGGCTGCGCATGCTCAAATGCGCGGGCACGTCTCTCACAAAAAAGCCGGACAGGTTGCTGATAAAAAGACAAACGGGAGTGATCCACGGAATACATCGGATCATCACCCTATTCATCTGCATGAGGCGCAGGATATTATTGTGGATATTATAGGCAGTGCATGGGCTTTACAGCAGTTGGGTGTCAGGCTTGCCAGGGTGTGTTGTGTGGCGCCTGTGTCCATAGGCGGAGGGGAGATCAGCTTTTCACACGGCAGCTTTCCTGTACCGGCGCCGGCTACCGCGGAAATTGTCGGTCGCTATGGAATTCCCGCGACTTCCGGCCCCGTGGAGCGGGAACTGCTTACCCCGACCGGTGCCGCGCTCTTGGCGGCACTGGGGCCCACGTATATTGAGCGTGCCGAACGCTCACCTGCCTTTCCGCGCTCTGTTCAAAGCGGTGTGGGATTCGGCAGTACGTTTGTAAAAAGCAAAGGCAAAACCTCCGTTAATGCGCTTTTCGTATTCCTGATGGATGAGGAAGATGGCTGAAAACGATTTGCTTTTTTTAGATTTTGACGGTGTAATCTGCGACTCAATAAACGAAACTATCGCCAGTTCCTGGCTTGCCTATTATAAATACCTGGTAAAGAAGCTCCCATCTTCAATGCCTTGTGATTATAAAACACGCTTCATGCTGTTTCGTCCCTTCATCCGCTCCGGTGAAGATTACCTGGTAATTCAGGATATTTTGGCCAATAATATGGAGTTGAAAAATCAAAAACAGTTTGATGATCTGCTCGCGACAATCGGAAAGCAGGTTATGCAATTCTATAAGGATGTGTTTTACCGGGCCCGCACGGAGATACTTACAACCGACAAAACATTATGGCTTAGTTTTAATCCGCTTTATCTGCATATGCATGAAGCGATGGCCAAAGGCGCGGCTTGTGAAAATGTGTATATTCTTTCTACAAAAAAACCTGAATTCATTATCCAAATCCTACAGGCTCATTCACTGAGCTTTAATCCCGCCAGGATTATTTACTCGGGACAAGAAGAAAAACTGGGAATAATCCACGGCGTTCTGGAACAGGAGAAAAAGGGGCGGGCCTATTTTGTTGATGACCAAATCAGTCATCTTGTTCCCAATCCGTATCCTCATATAAAAGCCTTTCTGGCGGCCTGGGGATACATTGAAAAGGCCTGGCTCAAGCAGCATGATGTGGAGATTATCTACCCAGCGCAGTTGATCGAGTTAATGAAGCACCTTCGCTGATAGGGGAAGGCTGGATCGACTCGGAGCGCTTTAGTGATGAGGGCGCAGTTTTTTATAATCAATACCGTATTTGTTCACACGCAGTCCCATAATCCTTTCTGTGATTCCCAGTGCGGCAGCAGCTTTGGCCATATTACCCCTGTTCGATTTAAGCGCATCAAAAATCAGCTCCCGTTCCACGTTCTGCAGATTTTCCTTTAAAGTGCCTTGAACCCCGGTTTGAGTGGCTTCGGCGGTTTGGAGCGAAGGGGGAAGATGGTGGCCGTGAATAACACCGTCCGTACTTAATACCACCGCGCGTTCAATACAGTTTTCCAGTTCACGTACGTTGCCGGGCCAATGATAACTCATCAACATATCGATAGCGGGCGTGGAAATGCGTTTGATATTTTTATGCGATTTTCTATTGTACTTCTCGATAAAATGATCGCAGAGTAATAGAATATCGGATTTTCTGTCCCGCAGTGGAGGGATGTGAATGGGGAACACGTTAAGCCTGTAAAATAGATCCTGCCGGAACTGTTCCTTTTCAATCAGTTCTTCCAGATTACGGTGGGTTGCGGCGATGATACGCACATTCGTATGTATGGTTTGGTTCCCTCCGACACGCTCGAATTCTTTTTCTTGCAGAACCCGGAGCAGTTTTATCTGAATAGACCCTGAAAGATCTCCGATCTCGTCAAAGAACAAAGTTCCGCCTTCGGCCAGTTCGAAACGCCCTTTGCGCTGGGCCATGGCTCCGGTAAAGGCTCCTTTTTCATGCCCGAACAGCTCGCTTTCAATTACCGATTCCGGTAAAGCCGCGCAGTTGACCTTGATAAAAGGTTTTTTTGAGCGCAGACTGTTGAAGTGGATGGCATGAGCCACCAGCTCCTTGCCGGTACCGCTTTCACCTTGAATTAAGACCGAAGTGTCGCTTCCCGCCACCTGGGCGATAAGATCGTATACCTCGCCCATTTTATTGGAGTTGCCGATTATATTGGAAGGTCGGAAGCGATCTTTAAGCTCTTGTTGCAGACGTTTGTTTTCTTCAAGCAAGGAAATACGTTCTGCTTGAGCATCAAGTCTGACCTTCACTGCTTGAGAGATCATTGAGCTTATTATTGTTAAAAGTCTTACATCTTCATCCAAAATAATCTGCTCACCAAAAAGTCGATCAACACTCAGCGCGCCTACTGTTTGATTACCTATCTTTATCGGCACACAGATAAAAGAGATATCTTTCTTGTCGATGTCGCGCCGCGCACCTGTACGGTCTAAGAAAAAAGGACTTTCCTTGATTTTTGGGATTACAACGGGTTTGCCGGTTTCCACAACCTTGCCGGTAATACCCTCACCGATTTTATACTTTCCCCGAGCCTGCTCGGAATCGGAAAGGCCGTAGGCTTCTTCGATCATTATATCTCCGGAATTCTTATTTACCAAAGCAATGGTACCGCGCAGCATACCCATATGCTCGGCCATGAGCTTCAATATCGGACCTACAATCTCTTTTAAATTCAAGCTGCGGGCTATGGCCTGGCTTAATTCGAAAAGCAGCGACAGTTCTTTGAGTTTCGGTTCAAGTTTTGCGGCGTCTGATTCTGATTTCATGTTTCTGAATTATATAATAATTCTTTAGATATATAAATAGTAATTACAAAATTGAAACCATCTTGACAAAAAAAACATATTCCAGATATACTTGGTCGAAAACTTAATGATTGCCTCTGTAGCTCAGTCGGTAGAGCACCTCCATGGTAAGGAGGGGGTCACCAGTTCAAATCTGGTCGGGGGCTAGAAATTTATTTATAGTAGACTATTGACATACCATACATTTTCTTATTATATTTGTCACTCTGAATAGAGTGCAGGAAAGCTATTCTCAATTTTAAATTGAGAATTGTTAATTGCGGGAGGAGAACTGCGTAATGGCCAAATCAAAGACAAAGGCGATTGAATTGATAGCGCTGCAGTGTACAGAGTGTAAGCGAAGAAATTATACGACGAAGAAAAACAAACGAAATACCCAAGGCAAATTAGAATTTAATAAATACTGTAAGTTCGACAGGAAGCATACTCTTCATCGTGAAACAAAAATAAAGTAGCAAGTATACTAAGGCCAGTAGCTCTAATTGGCTAGAGCGCCGGTCTCCAAAACCGGATGTTGCAGGTTCGAATCCTGCCTGGCCTGTATATATGTGGGAGAAAATATGCAGAGATTAATTAGGTTTTTTAAAGATAGTTACGCAGAACTTAAAAAGGTTACCTGGCCCAGTAGAGAAGAGGTGCTTTCTTCTACGCGAGTAGTTATAATTGCCATACTGGCTGTGGCTTTTGCCCTCGGACTCGTAGATATTCTTCTATTAAACGGTATAACTTTTTTATTTAAGGTCTTATAGTATGGCAAAAGGCTGGTATGTTGTTCATGTCTACTCCGGGCATGAAAATAAAGTTGAAAAACAGATTCGGAAGTTAATTGAAGGTAAAGAAATAAGTGAGGCGGTTTATGATGTCAAAGTACCATCCGAAGAAATCGCTGAAATAAAGGATGGTAAAAAAAAGCTCACGACAAAGAAGTTTTTACCGGGTTACATACTTGTGGAAATGGATCTTGCCGGTAGCCGCTGGAAAGAGGTATGTTCCTATATCAGGAGAATTCAGGGAGTGACCGGTTTTGTGGGCTATACGGCGAATCAAAAGCCTCAGCCGATTTCTCAGGAAGAAGCACGGGCTATTTTACAGAAGTCGGGTGAAATCAAGGCTGAGAAGGTTTTAAATCCCAAACAGGCTTTTTCAATTGGGGAATCCGTACGTATAATCGATGGGCCTTTTGATTCGTTTACGGGAACTGTAGAAGAGATCAATACGGAAAAAGGTAAATTGAGAGTCATGGTCGGTATTTTCGGCCGATCGACTCCGGTTGAAGTAGATTTTTTCCAGGTGGAAAAAATATAATAGCAGCACTTCTCATTTTTGAATGAGAAATGCTGCTTGGAAAGTTGGCGTCTGCGATTCTAAATTTGTCCGGTTGGAAGGCGGTACTAGAGACACCTTTTAACAAAGTATGGCATAAATGGTGCAAATTTAGAATCGCAGGTATAACCCTTTTTATGGGAGCTTGATAAATTTTATCAAGCGTGTGTACCAGATTAAGGAGAATGTATGGCTAAAAAAAAGGTAACAGCAATTATTAAACTTCAAGTGCCGGCGCGCAAAGCCACACCTGCCCCTCCGGTAGGTCCGGCTCTCGGTCCGCATGGGGTGAGCGCACCCCAGTTTGTACAGCAGTTTAATGATCGTACAAAAAAAATGGAAGAAGGAATTCTCATTCCGGTAGTTATTACCGTATATGCGGATAAAAGTTTTTCTTTCATTACCAAGACACCACCGGCTGCGGTGCTTATCAAAAAAGCATGTAAAATTGAAAAGGGTTCTTCCGAGCCCAATAAGGAAAAGGTCGCCACTATTAGTAAGGCGCAGCTGAAAGAGATCGCGGAACAAAAGATGGAGGATCTTAATGCCAACACAATCGAGGCTGCCATCAAGATTATCGCAGGAACAGCGCGAAGCATGGGCGTTCAGGTAGAGGGGGCCCTCAAATGAAACACGGAAAGAAGTACAGAGAAGCAGCCGCTCAATACAACAGGCAGGATCAGTTTCCTTTGGAAAAAGCCGTTGAGATGGTAAAACAAATGGCTTATACCAAATTCGATGAAACCGTAGAGGTGGCATTAAGACTGAATGTCAAAGAAAAACACGCAGTACGTGATACCGTTGTGCTTCCGCACAGCTTTGGCAAGGAAAAAAGGATTTTGGTATTCGCCAAGGGTGAGAAGGCCGAAGAGGCCAAGAAACACGGAGCAGCGTTTGTGGGAGACGCGGATCTCATTGAAAAGATCAAAGGCGGCTGGTTGGATTTTGATGTGGCAGTTGCCACTCCCGATATGATGAAAGATGTCGGTAAACTGGGTCAGATTTTAGGAAGAAGAGGACTCATGCCCAATCCTAAAACACAAACCGTTACCACGGATATTAAAGGTGCGATCCAGGAGCTGAAAAAAGGCAGGATTGAATTTCGTGCGGATAAAACCGGTGTAGTGCATCTGGCTGTAGGAAAGGTGTCTATGGATGCGAGTCAGCTTAAAGAGAATGTAAAAGTTTTTATTGACAATATTGTCAAAAAGAAACCTACTGACATAAAGGGCGAATTTATCAGGTCGGTTGCTTTAAGTTCAACTATGGGTCCCGGTGTGAAAATAGCAGTTAAGGAAATCGGCTGATGAGGCCATGGTTATAAGGAGATAAGTGTATGGCTGAAAAAACACAGAAGATAAATCAACGGAAGAAAGATCGGGTTAAAGAGATTAAAGACTTTATTTCCGGAGCTAAAGATATTATATTTACGGATTACAGGGGTATGAGCGTGCCTCAGTTGACGGATCTGCGCACCAAGCTTGGTGATGAGGAATCCATATTCAAAGTCATAAAAAACAGTTATTCAAAAATAGCTTTTCAGGAATTAGAGCTGCCGGTTGAAGAGGAATTTCTTATCGGCCCGACCGCGCTTACTCTCATTAAAAAGGATGCGGGGCCGGTAGCAAAGATACTGCTTAATTGTACCAAAGATATGACGCTTGCAGTTAAAGGCGGTATAATCGACGGCAGAATTTTTGATAAAGATGAAATTACAGCACTGTCCAAACTGCCTGGTAGAGATGAGCTTTATGCCAGCCTTTTAGGTTCACTTAATGCTCCCGCTACCAATCTGGTCTTGGTGCTTAATGCTGTGGCCACGAAGCTTGTAAGAACTTTACAGGCCGTAGCTGATAAGAAAAAAAATGAATAAAATAGCATTAGTCTTCTATATTAATGTTGGGATGCTAATGCTTTAAAAAAAGGATAAGGAGAAGATAATATGCCAACGATTAAAAAAGAGGAAATACTTGATGCGATTTCCAAAATGACACTCTTGGAAGTTTCCGAACTTGTAAAAGAAATGGAAGAGAAATTCGGTGTGACTGCGGCTGCTCCGGTTGCCATGGCTGCCATGCCTGCCCAGGGCGGTGCTGCGGGAGAATCCGAAGAGAAGAGTGAATTTGATGTTATTTTGAAAAGCTTTGATGCCAGCAAGAAAATTGCCGTTATCAAGCAGGTAAGAGCTCTGACCGGTTTGGGTCTTAAGGAGGCCAAAGAGCTGGTAGAAGCTGGCGGTAAAGCAATAAAAGAGGGTGTTTCGAAAGAAGACGCCCAGAAAATGAAGGAGCAGGTAGAAACTGCCGGCGGTGTTGTTGAAATACAATAAACACAGCATAATTTTATTAATAATCTGATACTCGTTTCACCACCGGGGAGGTATCCTCCGGTGGTGAATTATTATTAGGGGGAAAGAATGCAAACCACTCCTGGGAAATCAATTAAAAGATTATACATGGGAACGGAGTTCGAAGATGTAATGGATATCCCGCATCTGATAGATATTCAGCTGTCTTCTTTTGAACGTTTTTTACAGCGGGAGATTTTACAGAAAAATAAAAAACTAAAGAGCCAGGGGTTGGAAGACGTATTTCAAAACACCTTTCCGATTGAAAGTCCCAACAGTGATATGGTTTTGGAGTACTGCGGTTACACTCTTGATGAAGAGGCTGTGCAATACGATGAATATGAGTGCAAACAAAAAGGTCTTTCTTATTCAATACCGATAAAAGCCAAGATAAACCTTATTTTTTTACAAACAGGTGAAATTCGTCAAAAAGAGATTTATATGGGTGATATCCCGTTGATGACCGAAAGAGGCACCTTTATCATTAATGGTGCGGAACGTGTTGTAGTGAGTCAGATACACAGGTCGCCCGGTGTTATTTTTTCACATGACAAAGGTGTGTATTCTTCACGGATCATTCCTTACAGAGGTTCCTGGTTGGAGTTTGAGATCGATCAAAAACGAGAGCTTATCTATACGAAAATAGACAGAAAGAAGAGAATTCTCGCTACCATATTCTTAAGAGCGTTGGGTTTTGATACCAGAGAAAAAATAATTGAACTTTTTTATAAAACCAAATCCATTAAACTCTCGGAATCTCGAGAGGACAAAGAAAAAGCAATCGGCTGTGTATTCGCCAAAGCGATTTATATAAAACAAGACGGAGAAAAAAAGAAACTTTATAGAGCAGGTGAAAAAATACATCCTCATGATGTTGAAGAACTCCTGCACTCCAATATTACAAAGATCGATGTGATTAATTTCAATCATCCCGATTCCATTCATACGGAAATCATTCTTAATTGTTTTGAACGTGAAGAGATGAAATACGCCAAAGACTCTCCCGAACTGGATGAACCTTCACGGGAGGAGGCCATATCACGTCTTTATGCCTCAATTTTCCCGGGAGAACCGCTTACCATTGAGAGCGCGGAAAAAGATCTGCAGTCCATGTTTTTTTCAACCCGGCGTTATGATTTAGGAAAAGTTGGGCGCTATAAGCTTAATAAGATTTTCGATTATCCAAATCCTACCGACGATACCACTTTGGCCAGAGAAGATATTGTGAATACCATGATGCATCTGATAAAAGTGTATATCGGCGAGGCCAATGTTGATGACATCGACCATTTGGGGAATCGCCGCATTCGATCGGTGGGTGAGCTGCTTGCCAATCAGTTGAAAATCGCGTTTAGCAGAATGGAGCGGATTGCCAAAGAGCGTATGTCATTGAAGGAAGTGGACACCATTAAACCTCAGGAGCTTATATCCATTAAACCGATTGTGGCGGGTATTAAAGAATTCTTTGGTTCCAGCCAGCTTTCGCAGTTTATGGATCAGGTGAATCCGCTTTCGGAATTAACCCATAAGCGTCGTCTGAATGCGTTGGGGCCCGGTGGTCTTTCCAGAGAACGCGCGGGTTTTGAAGTGAGAGACGTTCATTATACTCATTACGGACGGATGTGTCCCATCGAGACGCCTGAAGGACCAAATATCGGTTTGATTGTATCGCTTGCCAACTATACCCGTGTGAACGAGTATGGATTTTTGGAAACTCCGTACCGCAAGGTGGTAAACGGCAAAGCTACCCATAATATAGAATACTTAAGTGCCATGGATGAAGAACGATATTTCATCGCTCAGGCCAATGCGGCGATTGATAAAGACGGCCGTTTTGTGGGAAAGATGATCTCAGTCAGAAAGGGCGGTGATTATATAACCCGCAATCCTAAAGACATTCAATATATGGACGTATCTCCCAAGCAGGTTGTTTCGGTATCGGCCTCGCTTATTCCGTTTTTGGAACATGATGATGCCAACAGAGCGCTTATGGGCTCCAACATGCAGAGACAAGCAGTGCCTTTACTCAATCCCGAGCCGCCGCGAGTGGGAACGGGTATGGAAGCAAAAACCGCCTATGATTCGGGAGTTATTGTAATTACAAGGAATGCCGGTACCGTAACCTTCGCTTCAGCAAGAGAGGTTCATGTAAAAAGAGATAAAGACAATGAGATTGACGTATATAATCTGTTAAAATATCAGCGTACCAATCAGGATACCTGTTTCAACCAAAAACCGATTGTAACTGTGGGACAAAAATTAAAAAAGGGCGAGGTAATTGCCGACGGTCCGGCTACATCTTACGGAGAGCTGGCTTTGGGCAGAAATGTGCTTGTAGCCTTTATGCCCTGGAACGGGTATAACTATGAAGATGCGATTCTTATTTCTGAGCGTGTTGTAAAAGCCGATATTTTTACCTCTATCCATATAAAAGAATTCTCGGTGGAAGTAAGAGAGACCAAGTTGGGGCCTGAAAAAATAACCTGTGATATTCCCAATACCAGCGAGCGCGCTGCGGATCAGCTGGATGAAGAGGGTATTATCTGTCTGGGTGCAAAGGTTAAATCCGGTTCAATTTTGGTAGGCAAGGTAACGCCGAAAAGCGAGACCGATTCCACACCCGAGTTTAAACTTTTAAACTCCATATTCGGAGAAAAAGCCAAAGAAGTGCGGGACACCTCGCTGAGGATTCCGCACGGTATCGAGGGAACCGTAATCGATGTGAAACGACTTAAACGTTCGGAAGGCAATGATCTTAATCCGGGAGTGGACGAAGTGGTCAAGGTGCTTATCGCCACCAAGAAAAAACTTCAAGAAGGTGATAAGATGGCGGGACGACACGGGAATAAGGGTGTTATCGCGCGGGTGCTGCCTGAAGAAGATATGCCCTTTATGGACGACGGTTCGCCTGTGGATATTGTTCTCAATCCCCTTGGGGTTCCTTCGCGTATGAATGTAGGACAAATTCTGGAGACAGAACTGGGCTGGGCCGGAGTTCAGTTGGACGAATGGTACGCAACACCAGTATTCCAGTCCGCCTCCAATAAAATGATCGAAGATAAACTTAAAGAAGCGAAACTGCCTCAAAACTCTAAAATTACACTCTATGACGGGCTTACCGGAGAAGCCTTTAAAAACGATGTTACCGTGGGCTATCTTTATATGCTAAAGCTGCATCACCTGGTGGATGATAAAATGCATGCCCGGTCAACCGGGCCTTACTCGCTGGTTACCCAGCAGCCGTTGGGAGGTAAAGCCCAATTCGGAGGGCAGAGACTGGGTGAAATGGAGGTATGGGCATTGGAAGCGTATGGTGCGGCCAATACCTTGCAGGAGCTGCTTACTATCAAATCGGATGATATGGTAGGAAGAGCCAAGATTTATGAGAGTATCGTTAAAGGTGAAGTAACTACTTCAGCGGGCATCCCGGAATCGTTTAATGTTTTGGTTCAGGAACTCCGAGGTCTGGCTTTGGATATCTCGATATTTGATTCAAAAAACAAGCAGATCGCTCTTACCGAAAGGGATGAGGAGTTAATTAACAGGCAAGGTAGCAGATTTTAGTATGTTGATTGTATATATTCGCATTAGCGAATTATAGGGAGGAATTACCAATGAGAGATTTTCAGGATTTTGACAGTATCAGAATAAAACTGGCTTCTCCGGAACAAATAAGAGCTTGGTCGTATGGAGAGGTAAAAAAACCTGAAACCATAAATTATAGAACTCTGCGTCCCGAAAAAGACGGATTATTCTGCGAGCGGATCTTCGGTACTACCAAAGAATGGGAGTGTTACTGTGGAAAATTTAAATCCATCCGCTACAAGGGCGTTATTTGTGACAGATGCGGTGTTGAAGTAACTCATTTTAAAGTACGCAGAGAGCGGATGGGGCATATAGAACTGGCCTCTCCGGTTTCACATATCTGGTACTATCGCTCCGTGCCTTCGCGTATGGGACTGCTTTTGGATCTTTCCATAACCGCTTTGCGCTCAATCCTCTATTATGAAAAATATATTGTTATTGATCCGGGTGATACCGATTTAAAGCAGATGGAACTGCTTACTGAAGAGGAGTTTCATGAAGCGCAGGAGCGTTACGGCCTTTCATTTACCGCAGGCATAGGTGCTGAAGCAATAAAAACCCTGCTTGAGGCGATTGATTTGGATGCTCTTTCCGCGGAGCTGCGTTTGAAAATGATTGAAAAGGGAGCGAAATCGGATAAAAGATTGCTGCGACGGATTGAGATCGTAGAAAATTTTAAGGAATCAAGTAACAAACCCGATTGGATGATCCTTGAGGTTATTCCGGTTATTCCGCCTGAACTCAGGCCCATGGTTCAACTTGAAGGCGGCAGGTTCGCCACTTCCGATCTGAATGATCTGTACAGACGGGTTATTAATAGAAATAACAGACTTAAACGTCTGCAAGCGCTTAATGCTCCCGATATTATTATTCGTAATGAAAAACGCATGCTTCAGGAAGCTGTTGATGCCCTGTTTGATAACTCTAAAAAGAAAAGAGTGGTTAAGGGAGCATCGAACAGGCCTCTCAAGTCATTATCAGATATGCTTAAAGGAAAACAGGGTCGTTTCCGCCAGAATTTGCTGGGAAAGCGAGTGGATTATTCGGGAAGATCCGTGATCGTAGTCGGACCTGAACTTAAGCTTCATCAGTGCGGACTGCCCACTAAAATGGCGCTCGAGCTCTATAAGCCGTTTATCATGAAGAGGCTGGTAGAAAAAGACGTGGTATATAATGTAAAAAAAGCTAAAACCCTGGTTGAGCAGGAGGCTCCCGAGGTGTGGGCTGTGTTGGATGAGGTTGTGCAGGAGCACCCCGTGATGTTGAACAGAGCACCCACGCTGCATAGACTGGGAATACAGGCGTTTGAACCGGTCCTCATCGAAGGCAAGGCTATCAAGTTGCATCCTTTAGTCTGTCATGCGTTTAATGCCGACTTTGACGGTGACCAGATGGCCGTGCATGTGCCCTTAACTCAGGCGGCCCAGATTGAATGCTGGACCCTCCTTCTTTCTTCGAAGAATTTACTCAATCCTGCTAACGGCAGCCCGATTGTTATTCCTACCCAGGATATGGTTTTGGGAATAAATTATCTCACCAAGGAAAAACAAGGTGCTGTGGGTGAAGGTAAGTTTTACGGTTCCAAGGCTGAGGTGTTTATGGCCCTGGAAGCAGGCTCGATCGAATACCAGGCTCGTATTACATTAAAAATGGACGGTGAGATTGTTGAGACCACACCGGGCAGGGTGCTTTTTAATGATGAGCTTCCCAAAGAAATCGATTATATCAACCATATGCTTGGTGAAAAAGAACTTCGCAATCTTATAGCCGATTGTTATGAGGTGTATGGCCCGCATATAACTGTAATTATGCTTGATACGATTAAAGATCTTGGTTTTAAATTCGCCACGAGATTCGGCGCTACCATTGGCATGGATGATATTATTATTCCGGAAGCCAAAAAGGATATGATTACCAAAGCCAATTCTCAAATCGTAGAAATACAAAATCAGTATTTGCAGGGTCATATTACCCACGAGGAACGATATAACCGTGTTATTGAGGTGTGGAGTGCCACCAATGAGCTCATCACCAACGAACTCATGAAAGAACTCAAAGATGACAGAAGCGGTTTTAATCCCGTATATATGATGGCCAACTCCGGCGCCAGAGGAAGCCGCAGTCAGATCCGGCAGTTGGGCGGAATGAGAGGTCTCATGGCCAAACCTTCCGGAGATATTATTGAACTCCCCATCAGGTCTAACTTTAAAGAAGGTCTGTCGGTTATTGAATTCTTTATTTCCACCAATGGTGCGCGTAAGGGTCTGGCTGATACCGCCTTAAAGACGGCGGATGCGGGATATTTGACACGGCGACTTGTGGATATCGCCCAGGATGTGGTAATAAACGAAGAAGACTGTGGTACTATAAACGGTCTGGAAAGAAGATGTATTAAGGACGGAGAAGAGATCGTTGAATCTCTGCGTGACCGAATCGTGGGAAGATTTACCATAGAGCGGGTTAAACATCCCATTACGGGTGAGGTTATTATTGACGTTAACCAGGAAATTACCGATGATATCGCGGATCAGATTGAAGAAGCCGGTGTTGAAAGCGTGCGAATTCGAACGGTATTGACATGTGAGTCCAAACACGGCGTATGTGTAAAATGTTACGGAAGAAATTTAGCCAAGAATCAGACTATCGAAATCGGTGAAGCTGTGGGTATAATTGCGGCGCAATCGATCGGCCAGCCCGGAACTCAGTTAACCATGAGAACATTTCATATCGGCGGTGCAGCCACAAAGATAAGTGAAGAAAACAGAATCTATCTCCATTATCCGGTATATATAAATGGAATAAAGGGAAACGTTGTTGATTTGGACAATAAAAACAAGCTTTTTACCAGAAAGGGCTTGATAAAAGTCTGTAAAATATTGGAAAGTTTTGAAATAAAAAAGGGAGATAAAATCCTTGTTAAAGACGGGGCCAGCCTGCTGAGTCATGAGCCAGTACCGATAATTGAGAGGGGCAAGCAGAAGATATTTGCTGAAGAAATCGGTTATGTGAAGTGCAAGGGTAAGGAACTGCTCATAATCGCCCAGGAACAAAAGGTTGAGGTGCGCAATGGAGCGGAGCTTCTAATGAATATAGGAGATATTGTAAAAGCGGAAGAGACCATCGCCTTTTTTGATCCGTTTTCAGAACCCATAATCGCGGAATTTTCAGGGACCATTAAATTCGAGGACATTATTCTCGGCACTACCCTTAAAGAAGAGATAAATGAAGATACAGGTAAGATTGAAAAGAAGATTACGGAGTTTACCTTGGAGACACTGCAGCCGCGCCTGGTAATAATCGGCAGCAACGAAGAAGAACTTGCCAAATACTATCTGCCGGGCGGAGCATATATGAATGTGGAGGACGGAGAGAAGATAAAATCAGGCAGGGTGCTTGCTAAACTTTTAAAGGAAAGTGTGAAAACACGCGATATTACGGGGGGCTTGCCCAGAGTAGGAGAGCTGTTTGAGGCCCGCAAGCCAAAGAATGCCACTGTACTGGCAAAAATAAGCGGCAAGGTATCGTTTAAGGGAATTGTAAAAGGTAAACGAATCATAATGGTTGATGATCCTTTTGCCAAAGAGTTCAAACATCAGATTCCCATGGGCAAACACCTGCTGGTGCGTGACGGCGATGAGGTGGAAGCCGGAGAAATGCTTTGCGACGGTAATATCGATCCGCATGATGTGCTGCATATATTGGGAGAAAACGCATTGCAAAGCTATTTGGTAAATGAAATCCAAGAGGTGTACCGACTTCAGGGTGTTAACATCAATGATAAGCATATCGGAGTCATTATCAGACAGATGATGAGGAAAGTAGAAATTATCCAGGTAGGCGACACTAATTTCATCTATGGGCAGCAGGTTGAGCGCTATAAATTTCATGAAGAGAATAATAAAGTGATCAGGGAAGGCGGTCAGCCGGCGGTAGCCAGACCATTACTTCTCGGTATTACCAGAGCTTCTTTGAATATAGATTCTTTTATTTCCGCAGCATCCTTTCAGGAGACTACACGGGTACTTACAAATGCTTCAATTGCAGGTTCAGTCGACTTCCTGCACGGTTTAAAGGAAAACGTTATTATCGGCCACCTTATTCCGGCCGGTACCGGTATGAGAAAGTATAGGGATGTAAAAGTTATTGATACAAACGCGTCTGCGGTAGATGAATCCCTGAGTGATATATTAGAGGGAAATCAGGCACAGGAAGAACAAGAAGAACGAGAAGTTGAGGTAATGACATAATGAGAAAATATCTATGGTTTCTCCTTTGTTTGATTGTATGTTGGGGGTGTGAACCCCCGGGTGCTCAGGTTTTAACCGGACTTATCCAGCATCAAGATGCCATGTTACGTATTATCAGAGAAAATCAGACGGATCCTGAAATCGCCAAAGAGAAATTGACAGCATATCGGGATGATCATGCGCATGAATACGCACGGCTTATCCAGGAACTGCAGGCTGTTTCTGCAGAAAACATGGAAAATCAGTATTTCGCGGAAAAATTGCATGAATTTACCAGTAAAAACTATGAACTGGTAAAAACAGCTTCACGGATAGGTATAGATGCCGCATTTTGATGGTTATAATACTTGACATTTTGAATAAGCTTTTATATATTGGCTTTCAGGGATGGGAACCGGAAATTTCCGGGGTATGGGACTGATATATTCCTGTGCAAAAGGGTGGAAGAACATACTACACTACCAGGATCAACCCTTTAAAAAAAGAAGGAAAAGAGGGTTGACTTTTTTTTTACCAATTGATAGATTCGTTCTTCACGAGTAAAAGAATAGAATTGTAAAGGTGCGAAAGAAAAATATGCCAACGATAAATCAATTAATCCGTAAAGGGCGGAAAAGAACAACTAAGAAAACAAAAGCGCCGGCACTCCAGTCCTGTCCGCAGAAGCGTGGAGTATGTACGCGTGTCATGACCTTCACCCCCAAAAAGCCTAATTCGGCCTTACGTAAAGTAGCGCGTGTCAGACTGGTAAACGGGATTGAGGTTACCGCTTACATCCCGGGGATAGGACATAACCTTCAAGAGCATTCGGTTGTACTTATCCGTGGCGGTAGGGTCAAGGACCTGCCGGGAGTACGGTATCATATCGTGCGCGGAGCAAAAGATACTCTTGGAGTTGAGGATCGCAAAAAATCCAGATCCAAGTACGGTACTAAAAAACCAAAAGTATAAGCAAAAATATCGAGGAGCAGCAGGAGAGTTTATGCCCAGAAGAAGGGATATTAAAAAGCGAATTTTACAAAAAGATCCGATATACGGCAGTGAAGTAATAACCAAGTTTATTTCCCGCATGATGCATCGCGGTAAAAAAAACAGCAGTGCCAGTATCATCTATGGTGCGATGGAATTTTTGAAGGAAAAAGCCAAAAAGGATCCCTTAGAGATCTTCTTAAAAGCGATCAGCAATGTGAAACCGTTGGTTGAGGTTAAATCACGCAGGGTTGGCGGTTCAACCTACCAGGTTCCTGTAGAAATTAAGCCCGAACGTCAAGAGGCTTTGGCAATGCGCTGGATAATCAGTTATGCGCGGGAGAGAAAAGGAAAGAGTATGAGCCAGAGTCTATCTGAAGAACTGCTGGATGCTGCCAATAATCAGGGCGCATCGATTAAGAAAAAAGAAGACACACATAAGATGGCTGAAGCCAACAAAGCATTTGCGCATTATAGGTGGTAGTTTACATTAATTATCATCTTTAATAATAGATAATTTTAAATATTTTGAAGAGTACATAAAGAGCGGTCATTCGCTTTTTAGATTTAATGATAACTTTCGGATTGTAAAGTTATTAAAGGAGGAACTAATGGCAAAAGCAAAATTTGAAAGAACCAAACCACATATTAATGTGGGTACTATTGGTCATGTAGATCATGGGAAAACAACTTTAACTGCGGCAATTACTATGTACTGTAACTCAAAGCATGGTGATAAAGTAATGAAGTATGAGGATATTGATAATGCCCCTGAGGAAAAAGCCAGAGGTATTACCATTAATACGCGCCACGTTGAGTATCAGACAGAGAGCAGGCATTATGCTCATGTTGACTGTCCGGGCCATGCCGACTACATCAAGAATATGATCACGGGTGCGGCACAGATGGACGGTGCCGTTTTAGTCGTATCCGCACCGGATTCGGTTATGCCCCAAACACGTGAGCATATACTTCTTGCCCGTCAGGTAGGTGTACCTGCGATTATTGTATATATGAACAAGATCGATCAGGTTGATGATCCGGAACTTCTGGATCTGGTTGAGGAAGAAATACGCGATGTACTCAAGGAGTACAAATTTCCGGGTGATGAGACACCTATCATTCGCGGCTCCGCCTTACAGGCCATGGAGAATCCCGGTGACCCGGAAAAGATAAAATCCGTTGTCGATCTGTTGGCTAAAATGGATGAATATTTTCCCATTCCGGATAGACCCAAGGATAAACCTTTTCTTATGCCGATTGAAGACGTATTCTCCATTCAGGGACGAGGTACGGTTGTTACCGGTAGAGTGGACAGAGGTATTATCAAGGTTGGTGATGAAGTTGAAATTGTGGGTATTAAAGACACAAAAAAGACTGTAGTTACCGGTGTTGAGATGTTTAATAAACTGCTTGATGAAGGTCAGGCGGGTGATAATATCGGATGTCTGCTGCGCGGTATCGAAAAGAATGATGTTGAAAGAGGACAGGTACTGGCCAAACCGGGGACTATTACTCCGCATAAGAAGTTTAAAAGTCAGGTATACTGTCTCACCTCCGAAGAAGGCGGAAGGCATTCACCTTTCTTTTCCGGTTACAGACCGCAGTTTTATTTCAGAACCACTGATGTTACCGGTTCTGTAGTTCTGCCGGAAGGCAAGCAGATGATAATGCCCGGAGATAACACCGAGCTTACAGTTGAACTCATCTCGACAATCGCTGTTGAGAAAGGTTTAAGATTCGCAATTCGTGAAGGTGGAAGAACGGTAGCGGCTGGAGCAGTAACTGAGATTATTGAGTAAGATAAAGGGTCGATCCTGTAAAGTGTCCTTTGCAGGATCGATTTAGGAGGAAGAATGGCTAAGGAGAGAATTCGCGTTCGCTTAAGAGGATTTGATGTTGAATTAATCGATCAGAGCGCAAAGTCAATTGTTAAAACCGTACTCAAAGCAGGATCTAAAGTGTGTGGTCCCATACCGTTACCAATGAAGATAAATAAATATACAGTGCTTCGGTCTCCGCACGTAAATAAGAAGTCGCGTGAGCAGTTTGAAATGAGAACGCATAAGCGTTTAATCGATATTATTGATCCCACTCCGGCTGTAATGGATGCGTTGATGAAATTGGAACTGCCTGCCGGGGTAGATGTTGAGATAAGACAGTGAGGGAAAGTACATGTTAGGTTTACTGGGGAAAAAAATTGGAATGACACAGATTTTTGATGAAAACGGAGTATTGATACCGGTTACCGTAGTCAAAGTAGAGCCCAATGTGGTTGTGGGACAGCGTACCAAAGAAAAGCATGGGTATGATGCTGTCGTTCTGGGCGCGTTTAAGGTAAAAGCGAATAAATTAAAAAAACCTATCGCGGGTCAGTTCGTAAAAGGTGTTGATTCTGTAAAGATTCTCCGTGAGTTTAGAGATTTTGAGCATGAATGCAAGATCGGAGACAAATTAGGTGTTGAGTTGTTTGAAAAGATTAGGTTTGTTGATGTAAAGGGCACGACAAAAGGAAAAGGTTATCAGGGAGTGATGAAAAGACACGGCTTTGCAGGAGGAGTTAAATCGCACGGCTCCAAATTCCATAGAGCAGGCGGCTCAACCGGACAGGCGGCCTGGCCTTCAAAAGTGTTAAAAGGCACAAAAATGGCCGGGCGAATGGGTAATGCCGGCCATACTATGCAGAACCTAAGAATTGTTAAAATAGATAAGGAGAAAGAGGTAATGCTCGTTAACGGAGCAGTTCCCGGCGCACCAAATAATCTGGTTATAATTACACGCGCGTTTAAAAAGAGGTAGGATAGATGAAGACAAAGGTGTACAGCAAACAGGGAAAAGTAACAAAAGAAATAACCTTAAATGACGAGGTTTTCGATAGTAAAGTACGTCAAGGCACGATTTATGAAGCTATTAAAAATGAATTGGCTAATAGCAGAGTGGGCACGGCATGTTCAAAAGGGAGAGGTGAAATCACAGCCAGCACTCAAAAGCCCTGGCGTCAAAAAGGCACGGGGCGGGCTCGTTCCGGTGACAGAAAAAGTCCGCTGTGGGTTGGCGGTGGAGTCGCTTTCGGACCAAAACCAAGGGATTTTAGTTATAGAATCCCTAAAAAGATGAAGCGCTTGGCGTTCAAATCTATTTTAAGTCTTAAAACTAAAGAAGAGCGTTTGAAGGTTGTTGAGGATTTTTCAGTGGATTCCGGAAAAACCAAGGATCTTTTAAAAATACTTAAGAACCTGATCCCTTCCGAGCGTGCTGTTATAATTTTAAGTGATGACGATAGAATGATAAAAAGAGCGGGAGCAAATATTCCTTGGCTTAAGCTTTTAGCTTATAATCGCTTGCGTGCTCATGATCTTTTTTACAGCAAAACTATTTTGGTCTTGGAAAAAGCAGCAGTAGGCTTGAACGATTTTTATGGAGAGAAGAAAAATGGATAGTGAAAAAATCATCATCGAGCCGATCGTTACGGAGAAGTCAAATAAATTCAAAGAAGAAAAAAAATACGTGTTTAAAGTAAACGCCAAAGCCAACAAATTTCAGGTCAAAAAGGCTTTGAAAGATATCTTTGGGGTGCATTGTCTCCAATGCAGGATAATGAATGTAAAATCCAAACCCAAACGGCGTCCGCCTTATAGAATGGGTAACACTTCATCATGGAAAAAAGCGATTGTCACGTTATCGCCGAATGAGTCCATCGAGATTTTTGAAGGTGCCTAAAATATTTTTAACTTGGGATGATTGAGGAATGAGGAGTAAAGAGTGGGTATAAAGAAATATAAACCGACGACATCGAGTCAGAGATATAAAACCGGTTTGACCTTTGAAGAGATTACCAAAGATAGACCGGAAAAATCTCTTACCAAAGGATCTCACTTCAAAGCCGGCAGAGGAGCGGGCGGGAGAATCAGTGTCAGACGAAAAGGCGGAAGACATAAACGTAAATATAGAATTATCGATTTTAAAAGAGATAAACTGGGAATTCAAGGCAAAGTTGTCAGTATCGAGTATGATCCGAATCGCAGTGCAAATATTGCGCTTATCCAATATGTTGACGGTGAAAAACGTTATATCTTAGCGCCTAAGGGAATGGAACTGGAGCGGAAAGTTGAAAGCGGTCCCAAAGCGCCTTTGGAGGTCGGCAACGCGCTTCCACTCGAAAATATACCGCTTGGTATGACCGTACATAATATTGAGCTGCAGTGCGGAAAAGGCGGCCAGCTGGCAAGAGCTGCCGGTACCGGAGCTTCTGTAGTAGCAAAAGAAGGCGATTATGCCACTCTCAAATTACCCTCAGGTGAAATGAGAATGGTTTTTCATAAGTGTTATGCCACTATTGGTGAGATCGGCAATGAAGACAAAATGAATGTAAGTCTGGGTAAAGCGGGACGGTCACGTTGGCAGGGAAAACGGCCTAAGGTTCGTGGAGTGGCCATGAATCCGATTGATCATCCACACGGGGGAGGCGAAGGTAAATCTTCAGGCGGAAGACATCCTGTTTCACCAACCGGTGTTCCTACTAAAGGATATAAGACAAGAAAGAAACGAAAAAATACAAGCAGATTTATTGTAAAGAGAAGAAAATAGGAGAGGATAGTGTCACGTTCAATAAAAAAGGGACCATTTATCGAAAAGAGTTTGTACAAAAAGGTAATCGAGCAGCAGAAAAGCGGTGAAAAGAAAATGATAAAGACATACTCTCGCTGTTCTACAATAATTCCTGAAATGGTCGGTATTACAATTTCAGTATATAATGGAAAAACCTGGATTCCTGTTTATATAACGGAAAATTTGGTAGGTCAGAAACTGGGTGAATTCGCTCCTTCAAGACTGTTCAGAAGTCATGCCGGATCTGATAAAAAAGCGGTAAAAAAATAGGTGGTAATGAACTATGGAAGTAAAGAAGGGCTATAAAGCGCAACTCAAGTTTATACTAATTTCTCCTTTTAAGATAAGACGAATTGCGGATAAGGTAAGAAAAAAACCTTATAATGAAGCAATTGCTCTTTTAGAATCTCTCCCGCATAAAGGAGCAAGGATTCTTAAGAAGGTAATTAAGTCGGCTGCAGCCAATGCTATTTATCATAATAAGAAATTAGATGAAGATATGCTCTATATTAGAGAACTGCAGATAAATGAGGGGCCGCGTATGAAACGCATCTGGCCGAGAGCAAGAAGACGAGCGGACATATTGTTAAAACGATTCAGTCATGTATTTGTAGTTATGGATGAGATAAGCTAAGAGAGGATAGGCATGGGACAGAAAGTACATCCGTATGGATTAAGATTGAAAATCAATAAGACCTGGAAGTCAAAGTGGTATGTAGACCCGAGAGAGTATGCCGCAACGCTTCATGAAGATCTCAAAATTCGGAAGGTCATCGAAAATCTTCCTGAAACTAAAAGCGCGGAAGTAGCGGATGTTGAGATAATCAGGCATCCCCAGCGAGTTACCATAATTATTCACTCCGGAAGGCCTGGAGCAATTATTGGCGCCAAGGGAGCGAATATCGAAAAGCTTGGAGAAAAAATTCAGAAGGTTGTGGGTAAAAAGGTCCAGATCAAGATAAAAGAGATAAAAAATCCTGAAGTCAATGCCATGTTGATCGCGGAAAATATCGCACGACAGCTGAAATCAAGAGCTGCACATAGACGAGTAATGAAAATGGCTATCTCCAATGCGATTAAAGCGGGTGTGCAGGGCATAAAAATTAAGGTTGCCGGCCGTATTGGCGGCGCTGAAATGGCCAGAACAGAAGAATATAAAGAGGGAAGAATACCGCTGCATACATTTAGGGCTGATATAGATTACGGCTTTACCGAAGCTGTAACAACTTTCGGTAAAATCGGAATCAAGGTATGGGTATTTCATGGTGAAGTATTTACCCGTGATCATAAAGAAGATGCAGGAAGCCTCTTAAAGAAACAAAAGCCGAAAACGAGGAGTAAGGAAGAAAATGCTGAGTCCTAAGAGAACGAAATATCGAAAGCAGCAGAGAGCATATAAAGAAAGAAAGGCAACTCGGGGGAATAGGATCAATTTTGGTGATTTTGGGTTGTTGGCCATGGAAAGCAAATGGATCACAAACAGACAGATTGAAGCAGCCAGAATCGCCATGACAAGGCATATAAAACGCGGCGGAAAGGTGTGGATAAGGATATTTCCCGATAAGCCGTATACAAAAAAACCCGCGGAAACAAGGATGGGTAAAGGTAAGGGGAGTCCGGAATACTGGGTAGCAGTAGTAAAACGGGGGACGGTGCTGTTTGAGATTGCCGGAGTTACAAAAGAATTGGCGGAGAGTGCGGTAAAACTTGCCGGAAACAAACTGCCCATAAAAACCAAATTTATTCAGAGAAGAGATGTGGAGTAACCGCTATGCGAGATTCATTTAGTGAACTGTCATATGAGGAACTGCTTTCAAAAAAGCAGGAGTTAGCAAAGAAATATCGTGATTTGCGCTTCAATATGGTTATTGGTCATATTGAAAATTCTCTTGAAAAAAGAACGTTGCGTAGAAAAATTGCATGCTTAAACACTATGATACATGAGTTTGATTTAGGAATAAGGAAATAGGGGAGTTACTATGGAACAGAAACCGGCACAGACCAAGGTTAAAAAGAAGATTTTTACCGGTAAAGTTGTCAGCAACAAAATGGATAAGACGATTGTTGTAAGAATAACACGACGAAAGTTGCATCCGTTATATAAGAAATATGTGGTTGTCTCTAAAAAAATTAAAGCACATGATGCGAAAAACGAGTGTCAGGTTGGAGATGTTGTGAGGGTTATCGAATCCAGGCCATTAAGTAAAGAGAAATGTTGGCTGCTTCATGAGATTGTTGAAAAGGCAAAATAGCTAAAGATTTAGAGGTGGAATAAATGATTCAAATGAATTCGTTTTTAAATGTAGCAGATAATAGTGGAGCAAAACGTGTGTTATGTATAAAAGTGCTCGGAGGTACGCGAAGAAAGTATGCCACTGTAGGTGATATTATCGTTGTTGCGGTTAAGGATGCTCTGGCTAACGCACCGATTAAAAAAGGAGCAGTCGAGCGAGCGGTTGTAGTGAGAACAAAAAAGGAGTATAAAAGGCCGGATGGCACTTATATTCGCTTTGATGATAATGCGTGTGTAATTATCGATACTAATAAAAATCCGAAGGGTAAACGTATCTTCGGACCGGTGGCCAGAGAACTTCGCGAGAAGAACTATATGAAAATTGTTTCTTTGGCACCTGAGGTGCTTTAGGCCGGCATTGGCATAATTTTTGTAACAACAATAAAAATTATACCAATGCTAAATTGCGGCGTACCGCATCCTTAGAGGGAGTATATGAAGAAAAATATGAGTATAATTAAATGCAAACTTAAAAAAGAAGACACCGTGAAGATCCTGGCAGGAAAAGATGTCGGCAAAACGGGTAGAATATTGAAAATCGACCGAGAGAAGGGAAGAGTATTGGTGGAAGGTCTTAATATTGTAAAGAAGTCCATAAAACCAAAAAGCCAAAATGAAAAAGGCGGAATTAAAGAGTTGGAAGCACCGATCCATCTTTCAAATGTCATGATTATGTGTAAGAAGTGCGGCGTTACCCGTATTGGTTATAATTTTAAGAATAAGAAAAAAATACGTATATGTAGAAAATGCGGAGATGTACTGTAATGGCTACAACGAAGACATATATTCCGAAATTAAAAGAATTTTATAGAACCAAAATTGCTAAGGAATTAAAGGAAGAGTTCAATTATAAATCTGCGATGCAGGTTCCCAGATTAGAAAAGATTATTTTAAGTGTAGGATGCGGGGAAGCAATCCTAAATAAAAAGCTGTTGGATTCTGTTTTAAAGGAGCTTGAACAGATTTCAGGACTTAAAGCAGTGAAGACCAAAGCAAAAAAATCAATCGCAGGCTTCAAAGTCAGGGAGGGAATGGAAATAGGCGCAATGGTTACATTACGAGGTAACCATATGTATGATTTTTTTAATAAACTGGTTAATGTTGCCCTACCCAGAGTCAAGGATTTTAGAGGAATAAATCCGAATGCTTTTGACGGTCATGGCAATTTTGCTTTGGGTATTAAAGAACAGATTATTTTTCCGGAAATCGACTATGATAAAATCGAGCGAATTAGTGGTATGAATATTGTGATTGTGACTTCGGCGCATTCAGACGCCGAAGCTAAGAGTTTATTGAGCAAATTGGGAATGCCGTTTAGGAAGTAGGAAGGATTGTATGGCAAGAAAATCAATGATTGAGAAAGCAGAGCGCACACCTAAATACTCATCGCGAAAGGTAAATAGATGTAAGCTTTGCGGAAGACCTAGGGGTTACATGAGAAAGTTTCAAATGTGCCGAATTTGTTTTAGGAAATTGGCAAATGAAGGCAAGATTCCTGGTGTAACAAAATCAAGCTGGTAAAGGGGAAAGGTTAATATGAGTGTTACAGATCCGATTTCAGATATGCTGACAAAAATTAGAAACGCTAATTTGGCCAAATTCGAGAAGGTAGATATTCCCACTTCAAAATTAAAGTTGGAAATTATTAAAATATTAAAGAACGAAGGTTTTATCAAGAATTTTAAAAAACATATCGAAGAGAATAGGAACTATATCAGAATATTTTTAAAATATGATGAGAAGAACAGTCCGATTATTCATGGACTGAAAAGAATATCGACGCCCGGAAGAAGGTTTTATGCCGGGTATAAAAAGATGCCGCGTATATTTAACGGGTATGGTGTACTTATTGTTTCAACTTCGGAAGGAGTAACCACCGGAAAAAAAGCGGCAGATAAAAAGCTGGGTGGAGAGCTTATTTGCAGTATTTGGTAAGAAAGGGTTAAAAGCAAGATGTCAAGAATTGGGAAACTACCGGTAGCACTAGCAAGCGGAGTAAAGATTAATATAGATAAAAACACAGTCCAGGTTGAAGGCCCGAAAGGCAAGCTGGCAATGGATTTCAGTAATGATGTTAAAATCAGTGTGGAGGAAAATCAAGTAGTAGTTACGCGCAAGGATGATTCAAAGCGCTCTCGGGCTATGCATGGGCTTTATAGAAATTTATTGAATAATATGATGATTGGCGTGTCGGAGGGATTCAAAAAGGTGCTGGTTATCAACGGTATAGGATATAGAGCGGAAAAAAAAGGTGATTCATTGATCTTAAATCTCGGTTACTCGAATCCCATAGAATACCCTGTGCCCGAAGGCATTACCATAGAAGTTGAAGCAAATAATAAAATTGTTATAAGCGGCAATAATAAACAGCAATTGGGTCAAGTCTGCGCGGAAATAAGAGGTTTTAGACCGCCGGAGCCTTATAAAGGTAAGGGTGTCAGATATGAAAATGAATATGTTCGTAAAAAGGTTGGCAAAACAGGAGTAAAATAGGGTAGCAACATGAAAAAATTGCATGATAAAATTAGAAAGCGTATTAGAAGGAAATTCAGTATTAGGAAGAAAATTAAGTGTTCTCCTGAAAGACCTAGAATGACTATTTATAAAAGCAATAAGTATACCTATGTCCAGGTTATTGATGATTTTCAAGGAAAAACCATAGCAGCAGCATCAAATTTGGAGAAGGATTTCAGAAATGTCAAGAATACTGTTAAAGACATAGGCAAAATAGGTGAAGCTATAGGCGATCGCTTAAAAAAGAAGAATATTACAACTGTTACATTTGATCGAAACGGATTTCCCTATCATGGAATAGTAAAAGCCGTGGCCGATGGAGTTCGTAAAGTTGGGATAAAGGTTTAGGGGGAATGAATGGATTTAGATAATGCAAATGTCGGATTAATAGAAAAAATGGTGAAACTAAATAGAGTAGCCAAAGTAGTAAAAGGTGGAAGGCGTTTTTCATTCTCTGCGATCTCTGTTGTCGGAGACGGAAAAGGTACGGTTGGTTATGGTTTCGGTAAAGCCAACGATGTATCCGAAGCCATAAGGAAAAGTATAGAAAAAGCAAAAAAAAGAATGCAAATCGTACCGCTGAAAAAAACTACTTTGCCTCATTTGGTCATAGGTAAATACAAAGGAGCTACGGTTCTTTTAAAGCCTGCCGCACCGGGAACAGGTATTATTGCCGGAGGCCCGGTAAGAGCGGTTATGGAAGCGGTCGGAGTCAGTGATATTTTAAGTAAATCATTAGGCTCGGCGAATGCGGTGAATATTGTAAAAGCAGTATTTGCGGGATTTGATATGCTTTTAGATGCGAAGCAAGTTGCCTTTAACAGAGGTAAGACGCTTAAGGAATTATGGGGTTAATTATGGCAAAGAAGATGTTGAAAGTGACTCTTAAGAGAAGTACAATAAGCAGAAAACCTAATCAACGCAAGACTGTCAAAGCATTAGGCTTAAAAAGAATCAACTCTTCAGTGGTTAAGGAAGCACGACCGGAAATACTTGGCATGATAAATACGGTATCACATCTGGTGCAGGTGGAGGAGATTAAAGAATGAGTGAGTTTTTGCTAAAAGTGCCAAAGGGAGCTCGAAAAAACAAAAAACGAATCGGCAGAGGTTCCAGTAGCGGAACCGGATGTACGGCGGGCAAAGGCAATAAGGGACAGAACTGTCGTTCCGGCGGAGGAGTACGTCCTGGATTTGAAGGCGGACAGATGCCTTTGTATAGAAGAATAGCTCGTCGGGGTTTTTCAAATTATCCGTTTAAAAAGAAGTATCTCATCCTCAATGTGGATGATTTGGAGAAATATAAGTCCGGTGATACGGTTTCAAAAGAGACTTTATTGAAAATGGGTATTATTGCAAAGAGCAATCTTCCCATAAAGTTATTGGCACGCGGAGAGATAAAAAAGAAACTGATAATAGAGCTGGATAAAGTATCAAAGCAGGCGCAAGCTAAGATTACCAAACTTGGCGGAGAAGTAAAATTTGTAAATGCTGAGAAAACAGAAAAAAAGCAAGCAGCAACGCGCCAAAAAGAAAAAATGAAAAAGCAGGCAACAAAAGCTGAAACAAAGGTTGGGAAAACAATTGAGACTCATGCAGAGACTAAAGTAGAAATTGAAAAACCAGAAAAACCGGCTCCGGCGCCTGACGTAAAAAAGACCGAGCCGCCGGTTGAAAAGCAGACCACGGAAAAGACCGTAATGCTGGAAGAAGAGAAGACTGAAAAACCGGCTCCGGCGCCTGACGTAAAAAAGGCCGAACCGCCGGTTGAAAAGCAGACCACGGAAAAGACTATACTGCTGGAAGAAGAGCAGGAAGAAAAAAAGCTTAACAAGCCGAAGGAAGCGAAAGAAACTAAAGAGTAAAGGTAAGCAATAATGGCGACTAATCCACTGGTAAATATTTTTAGAACTCAGGAACTCAGAAATAGAATACTGTTTACGGTTTTTCTCCTTATAATATTCAGATTAGGTGCCGTAATACCTCTGCCCGGTGTGGATTTTATCGAATTAAAGCGGTCTTTGGATACGCAATCGACCCAAGGAGCAGTGGATATTCTTGATTATCTTGACCTGTTTGTGGGTGGCGCTTTTAAAAATTATTCTATATTTATGTTGGGAATAATGCCATATATTACCTGTTCGATTGTCATGCAGTTGTTAGTAGTGGTATTCCCCAAATTAAAGAAAATATCGGAAGAAGAGGGCGGTAGAAAAAAAATACAAAAGTATACGCGTTATGCGACAGTATTTGTGGCCGCAATCCAATCCGCTTTTCTTATTTCCAGTACAATAAATGATGATGTAATCACGCTGGATAACCGTACGGCTTTTATTGTCTTAGGAGTGTGTACTGTAGCTACGGGGACAATGTTTCTTATGTGGTTGGGTGAGCAGATAAACCAGCGGGGAATCGGTAATGGAATTTCCCTGCTTATTTTTGCCGGTATTGTGGCGCGTATTCCCAATGCGCTTATGCGCTTGGGTATTGTAAAATCGCTTTTGCGTTTTACCGAGGATATTGGTGTATTAGTAGGTGCGGTAAAACGCGGTGATATTCTTAATCCGTATGCACAAGCAGATACAGGGATAAATCCGGTGTTTATTCTAATGGCTTTGGTTATGTTTGTGTTTGTGGTGGGAATGATTATATATGAGCAGCGGGGCCAGAGGAAGATACCTGTTCACTATGCCAAACGCGTGGTAGGAAGAAGAATGTACGGTGCGCAAAATACCTATTTGCCGTTCAAGCTGAATCCGTCGGGTGTTATTCCCATTATCTTCGCTAATACGATTCTGATTACTCCTATTCAGATAATCAGCAATGTGGGAAGAAATATAAAATTTTTCAGGGATTTGGCGCGGTTTTTAACTCCGTATGGAGTGCCTTATCTGGTTATTTATGCGCTCATGATTGTATTCTTCTCTTATTTCTATACCCAGGTAACGCTTAATCCTCTTGAGATATCGAAAAACATACGGGAGCACGGGGGGTCCATACCGGGTATTCGCTCGGAGAAAATGGAAATGTATCTTACCAGGATTTTAAACAGAATCATTTTGCCCGGATCATTGTTCTTGGCGTTCATTGCGGTAATCCCTTCGATTATAACCAAGTTGTTCGGATTTCCCTGGGATGTTGCCAATATTATGGGCGGCACTTCATTAATAATTTTGGTAGGCGTGGGGCTGGATACCATGTCCCAGATTGAAGGTCATTTACGGATGCATCATCACGAAGGATTAGTAAAAAAAGGAAAAATTAAAGCACGAAATCTTTAAGTGTATAGAGGAAAAATATGAAAGTAAGAGTAAGTGTAAAACCGATTTGTGATAAATGTAAAGTAATTCGCAGGCGTGGGGTGGTAAGAATTATTTGTACGAATCCAAAACATAAGCAGAGACAAAGGTAGGAGGTAGTATGGCGAGGATTGCAGGAGTTGACCTTCCCAATAAGCATGTTGATATTGCATTGACCTATATTTTCGGAATTGGGAGATCATCAGCAAAAAAAATCTGTAAGCAGACGGGTATAGATCCCAATAAAAAGATTAACGAATGTTCCGGTGAAGAGATAAATGTATTAAGAAAAGAAATTGAGAACGAATATAAAGTAGAAGGCAGATTGCGTACGGAGATTGCCTTAAATATAAAGCGTTTAATGGATATAGGTTGTTATCGGGGCTTAAGACATAGAAAAGGACTTCCTGTCAGGGGCCAGCGAACCAGAACCAATGCGCGCACACGAAAAGGCAAACGCAAAACCGTAGCAGGAAAGCGGAAAGCTGTTTAGGAGGAGGATGCTGAGTGGCAAAAAGAAAGACTAAAAAAGAAAAGAAAAAAAATATTGCAGAAGGCCGGGTATATATTCAGGCTACCTTCAATAATACCATAGTAACGGTAACGGACAGCCAGGGGAACGCCATCTCATGGGCGTCCGCAGGGTCTTTAGGATTTAAGGGTGCAAAAAAATCTACTCCGTTTGCCGCCCAAACCACGACGGAGACTGCTCTTTCCAAAGCGATTGAGTGTGGGATCCAGCAGGTTGATGTTTATGTAAAAGGCCCGGGAGTGGGAAGAGAATCTGCAATTCGATCTATAGGCGGATTGGGAGTGAAGGTTAAATTTATCGCCGATATCACACCCATACCGCATAATGGTTGCAGGCCGCAGAAAAGTAGAAGAGTATAGATGTTTTATTTTTTAATCACCATTGGCACGAGTAAAACGTGTGGTAACGGTGGCAGAAAAGATAGAGATTAAGCGGAGGAAGAAATGGGTAGATATTTAGGTCCACAGTGTAGACTCTGTAGAACCGAAAAAACCAAGTTGATGCTCAAGGGTGATCGCTGCAAAAGTGATAAATGTCCCATTGCGAAACGCAAGGGTGCTCCAGGAAAAGGACCGCGAGCTCGAATGAGAAAAATATCGGATTATGGAATTCAGTTACGAGAAAAGCAAAAATTAAAAAGAATCTATGGAATGCTGGAAAAGCAGTTTAAGATATTTTTTGAAAAAGCAGAACGCATGAAAGGCATAACCGGAGAGAATTTACTGTGTTTGTTAGAACGTCGGCTTGATAATATCATTTATCGAATGCATTTCGCCAGTTCAAGGAAACAGGCAAGACAGATAGTTCTGCACGGACATGTATATATTAATAAGAGAAAAGTCAATATTCCTTCCTATATTGTGAAGGAAAACGATGAAATTGAGATAAAGGAAAACAGCAAAAAGCTTATTATGATTAAAGAAAGCTTAAAAGAATTTTCACGTGCTGGAGTTTCTCAATGGTTAGAGGTTGATCCTGATAAACTGTATGGCAAAGTTAAAGCTTTGCCGCGGCGAGGTGATATTTTGGATATGGCGGATATCAGGGAACAACTTATAGTTGAATTATATTCAAAATAAGGAGCTAAAAGACAATGGCAAGAAAGAATCTCTTAAAAGGATTCAAAAGGCCGAAAGGTGTCAATTTTGAACATAGTGAAGTAGAAGAAAATTACGGAAGATTTATTGCCTACCCTTTTGAGAGAGGTTTTGGTACAACAATAGGTAATACTCTAAGAAGAATCCTACTCTCTTCAATACAAGGATACGCTGTTACGGCATTAAGGATTACGAGTTACGATAACGAAAGCAAAGCGCACACAATTTCAAATGAATTTGAGATTATTCCCGGTGTGCTTGAGGATACTCCGGAAGTAATCAGCAATTTCAAACAGGTGAAGATACGGCTTGAAGAAGAAGTAGAAGAAAAAACAATACTCGTAACCAAAAAAGGACCGGGGGAACTGGTAGCCGGAGATTTGGAAGTGGAGGAAGGAATAGAAATATTAAATAAAGACCAGCATATTGCCACCATAAACGAGAAAACGAGTATAGATTTTGAGATTCAAATTAATTTGGGCAGAGGATATGTGCCTTCTGAAAGAAACGAACAGTTAATCGAATTGATTGGCACAATTCCTGTGGATGCGATTTTTTCTCCTATTACAAAAGTAAAATTTGACATTAAGAGTACGCGCGTAGGCCAAAGAACCGATTACGACAAATTAATCCTGGAGTTGTGGACGGACGGCACAGTAAAGCCTGAAGACGCTTTGGCGGAAGCTGCAAAGATAGCCAAGGATCATTTTACAATTTTTATTAATTTTGATGAAGAGAGTTTATTGGAAGACGAAGAGGCGGATGAAGAGGAACGCAGGATCCAGGCTATTTTGGATACGCCGATAGAAGAACTGGAACTCTCCGTACGTTCAAGTAACTGTCTTAAAAACGCCAATATAAGAACAATCGGAGATCTGACTCAAAAGACCGAAGAAGAAATCGCCAAAACAAGGAATTTTGGTAAAAAATCACTTCAAGAAATTAAAGATAAACTGAAAGAGTGGAATTTACGTTTAGGAATGAAAGACTACAGCACACTCAAGAAAATTGCCAAAAAAGATCTAGAGAGGGAAACGGAAAATGAGACATAGAGTTGATTTAAAACGATTAGGCAGAAAACCTAGTCACAGAAAGGCTTTACATAAGAATATGGTTACTTCACTCTTTAAGCACGAAAGAATAAAAACAACAAAACCCAAAGCCAAGGCAATAAGAAGAACAGCGGAAAAGATGATTACCCGAGCAAAGATTGATAATGTCCATAACCGTAGAACCATAGCGAAAAAAGTGAATGAAAAAGCCGTATTAAACAAACTTTTCAAGGATATCGCACCGCGTTTCAAAAAAAGACCGGGCGGTTATACCAGAATTTTAAAATTGGGAAGAAGAATCGGTGATGCCGCAGAGATGGTTCTTCTGGAACTGGTTGAAAGAAAAGAAAAAGAAAAGAAAGAAAAAAAGAAAAAACAAGCTGGCAGTCCGAAAGCCGCCTTATGAAATAATCGTGAATAATTGGATCGATAGGAGAGAAGATATATGGATTTCAAGGAATATATCTTCTCTTTTTTCATTAATAGCCTGCCTGATTATTGCTCCGGCATTCATTCTACAACAGCAACTCATTCTTAAATGCATTCAGTTTATTATAATATTCCTGCTTTTATGTTTAAATAAAAGCAGGCTTTATTTAAAAGGCAGCGTAATCTTTTTCTGTGTTACTGTTGTATTTCATGTAATTTTCCCCGCAGGAAGAGTGCTCGTTACCATATTCGGTTTTCCCGTAACAGGAGATGCGATAGTGCATGGTTGCGCGAAGGCCATTACGCTTCTGTCATTATTATATCTTTCAAAGGTTTTTATTTACTTGGTACCTTCATCTGCCGGGGAGGCTGACTCAACAAATTTGTGTGGGAAGATTCGTATCCTATTAGATAAGACACTCTATTATTTTTCTTGTTTGCTTGAGCAGCAAAAAAAGATTAAATTTAAGAAAATATGGCAAAACCTTGATGAAATTATTATAAATGCGTATAAAAATAATAGGGAGGTAAATAGAGCAAAAGGATCAAGAAAAAAGTCAACGGTAAAGGGAATAGTCTTTATAATCAGTTTGACTCTAATAAATTGGTTTTTTGTGGTTATTCAGTATATTGATTGAAGTTTTTTTACCGATAAAATAAAGGAAAGGCATAGTTATACGCAAATTAGGGGGCTGAACAAAAACAAACAGGATGAAAAGTAGTCAAAAAATTGTATTAACAGTTTTACTATCGATATTCTTAGGGGCAAGTTTCGCTATCTTGGCATTTACTAATCTTTTTTCGTTAATCGAGGCGGGATTGTACTATCCGATTATTGCCAGGGATATTGAAAACAACACCATTCAATATATGCACTATATGAAAGAATTCCATAATTATAATATTGAAAATGTATTCAAAGTGATTATAAAAAAGGATTATGTCTGGAAAGCGTATTACCTGAACCAAACAAGCGATGATATAGTAAAGAGGAAACAGGCATTTGATGAACTCGCCAAAATATATCCTAAACAGATGTTTGTACGATTAATCGGGCCGGGAGGCAAGAAAATACATTTCAGCACCTTAGAGGGCGATATAAATCAACCGATTGCTGCAGATAAAATCAACTATCTGGATCTTAATAAGGCGGATCCATCAAGTAGTAAGTTCAACATCCTTGCCGAAGCCGGAGAAAAACCGAAAGTAATATTGGATAACGTGGCTAATCGTTTTATTTACTCATTTCCGGTTCTGGACAGTGTTAATGATTATTTAGGAACCGCCTTGTTTTATATTCCGGTAGATAATCTGAAAATGTTTATTCTCAACAATCTGCCGGGCATGGTACTAAAGGAAGTTAAAATTATTTCTGATAAGGGGATTTTGTTTGATCCGTCCGGTCTTTTGTCATACAGCGGAAGCTTGGGGCTTGAAGAATTGCAGGCTGAACTTGAAAATCTTTGGCAGGATTTCATGAGCGCTGATATATCAAGCACTACCTTGGCAACAGTTTTAAGAAATGAAGAAGTGAGGATATTTTATGTTCACAGTGAATTCGGATATCTTGGATTGATCGTCCCGCTCTCTCAATTTGCCATGAGCACTACGCATAAAATTATCATTTTAGTTATATTCTTTTTTACAACCTTTTTAATTATTTTTCTTATATTCAATTTAAAACAGGATCCGCAGCGGATTGTAGCGGAAAGAATGAGAAAATTTCAGATTGAATTTCTAAAGGAATTTATTAAGAACAAAGAGGAGATTGATCTCGATCATTGGCAGCATGAAATAAATACGCGGCGTTTGGAAATAAAAAAGTATATGAAAAAGGGTCTTGCTAAATTACCGGAAAATAAAGAAGCCCAGCTGGATAATTATATTATGCAGAGTTGGGATGAGGTTATCTCCTTTATTAAAACCAAGGCCGTAAGGCCCATGATGGCTCAACCTGAACTTAAAAGAATTGAAGCGTTAATACAATCGGCTTTGGCTCAGGGAAGAATAATCCTACCTGCCGGTACGCTGCCTGCTCAACCGCAACAAGAACGGATACCACAAGCAACTGCAGTAGCGGTAGAAGAATTAATAGAGGCGGAAGATGTTGAAGAGATCGGCGAAGCCGTGGCTGTTGAGGAAATTGAGGAGGTCGAAGCAGTTGAAGAGCTAGCGGAAGCCGAGGCTGTCGAGGAGATAGAAGAAGCCGAGGAAATTGAAGAGGTGGAAGAAATAGAGGAAGCCGAGGCTGTCGAGGAAATTGAAAAGGTGGAAGAAGTAGAGGAAGCCGAGGCTGTCGAGGAAATTGAAGAGGTGGAAGAAGTAGAGGAAGCCGAAGCTGTCGAAGAGATAGAAACGGTACGGAAGGCTGTTCCTGCAATTACTCCCTTGGAACCGGAACCGTACGAAGAATTGGAAGAACTCCCTGTTTCCGCTTCAAAAACTAGAGAGGAACAGGAAGAGGATCAAAAGCTGATCCAGTTTAAAGAGTTAATTTCAAAAGAAAAAATAAAGTGTTATACATTAAAAGAAACCATTGAATTATTTGAGCAAAGCAGTGCCAATGTAATTTTTGATCAAGGTGTATACCGTATTAAAGAGGAATTATACAACACGGCGGAAAAGAAAATAAAACACAGGGGCTTGAGAGCATTAGCTGAAACAATTTTAGATACCGAGAAAAAAAAGCAGGATAATGAGGTAATTGGTATTGATCATATCATAAAAATTGATGAATCATTTTCTGATTTTACTACTGAATCCGATTCTAAAGACACGCCTGTGAAAACTGTTTTTTCTTCAGCACGCAAGCGAATGCCGTTTATAGATTTGGGATTAGATCTTGACGGGTATATCAAGCAATTTGACACATTTGCGGATGAAAAGGTCAGTGTACATGCTTTTGGTGATTTATTAAAGAAATTGAAGTCGGTATGTGCCGCCGTTTTAAATGTAGAAGGAAATGCGTATAAAGTAACACTTTCAATCGGGATTAATGAAGAAAGTAAAAGTAGTTTTGAATTCGCCCTAGATTCCGTATTTGTTGGGAATTATCTGGATAAGCGCCAGGTTATTTATCTTGACAAGCCGATTGCTGATATTAATATGTTTGACGGGCGATTAGTAGCATTAGATATGAAGTATATAAAGTATGCTGTTTTCCTGCCTGCCAGGTATCAAGATAAAAAAGCTTATCTCTTTATTGGTTTTTCCGAGCGGCACAAAAAGGAACTTGTAGAGATTTTACAGACTTTGAATATATATCTAATTGAGGACTAAGGGCTTGTAGTATATCGATTATATCTCTTGACTAATATTATGAAAATTATATACATTATACGTAGAGATTAATATTTTTTTTATATAAAATTATTAGTGGAGGAAGATAATGGAACTTTGGTTAATTATTGGTCTTCCTCTCACTGGAATTCTAGGTTGGTTATTAAGATGGCTCTATGCCAGATTTCAACTTTCATCATCAGAACAGCGTGCAAACAGGATAATTCACGATGCCATAAAGGATGCGGAGGCAAAAAAGCGTGATATCCTATTAGAAACAAAAGAACAGCTGATTAGAGAAAGAGGTCAGCTTGAAAATGAAACTAGAGAAAGAAGAAGTGAATTACAAAGGCTTGAAAGAAGATTATTACAGAAAGAAGAAAACCTAGAAAAGAGATTAATTACTCTTGAGAAACAAGAGAGAAATCTTCAAAACCGTGAGAGGCAATGCGTAGAACGAGAAGAACAAATATTATCTGATCAGGAAAAATGTAAAAAAGAATTAGAAAAATTATCGGGGCTTTCTGCGGCTGACGCCAAAAAGCTGCTTATTCAAAGCTTAGAAAATGAAGCAAAGCATGACGCACAAGTATCTATAAATCGAATTGAGCAGGAAGCCGGACTTATCGCCGATAAAAAGGCGCGAGATATAATTATCAGTACTATTCAGAGGATGGCCACGGAGATCTGCTCTGAAGTTACGGTAGCAACCGTAAGTTTACCAAACGATGAAATGAAGGGCAGAATTATCGGTCGTGAAGGCCGAAATATCCGTGCTCTTGAAACACTGGCGGGTGTTGATATAATTATTGACGATACGCCCGAAGCTGTCGTTATTTCTTGTTTTGATCCGATTAGAAAAGAAATAGCTCGTATTTCTTTGGAGAGACTAATTGCAGACGGTAGAATACATCCCGCACGAATCGAGGAAATTGTTCAGAAGGTTACTAAGGAAGTAAGCCAGACAATTTATGAAAAAGGAGAACATATTCTATTTGAACTCGGCATTCATGATATGCCGCCTGAGGGTGTCAAGGCTTTGGGAAGATTGTATTTTAGAACGAGTTATGGTCAGAATGTGTTGGATCATTCCAAGGAAGTGGCAGTGATTGCGGGAATGATCGCTTCGGAAATAAATGTCAATTCTGCGGTAGCCAAGCGTGCCGCGTTATTACATGATATCGGCAAGGGAATCGAAACTAATAGTGAAGGCAATCATGCGGAAGTTGGTATGGATCTGGCTAAGCGGTTGGGCGAAGATGAGATCATTATTAATGCCATCGGAGCGCATCATAATGATATTGAACCGATTAGCGCCGAAGCGATTGTCGTGCAGATTGCAGATGAGATTTCTGCGGCAAGACCCGGTGCACGAAAAGAATCGCTGGATAATTATATTAAACGATTGGAAAACCTGGAAAAGATTGCCGAATCGTTTGAAGGTGTAGAAAAATCCTACGCCATTCAGGCGGGAAGAGAGTTGCGGATTCTGGTTAACAATGATGCGGTAACGGACGAGGATGCCAAAATGCTTGCGAAAGAGATAGCCAAGCGAATAGAAAACGAACTCAGTTATCCAGGCAGGATCAAAGTTACTATGATTAGAGAAACCCGGATAATCGAGTATGCCCGCTAAAAAAGCTGTAGTTTCAAATGAAATTAGAGCTTTAGTGCTTGGTGATGTTATTGGAAAACCGGGCACTAGAGCTCTTTTTTATAATTTAAAAACGGTTATCAAAGAGACTAACGCGGATTGTGTTATCGTAAACGGCGAAAACGCGTTTGAAGGCTCCGGCCTGACTCCCGAACTGGTTCATGAATTCTTTAACAGCGGAGTTGATGTAATTACTTCAGGAAATCATATCTGGCGTAAAAAAGAGATTTATTCTCTTTTGGAATCGGAAGACCGAGTTTTACGACCGGATAACTATCCAAAAAAAGTGCCGGGCAAAGGATTCTGCACCATAACTGTCAAAGATATCCCTATAAGTGTTCTTAATTTGGAAGGCAAACTGAACAATGCGCGTCTGCCTTGTCCTTTTCAAACAGGCAAAGATAGAATAAAAAAATTAACTCAAATTAGCCCTCTTATCATTATTGATTTCCACGCAGAGATGCCGCAGGAAAAGGAAGCCCTGGCTCTCTATTTGGATGGTGAAATTTCAGCTTTAGTTGGAACGCATACGCATGTTCAGACTGCTGATGAACGAATCTTACCCGGTGGGACGGCGTATATAACGGATATCGGAATGACAGGACCTGTGGATAGCGTAATCGGTGTCGATCCCGCGGTGGCCATCAGGCGTTTGGTATCTCAAATGCCGTTAAAACTGGAAGTGATTGAAAGACCGGCTGTTATGATGGGCGTACTTATAACAATCGATACTCACACCGGAAAAGCCATAGCTATACAACGGTTTAAGAAGTATTGTGATTTGTAATAATCTATAGTGGTCTTGGGCCGGATTCTATAAAAATTTCTCACTTCAGCCATGAGATCTGAAAGATCTAATGGCGGGGCAGGCAGAGCTCACAGAGTACACGGAGAAAAGAATAATTAAACTAATATCTCTGTGCGCTCCGTGAGAGATAATATAATGTTTTTGTGAATCTATGATATGTATCATAGTAGCATAGTGGATGTAATCGGTGGCTAAAAAATACACTCTTATCAAGCTCCTTGGAACAAAATATAAACATAAAACCAAAGATGAAATTTTGGCTCATATTCTCTGCGGTGAGGTAAGGGTGAATAATGAAAAATGTCTTGATCCAAAAACCATTGTAAATGCGGATAGTGTATTTACAATCGAGAAATCACGCGTGTTTGTTTCGCGTGGCGGTGAGAAATTAAATAATGTGTTGAATGAATGGAGTATTGATGTGAGCGGAAAAACACTCATTGATGCAGGCTGTTCCACGGGTGGATTTACGGATTGCCTGCTCAAACGGGGCGCGTCATTGGTCTATGCTGTTGATGTTGGATTTAATCAGCTTGCTTATTCATTGAGGGAAAGTCCCCATGTCCGTATTATGGAAAAGACCAATATCACTCATCTCAACAAGGAGCTGTTTCCCGTCAGTCCGGATGCCGCGGTGATGGATCTTTCTTTTCGTTCCGTACGCGGCGCTGCGGCGCATTTACTCCGGCTGCTTAAGGAAAAATGGATAATCGCTTTGATAAAACCGCAATTCGAGTGGCAAAATCCGGTGGACGAATTTAACGGAATTATAAGGGATAAATCACGTTATTCCTCAATTTTAATTTCACTGCTCGAGGACCTGGCGGATGAAAATGCGTATGTAACAAAAATGGCAGTCTCAGCCCTCAAAGGGCGAAAAGGGAATAGTGAATTTTTCTTTTTTTTGGAAGGCAATAAAAAAAATAATCTGGATACGATGAAAAATGAAATATCGTTGCTGATAGAGAAGCTGTAGTGTCCTTCTATGGTGTAACCACGCTGTTAAGATACCAGAGGTATACTTGAACAGCTTTCTTCCATTTATTATTTAGATTGTTTGCATATAATCCAACAAAGAAAGAGAGGACCTTACCTTTAAAAAGTTTTTTTAAGAGGTTAAGCGGTGAATAAAACATATCATGAGCTTTTATCTGCGCGTTTTGCAGATCAAGTCCGTTTATCTTTTTCGGTTTAACCTTTACATGGTGGGCATCGTAATGAGCCCAGTTAAAATCTATGATTCTTTTATCCTGTAACAGTTTGGAATAAAATTCCGTACCGGGGAGGGGGGTGAGAATTAAAAACTGCGCCGAATCGATTGGTTGTGAAACAGCAAAATTTATGGTCGAGCTTAGAGTTTGAAGAGTATCGGCATCGAAACCGAATACAAACATACCGTGGATATAGATGTTTTGTTTTTTAATTTGCTCAATCGATGAGATCATATCTTTCACCGATTGTGATTTATGCATCTCGGTCAGTGCGTCCTCGTTGCATGATTCAAATCCGATATAAAGTACGCGACAGCCTGCTTGTCTCATGAGTTTAAGCAGCTCTTCATCCTTTGCAATATCCGCCCTTACCTGGGTGGACCACTTAAAATTAAGTTTCAAGTTAATCATTTTCTGTAATAACTCTTTTGTGTGTTTTCTGTTGGCTGAAAAATTATCATCATAGAAAAAAATATAGTGTTTTTTAGGATGGTACTGCTGCAGTTCAGCGATAATATTATCGGTAGAACGGTAACGATATTTCTTGCCAAACATACCGGTTACCGAACAAAAGGTACAATCAAACGGACAACCCCGTGATGTCTGAATCGGGATGATTTTTTTCTTAAAAGGATTGCGTCCATAAGAGCTGTAGCCGTATTCAATAAGTGAAAGATCAGGAAAGGGCAGCATGTCGAGATTACAGACTGCAGCTGCGGTCCTGTTTTTGTGTATTTTTTGTTTTGTTTTCCAAACAAGTCCGGGTACTGTTTTAAATGATCTTTTAAGGTTGATTGCGGATACAAGTTGAGGTAAAGCGCTTTCGCCTTCACCTCGAATGCAGTAATCGGTATAGTTTAAAGCTTCTTCCGGACAGAAAGTCACATGCGGACCTCCGATTACGGTAGGAATGCCCTTGTTTCTGTAGAATTGAGCGATTCTGTAAGCAGCCGGTGCCGTAGCGGTAATGGTTGAGAGTGCAACCAGGTCGGCAGAAATATTTTTTTTGTAGATTTCCTTTTCCTTCATATAACATACGCGAACCTGGTAACCGTGCTTTCGCATTATTGTAGCCAGGAGTGCGCTGCCCAGCCGGGGAAGATTGAATTTTGAATAGATATGCAGACTCTCTGTTTTAGGTTCTATAAATAGTATTTCTTTAATCGGCATAAATACTCCTTTCTATAACATATACGTATACTGTCTTTTTATTATTTAAAGTATACGTATACGTATACTTTAAGTCAAGATAAAGAAAAATAAAAATTGCCCATAAGGAAGCCGGGAAGAACTATATTCCTTTGCCGTAAAATCCTGTCCTGCTCGAAACAATTCTTCAAAGAATAGAGATATAAAAATTATTTTTTAGTTCAATATTAATTAAACGAGTTGCGGGATAAAGGTTTGCCGATGAAAACACCCTCCTGGGCCAGGTAATTCACGGTTTTGCCATTTATTAATATCTGCACCTGTGAGACATTGGAAAATTCCGTAACAGTGTAAATCACCTGTTTAAGTTGAGCGGTAAGACCGAATACTCCCAAGCTGTTGAAGCGAAACTCCTCATTAAAATCTATATACGCAGTATTATTTTTTATATAGATATTATTTATTCTTGTCTGGCGGGGAATAAGATTCATAATTTCGTCATTAAACTCATTATCGGTAGGGCCTGACAGCAATGAAAAAAGAGTTTCGGTAAGAGGTGAGTCTTTAAAATTTACCGATCTGGTAACACTTTTTAATTCAAATTCGTCATTTTCGGTCATGGTAACGAAATAAAGCTTGGCTTTTCTGATATGAGGCTTTTCGTTATTCACGGCAGGTTTTTCTTCCGGCTTTTCCTGCTCTTGTTCCTGCTCGGGCTCTTCCGCTTGTGTATCATCGTCAAGCCGGACGGTAACCTCATCCCCGCCGGTTCTCACGTCTGTTTTGGTATTGTCCTGGTTGTCACCTGAGTCGGTGTTATAGACGATTGTTACTTTATCCTCAGGATTTTCATCTTGACTTTGGAAAAGGGTTAAAAATCCCGTATCTTTCAACACTGCCTGTATGTTTTGCTGATTTAAAAGGAAAACCACCGCAACAAGCAGAATTAATGCGATCCAAAATAAACAACCTAATGATGCTTTTTTACGCTTTGCCATAACAGTTTTATTGTCGGCAGGTTATGTATAATATTTGATTTCAAATATCTATAAAAATCAGCAGGTAAAGTTATCTGTTTGACAGCCAAAAAAAAACAACGTATACTAATAGCACATGAAGACATACAAAGGAATTTCAGTTTCTCCAGGAATCGCAGAGGGTAAAGTATTCCTCTTTCAAGAAGACAAACTGTCTATCCCCAAATACAATATTGCGATTACCGACGTTAATAACGAACTTTCAAGGTTTTTTGCGGCTGTTGAAAACGCAATCGGAGAAATAAATAATTTAAAAGTCAAATATGCACATCAAATGGCTGAAGAAGAAAAAAAAATGCTTGATTCTCATATTCTCATGTTGAACGATCCTGTATTTAAAGAGGATATCGGTAAAAAGGTCGAAGAAAAACAGTTGAATGTTGAATGGATTTTATTACAAGTGATAGAGAATATTATAGAAAAGGTCAATTCGTCTTCTGACAGTTATTTAAAAGAAAGATCGACGGATATCCATGATGTATCACAGCGTGTAATGCGTAATCTTCTGCTGCACGAGAGAATGTCGTTGGCTGATCTGGATGAAGAGGTAATAATCATTGCTCATAATCTCTTGCCATCCGACGCTATCAGTATGAACAAAAAAATGGTAAAGGGGATTGCCGTGGATCTGGGCAGTAAAACCTCTCATACCGCTATAATTGCCAAATCTTTTGCCATTCCTGCGGTTTTGGGTCTTTCAAATTTGAGTCAGCAGATTAAGCCTGAAGATACTATCATTGTTGACGGCAATCAAGGTGTGGTTATTGTAAATCCTGATAGTGCAACAAAAAAACAGTACAGAAGTTCCCAGGTTAAATGGCAGCAGCATGAAAAGGAACTGCAGAATCTTAACAGATTGAAAGCGGAAACTTTGGACAAAAGGCGAATAATGCTTGTAGCAAATATAGAAGTGACTGAAGAGGTTGCTTCCGTGATTGCGCACGGCGCGGATGGAATAGGATTATTCCGTTCGGAATTCCTCTATATGACTCCGGACAGTTTTCCTACGGAGGAAGAGCAGCTGCGTACCTACAAAACCGTACTGGAGGGTATGAAAGGCAAGAGCGTAACCATCCGCACTCTGGATTTGGGTGGGGAAAAAGTGATGCCGGGTTTTAATGTAAGTAATGAAGACAATCCGATTTTAGGCTGGCGCGCGGTTCGTTTCTGTTTGGCCAAACCAGAAATATTTAAAACCCAGCTGCGAGCCATGCTCAGAGCTTCCGTATATGGGAATTTAAGAATTATGTTTCCTATGATATCGGGAATCGAGGAACTGCTAAAAACACTAGACATTTTGGATCAATTGAAAAAAGAATTAAGCAAAGCTAAAATACCCTTCAAGAAGGATATTCCGGTTGGGGTGATGATTGAGGTGCCATCAGCAGCTTTGATATCCGAAATATTAGCTAAAAAAGTTGATTTCTTTTCCATCGGAACAAACGACCTCATCCAATACACTATAGCTGTGGATAGAAATAATGAAAGGATCGCCTACCTTTATGAACCTTTCCATCCGGGAGTGTTGAGGCTGCTTAAAATGATCATTGATAATGCTCATGAAGCCGGAATCCCGGTTGGTATGTGCGGTGAGATGGCGGGGGACCCGTTTGCCGCAGTAGTCCTGCTCGGTCTGGGACTTGATCAATTTAGTATGAGTGCCTACAGCATACCTGAGATAAAGCGTATTGTCCGCTCGGTTTCCATGCAAGAAGCCAAAGAATTAGCCCATACGGTAATGAAAATGCAATTTTCACAAGACATTGACGATTATGTAAGAGATTGGATGGAGGCTAAATTTGATCTCGTCTCCTATTAAAACGGAATGCCCTCGAATCGCTATCTTAGGCAGACCTAATGTGGGCAAGTCAACCCTGTTTAACCGCTTAGTTGGAAAAAGAAGAGCAATTACGGACGCGACACCCGGAGTTACTCGTGATGCTGTTGAGAAGGTCTGCATATTAGACGGCATCAAAGTGCTGCTTATCGATACCGGCGGTTTTACCCTGACTAAAGACGATCTTAATCAGCAGGTAGTAAAAAAAAGCCTGCAAATGGTAAAAAACGCGGATGTGGCTTTGCTGCTCTGTGATGCACATGAGACAACGGGTGAAGATCTGTCTTTTGTTGAGCTGTTAAGACCGTTTACTGAAAAAATAATTCTTGTTGTCAACAAAGTAGACGATCCGATTCATGATGTCTATGTCTATGACAAGTATAAATGGGGTTTTAAAACCATAGTAGGCATCTCAGCCGAACACGGCAGGAATATGGAAACTTTAAAAAAGCAGATTTTGAGTTTAATTGATACGGAAAAAGCTGACAGGAGCGAGGTTCATGAGCAGGAGATAAAACTTTCCATTTTGGGAAAACCTAATACGGGTAAATCGACCCTTTTAAACAAGTTTTTGGGAGAGGAAAAGGCGATTGTTTCTGAAGTTCCTGGAACAACCCGTGATGTGATAGAAGGCAGATTTATTTACAAAGATAAACTTTTCCGGGTTTTGGATACTGCCGGTATTCGCAGAAAGAAAAAAGTTAAGGAAGCGGTTGAATATTATTCCGTTAACAGGGCAATCGGTTCGATTGAAGAGAGCGATGTGGTATGCATGCTGGTAGACGCGGAGCAGGGATTAACCGAGCAGGATAAAAAAATCTGCATGTTGGTGATAAAAAAAGGCAAAGGGCTTATTCTGGCACTTAATAAATGGGACTTGCTTAAAAAAGTACCGAATCAGCTGCAAGCGTATACGGACAGAATTCGGTTTTTATTTCCTGTTATGGATTTTTTACCTGTTCTTCCTTTGTCCGCAAAACAAGAATCCGGAATAGACAGTTTATTACAGACGGTTATCAAAGTATGGAATTCTTTAAACCGCAGAGTGGAAACAGCTCTGCTTAATAAATATGTCGGTGAATGGACCTCCACATATCCTATTCCCGGTAAAAAAGGGAGGATGAAAATCCGCTATGCTACGCAGGTGAGTGTAAATCCGCTTCGATTCGTGTTTTTTCTCAATTCGCTGCAAGGTTATCCTCAAAGTTATACCCAGTATTTAAAAAACAGAATACGAAAAGATCTGGGATTTCCCAATGTTCCGCTTATAATTGAACTTAAAAAAGCGGCCCGCAATCAACTATGAAGAAATATACAATCGGACAGGTAAGCAAACTACTTGATGTAAAATCGCATGTCATTCGCTACTGGGAAAAGGAGTTTGATTTCCTGTCGCCGGCTAAGAGTGTGAGCGGGAGAAGGATGTACAACGGGCGGGAACTGAATTTGCTCTATCGTTTGAAATACCTTCTCTATTCCAAACGCTACACAATCGAAGGGGCAAAAAAAAGTATGTGGGCTGAATTGACATCACATAAACCTGATGCCAAAGTGAAGATACATGAAATTCGAGATCAGCTTCTCAACCTCATGTTAAAAAATAAGCGCTAAAAACAATTAGATATTTTCCCTTTCACTTCCGAAGAATATAGAAAGGGGACGATTTGTTTATGGATAAGAAAAACCTGATTTTTTGTTTATTATTCTGTTTAGAAGCACTTTTTCTTTTTGGGAACACTCTTGAATCTCAAAACCAGAATATATTGCTTTTCCCGGAAAATTATGAGATCAGACAGCAGTTGAAGGATGAGCTTTTAGAGCCGTTATTGGACATACGGAGCAGAGCTCAATACTTTCCGCTTTGGGGAACGCAGTATCGGGTCAAATATGAAAAACTTGTGACAAATAATGATGTGTTCTATTCATTTATTAATGAAACTAAACAGGGATTTCCCAGAGATTCTCGCGGATCCTTTACCATAAAACGCGATCGTGCGAATGGCATGTTCAGGTGGATGAAGATTGCAATCCGGCAGGAACCGTACTGTTACCTTAAAATTACTCCGGATGAACGGCGCTGTGTTTTAGATCTCTATCTGTTCAATATTTTGCTGTATCGCAAGATTGTAATCCCCATGGATTTTTTAACCCTTGTTTTTGAGCCGTTTTCCAAGATTGCAAGGCTTACGGAAAATGTAATTGATTGGCAGCTGGTACTGAATAGGGGAAACGCCGATGCGTATTATGATATACAAAATACAGTACATGAAATAAGAAAGCTGTACAAGACGATCAGGGAAGTGGACGACGGCGCTCAAAACTCCAGCGGCAGGTTTGTTTTTATAGAGTCAGGTGCGGTTCAAGGAGCGTTAAAAGGATTTAACTGCTCCGGATTTGCAAAATGGATTGTGGACGGATTCTATGTCCCCTTAACGCATAGTTGGATTGATATAGAGAATTTAAAACTGAAGCACATGGATCTAAGGGGAAACAGATGGAATAAAGAATACGATAAGTATCGGGATCTTTATTTTGGTCTGGATTGGACGCGGAATCTGGCTGTTGCTTTGGAACAAGCACGTTCCGGCGAATCCCTCTCATATGAGGATGCGGATGTAAGGTATATAAAATATTTCAAATACAGGGAAGACAGCGGATATCCGGTAAAGGATCTAAAATTGCTGTTGTATATTCTCGCGACCAGAGAGCCGGGGCATTTTTACCTCGCCTCGGTTAATAATCTATATCCAAAAAATCCTCTTTTCCGGCAGCATTTTCATGTAGCTGCGTTGTTCCCTTTTTTCGATACATCCGGAAATTTTCAGATAGTCGTCCTTGATCAGCACGCGGAGCAGAGTATCGATTCATTCATTGACAAATACTCGTCTGATTTCATTCACTTGGTGCGCATCAAAGCCTTTGGAGAATTTTCTCTTTCCGCAGTTGAATAAAATATAAAAGTATACTATCTTGTTAATCGCTCTATGAAGATTAAAGCAGTGGCTTTTGATATAGACGGAACTCTCTACCCGGAATATAAGATGTTCATCACTTCATCTATTATTGCTCTCCGCTATCCGATTTTTATAAATAATTTTCGAGTTGTGAGAAAACAGATAAGAGCATATAACAAGGTAGATGATTTCTATAAGCTCCAAGCTGTGCTGCTGGCCAAACGCATGAGAATAACTGTGAGTAAGGCGGAACAGCTTATAGAGAACGTAATCTATTCAAAATGGCCTGCAGTGTTCAAGTATATAAAACCCTATAAAGGGGTAAAGGCCTTACTGTTGAGATTAAAACAGATGAAAATAAAAATCGCCGTCCTGTCGGATTTGCCGGTTGAAGAAAAACTGCGCTATCTTAAATTGAATGGAATTTGGGATTGCGCTTTTTCATCTGAGGAGACGGGTTATTTAAAGCCGCATCCCGTACCGTTCCGTGAGTTATTAAAAAAATTGGGAACTAAACCGAATTCAACTCTCTATGTGGGAAATAATTACAAGTATGATATAATCGGCGCTTCCAAACTGGGTATAAAAACCGCTCATTTAAGTCATAAACCGCATAAGCAGAGTATTGCCGACTTTACGTTTAAAGATTATAAGAATTTGGAAAATTTTTTGCTTACCATGATACACCCAAGTTAATCCAAACGGCGATCAGCCTCCGAGAGTGTTACTAAGCGCGTTTTAAAAATGATTCTTTAGAACTCTCTATTGAATTTATAAACAAATAATACTAAGCTTTTCCTTAACAATAAGAGGAGCATAAAAGTGAAGGATATTAAGACTTTTATAATCGACACAAATATCTTCATTCATAAACATGACGCGATAAGCTCTTTCAGGGATAATGAGGTCGTGATTCCTCTTACGGTACTGGAAGAGCTTGACAGATTAAAATCGTACAGTGATGAACGCGGGCGAAACGCGCGGGAAGCCATTCGCTATCTGGATGGAATTACCCAGCACGGTGATATTAATAAAGGCGTAAAAATGGATAACGGCTCCATCCTTCGTGTCGAGCTTTATTACGCAAAAGATGTGCCTGTTGATCTTAATCTTGAAAAAAATGACAATAAAATCCTGCTGACCGCGTATAAACTGCAAAAAGAAGGCAAGAGAGTGTTTTTTGTTTCCAAAGATATAAACGCGCGTATTAAAGCGACCGCTTTGGGCTTAAAGGCGGTGGACTACGAAAAACAAAAAGTGGATATAAACGCTCTGTATACCGGGGTGCGGGAAGCCGATATATCGGCCGAGAATATGAAGCTCCTGAAAGAAAAGGGACATCTGGAATGGCATGATGAATTTATTCCCAATGAGTTTGTTATTCTCAATCATAAGGACATAACCGATATAGAGATCGGTCAATATAACAGCGAAAAAAGAGAACTGCGTTATATCAATAGCAAATCCAACTCGGTTTGCGGCATTAAACCCTTAAACCAAAGACAGCGCATGGCTTTCGAAATTCTCCTTGATGATTCAATTTCCCTGGCCACAATGGTGGGCAAAGCCGGAACCGGTAAAACACTCCTGGCGATTGCCGCGGGCTTAAGAAAAGTGGTTGAGGAGAAGAAATACACACGTGTGCTGGTAAGCAGACCGGTCATACCGCTGGGCAAGGATATCGGTTATTTGCCCGGCGCGAAATCGGAAAAACTTTCGCATTGGATGCAGCCGCTTTTTGACAATTTGGAATATATTCTCAATGTGTATAAAAACCAGTCAATAAAGAGTATGGACCAGCTGTTAAACAACAATTTGATCGAACTGGAGGCGCTTTCCCATATAAGAGGGCGTTCTTTACCGTCTCAGTTTATTATTATCGATGAAGCCCAGAATTTATCACCTCATGAAATCAAGACGATTGTATCGCGGGCGGGAGAAAACTCTAAGATGATTCTGACGGGCGATCCCTATCAGATTGACAGTCCCTATTTGGATACCAATTCAAACGGATTGACGTATCTTGTAGATGCCTTTAAAGGAAGAGAGTTGTTCGGGCATATTACTCTGCTTAAATCCGAGAGAAGCAATTTGGCTGAGTTGGCGGCAGAATTATTATAGGAGAAATAATCCAATGGCTGGCACCTTGTTGCATAAAATACTTTATGTGGAAGACGATCCTGATATTCAGGAAATTGCACGGTTGGCGCTGATCGATGTGGGAGGCTTTGACGTGCGTATCTGCAGTTTTGGCAGAGAAGCTCTTCAAATTGCACCTGTGTTCAGTCCGGATCTCATTATCCTGGATGTGATGATGCCCGATATGGACGGAATCAGTACGTTCAAGGCGCTTCGTGATCTCGAAGCCACCAAACACACCTCGATCATCTTCCTTACCGCTAAAGTCCAGCCCGAGGAAGTAAAACAATATTATGCCATGGGCGCGCTCGAAGTTATTTATAAACCTTTTGATCCGTTAACCCTGGCGGATTTTATTAAACAGATATGGAAAAAAGCATCCGATGAAAGATAGCAATCAGGCGATCACGAAAAAACTGCGCGCTTTAATGACTAAATTCGCCCGGAAGCTGCCTTCAAGGTTAAAGCAGATGGAGGATCATCTTAATATTCTCATCAATCGATCTTGGGATAAGGGTGTTGCCAAACAGCTGTATGCGGACTTACATAAGCTAAGCGGCACGGGGACAAGCTTTGGTTTCAAAAAGCTTTCCGAGAAGTCGCGCCAAATGGAGGAGTATATGACAATACTATTAAAAAATGATCACAACCTCCAAAGCCGGCAGGTAAAAGAACTCTGCGGGTATTTTAAAGAATTACAGAGATCTGTGGATCATTTTCAAACCTCATGGGTGAAATAAGTAAAAGACAGCATAAAAACTTGCTAAATTTGCTTTTTAGTTAGTATTTTAATATATGTAATTAAATTCCGGTGATCTAACAAGGAATGGTATGAAGCGTATCTTAGTAATCGATGAATCTCCTCTCTTAAGACAGTATCTCAAGGAGAAATGTGAAGGATTCGGATTTCAGGTAATTTTGGCAATTAGCGGTTTGGACGGTCTGTCAAAGATATACAGCGCCTTGCCCGATGTTATCATTATGGATTTTAATCTATCACGTATGACGGGCTCTGAAATTCTTTTACAAAAGGCTCAGAGTCCGAATGTCAAAGATATCCCGGTAATTGTGATTGCCCAACCTCATATCATTCATCAGATATCGAAGACTAAAAAAATAAATATCACAAAACTCATTCCCAAACCCATAAAAATTGATGCTTTGGTGGATGCATTAGCCGGCATTTTGAATGTTCCGCTGGATGTGGATTTAAGCCCCTGTATCATAGATGTACATCTTAACGAGAATGTTCTTTTTATTGAAATCGCCAAAGGACTAAATAAAGATAAAATAGATATTCTTAAGTACAGAATACTTGAACTTATTCAAATATATAAAGTGGACAAACCCAAAGTGCTGGTTATTATGTCCGATCTTAATATTACGGAAGCGGATAATCAGAAACTCGCGCTTCTCTTTAACAGTATCTTGGATACTATCGGATTTCGACAAGATTCCATGAAAATCCTTACAAAGTCCCCGCTTGTCACTGCTTTTTTAAGAACGGAGAGCAGTTTTAGGGATATCGAGGTCGCAGAAAGACTGGAACAAATAATGGACAATATTTTCAATCTAAAAGTATCCCAATTTGTTCCTGACGGTAAGACTGTGCTTAAGCAGGATCTTATCAAGGGAGGCGGTACCGGACAGACTAAAGCATCCGAACTTGAATTGAAATTCGATAGAGAACAGGATAAAGTACCTTCCTTTGCTGCCCCCCACATTAGGAAAAAACTGAAAATTGCGGTTGTGGATGATGATGAATTTATCCAGGATTTTATAGAATCGGCTTTCGCCGAAACAGGCTGGTCCGTAAAAAAATATAATAACGGAAAAGAATTTATTCAAGCCCTGGCCACTCATCAGTTTGATCTGGTGTTCTTGGATATTATCATGCCTGAGCTGGACGGTTTTGAAGTGTTGGACTATCTAAAAAAAGAACGCATAGAGGTACCGGTAATTGTGCTTTCGGCCGTATCGCAGCGGAACACAATTCTCAAAGCAATAAGTTTCGGAGTAAACAGTTATTTGATAAAACCGTTGGATGTGGGTTTGATTCTTAAAAAAACCCAGAGTATATTTAAAAGAAATTTTTAATGGTTTATGAATTGACAGATAATAAAAAATTGATTTTTCTTGACTTCTTGCTGCGACATTATTATATTTACTCTTCTATAATTTTTAATCATTTAGCCAAAACAAATAAAGGAAATCATATAACAGGAAGCTACGATGAGTATGAGTAATCCAAACATGCGTAATATAGGTATAAGCGCGCACATTGATTCGGGAAAAACCACTTTAACCGAGCGTATCCTCTACTATTGCAAAAAAATACACGCTATGCATGAAGTGCGCGGTAAAGACGGCGTGGGCGCGACCATGGACTCCATGGATTTGGAGCGTGAGCGGGGGATTACTATCGCTTCCGCGGCAACAAACGTGGAATGGAAGAATCACTCTATAAACATTATCGATACGCCGGGACACGTTGATTTTACGATTGAAGTTGAAAGAGCCCTTAGAGTACTCGATGGCGCTATCTTGGTACTGTGCGCCGTAGGCGGTGTACAATCGCAGTCAATAACCGTAGACCGACAGCTTAAGCGTTATAATGTGCCCCGTATCGCTTTTATTAATAAGTGCGACAGAGTGGGAGCCGATCCCGAAAGAGTAAAAAAACAACTCTGTGAAAAATTAGGCCACAACGCTGTACTCATGCAGCTTCCCATAGGACTTGAGGACAAGCTTAAGGGAGTGATCGACCTGGTTGAAATGAAAGCTCTTTATTTTGACGGTGCCGATGCTGATACCGTAAGCTGCCAAGAGATCCCCGAAGAGTTAAAGCATGAAGTCCATAAACGGCATGAAGAACTAATAGATGCCGCATCATTATTTTCCGACGAACTGGCTGAAAGTTATTTGGAAGGCAATGTGACATCCGAACAGATTATTAAAGCGGTTCGGTCCGGGACTCTGCAATGTAAACTCACGCCGGTATTTTTAGGTTCAGCCTATAAAAACGTGGGCGTGCAGCCCCTTATTGACGCGGTAATCAACTTTTTGCCTTCTCCTTACGATATAGAAAACACAGCCTTAGATTTGGACAAACAAGAAGCAGCGGTTACGCTTAAGGCGGAGAGTTCGCTTCCCCCCGTAGCATTGGCCTTTAAATTAGAGGACGGACAGTACGGACAGCTTACTTATATCCGCATCTATCAGGGAGAAATAAAAAAGGGGCTGGAACTCTATAATTCCAGAGCCCAAAAAAAGTTTCGGGTTGGAAGATTGGTGAGAATGCATGCTGATAATATGGAGGACATTGAGCACGCTCCCAGCGGTGATATTGTAGCGCTGTTCGGTATCGACTGTGCCTCCGGAGATACTTTTACGGACAGTTCATTAAATTATGCTTTTGTCTCCATGTTTGTTCCGGAACCGGTTATTTCTTTAGCCGTAAAGCCTGTGGATAAAAAATCGGAAGATAACATGGCCAAAGCCATAAACCGTTTTATAAAAGAAGATCCAACTTTCAGAAGTTTTGTGGATCCCGAATCAAACCAGACAATAATCAAGGGTATGGGGGAATTACATCTGGATGTGTATCTGGAGCGTATGAAAAGAGAGTATAAGGTTGAACTGGAAACAGGTATGCCTCAGGTCGCTTACCGGGAAACAGTAAGCAGACATGTTGAGTTTAACTATACTCATAAAAAGCAGACGGGTGGCGCGGGGCAGTTTGCCCGGATAGCCGGTATTATTGAGCCCTATGCTGATGGCGATTATCTTTTTGTTGATCAGATAAAAGGCGGTGTTATCCCTAATGAGTATATCCCTTCATGTGATAAGGGCTTTAAAAAAGCCATGGAAAAGGGGACTCTTTTGGGATTTCCTGTTGTAGGAGTAAAGGTAACAGTAAATGACGGCAGCTACCATGCTGTTGACTCCTCTGATATGGCTTTTCAAACTGCGGCTATCATGGCCTTAAGGGAAGTATACAATAAAGCCCAGCCTCAGATCCTGGAACCTATTATGAAAGTTGTAGTTGAAAGCCCCAATGAGTATCAAGGAAATGTCTATGCCAGTATTAATCAACGCCGTGGTATTATCGTAAGCACGAATGAAGATGCTCAATTTTCCGAAATAGAAGCAGAAGTGCCCTTAAGCGAAATGTTCGGTTATTCAACGGTATTGCGTTCTATCTCGCAGGGGAAGGCCGAATTTACTATGGAATTCTTGCGTTATGGGAAGGTACCTCAGAGTATTTCGGAGAATCTGATAAAAGAGTACCAGGACAAAAAAAAGTAAAAGTACATATAAAAGGAGTGGTAAATTAAATGGTAAAAGCAGAATTAATCAAAAACAGTCCTTTGCGTATTTTAGAGAAATCAACTCACGGTGGAGTAGGCAAGGGTAATATTGGAATTATCGCCGCCCGTAAAGGAGTAGGCAAGACCGCCTGTTTAGTCCATATTGCCACAGATCAACTTTTTCAGGGAAAACACGTCATACATGTATCGTTTTCAAGTAATACGTCGCATATTATTACTTGGTATGAAGATATTTTTCAAGAGATAGCAAGGAGGCGTGATCTTTCGGATGCCATGCAGGTGCATGATGAGATAATCAAGAACCGGGTGATTATGAATTTTAATCAGGAAGGAATTTCGATCAGGCAAATAATTAAGAGCCTGGAAGCAATGATACACCAGGGTGCTTTTGCCGCGGACTGCATTATCTTTGACGGTTATTCATTTTCAAAAGGAAATCCGCAGGATTTTAAAGACTTAAAGGAGTTTGCCGAGGGGTCGAAACTGGAGCTGTGGTTCAGTGCTTCTTTAAGTGATGATGAAACCGATTTTGACGCGGATGGTGTTCCGGGTGTTATTTCATTGTTTATGGAACAAATCGCCATTTTGATTTTATTAAATTCACATGAAGGAAATATCAAGCTTGAGCTTAAAAAGGATCATGACCTTACTCCGATCCAAAATATGCATTTGACTCTAGACCCAAAAATACTACTCATTTCAAGAGGATGATTAAAAAAAATCTAGCTCGCGCCATAAATATCCTGTTTCCACTGACTGCCATAACCATTTTACTGCTGTCTTTATTACCAACAATTAAAGTTTCATCCATAGAAACGCCTTTTCTGGATAAATTTTTACATATTATTGCATACTGTATATTGGGTATTTTGGGCTTTTTGTTTTTTTATGTTAAAAAACCGCATAAAGGGTGGGGAGTTGTTTTTTCCGTTCTTACCTGTACAGGCTGGGGAATTATTATTGAACTGCTGCAGAGTTATACCGGAAGAACACCCGAACTGTTGGACGGTGTTGTTAATTTTATCGGTTGCCAGATCGGAGCTTGTTTTGCTATGATAATCCAAAAAAAGGGTGATTAATGTGTTGATACCGAGAAAACAGGCAGTTAACCAAGGGAGAGCCATGGTGCGAGTGCGCTCACTTAAAACGGGTACGGCGGCCACAATCGGTGTTTGTCCTGCCTGCTGGAATTTAAAAGAGAGAAGAAGAGTATTGTTGGAAAAACTAAAAAGCATGGGATACACGGTTCAGCATAAAACGGATCTGTCTGACGGGGCATATAGGAGCGGGGAAACACATGATCCGCGCTGCCCTTTTTCGCATTTGATTTAAAAAAATCATAACATCTGTGTACTTTGTGAGATTTTTTAATAATTCAATTACATTTTTTTGTGAAAGATAAGTTAATCCGGTAAATCTGTGTCGGCTTTTTTCTTTTTCTTGGTACGGCTTTCCCAATTAAAGAAAGCAGCGGAAATCACAACAAACAGACCTATGGCGATTATTATCTTATCGAAAAGGAGGTCTCCCTGAGTTTGTTGCAGTGATCCACTCGTCTGATCTATAGCCAGAACACTGAAAAGCGGAAACAAAAAAACGAATAGAAAAATGTATATCTTAGTAATATATTTCACATCATTCTCCTAATAATCCTCAATATTCTCTCTATCTCTCCGGGCGCCCTGTGTGCTCCGTGAGAATTACGCATAGTATATATAACACAACAATAAGGAAAAAATATGGCGAAATATGACAACTTTGTGAAATTACCTGCTGCTCGCTTGGAGAAATATCTGCTCTATGATATAGTAATCCAAAATCAAGGAGAGAGTGGTAATGTATACTATAGCAATTGTTGATGATGAAAAAAATATATGCGAGACGGTTGCTTATGCTCTTACAAAAGAAGGTTACAAAACACTAACATATGCAAACGGACAGGAAGCCTGGAATGCCTTGCAGCATAATCTGCCGGATTTAATCATTCTTGACATCATCATGCCCATGATGGATGGCTTGGAACTTTGTAGAAAACTACGCGGCGTTTCCGAAGGTCTGCCCATTATTTTTCTTACCTCCAAGGATGAAGAGTTTGATCGTGTTTTAGGACTGGAAATAGGCGCGGATGATTATCTGTGTAAACCGTTTTCCATGCGTGAACTGGTAACGCGGGTGAAGGTGCTCTTTAGGCGCTTTTCTCTCGGATCCAAAGAGCAGGAAAGCGCGCAATGCATTATGGTAGAGAACCTTCATTTGGATCTGCAAAGGTATACGGTAAAATGGAAAGGCAGTGCTTTACCGTTGACCATTACCGAATTCATGCTTCTGCAGTCACTCATCAAAAAACCGGGTATTGTAAAGACGCGGAATCAACTCATGGAAGAGGCCTATCCGGATAATATATATGTGAGTGACCGTACCATAGACAGTCATATTAAACGGTTGCGCAAGAAGTTCATAGCGGTTGATGATTCTTTTACCCATATCGAGACTGTGTATGGTTTAGGGTATCGCTATAAAACAGAGTGTACTCCATGAAACTGCTTAGATTTTTCTCGCGTATCGTATTTAGGCTGCTGGCCTTTAACCTGCTTTTGGTAATTGTACCGGTAACGGCTTTTTTTTATCTCGATGTGTATGAGAAACAGCTTCTCAAAGCTCAGGAAGATTATATGATACAGCAGGGAAGAATTCTATCCGCGGCTTTGGCTGACCAGGGGTACCTAAAAAAAGAGACATGTCAAAAGATCCTTAAGAAATTAGGAGGCAGGAAAAAATCAAGACTGCGCATTGTGGATCGCGAAGGAAATCTCCTGGCAGATTCCAGTGTCTTATATACTAAGCTTAAAAAGATTGAGTCAAGCAGAGAAGAAGATGCGGATTATTACGAAGAAGCGGAGGATCAAAGTAATTGGCTCTATGAACTCTTTCTTATTCCCATCAGATTTTTTCGCGAGTTTTACGGGCCGCCTAAACCGGAATTGGAGACGGCGGATTACTATACGTATGACAAGCCGCTATTGGGTCCTGAAGTTTTAGCGGCTTTGGAAGGAAAATACGGCGCCACAACACGTTATGCCATAGGCGGACAGCAGTCAATTATTCTTTACAGCGCTATTCCGATTCGCAGTTTCGATGTGGTTGTAGGAGCGGTCCTTGTTTCCCAATCCACATACAGAATTCTTCTGGATCTTTATGAAGTGCGCATGGGTATAATCCGCATATTCTTATATTCGAGCTTGGGCGCCATTATCCTGAGTTTGCTTCTTTCCAGTACTATTGCCAGGCCCTTACGCAAGCTGAAAAGGGAAGCGGAAGCTGTTTTGGACAGGAGGGGAAGACTGACCAGGCATTTCAAGCAAACCAGGCGACTGGATGAAATCGGGGATTTATCCCGTTCACTCACAAGCCTGACCAAGCGTTTGGAGCAGCATATTACATTTATCGAATCTTTTGCCGCTGATATTTCACATGAGTTTAAGAATCCACTGGCATCTATTCGGTCGGCTACCGATATCGCGCTTGACGCTGATAACAAGCAAGAACGGATAAAGTTTTTGAAGATGATCCAGAGAGATGTGGCCAGGATGGAGCGCCTGCTTTCCGGGGTTCGTGAGATTACCACAATCGACGCCAGTCTGGCTCAAGAAAAGAGTGAATCGGTAGAACTGAATATACTGTGTAGGCATGTTGTTGAGGCGTTTAAACTGAGGAACAAAGGGGTCACCTTTAAAACCGTGCTTCCTAAAAATAAACTGAATATTTTGGCGTCTCCGGAAAGGATGGCTCAAATTTTCGAAAATATTATCGACAATGCCATCAGTTTTACAGAAATTAACGGAACCGTAGAGCTCGAACTGGAACAGCAGGATGGAAGGGCACTCATCCGGATCAGTGATAACGGTCCCGGCATCCCTGCCGAACACCGGGAAAAGATATTCGAAAGGTTTTTTTCTTTCCGGCAAAATAACGGCAGTGAAAACCGGCATACGGGATTAGGACTTTCAATTGTAAAGGTTATTGTGGACAGCTATGAAGGCACGATCTCCGTCCGTAACAGAAACAAAGGCGGCGCCTGCTTCGAAATCGCTCTGCCGTTATGTGATGCAAAAAAAGTATAATACCGTAAACCACCAAAATATATTGATTTTTAACGGCTGATAATATTATTGTATATATAAGTGAGTTTCTTGCAAAAATCTTATTTTTGCAAGAAACTCCTAAAATGGAAATTGCAAACTTATTATGGGTTAGAGAATAAGTTTTTTACTAACTTAATATATTTTGAGTTTTGCAATTTCCTCAAGTAATCGGTAAATCTGTTACCTTCCGGGTAATTGGTTGTTTTATTATGTTAAAGAACATAACACTTTTGAAAAAGCCACCATTTATAGCGGCGGTTATAAAGCGTTTAAATGGATGATGGTTTTTTCGATTGATGTTTGATTATATGAGGAGGTTAAAGAATATGAAACATAAAAAGAGCATTTTCTATTCAAAGAAATTTCTTATTATCAATGTCGCTCTTCTTTCTATGATCTTGGGTTTTGTCATTTCGACCGCCATCATCTATTCGTGTTCCAACGGCGGCGCGAAGATTCCCCATGCTTACGCTAATGATTATGATAATGTGGAGCAGGGCATGGCTGTACTGCAGGATATTCAGTACTCATTCAGGAATGTGGCCGGAATAGCATTACCGGTTGTGGTTGAGATTAATGTGGTCGAGGTGGTGAAACAGCGAATGCCGGATATGGATTCGCCGTGGGAGTATTTTTTTGAATTTGACGAAGACGGGAATCCGCACAAAGACAATGAAGGCAAGGAGTATGAGTATAAACGTCCGGGACTCGGTTCGGGAGTAATAGTACGCAGGACGGGCAACAAGGTGTATGTGGTAACCAATAATCATGTGGTAGGTAATGCCGACGAGATCAGTGTGAAACTGCATGACGAACGCGAGTTTAAGGCCAGTATCGTGGGTAAGGACGCCCGGACCGATCTGGCTCTTGTGGTGTTTGAGACCGGAGATGAGGTGCCGGTTGCGCGTTTGGGTGATTCCGACAAGGTTTTTGTCGGTGACTGGGCTATCGCGGTGGGAAATCCGCTGGGATTTGAATCAAGCATGACTGTTGGCGTGGTAAGCGCTTTAGGCAGAAGACCGGATGATGCATTCGGCATGGGTGCTTCGGGAATCGCCAATTTCACGGATTATATCCAGACCGATGCCAGCATCAATCAGGGAAATTCCGGAGGAGCGCTGCTTAACATACAAGGTGAGGTCATCGGAATAAATACCTGGATTGCGTCACGTACCGGTCAGAGTATCGGTTTGGGATTCGCCATACCCATTAACAATGCCAAAAAAGTGATTGAGGATTTTATTGCTAAAGGAAAGGTTGAATACGGCTGGCTGGGTGTACAGATCGGTGATCCGAATCCCGCCTATTATCCCGGCGTGGTTGAGGATCTGGGCATTGAAGGGAAAAAGGGAGCGCTGGTGCTTAATTCATTCAAGAATTCACCGGCATATAAAGCGGGCATTCTACCGGGAGATCTGGTTATCAAGGTAGACAGTGTGGAAATAAAAGATGCCAATCACCTGACCGCGATTGTCGGTCATATCCCGCCGGGTAAGAATGTAGAATTTGTGATAATTCGCTACGGCAGAGAAAAGAAGATCTGGGTGACCCTTACCGCGCGTGATGAGGAAGCCAAAGTACAGTCAAACACAAATATCTGGCCGGGCATGGTACCGCTTAAAATAAATGATGAGATCCGTTCGCGTCTTAAACTGCCCGACGGTATGAACGGTGTGGTAATCGGGAATATCATCACAAAAGCGCCGGCCGGATTAGCCGGACTCAGACAGGGTGATGTGGTTGTAAAGATTAATAATAAAAAGATCAATACTGTAATGGATTTTTATAAGGCTCTTAACGATTCTACGACTAACGAGATTCTCTTCCGTGTGTACCGCGAAGGAAGTGAAGTCATTCTCGGTGTGGTTAAGTGAGGAATGAGAAATCCGGATACTGCTGACTGAAAATTAAAAAATCTCACGGAGCACGCGGAGAACACTGGGATGAAAATTGATAGTAATTTCATTACATTTTCCTCCGTGGACTTTGTGAACTCTGTCTACCCCGCCATTAGATCTTTCAGATTTAATGGCGGCTGTGAGAGTTTTATAAAACAGTGCCTTTTCTGCATGATGGTTTTAATTATATTTATATTCTTGATGTAACCGCTTACACGGTGTAAACTAATAGTATGAGTCTCTTAAAAGATCATATCACAATATATGATATTGCCAGAAGAGCGGGTGTATCAATTGCCACCGTATCGCGTGTGCTTACTGGTAAAGAAAATGTTAAGGAAGAAACCAGAAAAAAAGTTCAGCAGGTAATTGATGAGTGCAATTATGAACCGAATCTCATCGCCCGTGCGCTTTGTAATCGGATATCCAACACAATCGGCATGCTGGTGGAGGAGCTCTCCAATCCATTTTTTGTAACAATCTGCAATGAAGCGGAAGTGTATTGTACAAATATCGGTTATACACTGTTGTTCGGTATTATAAACAGCTGGCTGGGAAATGAAACCGAGTTGTTGCATATAATAGAGAAAAGACAGGTCGACGGTTTTATTTTTCTGGGCGGCAAGGCCAATCAGATAAACCCGAAAAAATCATTTTTAGATGAGATAAGGAAGGTCTCCAAAAGACTGCCGATTGTTTTTATTAATAGTAAGCTGGATTTCGCGAATTGTTATACTGTGCGCACCGATGAGAGACAGGCTTTCGCTAAAATCGTAAACTATGTAATCTCATGTAAACACAAAAAAATCGGACTGATAACGGGAGAAAGAGGTTTTGTAATTACAGATGAAAAAATAGAGGTATTCAAGGAAGTACTGGCCCGACATAAGATGCCTGTAAATGAGGAATGGATCGTTTCCGGACAGTATCTGATTGACAGCGGTGCTTCAAGCATGCAGCAGTTGCTTGACTTAAAAGACCGGCCCACCGCCGTAATGTGCACCAATGACACATTGGCGCTGGGAGCCATTAAACAGACCTTCCTCGCCGGGCTCACCGTGCCGGATGATGTGAGTGTAACCGGATTCGACGATATTTTTATTTCCAAACACTTTATTCCGGGCATTACCACCGTGAAACAGGATTACCATCAGCTGGCGGAGCTGGCTGTTAAAAAGATACTGTCGCATGTATCCGGCGAGCACTGTCCCAAAGAGACGACACTGGATGCCGAGCTCATGATACGTGATTCATGTAAAACCCTTTGAAATCCCGGCTATGAAATCGATTTCATAGCTGTTGTGGGTTTCTTTTTTAAAAACAAATAGTAGATTCTAACCGTGTTCTTAAAAAACGGAGGTACATTATGAAATTTAAGATACAATTCTTTATACTCGTTATGTTCTTGATCTTTAGCTGTGCGCTTTCTGCACAGCAGGTTACAAATTTTAAGGGAGCGGAGGTGTTTTCACATGAAGCGGTTCTGTTCGGTAAATTCGAAGTGAGGATGAGAATGGTAAATGAAAAAGGAATGGTCTCGTCCTTTTTTCTCTATGATAACAAATCATGGCAGGGGCTGCCCCATTTATGGCGAGAGATCGATATCGAAGCGCTGGGAAAGGAAAAGAATCTGTTGCAGACGAATATCATCACCGGCCACGCCGCCAGCAAGCTGATGTCCGAACTTAAACACAAGGTGGAAAATTTACATTCAGAATACCACACATATACAGTCGAATGGACGCCGGACTATATAGCTGTCTATGTGGATGGAGTTCTCCTTAGGAAGGATACTGCCGCCGAGAATCAACAGGTTGCCGATCTTCGTGATACGCCGCTTACGTATAGAATGAATTTATGGATTTCGGACGCGGAAGAATGGGCGGGCAGATTCAATAAAAATACCCTGCCCCGGTTTCAATATGTAAACTGGATTAAATATTATGAATATACTCCCGGCAAGGGTCCGGGGGGCAGCGATTTTACCCTGGCCTGGACGGATGATTTTAACAGTTTTAATACGGAGCGCTGGGGCGCGGGAAACTGGGGTTTTGAAGGAAATATGGCCGCCTTTGATCCTGCCAATGCCGTGATAAAAAACGGATATCTGATTCTGTGTCTGACTAAAGCAAGTGAGACGGGATTAAAAGGGCTGATTCCGGAGGACAATTAATCAACGGATTATCAGTATATATTATCGAATTTTAACAAGGCGCAGAATGGCTTTAATTTTTTTGTAATGGGAGCATTTTGTTTTTGCCTTGCAGTGTGCGCAGGAAATATTCGGAATGATATAAAATAGTCTGAAAGCAAGAGAAGCTGATAGTAACACGCAGGCTATCACCAGTTGGATCGAGAAGTTGATAATAAAGGCGGGGAGCACAAGCGGGAAGGGCAACACCATGCTAAACCAAAAAAAGCTGTCATAGCTTGAAAATCCTTTTGCCCTTGTTTTAAAGTTTTTACCCGTACCTTTTGTGGTAATCATAACGGATATGATGTTTAGTCCGGACATACAGCGCGCATTTTCCAGTGTGAAATAAGGGCAGTGGGGACAGATAACCAGGGGCAGGATGATATAAGCGTGAACAAAAGCAAAAAGTAAATAAAAAAGCCCGAATAAGTATCTAAACCACAGAAAATCATATCCCACTACAAGCGCGTACGCGGCCAAAAAAAAGTGGAGTATGAGGGACCCATTATAGATTAATACATTTGAAAGCGGATAAGAAGTGAATAATTCGGCTGGAGGTATTTGGTGGCGAGCCTTTTTTATTTTAACCGGTTTTTTCTTTTTAATAAAACAGCTTGTCCTTTTCCGCAGTTATTCTATTTCAATAATCCAGATCGTGGTGCCTGAAGAATCATCAGGATCGCCTCCGCAAGATTCAAAAGCGACCTTTGTACCGTCGGGAGACCATGAAGGGGCACCGTCGTAACCGCCGTTATTAAAGGTTAATCGTTCCGGAATACCGCCGCCAACAGGGATGGTATACAGGTTTGCATATTTGAGATCGCCGTTATCCGCGCTGTACAGTATCTTGCCGCCATCCGGAGAAAAACAGGCATCCGTATTATCGCCTGGGGCCGTTGTGACCTGTGTTTTTGCGCCGCCGTCTGCGGCATTCATTACCCAGACATCCCATTTGCCGCCCGCAAAGCGCTGGTACAGGATTAAATTTCCGGCTGGAGACCAGTTGGGCTGACGGCAGTCGCCGTCTATAAGGGGATTGGGATCCGTTAAATCAGTAAAACCCGTGTTTATTGCCTGACCTAAATCCTTCTTTACTATCTTCCCGTCCCCTTCTACATCAACTACATGAGATTCAAAGACGATAAAATCACCATTGGGAGAAAAACTGGGTTCATAACCTTGATCGCCATCACGTTGAGTAACTTTTTGTTCATCTCCGGGATCTCCCTGGTCGGCGATAATAAATATTTCATCGTGGGGATCGCGGCTGGAAGAAAACACAATCATATTGGTTACGGGATTCCAGGTTGAGCCGGGAAGATTGACATTCGCGCTTCCGTCTGCGACGAGCGGTGTGACTTCGTATGTTTCCAGATTGATGATGTATAGATCGGCAGGTTCTTCATTATAACCGTTTCTGAATCTGGTAAACAGCAGGGACTTGCCGTCAGGAGACCATGCGGGATTTTGCAGACTTCCGCTTAGATTGATTTTTACCTTTTGGGCATTATCATTTCTTTTTACGGAACCGCCCCCAAGATCGCAGGAAAGCAATAAAAGGCATATTAATAGAAAAAAAACCGGTGTAGATTTTCTCATGTTATCCCAAAAAAATATGTCATCCAATAATAGGCCTGAAACCATGACAATTATTTTTCTCATTAATACTTTAGTCCAGGAATCATAAAAAATCAATGTGTTGGAAATTAAAAGATTCAGAATAAAGGAGTCGTTAATTCAATACGATAAGATTTATCTGCGGCCGGGCACAGAAGCGAAGCGGAAGAAACACAGTACCGATACCGTTTGTTACCAGTACTTTTGTGTGCGCAAGCTCAACCAGACCCGACCTGTATTTCTGACCGGTGAATGTGGGAAGAAAGGGTGAATAAAGACCAAAAAAGGTAACCTGACCGCCGTGCGTGTGACCGCTCAGCACAAGATCGATCTTTTTCGTGGAAAAGCTTTCACAATAATCGGGATTGTGAGATACAAGAATCACAAAATCCTCTTGCCGGACGCCGGCTATAGTCGGACCGATATCCTGTGAATCCGTCCAGTAATCACCCACACCGCCCAGTCTTATGCGCGAACCGTCTTTATAAATCCAGAGGGCTTTGTTATCAATCAGATTGATTTGAGATTTGGAGATTACTTCAAGCGTAAATTCGGTACTTTCGTTCTCCCAGTGATCATGGTTGCCGAGTACCGCGAAAACGCCGTACGGGGCTTCGAGTCTTGAAAGTTCTTCAAAGCAGGGAGCCGTATACTTTTTATCGCCGTATACATAATCGCCGCCCAGCACCACCATGTCTGGCCGGAGGTCGTTCGCCATGGCGACAACATCCCTTACGCGCTCACGGGAGAAAAAAGGGCCGTGATGAATATCGGCCATGAAAACGATGCGGAATTGAGAAAACGCTTCGGGGATATCGGGATCTCTTATTTCTGTAACCTTTACTTCAATCCAGTACGGCTCGATGAGAGAGTAGGTAATCGCCAGTACGGCGAGGATCACAATAATCAGCCAGGCCCGTTTTTTAAAAAAAGCGGCAGCTTTATATAATTGCTTTTGGGCACATGATCGTTTCATTTTACAGCTCCTGTTTTTTGTATAACCATAGCCTTTAATTTTGACTCTCCTGTGGTCAAAAAGGGCAAAATTAAGGAAAATTTCTGAAAAATAAGACATTAATGGTTTTTTTCAGGCCTAGTACTTTCGGACGGTGTTTTTTTTAAAAAATGCCGTACATTTTACCTGTAAGACAGATGTAAAGCATGTGAACCGCATATGAGATGAGAGAGGAATATATGAATAAAATAATTGGAACACTCATTATTCTTGTATTTTTGGTCTTATTGAGCACGGGGTGTCCGCCGCCGGGCGGTTCCAAACCAATTAATCTCTGGACATGGGTTTCGGGAAGTGATGTCACCTATCAAAGCGGCACGTACGGCACCAAGGGTACAGCCGATCCTACCAATATTCCGGGCGCGCGTTGGAGCAGTATCAGCTGGACCGACTCTGCCGGCAACTTCTGGCTCTTCGGCGGATATGGTCTTGATAGCGCAGGGACGCACAGTTACCTGAATGATTTATGGAAGTTCGACAACGCGAACTGGACCTGGATTTCTGGCAGTAACATCGTCAACCAAAGCGGTACATACGGAACAAAAGGTGTGGCTGCCGCTGCCAATGTCCCGGGTGCACGGTCGGGAAGCATTGGCTGGATTGATGCCGACGATAATCTTTGGCTTTTCGGAGGGGCCGGTTATGACAGCGGCGGAGTGTGGGGCCAATTGAACGATCTGTGGCGATTTGACGGCGTAAACTGGACATGGGTGTCCGGCAGCAGCAGCGCGGACCAGAACGCGAGCTATGGTACCAAAGGCGTAGCCGATGCTGCCAATATCCCGGGCGGACGGGATACCAGTATCAGCTGGATTGATTCCGCCGGCAACCTCTGGCTGTTCGGGGGATACGGCCTCAATGGCGCGGGATCCGTCGGCAGGCTGAACGATCTGTGGCGATTTGACGGTTTAAACTGGACATGGATATCGGGGAGTAATACCGTAAACCAGATTGGTACTTATGGTACCAAAGGTGTGGCCCATGCGACCAATATACCCGGATCGCGAAGAAAAAGTACCGGCTGGATCGATTCCGATCAAAGCCTCTGGCTGTTCGGAGGAAGCGGATATGCCAATAACGGTACTTTGGGTTATCTTAACGATTTGTGGAAGTTTGATGGAGTTAACTGGACCTGGATCTCCGGCAGCAATATCGTCAACCAGAGCGGCACGTATGGTAGCAAAGGTACGGCCGACACTGCCAATATTCCGGGGGGACGCTGGTTCAGCATCAGCTGGATTGATTCATCCGACAACCTCCGGCTTTTCGGCGGAAACGGATATGACAGCGCCGGAACAGTGAGTTACTTGAACGATCTCTGGAAGTTTGACGGTACGAACTGGACCTGGATATCGGGCAGTAATATCGTAAATCAGAGCGGCAGCTACAGAATCAAGGGACAGGAAGATGCCGCCAATATGCCGGGAGCGCGCAGGGCCGGCGGTAACTGGATTACATCCGGAAGAATCCTCTGGCTTTTCGGCGGAGAGGGCTACGACAGTGTAGGGGATTTCAGTTTATTGAACGATTTGTGGAAGATACAGGTAAAATGAACAAAAAACCATGCATATGGTTTGTCTAAGGAGGAAGATATGAAGAAATATGTGATAATGATTGTGTCGGCGGCCCTGTTTTCTTTATTTACTGTAAGCTGTCCCTCGCCCGGGGGAGGCGGTTTGAAGCTTAATCTCTGGACCTGGATGTCGGGAAGCGATGTGGTGGACCAGACGGGCAGCTACGGCGACATAGGAGTGACGGACCCTGCGAATATGCCCGGCGCACGGGGCGACAGCACCGGATGGATCGATGCCGACGGCAATCTCTGGCTGTTCGGGGGCGGCGACTACTTGGGAGGCGAAGGCAAGCGCAACGATCTCTGGGTATTTGACGGCAGCAACTGGACGTGGATCTCGGGCAGCAGTGCCAAAAATCAAAGTGGTACGTACGGAGCGCTTAATACACCCGCCGCAGCCAATATACCGGGCGCGCGCAGTCAAAGCATCAGCTGGATCGATGATGATGACAATCTCTGGCTGTTCGGGGGAGGCGGTTACGACAGCGCCGGAGCGTACGGTGATCTCAACGATCTGTGGAGGTTCGACGGTGTAAACTGGACATGGAAAGACGGCGGCGATCTTAGAGATCAGGGGGGGGACTACGGTACATTAGGAGTGGCCAGTCCTCTTGATATACCGGGAGCGCGGTCGGGAAGCGTCGGCTGGATCGATTCTTTCGGCAATCTCTGGCTGTTCGGCGGATACGGCTGGGACGATAATGACGGCGGAGCGTCCGAAGGCAATCTGAATGATCTGTGGCGGGCCGACAGCATCGATACGGCAACACCGTGGTGGACCTGGCTCAAGGGCAGCAACAGTGTGGATCAAGCCGGTGTCTACGGTACCCAGGGCCAGGGCGCCGCGGCCAATACACCGGGCGCACGCGACAACAGTACCGGCTGGATCGATGCCGATGACAACCTCTGGCTGTTCGGGGGAAGAAACGGTGCTTCCTGGTACAACGATTTATGGAAGTTCGACGGCACGAACTGGATCTGGGTATCGGGCAGCAATGCGGCAAACCAGAGCGGCGTGTACGGTACCAAGGGCGAGGCCGACCCCGCCAATGTCCCGGGTGCGCGTTACTGCGCCCTCGGCTGGATCGATTCCGCGGGCAACCTCTGGCTGTTCGGCGGAAGCGGGTTTGACAGCGCGGGCGATACCGATGAGCTGAACGATCTGTGGAAGTTCGACGGTGAAAACTGGACATGGATGTCGGGCAGTGATGTGCTCTACGAAAGCGGTACCTATGGAACCATGGGTAAGGGTGATGAAGCTAATGTGCCCGGCGCACGCTGCTGGAGTATGGCCTGGACCGAATCAGGTCGTATCCTCTGGCTGTTCGGCGGAGAGGGCTATGACAGTACCGGAGCAGCGGGCCTGTTGAACGATCTGTGGAAGATACAGGTGAGATAAATGGAACTGGAATCAATGATAAAAAAATATGCACATAGTACATCGAGGCGAAAGATATGAAGAAACATGTGATAATGATTGTGCTCGCAATGATGTCGACCTTATTTATCGTAAGCTGCCCTTCGCCCGGAGGCGGAGGCGGTTCGCAGCTTAATCTCTGGACATGGGTGTCGGGAAGTGATGTTGTGGACCAGACGGGCAGCTACGGCGACATAGGGGTGACGGACCCAACGAATATGCCGTGTGCTCGATGTGACAGTATCGGCTGGATCGATGCCGACGGCAATCTCTGGCTTTTCGGAGGGATTGTGGGAGGCAGCGCCCGCCATAACGATTTATGGAAGTATGACGGTGCCAACTGGACCTGGATCTCGGGGAGTGACGATGTAAATATAAACGGTACCTACGGCACCAAGGGTGTGGCGCATGTTGACAATGTTCCCGGGTGCCGGTCCGGAAGTATCAGCTGGATCGATGCCGACGGCAACTTCTGGCTGTTCGGCGGAGCCGGATATGCTGCTAATCTTACGTTCGGTTTCATGAATGATCTATGGAGGTTTGACGGCGCCACCTGGACCTGGATCTCCGGTAGTAACGCGGTCAACCAAAGCGGCAGCTATGGAACCAAAGGTACACCCGACGCCGCCAATATCCCAGGCGCCCGGTATGGCGGCATCAGCTGGATAGATACCGACGACAACCTCTGGCTTTTGGGGGGCATGGGATATGATAAAGACGGAACCGGAGGTCAGTTGAATGATTTATGGAGGTTTGACGGGGCCAACTGGACCTGGATTTCGGGCAGCGATGTGGTCAATCAGAACGGAACATACGGTACAAAAGGCACCCCTGCTGCGGCCAATGTGCCGGGTTCCAGGTACTACAGCATCGGCTGGATAGATACCGACGACAACCTCTGGCTTTTCGGCGGCCAGGGGTATGACAGCGTCAATGTCAATTTTTTATTGAATGATTTATGGAAGTATGACGGTGTTAACTGGACCTGGATTTCGGGCAGTGATGTCGGCAATCAGAACGGCAGTTACGGCACCAAGGGTGTGGCGGATGCGGCCAATATGCCTGGTACAAGGAACAAAAGCATCGGCTGGATGGATTCCGCAGGCAGGTTCTGGCTTTTTGGGGGATATGGTCGTGCCAGTGCAGGAATAAATGGCAGCTTGAATGATTTGTGGAAGTTTGACGGTACGAACTGGACCTGGGTGTCGGGCAGCGACGTGATAGACCAAAGCGGTGCCTACGGCAGCAAAGGTACGGCAGATGCAGCCAATATTCCCGGTGCCCGGGAGCTCGATATCGGCTGGATTGAGTCAGGGAGTACCCTCTGGCTTTTCGGCGGTGCAGGTTTTGACAGCGTCGCAGCCGAAGGTGATTTGAATGATTTATGGAAAGTAAGAGTGCGTTGACGCATATATAAAATTAAACAAGGAGGAAGATATGAAAAAATATGTGATAATGATTTTATTGACGACGATATTCGCCCTATTTACTACAAGTTGTCCTCCGCCAGGCGGCGGCGGTGGCGGCGGCGGGATTGACTGGAGCATCCCCAAAACCGGTCAGGACGCGGATGATACTACGGCAACCGGAGACGACGGCGATCTGCAGATGGGGGCAGACTGGCCGGTGCCGCGCTTTACCAACAACGGCGACGGCACGGTGACCGACAACTTTACCGGTCTGATGTGGGAGCAGAGCCCCAGTACGGATACGATTTCCTGGGCCGATGCGTTGACCTATGCCAATGCTTCGGAACTGGCGGGTTACGATGACTGGCGTCTGCCCAACAGGAACGAGTTGATCACCCTGCACAACTTCGGAGAATACCATAACGATATCTGGCTTAACGGACAGGGCTTTTCCAATATCCAGTTTTCTTATTACTGGACGTCGACCACCCGTATAGGCGATACGGCAAGTGCCAATGTTTTTTATGTGGGTGTGAGAAACGCCGACATAGGCAGCCACACAAAAACCGATGATGCAAGTCGTTACGCGATCATCTGCCGGGGCAGCTCCGATTACATCATGAAAACGGGACAGACCGAGAGCTATGCTGCCGGGGATGACGGCGATCTGGAAATGGGAGCGGCCTGGCCCGATCCGCGCTTTACCGACAACGGCGATGGAACGCTTACCGACAATCTGACCGGTTTGATGTGGGAGCAGAGCCCGGACACCACGCAAAAAACGTGGAGCAGCGCCCTGACCTATGCCAATGATTCCCTGTTGGCAACATACGATGACTGGAGACTTCCCAATTTTTATGAATTGGCCACATTGATGCACGCAGCACAGGCCACAGTTAGTACCTGGCTGAATGCAAGCGGTTTCAGTAATGTGCAAAGCTGCGGTTATTGGTCCAGTACGTATACTCCCATCATCGGGACAGATTATGTTATTTGTTTTCTTACCATGAATTCAACTACCGTAGCTACAGGGGTGACCGATCCTACGCAATCGGTAAACATGAGGGCCATTATCGTGCGTGGCACAGCCGACGGGGAATAGCTGTTCTAAATAGCGTGCCGCACTTCATGGAGCGCGGCACGGCAGCTTCCGTCCGTCTATTTTGCATCAAGCAGCTCCAGGAGCTTCAAGGACTCCTCTTTATCTGGGTCGATCTTGAGACTTTGATCCAGATCTCTGCGCGCGCCCGTTCCGTCTCCTGTAAGAATCTTGGCCGCGGCCCGGTTGTTGAACAAAGATTTTCGAATGTCCTGGTTTTCGGATTCTTCTATTTTGTTATAAGATTCAATAGCCTCGGTGAAACGCACTGTAAGCATATAATAGTTGCCCTGCATAAAAATGCCCCATTCCGACTGTTGGTTTACTGCGAAGAGTTTTTCAAGATAATTCTCAATCTGAGCCGTCAGCATTTTCTTTTCCTGTTTCGAGGCACTATGATATTTTTTAATACAGTCCGAAATCAGAAACACATAATCGGTATCTTCTCCGCCCGTGTTCTTAATTTTCGTCAAATACATTTCACGTTGCGTATCGAATGAATAGTCATCGCTGTTCATTTTATCCATATTTGTAATGCACTCTATAAAAATCAAGGCGTTATATCCCAGGTACATATCCGGTCTGAGAGTGAGAATTTGCTGCGCGTATTCTTCCGCCTTTTCGAGGTTATTTTGCTGGAAATAATATACGAACAAAGCACAAAAGACCTGGACATCCCTCTTGGGCCTTGTGCGCAGGGCATTGTCAAAATACGGGGAGAAATCGAACAACTCGCTTGAATTGGAGTGGAACATCATATCCATAATTTCCTGGTCTTCCATGTCTTGCGATGCACACATTGCGGTGATCATAAATCTTGTCCAATACGATATCATGAGTTTGTAGCCTATTGTTTTCATCGTTATTCTGTAATCATCCGCAAATTCCTGCGCCACTTTTTCTATGTCCTTCATGCCTAATTGAGTATGAAGGTTGGTAAAAAAAATCTCTTCAAACTCCTTATAATTTTCTTTGGTTATTTCCTTGACGCCTTGATCTTGTGTGAACTGTTCCTTGGTGGTGGTATGGATATACTGAATCCAGTTGACTATATTATTCATGATCACGGTATCGAAGCGTTTAAAATAAACGTCGGGATCGTCCGGATATGCCGCTACACAGGCATCGGCCAACTTGACGGCCAGCTCGTACTGCTGCAGACCCAAAGACAGGTTGAGCGCGATAATGTAATCCTGCTTGAGTGCTGTCCCGGAATTCAAAAAGGGGAAAAGTGCTTGGAGCGCGTTCTGATAATTTTTTTTATCTTTTTTGGTAAAAATAATCTGCGCGTTTAATACAGCCTGCTCTTCCCGTGTAAAAGCGGATGTGCCGCCGCCCAGCTCAAATCTTTTTTTACATTCACCGGCAAGCAGGTCGGCTTGATCTTCGAGCTGGTCCAGCTCATAGAGATACAGCAGTTTTATACATGCCGATAAATCATCCGGATCGGATGCATGTTTGTTCTCAAGCTTTTCGATCTCTATATAATGATAGCTTTTGCCGTGGTCCCAATCGACTGTATCAAACTGCCAGTTGAAGTTAACACTAAGAAAGCTGAAATCAACATAATCGTTCATGTTGTTTATAATTAGTTCTGCCTGATCGGCAGCTTGCGCGGATCCCCCGGCAAGCAATATACAGGCAAAGATTAAAAAAACGATAGTCCGTTTATACATAAGAACATATCCTTTCCGTGTTATTGCGTTCTTAAATTATAATATATCATAAATATAATGCGAGCATTTGTTTTTTTCAGTTTTTTATGTACGGATCGGTACAGAACACGGAGTCCGCGGGCTGCACTCTACGGCACCCCTCTGCAGCCGTAGCCTAAGGCGCCGCACAGAACCGCAACCTGCGGCGCCGCGTATTACGGCGTCGCACAAAACTTATACCCCACCGTATGCACGGTAAGAATAAAGCAGGGCTTGCCCGGATCGTCCTCGATTTTTTGGCGCAGCTTGGCGATGTGCTGGTCCAGGGTGCGTGTGGTGCCGCCGTAGCTTAAGCCCCAGATTGTATCCAAAAGAGTCAGTCTGTCTATGACTTCGCCCTCATGGGCCAGAAAGTACTGCAGCAGGTCGACCTCACGCTGGGTTACCGGGAATTCTTTTGCTGCTTTGCGGCCGCTTAAGGTTTTGGGGTTTATTTCCACGTCCCCGAAGATGATTAGTTGGTTCGGGGAGGCGGCACCGCCGGCGCTGCCGTTCGACCCGGTTCGGCGCAGACAGGCCCTGATGCGGGCCAAAAGCTCCTGCACTCCGAAAGGCTTTACCACATAGTCGTCGGCGCCCAACTCCAGACCCACCACCTTGTCCACCTCCTGAGATTTGGCAGTGAGCATGATGATCGGTGTGTGATGATCGGAACGGCGCACCTCTTTGCACACTTCATAGCCGCTTTTTTCGGGGATCATGATGTCGAGCAGGATCAGATCGGGTTTGTTTTTCTTGTAATATTCCAAAGCTGTCTTTCCGTCATGGGCGATGAGGGTGCGAAAGCCTTCGCTTTCCAGCAGGTCGTTAATCCCCGTGACAATCGCTTTGTCATCCTCCACGATAAGGATTTTTTGTTTGATCATAGTATTATTCTCCTCTCGGCAGTATTATTTGAAAATTGCTTCCCCCGCCGTCACGGGCAAGATAAATAATGTCACCGCCGTGATCGCGCAGTATTTTCCTGGAGATGGACAAGCCCAGGCCGCTGCCTGTGACCGGCGCGCTCAGGGAATCATCGATTCTGAAAAACTCTTTAAAGATTTTTTCCCTAAATTTTAACGGGATGCCGGGTCCTCTATCCATGATACTTATTTTTACGTGATCGATTTCTGTTTCTACCTTTACCTTGATACTTTTTTTACGCTTCGCGTATTTCTCGGCGTTGGCAAGCAGATTGATAAGTACCTGTTTAAAGGCTTCCTGGTCTATGTTGACAAAAACCGCTGTGGCGGGACATTTTATTTTTAAGGTAAAACCTTTATGTTCGAGTCTGGCGCGCTGGGCTTCAATGATATCCCGGCATAAGCCGCGAATATCGGCATGCTCCCGGTTGTAATTCATTTTATCCTTACCCATTCTGGTAAAATCCAGCACGTTGTTGATAAGACGAGTAAGGCGTTCTGTTTCCGATACCATTATATCCAGATAGTTTTTACGTTTGCTTTTATCGGGTTGCCGGTTGTCGCGCAGCAGCTCGGCGAATAAGCGGATTGAGGTAAGGGGTGTTTTCAGCTCGTGCGACACATTGGCGACGAAGCCGGTTTTCTGCTGTGCCAGTTTCATTTCGTTCACCAGCAGTACCGTGATAAAAGTTCCTCCTAAAAACAGGGCGATCACAAGAAATCCGATCAGAATCCACAGCACCAAAGCGGCAGCCCGGGCTTTGTCCTTGATTATATCCGGATTAGTCAGGTAGGCCGCTACTTCCCATCGGGGAAGCAGTTCGGAGATCTCTTTTGCCGTGAACGGCTTGTACCATTCTCTCTGTTCCTCTCCCTCAGGGATGAGCAATGGCGCGGCCTTTTCATTTAAAATTACCAGGATACGGGTTTCGCTATACATTGGTGGAATCACTTTAAGCAGGCGCTGTTTTAAGGACGTATTGTCGATCACACAACCGGCAACCGAGCCGTTATCATCCTTTTCCCAATACAGCAGATAAAATTTGTCTTCAATAAAACGGGGAATAATGCCGCTTGTGCCTTTCTCTGTAATTTGACTGAAGGTACGGGATTCCAAAATAAAGAACGACCATTGCCTGTTCAGTGAATCCTCTCTTCCTTCGGGCAGGATGATGTTGCGCACAAGAATTTGCCGGCCTTGCTCCTGAGCCTGTTTGTAGATCTTCTCGCGTAAGGGTTCGGATCTGTTGAAGCGGGTGATTGCCTGTTGTGTTTCTATTTCCTCCTGCAAGGCCTCGTTTGGCTTGGACCCCTCCGCGTTCGGCTGGTTTTCCCGGGCTTCGGGATTGTTTTGTCTGGGGCCGGAGTTATCGTCCGCTATTAATTCACTCTCGTCCTCCTCGATCTGCTCATTAAGAATCTCTTGCTTATATTCTTTTACGATATTTTTATATACAGGTATTGAGACATCATTTTGTAACAGCTCTTTGTTCTGGTCTATCAGTAGAGCCTCTTCTTCTGAAAGCGGCTCGGAGCTTTGAGGATAAATCACTACCTGCTGGGATGAAACCATAAAGGGCAGGCCTACCAGCGGTGATTCCTGCTGTATGGTTTTCAACGTATGTGCGGCGATCGTGGGATCGGGAACTGTGAGAATATCGGCAAGTTCGTCCTGGATGGCTCTAAGCTCGGTGTTTATGATTGAAACAGCGTTGGCCACTTCTGAAGACAGAGTGAGTTCAAAATTTTTTTCAATATACGCCTCTTCTCTTTCGATAGCGCGCAAAGCCAGTATTCCCAATATAACACCGGAAATGATAATGACCAGAGCGAATATGATAACGAGGTGCACTCTCTGTATTTTTCTTAAGCTTTTTTTAACACCGCCTGCCATTGGTTAGCCTTATCTTATAGTCAGTATAGAATAACAAGCTGTTTTGTTCCATATACTATGTGCCTGCTCTTTAAATATGGAGTAAGTTTATGGTCGGGGTGTCACTGTAATGTAAAAAATTGTAAAAGATTGTAAAACCGCCGATTGACTCTATTTTGGTTTAATTTTAGGATATACAAAAGGAGAATATCATGCAGTTATATGATTTTACGATTATAATCGGAATTATAACCTTTCCTCTTTTTTTGATTACCATGCTGTTGGGCATGAAGATAAACATTCTGCCGGCAGCCAAACGCCGCAAACTGCATATCATTTCCGCTCTTCTGACTCTCGTCTGCGGAACCACACATGTGGCGTTGGCTTTGTATATGAAATATTTAATGTAGCAGAGCTTCTTGCAAAAATAAGATTGTTGCAAAAAGCTCCTAAAACGGAAATTACCGACTTAGTATGGTAGAGAGAATAAGTAGTGTCCTCACTTACTATATTTTGAGTTTTACAATTTCCTCAGAAATATTAAAAAAATAATTGACAATAGCCGGGCAGTGGGATATGATATAATACAAATATCCCATGGGAGGGGAGTAATGAACTACACATTTAGCCTACCTACTTTTTTAGTAGTAATCATTATAGTTATCCTCTTTAGATTGCTTGATAAACGGAACAGAAGTTTGGAGAAGGTAAAGCGCTTCTCGGACAAGTTAAAGGAAGAAATATCTGTATTTATTAAGGAAAAGACGGTTGAAATCAATGATATTGCGGTTGATCTGGACCTTAACCTGAAAAAGAGCAGAGAAGTCCTCAAGCGAATTCTGACTTTTGAAGAAGCCTTAAAAGCCAAAGAAGGCGATTTTAAAAACATGAAACTGACTGTGGATACTTATGCCGGCACACTGGATGAGCTGGTTGATATGTCTGAAAGAGTCGATGAAAACTTAAAGCGTATAAAAGATGAATCCGCATTTATAGATAAAGTGGGGGGTGAGGTTAAAAATATCTCAGCCCGGATCACGAAATTGGAAACCGCGCTTGCCACAACCCTTGCAAAATCGAATGAAAAAAACAAACTGGAGCTGGAAAAGATCAGGAAGAAACTGCTTGATACCCATCGCGACAGTATCGAGCAGCTGGAAAACAGCCTTCACACCGTGGAACATAGAGTGACGAATATTTCCGAATATGTGAAAAAATTGGAAGAACGAAAAGGAGAGGTACTTAAAACCGCGGAAAAAGCCTACCGTGAATTACTGGCCAGTTTGGATGAAGAGATAATCAAGAAAAAACAACAGGGCACCAGTGAGCTTTCCGCAGAGATAGACTCAATTATCGGGAATGCGGTTGAAAACAGACAACAGATAACAAGCGAGATAGAGAGTATGCTGGCGGAAACTCATGACACTGTTAAAAGTCTTGATGAGGAGTTTGCCGCAAAAATCGACGATTTTAAAGAGCAGTATGCGCAGATTGAAAAAATGTACCATGAACAGCTTGAAAAGGCGGCGGTAAGAGGTGAAACATTCAATGACGAAGTTTTTGCCGCGCTTAAGGATTCAATAGACAAAAGGGCCAAGAGCCAGGCCAAAGAAGTGCTGGATTATTTTAACAGGATAGGCAGCGATCTGGATATAAAGAAAAAGGAAATAAGTGAAATGTTCGGGGTGTTGAGAGCCGACGCCAATGTGTGGCATGTTGAGCTGGATAAACAGATGAAAGATCTTGAGCGGCAGATATCCGAGCGGCTTAAAGGACTGGAAGGTGAGATTACGCATACCATGAATGAATATCTCACGGATGCCAAAGGCACTCAGGAACAGGCTGCTGAGGAGATGGATGAATTCGTGAAAACCGTTGAACAGAGGCTGGACGAGTATGGAGAAGAGCTGAAGTATAAATTTCAGAAACTGGAAGACGCCAATGTGGATATTGAAGCGCTGGAAAAATCATTACGCGCCTATATGAGCAGTATAACGGATAAGATTAAGACGGATTTTAGTAATTTTACCAAACTGTTGGAGAATGAGCGTGAGGCTCAAAAAGCCAAAGCCGAAGAGGAGCTACAGCTTATAAATACCGAGATAGAGAATATCGAATCCGAGGTTAACGGTCTCAAAGCAAAGGCCTACGAAAACGTATCGGAAAAGTTGAAAATATTGGAAGATGATTTCTTCACGGATCTTAAAGAGAGAAGTGAGACCATCCAGAACAGATTGGAAAGCTTTCAGGAAGAGGTTGCCACACAGATCCATACCGTAAAACAGGAGAATGACGCTAATATTGAGAGTATTGCCAAAGAGTGCTTTATAGAAAAAACCGATGAGCTGCGGACCTTTATCGAAACGAGCTTGAAGCAGACGGAAAAAGAACTGCTGGGCTTTTTTTCAGGAACAAAGAACGAAGCCCAGGCCTGGCATGAAGAGATATTGCAAAAGTATAAAGAATCCGAACTTACTATAACGGAGAGGGTTGCGGATTTCATAGAAAGCTCAAGCTCTACAATAGAAGAAGTAAAGCAGGATTTTGCCGAACAAAAAAATGACTTGCTTGATACTACGAACAAGGAGCGCTCCGACCTCAAACTTGAGTTGGAACAACTGCTGGAAAAATCTTCATCTCTGGCTGAAAATATCTCTGAAATTGAAAAGCAGCAGAAGAGTTTTGTTTCTCAAACCAAGATCTTCGAACGTGCGGACAGTCTTAAATTAAGTCTGGAAAACGATATCGGTTCCATGAAAAAGGAATTAATAAAAATCTCGTCGTATAAAAAAGATATGGATTCCATAGCAAAGGAATTTTTTACCACGAAAAAGCTTGTTGACGATGTATCGGCAAAAATCAGGGATTTTGTCACGGAAAAGAAACGCATCAACAGTATGGAAACCGATTTCAAGCGTTTGATCGCTATTTCGCATGAGATCGACGCTAAAGTGTCCAACATAACCACCAGTTATGACGCTGTGCAGGAGCTGGAGCTTAAAATGCGGTCCATGGAAGAACTGGAGAAAGATATTGATTCACGCTTTGAGCGGCTGGAGAAGAAAAACAAGGTGCTGGACAGCACTACTCAGGGTGTGGATAAGAATTTTCAAAAGCTTACCCTGTTGGAGAAAAACATGGGTGAGCTGCATAAGGAAATGAAAGGCATACCGGCGCTCATTAAAGAATTAAGTGAAGAAGTCGATACCATAGCTCGCAATAAGGAAAAGACCGATGCGGTCGTTGAGAAAATGGAGGGTATCGATAATCTTATTCTGGAATTGGAAACACGCATGGATAAGCTCAATATCGCGAGAGAATGGCTGGCTCGTGCGGAAACCAGACTGGAAAAAGTAAACACCCAGGCACAGGAACAGTTGCGTCTGCTTGAGAGTTTGATTAAGGAGGAGGTAGCTCAGGTTAAAAAAGATCGTGGAGCACCCTCTGTGGACAAACGGCAAACAGTGGTCAAGCTCGCCCATCAGGGCTGGTCCGTAAAGGAAATATCCCGTGCTACCAAACTGTCGAGAGGTGAGGTAGAGCTTATTTTGGAGCTTATACCCGAAAAATAGGTTTATTTTCGCGCTTTTATAACAGGATAAACCCAGGAAAAACAGCTGTAAAACAAAAGGAATAACAGCACATATAAAAACGCGGATAGATCCGGCGTCGAATGAAGTTTTTGACTGTCAAAAAGCAGATGAAACAGTGAGTATCGAGAGAAATATACAGTACCACTCCAGAAATACTTCAATATTATAACAGCAGCTAAAATTCCCACTAATCCGGACAGGATGCCTTGTAAAACAGCCCTTCCAAAGAATAAACCGATTAATGCGATAGGGGAATTACAGGCACCGGTTGTACTAAAAAATGATGATTCTCTATAAGCGGGCCGTAGCAGCAGATTAGCGCCTGCGATAATCAGCAATGCAAAAACGACCATGATAACTGTAAATCCCGCGTGCTTCAATTCAAGCCTTTTACAAATCCCCGTGTTTTTCCACGGCCGGTCCGTAACCAGGGTGGGGATATTCTGCAGCTTTAAAAATCCTGCAAGATTTTTCCTTAATGCGGAGATAACCTGCGGAGAGGATTCGGATGTGCTTATAAGCAAACCCTGCCAGACCTTTTCTTCCGGCTGCAGAGAAACGATCTTTTGTTTGGGATCACCCAACAGCGTAAAAAGAGATGTCAGCGAATGTCCGTTAGCGGAAAGATCGGGCCGGACAAAAAGTGAACCGTGATTCCGGAAAATAGTGCCGGAATCACTTATTACAAGATTTTCTCCACTCATAGCGGTTTTATTTTGTGTCAGGGGCAGATTGCAGAGGATGTTGAAACTGGTTTCATCAATCACAATAAGTGATGAAATAAAATCAAACTCGCTTTTCTGCTGCCTTAAACTGTAAACAGCCTGTATCGGAAGCTTATACCGGGAAAAACACAAGCCGGACTGTGGATTTGAAAGGGTAAGCTTGTCACCGACCTTGAACCGGGCATTAAATGTATGATTCAGGCGAGTGATGAGCGCCCGTGAGACTATGATGCCTCTGCTGTCTGAGGGTAAAAAATCACCCTGTTCAATGAGGAGGTGCGGCTTCAAATGCGTCGCAGCATCTGCTTGCAGACACACTATATACAGATCATGGATACTGTGATTATTGTATTCCAGCTGGATTTGAGCCAGTTTAAAGGCGAGTACAGCTTTCACTGCCGGTTGCGCTTCTGTATAGTCCATAATTTGCTTTGAGTGGGGCAGGATTTGCGTTGCTGTATAAGTTGATTCGGTAAAGCCAGGCTCTTCTGATTCCGGTACGTATTTTTTTATAAGCAGGGAACCGGGCAAAAACAACTCAATCTGGTTCTTTAATTCCTGGCAGGCGGAATTAAACAGAGAATTGCCGATGACAATTATTATTATAAATAGTATGATAATAAAACTTAAACTAAAAAATCTGCAGGGTGCTTGCGCTATAAAAGTGAGGGTTGCTTTAAATTTAAGCATAATATTCTGCTGATTATTATGCTGCAGACGGAAAGATATTGCAATACGTGAGTATTATTTATAAAATCTAAGGCTTATAGGCATTCAGCGGAGTGTGCTACATGTCGATAAAGGCAGTAGAAATGAAAAATATCGCAATCATAAACGCAATCAATCTTTCTGACTATGCTTTTAAGAAGCTGCATGACAATAAAAGCTCTGTGGATTTTGTGAAAAACTTTGCCACGAGTCTTTCCGATATCGAGAAGACTGTTTTTTTACTTTCAAAATCCTCGCAGGCAGGTAAGGGATACGACACTGTCATAAAAGAAAAATGGACGGTTTTTGAGCTTTTAAATGAGATTAAGGAAAAAAGCACGGGATATGACAATATCTTTTATTTCTATGCTGATTGTGCACTGCTTGACAAGGGAATTACCCAACGTATGTATGAAAATCATTTGAAATACTTCGCGGACTATACATTCGCGGACGGGTATCCGTACGGTCTGTCGCCGGAAATACTTAAAACTCCCGTTATAGATCCGCTGTTGAAACTTATTAAAGAGGAAAAAGCCGCTGAACCCCAGAGAGACACGCTGTTTGAATTAATTAAAAAGGATATTAACTCGTTCGATTTGGAAACGGAAATCTCAACGGTGGATCTGCGTATTTTACGGGCCACATTAGCCGCGGATTCTAAACGTAATTTTTTGCTGCTTTCAAATCTTGCTTCGCATAACGCTTTTGACGAACAGACTGTTGTTAAGGTACTGCAGGAAAAGGGGGAGATTTTACGCACACTTCCTCGCTATTTTCTAATTCAGACTGTTGAAGGCTGCGCGCAGGTATGTTCCTATTGCCCTTATCCCAAGGTTAAAGGAGATATTTTAGGGAAAAAAGCGGAGATGAAATTTGAAGATTTTAATCTCATTCTGGATAAAATAAAAGACTATTGTGAGGACGCGGTAATCGGTATTTCGTTATGGGGAGAGCCTTCCCTGCACAGTCAGGTATACAAGATGATCGAAAGAGTATGCGACATACCCGGTTTTGACCTGGTTATCGAGACGGCGGGGCTGGGATGGGATATAGAAGCTTTAAGGTCGTTAGGCAAAAACGCATATGCCCGCTGTCGCTGGATTGTTTCTTTGGACGCGGTGAGTGAGAAGATGTATGAAAGTTTGCGCGGCCAGGGTTTTAGGGAGGCTTTGGCTTTTACAGATAACCTGCTTAAACTGTTTAAAAATAATGTTTACGTGCAGGCAGTACGCATGCGGCAAAACGAAGACGAACTTGAAAAATTCTATAAGCAATGGAAAGAAACAGCGGCCCAGATTATTATCCAAAAGTATGATTACTTTTCCGGCTTTCTGCCGCAGCAGAAGGTGACCGATTTATCGCCGCTTAAACGCTTTCCCTGCTGGCATCTTAAAAGAGACATGTGCGTGACTATTGACGGAAACGTGCCCTTGTGTAAAGAAGATCTTAAGGGCACCCATAGTCTGGGTAATATCCTGAGTGATGAACTGTCTGTAGTGTGGAATAAGGCCAAGGAAGTGTACCTGAAGCATTTAAAAGAGCAATACCCTGATATGTGCAGTGAGTGTGATGAGTACTATACCTTCAATTTCTAAACAAACACAGATATCCTATACAGTTATGGGCGGAGTGCCAAAACCTCGGGTCAGTAAATATGTGTTTCCCGTAAGTGTGGTAATCCTGAATCGCGGCGGCAGGTTGTTTCAGCATGATATGTTCACGGAACTGCCCTTTAAAGAGTCGTTGGAGGTGATGTCGATTGAAGGTCCCGATATCGCGTATGATGTGGAAAGCCTTTCCAGAAAATATCCTCACGTAAGGTTTTTGCTGTTGCATGAAAAATGCACCACCGGTGAGAAGGTCAATATCGCTATCGAAGAGGCCATGGCCAAGCTGGTAATCGTGATTTGGAATGATATGAAGATTTCACAAGGCTCTCTGGCCGACCGCCTGCTCGATAAAATCGAAAAGCAAAATAACCTCTGTACCGTACCCATCCTTAAAAACAAAAAAGGCGATACTATACCCAGCATCCAGGTGCCGGGATATGTAAAAAAAACCTTTAGGGTTATGCCTTGGAATCCTTTGCGTGACGGCATGAAGAGTCTGTTCGCGTTTGACTTTTGCGGTATTTACAATAAAGAAAAGTATCGCTTGTCGGGCGGTTATGACAGAAATATAAAAACGCCCTTTTGGCAGAAAGTGGATTTCGGGTTTCGGGTATTTCTATGGGGCGAGGATATAGTATGCAATACGTCTTTGCTTTTCCACTACAAGTATGAAACACCTTTTGAGGAAAACACTCCGGATGAAAGTTATAAATCGTTTTATCTTAAAAATATGTGCGTGGATTATAGGAGTGATAAGGGTGTACTGCCGTTTAGAAACTTTATTAAATACGTAATAAAATCCGATACGGGTTTTATCACTTCGTTAAAGGATTTTTTACACATTAAAAAATGGGTGGCGCTTAATAAATACAGATTTCGCAGAGATGCAAGGAGCCTGATTGAGTTATGGGAAAGTCCGGAATAGTTACAGGTATCTTTTTACAGGCGCGCCTTAGGTCGCAGCGTCTGCCCGAAAAGGCTTTACTCAAAGTAGCGGGCCTCACGATAATCGAGCACGCCATGCAGGCTTTGGCGGGAGTTAAAGCCGATGTGTACGCCCTGCTTACGGACAAGCATAGCGCTCCGGTTTTTAAGGCGTATACGGCAAAGTGGGGGTTTGAGCTTTTTTCAGGTCCGTCTTTGGACGTATTGAAGCGTTACTGCATGGCTGCCGACCATTTCGGAGTCACAAGGGTAGTAAGAGCCACAGGGGATAATCCGTTGGTTTCCGCCGAACTTACCGGTTTAAATTTAAGGGAACATGGAAACAGGCATGCCGATCTAAGCAGATTTATTGGCGGTCCTTTAGGCACAGGTGTCGAAGTAGTTGAAGCCGAGGCACTTCAGAGATCATGCGGGGAATCACAGGATCGATACGAACACGAGCATATAACCACCCATATCTTGCGCAATCGGCAGAAGTACAGCGTGCATGAGCTTACGTGTCCTGAAAACTGCTGTCTGGCAGGGGCGCGGGTAACACTGGATACTGAAGCTGATTTTAAAGTGATAGAGGCAGTTTACCAAGCCCTCTATACAGGAAAACCAATCCACATAAAAGATTTAGTACTATGGCTAAAACAACACAAAGAGCTGTGGAACTCACAGCAAAAAAAAATAAAGGCGGGAACATCCTTTTCATCCCGGCAGTAGGGGACGGCCATGGTGTCGGTCATCTAAAACGCTGCGCCGCGCTTGTGAAAAAGGCTCAGGGGAAAGCATGGCTCTACCTTCCGCGTAAAGATCTGCTCCCGGCTGCGTTTGTCTCGTCAATTCCAAAAGAGCATATCGTGGAGAGGATACCAGCAGCGGATCAACTTAAACTGATAGTTACGGATTTATGGCGGACCGAACCTTCTTTGCTTTCAGAGTATGGCAAGCAAACTGTACTGCTTGGTCTTGACGAAGGCGGGGACGCGCGGGACCTGTTTCCCTTGCTCATAGATACATTACCTCATCCGGAAACGAAAAGTGCGCCCAACGCGGTATTTCCCTATGCTCATGATGTACCCCTATCAGCGCAAAAAAAATTGCGCTTCCCGTTTAAACGGGTGCTCTTGAGTTTCGGCGGTGAGGATCCGCAGGGTTTGACTGAAATCCTTGTTCATGTGCTGCTTAAATATAATATATTCAAACCTGCGCAGATGAGTTTGATTCAAGGCCCTCTGTTTAAAAACGACCGGTGGCCTGAGGGGGTGCGGGTGTATAAGCATCCGGATAATATCGCGGGACTGATAAAGATGCATGATCTGGTAATCACGCACTTCGGGCTCACCTGTTATGAAACATTGGCCCAAGGTGTGCCGGTAATTCTGTTTAATCCCACAGCCTATCATGATAAACTGACAAAACGAACGGGATTGCCGTCTATCGGAGTTAAAAAACCGAAGCTAAAAAAACTTAAATTACTGCTTAAGCGAAAACAGTTGTTTAAGCGCATTATAATCGATAATCCGCTCGGACGCGGGGATAGGGCACAGTCCCTTTTGGATTTCCTTATTAATTGTAAGATCAAAGGAGCGGTTTCTTGCCCGCTCTGTAAAAAGAAGCTGAACCGGGTTGTGGCGCGTTTCAGGGAACGGAGTTATTTCCGCTGTTCCCGCTGCGGTATGATTTATCTGCTGTACTGCGGCTCTAAGCAGATTCACTATACAAGGAACTACTTTTTCCAGAATTACAAAGCACAGTACGGCAGAACATATCTTGAAGATTTCCTTTTTATTCAGGAACTGGGCAGAGCGCGGATTAATGAGATTATTAAACTCCTGAAAAAATCCGTACAAGCGAACCTGCTCGACATCGGCTGCGCCTACGGTCCTTTTTTAAAGGCCGCCTCTCTGAAAGGATTCGAGGTACGGGGAGTTGATATCAGCGGTGAAGCTGTACGTTATGTGCGGAATAAACTTGGAATTCAGTGTCAAACCATGGATTTTGAAAACATTCCGGACCGGTTTATAAAGGAAAATAAAAAAAGGTATGATGTTGTAAGCATGTGGTATGTGATCGAGCATGTGCAAAAGCTTAGGCGTGTTTTGGCGGTCATAAACAGCATGTTAAAACAGGGCGGGATTTTTGCTTTTTCCACTCCTTCAGCCGGCGGTATTTCAGCCCGTAAGAATTTTTACGGCTTTTTGCAGCACAGCCCGGCGGATCATTTCACGGTTTGGAAAAGGTACCATGTAAAAAAGCAGCTTAAACTGTTCGGTTTTACCGTAAAAAAAATAAAGAGTACCGGGCACCATATTGAAAGGTTTTTACCTCAAAAAGGTCTGTTTTTATGGATTTCAAAAGTATGTTCACCAATAATTCTTTTTTTAAGCAGACTGTTCGGTCTGGGTGACACTTTTGAGGTATATGCCGTGAAGGAAAGTGAGTATGATGAGTTCACCTGAATCAAAAACCATCGCCATTCTGGGCGGCGGTGTGATGCAGCTGCCCGCGCTGCGCAGCGCCAAACAGATGAACTGGACAGTGATTTTGGTTGATGGCAATAATAAAGCTGAGGGCAGGAAATATGCCGATTATTTTGAGCATATCGATCTTAAGGCAAAAGAAACCATTGCCGGGGCCCTAAGAAAATATAAAAATGACCGTGGTTTGGACGGAGTGTTTACGGCGGGTACGGATTTCTCCACATCAGTGGCCTGGGTTGCTGAGCAGCTGGATCTTCCCGGTATACCGTACCGGGTGGCTGTCAACGCCACGGACAAGGTTAAAATGCGCCAGGTATTTAAAAAATATCATATACCCGGTCCTGAATTTGTTATGCTTACACCTGAACTGAAAGCAGAGCAGGTGCTGGAGCGGCTGAGTTTTCCTTTGGTTGTGAAACCGGTTGATAATATGGGCGCGCGCGGAGTCAGGAAAGTAACCACGCTCTCAGAGTTAAAACAAGCCGTGCAAGCCGGCTTCTCTCATTCGCGTTCGCAGAAGGTAATTGTGGAACAGTATATGGCAGGACCTGAGTTCAGTATCGATGCGATTGTCTATAACGGTGAGATAACCATCTGCGGAGTTGCGGACAGAATAATCTGTTTTGATCCCTATTTTATTGAAATGGGGCATACCATGCCCACGAAATATTCTAAAGCAGAGGTTGCATCCGTGGTACGGGTTTTTAAGATGGGGATAAATGCGCTGGGTATTGCCTGCGGAGCGGCCAAAGGGGATATTAAGCTTTCTAAAAACGGTCCTGTTGTCGGAGAGATTGCGGCACGTCTTTCCGGCGGGTATATGTCCGGCTGGACCTATCCGTATTCCAGCGGTGTGGATGTTACCAGGGCGGCGCTTTTAATTGCAATAGGTTCTGATCCGGGATCACTATCTGTTAAAAACCATGGAACTTCGGCGGAAAGAGCCTTTATTTCTATTCCGGGCATTATCGACAACATAACCGGAACCGATGATGCGGCTGCCGTGCAGGGTATAATGGATGTGTTTGTACGAGTAACACCGGGAGAAAAAGTTAGCTTTCCCAGAAATAATGTGGAAAAGTGCGGAAATGTGATTTCAAAACATCACGATCGAGAAATGGCCGTGTCCAGCGCGGAAAAAGCAACACAGCGCATATTCATCAGATTAAAACCCGGTACGGAAGAAACCGAACGGTTTCTGTTCCGGGATTCTTTTCCGTCGATAAGCTGTTTTACCTTAGAAGATCAAAAAAATAAAGACGCACTCGATTCAATGAAGGAGTTTTGGGGGAGCCCTGAAAAATTGTGCGCGGAGACCTGCGCAGTGCTGAAGTTACCGTTTTTACACCATGAAAATACACGTGATTGGCACGGAATGACAATCCTCCAAGCACTGAGCGAAGTTGCGGAATGGACAGGAGTACATCTTGCGGACCGGATTTCCGATAATAAATTTATATTGGGAAACAAATTTTGGAAAGCATTTCTCAAGGGTGGAGTACAGGCGGGAGTGTATGTAATTGATACCCTGCTGCGGGGAAATGTGAGCAAGAAAGCGCTTCTCTACAGCAGGAGGGGAGACAAAGATTGAAAAAGAGTATATGTTTTATTGTTTTTTTATGCTTTTGTTTGACAGTCGTTAACTCTGATTATATCGAACTCAGAGCTTTTCTTGATGAGCTGGACGCGGTGATGGAATGGGATTATATGCTGGATACCGGAGTGCTGATAAAGAATACCGACAGGATTGTGTTTAAAATAGGAGCACCATGGATCATTCTCAACTATCATAAAAAAGTAAACACACCCGGTATAATTCGGCAGCAGGGAGCGGTTCTCATTCCCCAACAAACTGCGGAAGTGATAAAAGAATTTTTTAATAAGCCTTCCCAGATTTCATATTATCGTGTGGCTGCGATTGTCATCGATCCGGGCCATGGAGGCAAAGATCCGGGTGCTTGTTATACATATTCTGTGGGCGGAAAGAGTATAAAAGTGGCTGAAAAGGATGTGGTACTGCAGGTTTCAAAATATTTATATGAGATGTTGAGTAAAAAGTATCCAAACAAAATAATAAAACTTACCCGTGATAATGATACATTTATCTCATTGGAAGGCAGACCGGAAATCGCCAATAAAATTCCGACCAAGGCGAATGAGGCCATTATCTATATCTCTCTTCATGCTAATGCATCGGCCAATAAAAAGGCCAGGGGGTTTGAGGTGTGGTATCTCACTCCCACCCATAGACGCGAGTTAATCGAGCCCGCGGCGTATGATGATGAACACAAAGAAATACTTCCCATTCTCAATACCATGAAAGAGGAGGAGTATACATGGGAAAGTGTGATATTGGCAAAGGATATTCTTGATTCCTTAAACGCTTCCATAGGAAACATGACTGAAAACAGAGGCTTGAAAGAAGGCAGATGGGTAGTGGTGCGAAAGGCAAAAATGCCTTCAATATTAATTGAGTTAGGATTTGTTTCAAACAAAGAAGAAGCTTTGGAATTAAATAATGAATACTACTTGAAGAAACTGTCGCAAGCGATATATAATGGCGTCTGTTCTTTTACCGAGAAGCTAGAAAAATCAAAGGCGTTTATGGAGTAGGATGTGAAAGTTTACGTGAAGTTTCTTCCCTATCTGTTCGGGGGATTGTTTATCAGCGTGTTGTTGGCCTCTATTTTCTTGTTTGCGTTTTCAGAAAACTGGGCCAAGCGAGTTCTTTTTTTCCCCCATGTCAACTCAACTAAAATAATCGGTGAAGCGAGATTTCTTCCTGATTTGGGAAACCAAAAGGATAATGTCATGCTTCTTGTCGATGAAATCATGGCCGGACCCTACAAGTACGGGAACCTGCCTGTAATACCCGAAACCACAAAACTCAAATCAGCGATTATTGACAATGATATACTCTATGTTAACTTCTCCAAAGAAGTATTCAAGATAGATAAGCTGGTACTGATTACACCCAAAGATATGCTGCAGGCGTTTGCCAATAGTGTGTGTTATAATTTCCCAGGTATAAAAAAAGTATATTTCTTTATTGAGGGGCTGCCGGTTTCGGATTATTCGGAGATAAACAAACTTCATTTTTATAAATATCTAAAGGATTTTATTATTACGGATATTACTCAGCTGGGAAAACAGGTATCCAGACTTAAAGATAATCCTATACTGGAATACTGTGCCGGATTAAAGGCGCATGACAATTTTCAGAACGGTATTGCCTTTTCAGCGGATATCATCGAATGAAGCCCGTGATTTTAAAAAAAAATAAATTTGTTTGACAAATCCTTTGATGTGAATATAATTTTAAACCAAGATAGAAATTTTTTCAAAGAAAGGAGCGTTGTATGAAAAAGATATGTTTTGTGCTCATTATATTACTTGTGTTTTGCGCTACACAGGCAATGGCACAACATTCAGAACCACAGATACTGATAGATTTTAATGATTTAAAAGCAGATGTAACCAGAGAAGGTGAAGATAAACCTTCTGAGAATCAAGCTACTATAGTGGATTACAGAAGTCAGGCCGGAGCAGGAATCCCCGCAGATGAACTAGATGAACTTAAAACATCCCTTGCCATCGGTAATTGGGAAGTTGATTTAGCTTCATCTTCACAGTATCGTGAGAATGTAATGTATTCTTATACCAAAGAAGCGGCTACCATCGGCGAAGCTGCGGATTTCGAGGGCGAATCCATGTCCAATCTGACCGTGCTTGCCGTGAGAATTCACTTTCCCGAAGCGGCCTTTAACTCCTATGCTGTTGTAAAACCGCCCTTTGAGATTCCCGCTTATATGGACAAAGAAGGTGAAGAGGACGCGCGCAAGGGTGATAAATTCGATAATAAGGGTATTCTTAAAAACGTAGGTCCTATTAAAGAGATTCAAATGGTAGTAAGCGGAAGAAACTTTCCCCACGGAATCGGTGTTATGTTTAAAAACCAGGATGGTGAGGAACGCACCGTATTTTTAGGGTATCTCAATTACACAGGCTGGAAGAGGTTGAAATGGGAAAATCCACAATATATTACCGACGTGCGCAACAGGGAGTTAAAGTCATATCCTCTCTATCCAAAAAGTGAGCCGTTTATCAAGTTTCTCGGTATTGTAGTCTACCGCGATGCCGCAAAAACCGGCGGCGACTTTGTTGTATATGTTAAGGACATCAAAGTAAAATACGATCTAGCATGGAAAGATTTCGAACTTGATATCAACGATGAAGAAGTATGGGGTATTATGCAGAAACGGGAAGAAGCAAGAAGAAAAGCGGAGATCAGACGACTTGGTAATCTGCATATCTTAAGATATCTTGAAAAGAAAAAGATGTACAAAGAAGAAGAAGAAATTAGTGATTAAGCCTGCAAATAGTGTTTTGCAATATTAAAAAGGGCTGCCTCCGGGCAGCCCTTTTTTTATTCCACTATTTCCGGTTTTTCAAATAGCTGATCTATTTTAAGTTTTACTCCGATTTGGGCTGTGAATAGAAAACCGGCAAATTCACTTCCCGGATCCACACCCAAAAGATCATCCTGACCGAAGGTGTAGATGCTGCTGTCGATAATAATCAGGAGATTCAGAAAGCGGGTCAGTTCCACTTCCAGTTCGGTACCCAAGAGGAGTGAGCTAAGGCTGTGGATATCGGTTGTGGTCGCCGTGACAAATGATTTTGAGATTGTCTGATAAGCAAAAGTCAGAAGAATTCTAAAAGGCACGTTCTTTTGGAAAAGATCTGTTGAAAAATAATATTTATCAAGACTGTCCACAATTTCGGAGTTTCCCTTTTTTAAGGTAAATGTTTTGGAAATCAATCCCACAGTGCAGATGGCGTTCATCACATGGAAACCCGCCAACAGGTCGGTTTCTTCTTGAGAATAATCCCCTTTCTTGACAAGACCTCCGATTGTGCTTGCCGCTCTGATTTCAGCAAAAATTATTCCCGGAAAATCCAGTCGTAACGAGGTGTTTATCCCCGATCTGATAAGCGGGTCCTCTGAATTGAAAAATCCAAAATAAGGACCCAAACCGATACTTATAAAGCTGTAGCGATAACTTACCATGGTCGAAGAGATATTGCGTAAAATGGGGTCCTGATAAAGTCCTGTGCTGATTAGAAAATTATCTCCGATTTCATGTTCGGCGGAGATCGAAAATCCCCAGGGGAAAGACAAGCCGTCGAAATCGAGATCGGTTTGTTCACGTTCGGCATCAAAGTTCAGGTTTCCCATGCGAAAAAGTAGTCCCACATCTAATGACCACAGCGTGGAGGATGCAAACCCTACTATAAAGCATAAACTGAATAGCACAAACCATAATTTAGATCTCATGAACAACCTGCTCCTCATTCTGGATTCCCACTTAGTTCTCTCTTGGCTCTATGATACATTTTACATCGTATTTTTCGAAAAAACAACTTTGGTTCGGTTTCATACGCCGATTCTCTTGAATATGTATTTCGCCAGAATCATATTGTGGTTTTGACTCATAGCATTAAACTTAAGCGCCAGATACTTATCTTTACGCATAACTGCTACACCGGGCGGACTAATCTGTTTGCTGCCTAAAGTAAAATTGATGGATGAAATTTGGGTGTCCGCCGTGAGCAACTCGTGCTCAACAGGGGAAAAAAGCTCTAAAGCCATCCCTCCCATGCTAAGATTAACTATTTTTCCGGAAATAAGGTGGGGGTATCCGGTAATTCGAAAGTGAACTCTTAACAGATCTTCCGGATCCGGTGTTATCCGGATGTGTTGTCTTTTTTCCTGACCTTCGAGTCTGTTGAAGATTTTATTTAATTTATCGTACGTTTCAGTTTCATTATAGGGTTTTAGTAAATAGCCTATAATCCCCATCTCCAGCATCTTTATAACGGCTTCTTTATTTGATTGGATAGTATGCACTATAATCTTAATATCTATGGTTTTCGGATTTTGCTTTAACTCTTTTATGAGTTCGACACCTTCCGCTTCCTTGTTATCGATATCAATTATCGCGGAAAACACATCCTCATTCAGGTTGCTTACGGCTTCCAGAGCCTGATCTTTATTCCCGCACGGTATTCCCTTTATTCCCAGAGACAAAAGCATGTAGCAGAGAGAATCTCTTATCTTGGGTGAACTCTCAACAACTAATGAATTCATATCAGGCCGTCTTCTTTCTTAAACTGCCGTCACCACAACAGGTATTATGATTGTATACTGTACAGGTATTTGCAAAAGTGTCAATAACACTAATTCTTTAAAATCGAGTTTTTAGCTTGACTTATTGGTATTCTTATATAAAAATAAAAATAGGATGAGTGATTATTTTGATCCGAAAAACGAAGAGCTATTAAAGGATTTTTTTGCGGAAGCTGAAGCCCAGATTGGGGTTCTTGAACAAAATCTGCTGGTCCTTGATAATGATCCGAACAATAAAGACGCGGTAGATGAGCTTTTCAGAGCGGCCCACACATTGAAGGGGGGTTCCGCCACCGTTCAAATGGATGAAATATCCAAGTTTACCCATCTTATTGAAGATGTACTCGAGGAAGTGAGAAGCGCCAATAAAAAAATTACCGAGCAGGTAATAGATAGTCTGCTTTCTGCCGTCGATGTGCTGAAAGACATGGTAGACAAACGGGCACATGGTGAGGTGTTCGAAGAAGATATTAAGCATTTAACCACGGTATTGGAGAACTTGATTGCTGTACCGCAAAATCAACCTAAAAAATCACATGTTGAAAGAAAAGTACAAAAAACCGTTGACAGCACAGAAAGCAAAGAAGAGGGCGGCCTTACGGAATATGAGCTGCTGGAGTTTCAGCAGAACTCCTCCCCTGATGAAAATATCTATAAAATTCAGGTTGAATTTGATGAGAATAATCCTATGAATACCGTAGGCGGAATTCAGGTATACGCGATTTTAAAAAATCTCGGGAAGATATTAAAAACCATTCCGGAGTTTGAGCTTCTATACGCAGACAATTTTTTCCCGGAGATTACGTATTATATCGCGACCAAAGAAACCCCAACCGCTATCAGGGATCAGTGTAAGATCACCGATGTCACGACGGATGTCTCGGTTTATACGATTAAGGGCCAAATTCAAGGTACTGAGCAGGGTACATCAGTTAAAAAATCAATCCAAGCGGAAATAGAAGCCGCGGATCATGATCTAGAAGAAAGGGATTTTAAAAAGGTTCCTCATAAGCTTGTAGGGTCGGTTTTGAGGGTGGATAGTAAACGGATTGATACATTATTGAATCTGGTAAGCGAAATTGTGATTATGAAATCCGCCGTGAATCAAATAAATTTACAGTTCGGCAGCCATTATCTGGAGTTTCAAAATATACAAGCGCAGTTTCAGGAGCGGATAAAGGAATTATTTGACAGATTACCGGATTACATGGAAGAAATCCAGAAAGGGACCTCTTTAAAAGCGATAAAAAAGAATATTCTTACTGAGTTTGGAGATCTGCTTTCAATGCACGGTCATTTTGATTCCCTGTATAAAGACTCGCTCGCCAAGTTTCGGGGAACCGCGCAGAGCTTGGGAAGAATTACCTCCTCGCTGCAGGAAGGTGTGATGCAGATACGTATGGTCCCGATTTCTCATATTTTTTCACGATTTCCGCGTCTGGTGCGGGATCTTTCAAAATCACTAAAAAAGAAGATAAACTTGATTATCGAAGGAGAACAGACCGAACTTGATAAATCGATTATCGAGGATCTCCTGGATCCCTTAATTCACTGTGTGCGTAATTCAATCGATCACGGCATAGAGGAGCCCAAGGAACGAGAGAAATTGGGAAAAGAGAAAGAAGGTACTATAGTACTGCGGGCAAGTAACGAAGGAAATATGGTTGTTATTGAAATTGAAGACGACGGAATAGGTATTGACGTGGGTGCGATCAGAAAGAAAGCGATTGATACCGGATTAATTCATCCTGATAAGAGCCTGTCCGATATTGAAGCATATAATCTTATTTTCAAACCGGGATTTTCCACCGCTAAAAGAGTAACCGATGTATCGGGGCGGGGCGTGGGATTGGACGTAGTAAAGCAGCAGATTGAGAAGATGAATGGGGATGTTTCAATCTGGTCGAGTTTTAATCAGGGAACAAAATTCACCATAAGGATTCCTTTAACTCTGGCCATAGTACAGGGCCTGCTTGTGAGGGTGGGAAAAGAAATCTATGCTATTCCCATTACTTCGGTTTTTGAGACACTGCGTATTACAGGGAAGGATATTAAGCGAATTGATAATTATGAGGTTTTTAATCTGCGTGAGGATGTGATATCGCTTATCAGACTCAATAAAATATTCAATATTCCCGTGGACGAGACCAGGGAATATAACTATGTAGTGGTTGTGGGCAGCGGTGAGAAAAAGGTCGGTTTATTTGTGGATGTGCTTATAGGGGAAGAGGATGTGGTAATCAAACCTCTGAAAGATCGATTTACAAAGTCTCCCGGAATTGCCGGAGCCACGATTTTAGGGGATGGTACTGTTTCTTTGATTTTAGATGTGAATGAACTGCTTAATTTAGGATTAGAGATGGAAATTGATGAGAGAAAAAAACGGGAAGGAATAATTTCATAAGGAAAACAGCGGTATGAGTTCAGTAGAAAATGAATTGGAAAATATAGTCCAAGAACAAGAACAACAGGAAGAAAAGAAAACACGTATAGATTTTAAGATGGTTACCTTTTCACTGGCAGGCAGGGACTACGGTATTGATATAATGAAAGTAAAAGAAATATCCAAAGCAAGCAACTTTACAATCGTTCCCAACACACCCCCTTATGTGGAAGGTGTTCACAATTTGCGGGGAGAGATAATTAGTATTATCAATTTGCGTAAAATGTTTCACCTTACTTTTGACGAGAAACGTAAGGAGGAAGCCGTCGATATTCTCATCTTAAGACTCGAGGATAATATTATCGGAATGATTGTCGATTCCGTAGATAATGTGGTGGGCATCGATTCGTCCACTATTCAACCCAGACATCCTCTTTTCGCCGATATCAATATGAAGTACATAAATGGCGTGGTGGAGGTTAATAAGAAGCTGTATGTTATTCTCGATGTCGAACGGGTTTTTGGCATGGAGGAAGAGAGCCTGGAAAGCAAAGCAATTGTGTCGGAGGCTGCTCCCCCGGCCGGTACTATGAAAAAGCAGGAAACTGTTACCGGAGCCGAGTTGGAATTTGATTTTATTAAAGAAACCCTTGCTACCTTCAAAAAATTCTATATTTCCGATTTAAATGAAGACTGGGCGCATAAGAGGCTGTCGGAGTGGCGTAAAATAAGGAAAACGCAGAAAAAGGGAGTACAGCTTGAAAGTATAGAAGATGCTGAAAGCTTTTTGGAGGAGTTCTATTCCACATACAGTAATATGTTGTGGGGAGAAGAATATAAAAAGCAGGTGGAAGCATTGCTTAAGGATACTAAAAAATCCGCTTTAAATGTATGGTGCCCGAACTGCGGTAAAGGGTATGATGCCTATGCTATTGCTGCTATTTTAAGGCTTAGGTTTCCCAAGCAGAGAGTAAAAGTGTGGGCCAGCGATCATGAGCTTTTGAATATTTCCGCCGCTCCCAATCTGGTACTGCCTGTGCAGAGTGTGCCTCAATATTTTATTGAAGCACAATTTGTACAAAAAACCGAAAGCGGGTACCAGTTTGTAAAATCGATTAAAGACATTATTTTATTTGAATATCATGATATCCTTCACGGCACACCCTTGCCTGAGCTCGACATAATTCTGGCACGTGATGTGCTTTCATTTTATAATCCTGCGCTGCAAGAAAAATTGCTTGAACAGTTTCACGAAAAAATAACTGATAAAGGCATATTAATTATAGGTACGCATGAGAAGTTAAAAAAAGCCGGTTTTATTGAAATGAAATCAGGAAACTTGATTGCATATCGGAATGAAAAGGATTAAATTATTTAGAGTGTTTAAGTATTGATAGATTTTCTTTATTGAAAGTGAGGAACAAGTGTTATGAGAGTTGAATATATAAATCCCTTTGTTGAAGCGGCATTCAATATTTTAACCGAAGTTCTAAAAACCGAAGTGAAACGCGGTGAACTCTACCTTAAATCAAGTTCAATGCCTGTTCTGGGTATAACGGCAATCGTCGGTTTAGCCGGTGATGTTGAAGGCAGAGTGCTTTTTGATATGGCGGAAAATACTGCGTTAGAAGTAGCATCCGCTATGAACGGAGAAAAAATAGAAAAAAATGATGAACTAACAAAAGCAACAATTACAGAGTTAGCCAATATGATTACGGCTCAGGCTGTAACAAAACTGCACGAAATTGGTTTTCAATTCGATCTTACCCCTCCGGCTATATTCACGGGAAATAATATGGAGGTAACAGACGTGGCGATTGAGGCGCTGATAGTACCGATCCAGACCACTTTCGGAAAGATTGAAATAAATGTTGCCATAAGAGAAAAGAAATAGGAGGATGGCCATGAAAACAAAAATGGATTTTCCTAATATTAATCAACGCAAACCTGAAGGTTTGAGAGAGGATGGTAAACCCTTTCGCGTTCTTATTGTTGACGATTCAATGTTTGTGACGAAACAGATTGGTCAAATTCTTACTTCAGAAGGTTTTGAAATCGCCGGCACAGCCTCAAACGGAGAAGAAGGTTTGGAAAAATATAAAGAACTTTATCCTAAAGTGGATCTGGTGACCATGGATATTACCATGCCGGTTATGGATGGTGTGACCTCGTTGGAAAAGATTGTTGAATTCGATAAAAACGCCAACATCATCATGATTAGTGCCTTGGGAAAACAGGATCTTGTTAAAAAATCGCTTCTACTGGGAGCTAAAAATTATATTGTAAAACCGCTGGATCGCAAGAAGGTATTGGAACGGGTGATGATGACCTTAAAGTAAGATACTATCTTGACAAATCTTCAATTTTCTAAAATACTACAATTCAATACGGGCGGCTAGCTCAGTTGGTTAGAGCACCAGCTCGACACGCTGGGGGTCACAGGTTCGAGTCCCGTGTCGCCCAAATCAACATACCACCAGCAAAGCTTGTGGTATGTGGGGGAGCACCCCATAGGGGTGCTGGTGGGGAGAAAAAGCCACCACTTATTTTGCATCTTTTTAACCACCACCATAGATGGCGGCTTTTTCGGAAGTAAAGGAGGGCCTTCTTTATTAAAAGAAGGCCATTTTTTTTGGTGGTATATTGTATGATAAGAAAAAGAACAATGAAATATAGAAATATGGCATATATTAATAGTTTTGTTGGTTTTAACAGCGCCTGTACAACCCAAGGAGAATATTAGGGTGGAAATCGAGGATCCCGGTTTGGAAAAAGCGATTCAAGAAGCAATAAATTCTATTGACAACAACATGAATCATGCGTAGCCTTTTATTTAAGCGCATTGAACTAATGAACTCAGGAGTGATAACGGGGACGAATGGACAAGAAAAGAATATTTATCGTAGAGGATGAGAATATTGTTTCGTTGGACATGAAGAAACGTCTGGAAAAACTGGGATATGACGTGCCCGGTATTGCCGCCAGCGGTGAAGATGCGGTGAAAATGGTATTGGAACAAAAACCCGATCTTGTACTCATGGACATTAAGCTGAGCGGGAAAATGGACGGCGTGGAAGCGGCCGGAGAAATTCTTAAGAGTTATTCGGTGCCGATTGTCTATATTACCGCGTACGCGGAAAACACCACACTCAAGCGCGCCAAAATAACCGAGCCCTTCGGCTATATTCTTAAGCCCTTTGAAGAGCGCGAACTGCACATCAACATAGAGATAGCGCTGTATAAGCATAAGATGCAGGATATCGTGAAGGAAAGGGAACAGCTGCTGTTTACCACGCTGCAGAGCATTGATGACGCCGTTATCGTAACCGACAATGATAATAACATCCAATTTTTTAATCCCAAGGCGGAAATGTTTACCGGTGTAAAGAAAAAAGAGGCATTGGGCAAAAAGCTTCAGCATCTGGTTCAGATAGAAGACAGTGAAATTCAGAAAAAACCAAAGGTCGGAAATAAGGACGCCGCGGCCAAAAATCAATCTTTAAAACTGCTTGTTACAAAAGACGGTGAAAAACGCTTTATCAAAACCAGTGTGGCACCTATTCTCGGTAGTAATAAAAGTGCCATCGGCAAAGTGTATGTATATCATGATATTACGGCTCACGAACTGGCCAAGCAGGCGCTGCGTAAAAGTGAAGAACGCTACAGACAGTTCTTTGAAGATGATTTAACGGGTGATTTCATCGCCGGCGCGGACGGAACTATTCTTATCTGTAATCAGGCGTTCGCGACCATGTTGGGTTTCAATACACCGACGGAAGTGGTTAAAACCAATTTGGCGACCTATTATCCCGCTTTAATGGAAAAGAACGGTTTGGTTGAACTGCTGCAAAAAGAAAAGAAACTCAAGCAGTATAATACCAAATTTATTGATAAAAACAGACAGCCGCTTTATATTACCGCAAATATTGTAGGAGAGTATTCCGCCACCGGCAAGCTTAGACATTTTAAGGGATATCTTATTGATAATACTGAGCAGAAAAAGATCGAGGCTCAGCTTATTCAGTCGAATAAGATGGAAGGAATAGGGAGGCTGGCCGGAGGTATCGCCCATGATTTTAACAATCTGCTGGGCGCCATCATCGGATACTCCGATCTTATTTTAGAAACTGTGGAGGATGACAATCCCATCCGCAGCGAAGTGACCTCAATAATTAAGGCCGGGAAAAAGGCGGCCGTCCTTACCAAGCAGTTATTGGCCTTTTCCAGAAGGCAGGTTCTGCAGCCCAAAATTGTAAATCTTAACACCCTTATCGTGGACCTGGAGCGCATGCTCAAACGCTTGCTGCCGGAAAATATCAGACTTTTTGCGATTCTTGATGAAAACCTTTGGCCGGTAAAAATTGATCCTGTGCAGATTGAGCAGGTGCTTATCAACCTGGCTTTAAATGCGCGTGATGCCATGCGTGAAGGCGGCAAGCTTTCTATTGAAAGCTCGAATATTACTATCAGCGAGCATACCAAGCACGGTTTTATCGGTTTGAAGAACGGTCAGTATGTTATGCTGCGTGTCACGGACACAGGCCATGGCATGGACGCCGAGCTTAAAGAAAAGATTTTTGAGCCTTTTTTTACCACAAAAGCACCGGGTAAAGGTACGGGATTGGGTCTTTCCACAGCCTACGGAATAATCAAACAGAGCAATGGTTTTATTTTCGTGGACAGCGCCCTCAGTGTGGGCAGCACGTTTACCATTTATCTTCCGCGTGTGAAGGAAGAGGTGGTACAGGAGGAGGAGATAACCGAATGGCGACCTTCTGTAAAAGGCACCGAATCTATTCTTCTGGTTGAGGATGAGGATATTTTCAGGGAGATGGTGTATAAGGTGCTTGGAAAATTCGGTTATAATGTGCTTGAAGCCAGTAATGCGGGGGAGGCGCTGCTTATCTGCGAACAGTATAATGCTCCGATTCATCTGCTTATCACCGATATAGTCATGCCTCACTTAAGCGGAATAAAACTTTCGGAAAGACTGCTCGAAATTAGACCTGATATAAAGATACTGTATATTTCCGGATATTTTGACAATGAATATGTGGAGAAGGACGGCTTTCAAAAGGGCACGTACTTTCTGCAGAAACCGTTTTCCATAGCTACGTTGGAAAAGAAAATCCGGGAGATTCTTGACCTGTCTTAGGTATATTTTTTTAAGGTGACCTGATTGCCCGCGTCATTGTAAATTACGCGGTCAAAGAATATCTTGGTGAGAATTATCCCTCTTCCGTTATAATGATGAAGGCTTTGAGCGGAGAGGGAAGGCAGGTTTTTCCAATCGAATCCGCTCCCCTGATCTCTGATTGTAATAGAAAAACTCTTTTTGGTAAGATGGGATGAGATGAAGATCTGCTTTTGACTGTTTTCACTGTTTTTCAGCTTTTGTTCAAGTAAACTTCCGAAATTTCCCTTCTTGAGAGCTTCGGACTTCTTGCTAAATCCGATGGCCAGATTACCGTGCTCTATGGCATTGGCTATCATCTCTTCTATGCCTAAACGGAGGTTTATTATTTCTTCGTCGGAGAAGATGTTTTTGAAATTAACGGTGATCTGATTAATCAGATACCCCAGGTGCGCCTTTTCCGTTACGATTACGTACTCCTTTTTTTCGTCGATCACGCTGTGAAAGGGAAGGCTGCCGCTTTCAATCTGTGCCTTATGAGCGAGTATATTTTCCACCGTGTCGGTAATTTCTTCAATCTTAAACGGTTTGCGGATAAAATTTACCGCTCCGGCGCGCAGGGCTTCCAGCAGAATTTCCTCATTACCAAAACTGGAAATAAGGATGATGAGCACATTATTATCGATACTCTTTAACTGTTTAAGTAAACTGATACCGTCCAGCTTAGGCATTTTTATATCGGTAATCACAATATCGGGATGTGTAAGCTGGTACAGTTTGACCGCTTCCATTCCGTTTTCCGCGGCAATAACCTGATGATTGTGCTTATGCATAAGCTCACTCAATAGTTCTCTTATTGAAAGCTCGTCATCCACGATCAGAATTTTTTTTCGTTTATTTATTTTCATTATCTTATTGCATTTAAAGTATATTATGATATTATAGTGAATTCAATTTTGTTTTGGAATTATGTAAATTCTTGAAATAACACATTTTAAAGTAATGGAACGGTCTCGTATTAGAAATTTTTGTATTATCGCCCATATTGATCACGGCAAGTCGACTCTGGCCGATCGCTTTATTCAAAGCACGCATGTGGTGTCGGAACGTGATTTTCACGATCAGATTCTTGATACAATGGATATTGAGCGTGAGCGCGGAATCACCATTAAATCACAGGCCATCTCTCTCCCGTTTAAGGCTGAGAATGGGAGCACCTATCATTTAAACCTTGTTGATACGCCGGGACATGTTGATTTTTCTTATGAAGTATCGCGCGCCATTTCCGCCTGTGAAGGGGCCCTCTTAATAATTGATGCCACTCAGGGAGTGGAGGCTCAGACCGTATCCAATATGTATCTGGCCCTGGATCATGATTTAGAGATTATACCTGTAATTAATAAAATCGATCTTCCGGGGGCGGATGTTGATAATGTAAAGCGGCAGATTGAACATGATCTCGGTTTGGACGCAGATAACGTATTTTTGATCTCCGCTAAACTCGGTACCGGAATAGGAGAGCTGCTTGAAGGCATGGTTAAGCGAATTCCTGCTCCGGTGGGCTCGGAAAAAGATCCGTTAAAGGCTTTGATATTTGATTCCCATTATGACTCATATCGCGGCGTGGTTGTGCATATTCGGGTATTCTCCGGTGTCTTACGGAAGGATGACTTGGTGCGTTTTTTTTCCAATAACGCGGTGTATAAGGTGGAGGAAACGGGTGTTTTTAAATTAAATTTGCAAAAAACAGAAAACTTGAGTGCCGGTGAAGTGGGATACTTTATCGCGGGTATAAAAAATATCAGTAAAACAAAGGTCGGGGACACGGTAACCCTCGATAAACATCCCTGCACGGAACCTGTCAAAGGCTTTAGGGAGGTAAAACCGGTAGTTTTTTCCTCAATTTATCCTGTTGATGCTAATGATTATGAACTACTGTCGGACGCTATGGAAAAGCTTAAGCTGAATGACGCCTCTCTTATTTATGAAAAAGATTCATCCGCGGCTTTAGGTTTCGGATTCCGCTGCGGATTTCTGGGGCTGCTCCATCTGGAGATCATTCAGGAACGGATTGAGCGTGAGTATGGGCTGTCTATCGTTTTTACCGCTCCTTCGGTCCGCTATAAAATATTTCTAAAGGACGGGACCGATAAATTTATCGACAATCCGTTGGAATATCCGGACCCGACCCATATAGAGAAGACCGAAGAGCCGTTCATCCGTGCCGCTATTATTACTCCTGCCGAGTACCTTGGTAATATACTCACTATCTGTCTGGAAAAACGCGGCATCCAACAAAGCCTCACTTATTTGGATGAAAAGCGGGTGGAAGTAATTTATGAGCTGCCTCTGGCCGAAGTATTATTTGATTTTTATGATAAATTGAAATCTTCCAGCCGCGGATACGCGTCTTTTGATTATGAGCTTACAGGCTACCGTCAAACCGAGCTGGTTAAGCTGGATATTCTTATAAACGGGAAACCGGTGGACGCGCTCTCGCAACTGGTTTTTAAGGATGGCGCCTATGCGCGGGCGAGACATATCTGTAAAAAATTGCGTGATGAGATTCCGCGGCACCAGTTTAAAATTCCGATTCAGGGTTCAATCGGGAGTACTGTGATTGCCCGTGAGACCATAAATGCCGTGCGCAAAGACGTAACCGCAAAGTGTTACGGCGGGGATATTACCAGAAAGCGCAAGCTGATTGAGAAACAGAAAGAAGGAAAAAAACGCATGAAAATGGTCGGTAATGTGGAGTTGCCTCAGAGCGCTTTTCTGTCTGTACTTAAAACTTCCGAAGACAAATAACTCTCTATTTTGATTTTGCCTGTTTGAGCTTGGTACGGTAATACAGACAATACGCCTTTATGTGCTGCAAAAGGCTTTTTGTGTAAGCGGGGAGAGCCGTTTTATGCGGGAGATGGAAGAACACGTAATCGATTTTTTCAAGTTTTTCAAACTCCTCAGGCTTAAATCTTCCTTCCGTCTCACCGCCGTTTTCTAAAAGCGGATTGATAAGATCAAGGGCTTGCTGCAATAAGAGCAGTTCCTGGTCCAGAAACCGTGTAATAACGGCCGGGGAGTAGTGGTGCCTGTGCTTGTTGTCGGCTCTGCCCGGCAGGGAAAATGATGATTTCTTGCAACCGGCAAGCAGTGCTTTAAGCTTGGGTATGTCATCATACTGTTCCGCTCCGCAGTCTAATCCTCCGGAGCTGATATCATATACCCGTGTTCTGTTTAAGGCGACAAGACGCGAGAGATTTTCAGCATATGAATGGAGAATAAGGTCGCTTTGCAGCGGATTGCCTTTTTTATCCTTGATTTCCAGCAGGGGGCGGTTATAAATCGTCTGAAAGTTTTGATGTTCGGCCGGGTTTAAGCGTAAAGCACTGGTGGATATCAGTTTGTGGAAGTAGGTGTTTTTCGCGTGTGTTTTTTTCCCCCCGTAACTGAAATCGAGACCGGCCAGCAGCACCGGTCCGCTGGTAATCTGTAACGCGCAGTAAACTGCCGCGATACCCACGGAGCCCAAAGCCGGAATAGGGCTGGGCAGCAAACCGAGCTGGTTGAGACGTTTTAAAAGCTGCAAGTCATAAAATTGAGAAGAAAAACAAAAGATGCTTTTGCAAAGCCTCATTACCTGCGGAGATACGCTGCAGTCACATAACAGGGGTATTTCGGGGCGGTTATCCGTAATGAAATCCTGAATGTTGATAAACTGAGCCTCCAGACTTAAAATGAAGTCCGGCAGCAGCGAGTGAGCGCAGAGCGTACTCAATGCGGTGTCGACAACCAGAATAAGAACCCTGTCCTGAATCTCTTTTAACAGCCGGATGCTGCTGTCGAGCGACGGACCCGCTCCGATAACGGCAATCGGAAGAGAAGTTTTCACCTGTGCGATATCCCCCGCATGAGCCAGATAGGGGAGATTGGTTATGATATTCTTCACCAGAAGTTTACCCATGAAGATCATGGTCATTTTGTTCTGCCAGTAATTTTTTATTTCTGTTTGCAGAACTTCCTGGATTCTCGTGTAGTACTCGGCAAAAAGCTGGTATGACGCGGAAAGTTTGACCGTCTGCATTCTTCTCACATTATGCACGCCGATCGTTGAGAGTGCCTGGATTACGGAACCGATACCGTCGGTCCTTAAAATGATTAATCGTTTATCATTCAGGTCTTTAAGCTCACCATGGTTTAAGCATAAGTCCATGAGGTTCCGATCGATTTCAACACAGATAATGAAACAGCTGTTCGGTAACTTTTTTAACAGCTCCTTTACGCCGTAGCCTAATCCGATGCCGGGTATGAAGATAAGGGTTTTTTCATGAATTGTTGTATTGGCAATAATTCTTGCCACATTACCAAGCGGATCTTTGCTTGAATAGAGAAAATTCCCTTTATATTTTACTGTAAACGCATTCCCGGTACTTATTAACTCCGGTGTATCCGATTTCATCTATCTGGATAGGGATTCCATTAATTTTTTATGGGCCTCAATTCCCTGCTGCACCTTGTTTTCAAGTTTTTTATCCTTGACCAGGAGGGTTTGTAAATCGCTGAACGCGGTAAAGCTTTTATAATTCACATAGGTTGTCTTTAAAGTTTCCAGTTCTTCCTCGCTTATTTTTCTCTCTTCGGCCAGGTGCAGGACCATAATATGCTTATCGAGGAGAATAGGATCGGCAACAGCATTAGTTTCCAGTGAAAAGGCTTTAATGAAGAATTCCTCGCTTTTTATAGCCGGGGCAATAAGTTCATTTATATTCTCTTGAGCGGAAACCGGGGCGTTGATGTAGTTCAAAGATTCAAAATTCAGCGGGAAAAAATCCGTTGTATAATAGGTGATGCCCATCTGGGCACAGGCGGCCTTAAAACCCACAGCAGCGGCCTTTTGCTTAAATTCCACCGCTTTGGCCTCAAAATAATCTTGTATTATCTTCATTTCCTTAAACTTCATGTAGTCCATAAGAGCCTGCTGCATTTTGGGTGTGGTGAAATCAGGTTCGCTCATTTCTTTTTCACAGCGGTAGATAATCCAGGTGTTCCCTTCCTCGTCAATTTGAAGAGGCTGACTGAGTTCTCCCGTTTTTAGGGAGACTACTTTTTCGGCCTCGTCTTTTACAATATCAATCAACTCGTAATAGTAGTAAGTATACTGTTCGATTACCTCTTCGGCGTATTCGTCTTCTTGCCTTACTTTGTCGGCTTTTTCTTCAAAACTCTGCCTGCCGCTTATTATTTTACTCCTAAGCTCTTCTACTTCGCTTTTTCCTCCGTTAAAGATGATTCTGGAAAGATCAAGCGTGCGGAATAAATCTTTCTTTTGAGGATCTGAGTTTACATAGTCCAGTAAGGCGTCAAGAGGATAATCTTCGTAGTCTAATAAAAAGAAATTAAATTTTCTGTATACGCGCGCAATTTCAGCGGCAAACTCGATTTCTTTGGGGCTTGAAAGCAGGTTGCTGAAGTCCCAACTGTATTGTCTTTGGAAAGCTTCAAGAGACGGCTGCATTAATAATCCACGGCGGTCATATTTATACTGAAGCTCTAAAAGCAGCTCTCTGAAATAATCTTCATGATTTGTGTAGAGGTCTAAGAATTTTTTATCTCTTTGTTTTTTATCTTCATATTTTAACAACTCGGACTTAAAAAACTGGGCGATTATCTCCTGAATCCTTTTATTGGATACTCTTAGCCCGCTTCTTTCCGCTTCCAGTAAGGAGGCGATATGAAATACGATCCCGTCAAAACTGTTTTGGATAACACTGTAAATTGTAAGCTCGGACAATTTCTTTTGGATTTTTTCTTTATCTTCAGGTGTTTCCGCTTCAAGCAGCTGTTGTTTAAGAGATTCTTCTCTGTTGTTAAACTCTGAATTGACTGTGCGGCTAAAATAGTTGTCATACTCCCATAGGATTTCTTTCCCGGCATAGCTTCCAAAACTTATTTTAGTAGAGGGAATAAAGGCCCCGGGGAAAAAACTGAGTAAAAAACCGATTATAATTATACCGATTATAATCATAGAAAAAGTACTGGTGGCCATCTTACCTTTGTCTTTTTTCTCTTCTTCTTTCTTTTGCTTCAATCTACGAATATCTCTTGATGCCATTGTTTTTTCCTTTATATGATTATGATGTTACAGGGAGTAAAAATAGCATTTAAGTCCTGAAATGTCAATAAAATTATGATCTGTTACTACTTGACAAGTAAGTGCAGTCTGACTATAGTGCTTTTTATCAGGGGGCGTAGCGAAGTTTGGTTATCGCGCCGGCCTGTCAAGCCGGAGATCGCGGGTTCAATCCCCGTCGCTCCCGAATGCCCCTATTAAAGGGGCTTTTTTTTCGGGCTGTAGCGCAGGGGCTAGCGCGCTCGGTTCGGGACCGAGAGGTCGGGAGTTCAAATCTCCCCAGCCCGAATAAGCAAAAACAATAATTTAGCCTTGTTTAGTTTCTCTACGCGCAAGCCGACTATTAGAATAGGTGTCAGGGTGAGTAAACTGTCAAGGACAAGTGTGATCGGCATTATTTTTCTCTTTATTGTTTGCTTTTGTTTTGCCAATAGCAATTATTACGTAATTAAAAAAGGCGATAATCTGTATCGAATCTCAAAGCGCTTTAATGTGCCACTGGAGGTTCTATTAAAAGTAAATAAGATAAAGGATCCCAAAAATGTAAAGGTGGGAATGAAAATCATCATACCCACAGTGCACACCGTAAAAAGAGGTGATACGCTCTACAGTCTGTCAAGACAATACGGTATCGCAGTTAATGAGCTTATGGAGCTTAATTACATTACCAATCCTGCGCAATTGAAGGTAAATCAGCAGATCATTATCCCGGTTGCAAGAAGTGTAGTGACTCATGATAATACAACCAATCCCGCCTATAGCGATCTTGCCTGGCCTCACCCCGGCTCAAGAGAGAAATATAACGGTAAGTTGGAGGGAGTCCTGATAAGCGGAAATAAGGGGGATGTGATCTATTCTGTTTCCTCCGGCAAGGTGATCTGGTCCGGGCCCTATAGAGGATTTGGTAATATTGTTCTGGCGGATTCGGGCACCGGTTTAATCTTCGGTTATTTGGGCGCGGAAACCACAACCGTTAAAGTCGGCGATCCTGTAGAAGCGGGAACCGCGATCGGAAGACTGGGAGTATATTTACACCAAACCCAGGCAAAACTGCTCTTTATCGTGTTTGACAAGAGAAAAAGAACCTTTTTAAATCCCGAAACACTATACACGCGTTAAGAATAGAAATAGTAGATATTTTGTAGAAATTTTATTTTTTTTGTAAATTTTACTTGACTTTTAATTAAATAAATTATAGATTTTTACAAGATTGGACTAAACTGATTTATTAGGTGGGTATATGCAAAAACAAGCCGTGCTTCCGTTGACAAACAAAATAATCCGAAAGAAGTGTATCGAGTGGGAGGATGACAGCAAGGCTTATACCCAGGAAAGCGACCCGCTCGCTCTCTATCTAAAACAGATTTCCACTTATCCCTTGCTTTTGGGCAGTGAAGAAAAGGATATAGGCCGTAAAATATCCACCCTGACCGCTAAAATCGAACAGCTGAAGAACGAGTATTATGCCAAACAGATTAAGAGTTCCGTGTATAAACCGGAAAAAGCCAGCTTGGAAAGAAAGCTCACCATTCAAAAAAATAAAATGATCAACTCGAATCTGCGTCTGGTTGTATCCATCGCAAAACAGTATCAGCACAGGGGCCTCAGTTTGCTGGATTTGATCGACGAAGGCAATATCGGTTTGATTGAAGCGGTGGAGAGATTTGATTATAGAAAGGGCTGCCGCTTTTCTACATACGGCACCTGGTGGATTAAACAGGCAATAATCAAGTCTTTGGCGGACAAGGGCCGAGTAATCCGCATTCCCGTGCATATGCTCAATATGATTAAGAAATGTTATTATGTGGCCAAACACTTATCTCAGGAGCTGGGCAGAGATCCCAGTGACGAAGAGATAGCCCATTATATGAACCTGCCTTTATCAAAAATTAAAGATGTAGTTAAACTTTCTCAAGAAACAACTTCACTGGACACAACAGTGGATGATGAAAATGTGACGCGCCTTTCCGATTTGATTCCTGACGACTCTTCAAAAAAACCTTTTGAATCCGTGTTTAATTTGACGCTGCAAAACACAATTCGCAAGGTGCTTACGCAGCTAAGCGACAGAGAAATGAAAATCATTCAGCTTCGTTTCGGTTTAGCGGGGGAAGGACCGTTTACCCTTGAGGAGACCGGAAAGATGCTGGGAATTACCAGGGAACGGGTCAGACAGATTCAAGAGAAAGCAATCGCGAAATTACGTCACTTCAAGCTTATAAAAGAATTGAAAGATTACGTATAATTTCAAACCATGATCTTGATCATAATAAGAGCGTACTATAATGGATAAAAGAAAGTTCCATAGGTATTTACTCGCGATCGATATTGGTTTTTCAAAGGAAAATACCGCGCACAAGCGGAAATCAAAGACTAAAAACGTGAGTATCGGTGGTGTATGCATAACTACAAGTGAGGGGCCGCTGGAATTGAACGGGATTTATACCTTGACATTTAAACTGCCTGATAGTTCGGAAGCAATATTAACCAAGGCGAAAGTCGTATGGTCAAAAGCGGATATGGTGAACGGACGGGAACTGTACGATAACGGTTTGGAATTTATTAATATAGAAGAAAAAAATCGTTCTGCGATTGAAGACTATGCTATCGGCGCGGTACTGGAGAAATAGCCGAATCAAGCGTGCTTTTTTATAAATAACTTGACATAATACAGTTACTTCTCTATACATTATACTATTATTGGCATAATTGATGAGGAATTGCGGTTTAATGCGATTTGGTATTCGGTGAAAAATTGAGGAGAGGTGCGGTGAAAGTACTTTTTACAGGCATTCAACCCACAGGTGATCTGCATATCGGTAATTATTTCGGCGCGGTGAGGAACTGGGTTCGGTTACAGCATGAATATATTTCTTATATATGCGTAGTGGATCTGCACGCGCTGGTGATATTTAATGATCCCAAAACCATGCCCCAAAGAATATTTGATATGGCAGTGGGCCTCTATGCTTGTGGTATTGACATGGAAAAGACTACTCTGTTCGTCCAGTCCGAGGTCCCGGGACACGCGGACCTGACCTGGATTTTTAACACCGTTACTCCTTTGGGTGAATTAGAGAGGATGACTCAGTTTAAAGATAAGGCACAGCAGCACCGGAAAAATGTTAATGCGGGACTGCTTGATTACCCTGTGTTACAAGCCGCGGATATCCTTTTATATAAGGGGGAAGTAGTGCCCGTGGGTGAAGACCAGGTTCAGCATATAGAGCTTACGCGTGAGATAGCGCGCTATTTTAACAAGCGCTACGGCTCCACTTTTCCCGAGTGTGAAGCGCTGCTCACGGAAACTCCGCGCATAATGGGATTGGACGGCGACCAAAAAATGAGCAAGAGCAAAGGGAATACCATCGGATTGATCGAGGATAAAGAGGAAATATGGAAAAAACTGTCGGTAGCCAAAACAGATCCGGCGCGTATCCGGCGAAACGATCCGGGCACGCCGGAGAAATGCAATATCTACTCCTATCATAAACTAATCACTCCGGAAACCGAACTCGCTGAAATCCATCAGGGTTGTTCCACTGCCGCTATCGGCTGTATAGATTGTAAGAAGATTCTCTTTAAAAATCTCATGGCGGAATTAGATCCGATTAGAAATAAGTACCATGCACTAACGGCCAAACCCAAAGAAGTTCACGAACTGCTTGCGGAAAACGCGAAAAAGTGCACACTCCAAGCCAAAAAAACGATTCTTGAAGTAAAAGAGAAAATGGGGCTGAAACCGGTATGGAAAATTTAAATTTGAGTGAGAAGGATCTTACTGTTTCCCGCCTTGGCGATACCCGGATTGATTCGCCTCTGGGGCTCTCCACTCATTACGGTGATTTAATCGCCAATTATATAGAAGAAAACGCTTCCGTCACCCTGCTGCAGGATAGAGACGAAATTATCCGCTGTGTAAAGAATAAAAAGTTTCTGGCCGCATTTGTTCAGGCCGGGCCGCGTAAAAAAATATTCTTTGATCCGAAGCACACCACAGCCGCCATTGTAACGTGCGGAGGATTAAGCCCCGGTATTAATAATGTCATTCGCGCGTCGGTAATGGAGCTTTACTACCGCTACGGAGTCAAAGCTATTTGGGGCATACAGTACGGATTTCGCGGTTTTAATCCGACACATGGTTTGGAACCTAAAAAGCTTACCCCCGAAATTGTAAAAGGAATTCATGAGCTGGGCGGCAGCTTTTTAGGTTCTTCACGAGGACCCCAGGATATAGGAGAGATTGTGGATCGCCTTGAACAGATGAAGGTCGACATGCTGTTTGCGATAGGTGGTGACGGCACATTACATGGAGCGGAAGCAATTCACAGAGAGGTTATGAAGCGGAATTTAAAAATAGCTATTGTGGGTGTACCCAAGACAATCGATAATGATATCGCCTACGTGGAAAAGACATTCGGTTTGGAGACCGCTTTTTCCGTGGCGGCTGAAGCCATTCGCAGCGCCCATACCGAAGCAATCGGTGCGCCAAACGGTATCGGCATAGTCAAGGTAATGGGACGGTATTCGGGTTTTATCGCGGCCAACGCCGCGCTGGCCCTTAATGAAGTAAATTTTGTACTGGTACCGGAAGTGCCTTTCGATCTGGAAGGTCCCAAAGGGTTGTTCCCTCATCTGAAAAAGCGTTTGCAGGACAAGGGCCATGCTGTTATCATCATTGCGGAAGGAGCCGGACAGGAGCTGTTGCAGAGCGATGTAATGCAGAGAGACAAATCGGGCAATCTAAAGTTAAAGGATGTGGGTTTGTTTTTAAAGCAGGCCATTGCTGCTTATTTTAAATCCATTCAGATGGATGTCAACCTGAAGTATATAGATCCCAGTTACCTGGTACGAGCCGTTGCCGCGAACGCGCATGACGCCATTTATTGCGTACAACTTGCCCAAAACGCCGTGCACGCGGGCATGGCGGGATTTACCGGTGTGGTTGTGGGAAGATGGAATAATCAATTCACCCTCGTACCCCTAAAACTGGCCATATCGGAAAGAAAATTCCTCAATCCGGAGGATCCGCTGTGGCTTACGGTTATCGAAGCCACGGGTCAGCCGTTTAAAATGATAAATGAATAAAGAGAGGTTTTTGTATGAGTATCAGAAAATACATAAAAGCGGAGCCGCTCAATAAAATAATAAAATACTCTACCCATAAGGATTATATGAAACTGGGTGTGGCTTTTTCCGGAGCTCCCAAGAAGCATCCTTTCGACAAAGAGAAGCTGATTCTCATTTCAGATCCGTTCAGTACCCATACCTTGTTTTATGAGTTCACGGTTTCCGATATTCTGCATGTGGATGAGCTGCCTCATCTTGTAACCGAGTCGGGCGATTCGGTAAGCACGGTGCGGATCTGGGTACGGAAAGGAAGTTTGGGCGTAAAATACGAACCTTTTGTGGTGGAAGATACATTGGATTTCTTAAAGGATTTGGATAGCACTAATAAGCAGAAAAAATAACTGCTTTTTAAAACAGTTAAAGTCACCGACTTTGACTATATTAAACACTTTAATCGTAGGAGGTACCAGTTTTGAGTTATAGATCGGATTTTATTTTCACATCGGAAAGTGTGGGTGAAGGACACCCGGATAAAGTATGCGATCAGATTTCAGATGCGGTATTGGATGAAGCTTTTCGTCAGGATCCCATGTCACGCGTGGCTTGTGAAACCTTTACCACAACGGGGTTGATTATGATCGGCGGTGAAATCACCACCAAAGGGATAATCGATTATCAAAAGATAGCCAGGGATGAATTGAAGAGAATCGGATATGATAATCCGTTATATGGAATTGACGCCGATTCCTGTTGCGTACTTCATTCCATTCACGGACAGTCGCCTGATATTTCACAGGGTGTAACGGCCGGTGAAGGACTGCATAAAGAGCAGGGCGCGGGAGATCAGGGCATGATGATCGGTTATGCCTGCAAGGATACCGAGGCCTTAATGCCGGCTCCGATTTATTATGCACATCAGATTATGCTTAAAGCGGCGGAAGCGAGGAGAAGCGGAGTGCTGTCTTTTTTAAGGCCGGACGGTAAATGCCAGGTTACGGTAGAGTATGAAAACAGCAAGCCAAAAGCCATTACCACTGTGGTGCTTTCTCATCAGCATAATGAAGATGTTCAGTATGAAGATCTTAAACAGGGCATGATAGAAGAAATAATAAAAAAAGCACTGCCGGCAGAGCTCATTAATGGCAATGTGATTTATCATATTAATCCCACAGGCCGGTTTGTAGTGGGCGGGCCGCACGGCGATTCAGGTCTTACAGGCAGAAAAATAATTGTGGATACCTACGGCGGCATGGCCAGCCACGGCGGCGGAGCCTTCTCCGGTAAGGATCCCACAAAAGTGGACAGATCGGCGGCGTATCTGGCGCGCTACATCGCGAAGAACATCGTAGCGGCCGGTATCTGCAGCAAATGTGAAGTGCAGCTTGCTTATGCCATCGGAGTAGCCGAGCCGGTATCACTTTATGTCTGTACCTTCGGAACCGGAAAGGTGGACGAGCCGGAGATTGAAGCGGCTGTAAGAGATGTTTTTGAGCTTACACCAAGCGGGATCATCAAGACACTCGATTTGCGCAAGCCGATTTTCAGAGAAACCGCGGCTTACGGACATTTCGGCCGACCTCAGTTCTCCTGGGAAAAGACGGACAAGGTCGCGGCAATTAAGGAACGGCTGGCTTAAATTTTATAATGAAGATTAAACTCTTCGATATCGTGATTCTCATCATTGTGGCGGGTGCCACAGGTTTTCTGACCTTTTTTGTGTACGGCGCTCAGTATGGAGAGCCGTATGCACATATAAAATCACAACATGAGGAATATTATTACGCCCTCACCAGCCCGAACTTAATTTCTGTAGAGGGGCCTTTGGGCAGAACTGTTATCGAGATCAATGAGGGCGCTGTTTCGGTCAGATCATCTCCCTGCCCTGAAAAGACATGTGTTAAATCGGGAAAGGTAAGTCTGCCGGGAGAGTGGATTGCCTGTCTTCCCAATCAGGTACTCATTACCATTGAAGGGAGGAGTGAAGAAGATATTGACGCTCTCAGCTACTAAACGCTTGGAGATAATCGCCCTGCTCGCAGCCATGGCGCTTTTTCTCTCATCGATCGAGTATATAATTCCCAAACCGCTGCCTTTTTTACGTTTGGGTATCGCCAATCTGCCGGTTCTGATCTCGCTTTATCTGTTGAAGCCAAAAGAGATTATTTTACTGATGGCGATAAAAATAATCGCGCAGGGATTTATTTACGGAACCCTGTTCTCCTATATTTTTTTATTTTCCTGCGCAGGCGGCGTGGCCAGTGGTCTGGTAATGATCGGACTGCAGCGCCTAATGAAAAATCATGTCACGCTGCTGGGTGTGAGTGTGGCGGGGGCTTTTACCAGTAATATTGTTCAGCTGCTTATAGCCAGTACGGTTATCTGGGGGCCGGGTGTGTTTCTGATCGCGCCTCCGTTTTTACTGGTAGGCACGGTATCCGCGTGCGCACTTGGGCTGTTGGCAGAGTCCTTTTATCGTAATTCCCGTTGGGTAAAAATGATTGCCGGTCCGAAAGGGGATTATAGTCCTTAAAAATAACTTGCAGTCTTTGCCTGTTATAGAGTATTTTAAAATCAGAGATGCAAGCGCGTTTTTTTACAACAAGAGAAGACAAAAAAGTTCAATGTGAGCTCTGTCCCAATAACTGCTTAATTTCCCCCGGTAAAACCGGGATTTGTAAAGTCCGTTTAAACAAGGAGGGCACGCTTGTTCTTCCTTATTACGGGAAGCTGTCCGCGGTTGCTCTCGATCCGATTGAAAAAAAGCCGCTGTATCATTTTTATCCCGGCACCTCGATTCTGTCGATAGGATTCGTGGGGTGCTCTTTTCACTGTCCTTTCTGTCAAAACTATCATATTTCCCAATCTACCCAGGCTGCAACGGAATATATAAGCCCGGTGGATCTTGTCGACTTGGCCATGCGCAAGGATTCACTCGCGATTGCCTATACCTACTCCGAACCGCTTATTCATCTGGAGTATGTGCTGGACGCGGCAAAACTGGCCAAGGGCAAGGGCATAAAAAACGTGCTGGTGTCCAACGGTTTTATTAATCCAGGTCCGGCCGAAGAGCTGCTGGAGGTACTTGATGCGGCCAATATCGATTTGAAGTGTTATACGGATGAGTTTTACCGTAAAGAAATCGGCGGCAGGCTGGAAGCGGTAAAGCGTTTTATAAAACAGGCCGCAGGCAAAATCGAGCTTGAAGTCACCACTCTGGTCATACCCGGAAAGAACGACAGGAGAGAAGAAATAGCGGAGATCGCCCGTTTTTTATCCGGATTGGATCCGGCCATTCCCTACCATTTATCCTGTTATTACCCCACGTACAAATATGCCATTCCGGGCACACAGCCGCAGACCGTGATCGAGCTTGCCGAACACGCCAAAAAGTATTTGAAGTACGTATATGTGGGTAATGTGGGACTGTATTCGACCGGTACCGTGTGCCCGAGCTGCGGTAATATCCTCATCGAGCGCAGGGGCTACTCGGTTGCCTTTCCAGGGGTGGAAAACGGCAGCTGCCGGCAGTGCGGGGAGAAAATAGCGATTCCGGGGTTGCCGTAATGGTTGTCGCCAAAGCGGCCGCACAACTGTAAAACCGTGTTGTGACCGGCAGCGTCTTGCTGAAATCATAGGCCGCCGCCAGCAGCGCCCAAAAGAAAATGTGTAAAATATGAAGCCTCGTATTGACTTTTTTTGAAAATATTATTATGAATATCAGATCAATCCCCTGTAGCTCAGTTGGTAGAGCGGGTGGCTGTTAACCACTAGGTCGGCAGTTCGAGTCTGTCCGGGGGAGAAAAAAAATGGCGAGCACCAGACGGCACTCGCCATTTTTTTACTTCGCAGGCTCGAACCCTGGTCCGAGTATTTTGCGTAGCGAAATACGGGGTTCGGAAGCATGCGTAATATGCCGGAGCATCTATTCTGGCCGGGAGTGTTCCTGCTACATTAAATGTACCTTTGATTAAAATAAACCCCATTTTGTTATCTCCTTTATTAATTGATTGTGTGTTTATTGAATGATAGATTAAGAATACTGGAATTGCTAAAACAAATAGTAAGAACTTTTTAATTGTGCTAACCTTTCTTATTCTATTTCACTTCCGCTTTGTGCACCTGCTTTTTTTAAAAGATCGATTATCTGTATTAGATTTCTCAATTTTACAATATCTAATACTGTCTCATGCCAAACATTTACACAATTAAGATCAGCGTTTAATTCTATCAAGCAAACTATTGTGTCAGTATGACTATGGAACGCTGCCCACATTATAGAAGTATAGCCTTGTACATCCGTATGATTGGTATTAGCTCCATGTTCTGCTAACAATCTTACTATCTCATGAAAACCTTTGAGGGATGCAAGCATTAGAGGAGTTTTACCATCCTTATCTACAGGATCAATATCTGCACCATTTTTAATCAATAATCCTACAATTTCTAAATAACCCATATTAGCTGCTACATGAATAGCCGTGCTTTCTAATACCGTATCTGCAATATTCACGTCAGCTCCTGTTTCTATGAGTAATTTGACCACCTCTGTATGACCATTCCCAGATGCAAGGAATAATGCGGTTCTATTCGTATCACTTTTAGCATTCACATCAGCACCTTGCTTCATAGCCTCTTTTACTTTCTGTAGATCACCTATTATAGCTGCGTTTATTAAATTATCATTTAAATCAGCAAACGAAGGTATGATTATAAGTATGGAGAATAGAATAATTATTGACGTTCTCATAATCGAAATCCTTTTATATAGTCTTACTGCGTATTCCGCTGAAAGTTGCCACCCATTCCGGAAATAAGCTGCCACCCAAGGCCCGTTCTTAATCCCTAATAATATACATAGCC
>JAFGGG010000037.1 GCA_016930675.1 Spirochaetales bacterium
AATATAGCTTCTCTTTAACTCTATGGTTAGATTTTTATATGAGGCATCCAATAATTTGGGTTAGATTTTTATGTGAGGCAACGGGGAGAGTGCTGCGATCTTGATCTTGACATGATATCTTGATTTGTAGTACTGTTTCTACGGATAGAAACACTTCCATGAATGAACTGAATGAACTTGCTGAGGTGCTTGCTGGATTAAATGATAAAAAATCTATTGCGGATTTTTTAAAGGAATTATTGACCGAAAGTGAGATGAAAAATATTTCCCTGCGTTGGGAGCTGTTAAAACTGCTAGAGAAAGGCATCAGCCAACGTTCGATTGCTAAAAAGTTGGGTGTGAGTTTGTGCAAAATTACACGAGGATCACGTGAATTGAAAAAGAAAGATTCGGCCTTGAAAAAGGTGATGAACACATATTGCTTTGAGCATGAGAAACAATAAAAGGAGGAAAACATGCCTACAAAAGCCTTTCTCACAGAAGATGAGATGCCCAGACAGTGGTACAACTTAGCTGCGGATCTCCCTTCTCCCCCACAGCCACCCCTCGGACCTGACGGGAATCCGGTAAGTCCCGATATGTTGGCGCCGGTATTTCCCATGAATCTTATCGAACAGGAAGTGAGCCAGGAGAGGTGGATTACCATCCCGGAAGGAATACTGGAAATTCTCTGGCGCTGGCGGCCGTCACCGCTACACAGAGCCTATGCTTTGGAAAAGGCGCTGGGTACACCGGCCAAGATTTATTATAAAAATGAAAGCGTTTCGCCGCCGGGCAGCCATAAACCTAATACCGCCGTGGCTCAGGCCTGGTATAATAAAGAGTTTGGAATAAAAAACATAGTCACCGAGACCGGCGCTGGACAGTGGGGCAGTGCGCTCGCGTTTGCCTGTTCCCTATTGGGGTTACATTGCAAGGTCTATATGGTGCGGATAAGCTTCGATCAAAAACCTTTCAGAAAAATAATGATGCAGACATGGGGTGCAACATGCATAGCCAGCCCCAGCAATCAAACCCAGGCAGGAAGAAGTATATTGGACCAAATGCCGGATACACCGGGCAGTTTGGGTATAGCTATCAGTGAAGCTGTAGAGGAAGCCGTTACCGATAAAAGCGGGGAAACCCGCTACGCTTTGGGCAGTGTATTGAATCATGTAATGCTCCATCAAACCATAATCGGACTCGAAGCCAAGAAGCAGCTGCAGAAAATGGGTGAGAAAAAAGTAGATATAGTAATCGGTTGTGCCGGAGGCGGCAGCAACTTTGCCGGGCTTTCTTTTCCCTTTGTGAATGATAAAATAAACGGCGCGAATATCGAGATTATTCCGGTTGAGCCGTTTTCCTGCCCTACGATGACAAAAGGGCCCTTTATCTATGATCATGGTGATACCGCTAAAATGACCCCGCTTTTGCCTATGCACTCTCTGGGTCATGATTTTATTCCGCCGCCTATCCATGCGGGTGGTTTGCGCTACCATGGTATGGCTCCGCTGGTCAGTCAGGCAATTATTGAAGGACTGCTCACGCCAAGAGCTATGCATCAGCTTGAGTGCTATCAAGCCGCGGTGCTTTTTGCCCGCACCGAAGGAATTATCTGCGCTCCGGAAACAAGTCACGCCATCGCCGCTACAATTCAAGAGGCTAACAAAGCCAAAGAAGAAGGCAAGGAAAAGGTTATCCTGTTTAACATGAGTGGGCACGGACTTATGGATATGGCTGGCTACCAGAGCTACTTCGCCGGGCAGCTCGTAGATTATGAACTGCCTGAACATGAGATGGGAGATGCTCTTAAAGCGGTAGAAAATCTTCCTAAACCTAAAATAGTAAAAACCGGTAAATGGTAGAATATATACGTTCCTTGCAGAGGTTTAGCCTCTGCAAGGAAGTTTTTAAGATGGAGTGTGAACCATGATGGAGTTACATGATGACAAAAAGACCTATTGCAGGAAATTGGGACATCACCTTACATTTCAGTACTGCCGCAGAGAAAAACAAGGTCTGCCGTGTAAAAAAATAATTGACTGCTGGTTTGACAAATTCAATATTCAGAATTATCTAAAGGAGTATTACAAAATGGATGAGCTTGCTCATATTTTTGAAACACCCCGCCCTAAAATGGAAACACTGGTCGAACTGATCAGACAGGCTCAGCAGAGGATGCCTTAACTCTTTGTATTAGGAAGATTTCCCCATTTTTTTTCGTATTTTTTTATAATCACCATCAATAATCTTGCGTACCAAGCCGGGGAAGTGCCTGTACATCTTATAAATAAAACCAGCCTGTCCCGGTAATATTTGGTATTTGTCTTTTAAAATACCTGTTATTAAAGCGTTTGAAATCTGTTCCGGAGCAAGCAGCCCTGCGGATTCGGAAAGGGCTTTGCATTCCTTTGGTTTTGATTGGTTTTCCTTTTCATAACCGGGTGTGTCGGTGTCGGGCGGATAGAGAATGCTGACCTTTATATTGTAAGGTTTGAGTTCGTGTCTTAACACTTCGGAAAATCCTACTACGGCAAACTTGCTTGGACAATAGGCGGCATATCCCATGATCCCGAAATAGCCGAGCATGGATGCGACATTAATAATATGACCTTTTCTGGCACGTATAAAATGTGGCAGCAGAAACAGAGTGGGTATTACCTGTCCGTAATAATTGGTCTCCATATTCCTTTTGTAATCCGTCAGTTTAAGCTTTTCTATATATTGCGGATAGGAATATCCGACATTATTGATCAAGTAATCGGGTACGCCATACTTCTTGATAAAATCGGAAAAAATCCTGTTGACGGCTTTTTCTGAGGTAGTATCGCATGATTGTCCTTCAATAATCTGTTTATTATTAATTCGCTTCTGTTTTAATTCGGTTAGTGCTTTTTCTACTCCCTGCTTGTTGCGGGCTATAATAAGTACACTCCCGCCGTACTGGACAATATCAGCGGCTATAGCCTTACCTATGCCCTTTGAACCCCCGCAGATAATACTGGAGGTCCCCCAAAAGGGTTTTTGTTTAATATATTTCCCAAGAGGCATTTAGAGCTCCTTCACAAAACAGCACTCGGGTTTTATTCCTTTTCAAGAGCAAAAAAGGCAATATCATCATCGAACTGCTTTTCTTGTTTCCACTCATGAATAAGAATTTCCATATTCTTAATCAGTTCATCCAGGCTTTTTTGCCGGTTCTTTTGAATTACATCGAGAATGTGACTTTCTGAGAATTCCCTGGTGTTTCTGTTAAGCTCTATAAGGCCGTCGGAATACAGAAACAGCCTGTCGCCGGTTGCAAAGTCGAATTCTTTCTCTGTTATCTGAATCTCAGGGAAAACACCTACCGCATGCCCCTGAGATTCGATCCTCGCTATATCCCCGTTGTTTTTCTGAAGGACAGGATAGATATGTCCCGCTCTGGCAACTGTACATTTATTGTTTGCGGTGTCGATTACACCATATATAAGTGTAAAAAACGGATTGTCATTTGCTTTGAAATAAAATCGGTCATTTAATTCGACAATTACGTCGGCGGGAGCAGACAACAGTACAGGCTGCTTTTGATAATTATAAGATTTTAAGACCCCCAGCTTGGCAATGTCATGTGAGAGAAAATTATTTATTGTTATCGAGAGAATGGCAGCGGAGAATCCGTGTCCCATGACATCCAGTAAATAGAACGCTACGTGGCTATTATCGAGACGTAAAAAATTGAAGAGATCGCCGGAACCGAATAAACTCGGATAAAAAAGCCAATTACATGTAATGCTATTTATGGTTTTCCCTTTCTCCGGAAGAATATTCAACTGATACTCTTTGGAGCGTTTAAGCTCCAATTGAATCTCCTTGTCCCTCTTGTTATCATCCAAATTCTTGAAAACAATTATTATGCCGACTGTAACCTGATTACCGTTTTTTAAAGGAGCAATACTGCAGTCTATCTGAATTTCCCTGCCCTGTTTGTTGACAAGGAGATAATTCAAGGAGGCAACGATTGAATTCTCAATAACGGGTTTGGTTATGGGAATTGGAACAGACTTTTTTGTCTCTTTATCGAGAAGTTTGAAAATCTTAATGATATTTTTTCCCAGTATTTCTGCCGGCATGTATTGCAGGATTGCCAGGGCTGTCTCGTTTGCATATTTAATTATTCCCTTGGTGTCGGTTACTATCACGCCTTCATTCAGACTGCGTAAGATCAAAGAATATTGTTTCCGGCTGCCGACAATGTCCTTCTCTTTTTCCGCCTTAGAGAGAGCAATTTCAATCGTCACTTTTAAATCTTGATCTTTAAACGGCTTTAAAATATACCCATAGGATTCCGTGAGTTTGGCTCTTTCCAATGTTTTTTCATCGGAATGAGCGGTAAGATAAACCACGGGAACATTATAGTCATCATGTATTGCTTTTGCCGTATCTATGCCGTCTTTTTTGCCCTGTATGCGGATATCCATGAGTATCAAATCCGGTCTGTCCGTTACTACCTTATTAAGGGCGTCATCGCCAGAAGATACAACATGGGAAACATCGTAACCCATTCTCTCTAAAGCTTCTTTTATTTCGAGTGCCACCAGACCTTCATCTTCAACTATCATTATTTGTGTTTTACTCATGGTTAGCTCACTTCTATCTTCTTTCCTCCATACTATCAATAGAAATAAGAATTATCAATATATATGTATACAAGTTATATCAATATTTTTTTATGGCTGATTTCAGTTTTGAAAAGTGATTTTAAATTCCGTGCCGTTATTCCGGATCACTTCAAAAGTACCTCGTATCTGTTTGATCAGGGTTTGGATTATCTTCATGCCGAGCGTATTGCTTTTTTCAATATCGAATTGTGCTGCAAGACCCACGCCGTTATCGGCTACACTCAGTATGTAACGTTTTCCCGATGCATGGAAACGCACGGTAATTTCATTGAGTTGCTTTTCATTGCTGTTCTTTCCCCTCCTGGTAAAAGCATGCTTTATTGCATTAATAATGAGCTCATTTATTATCAGTCCGCAAATAATACTGCGGTCTAAATCAAGCAGTACAGGTTCCACAATGACTTTAAGGCTGATATTCGGGTAGTCTTCTTCATACGAGGATGTGATGTACTGGCATAAGGCCTTAACATACTCTGAAAATTTAGTATTCACAAAATCTTCGGCCCTGTACAATTTTTCGTGAATCATGGCTATGGAATATATGCGGTTAATTGCAGTTCCGAACGCTTCAATCACTTTTTTATCACTAAGTCGATAACTTTGTAGTTTAAGCATGCTGCAGATTAATTGAAAATTATTTTTTACCCGGTGATGGAGTTCTCCGAAGAGCATGTTTTTTTCCTCTAAAGAGGTTTTCAGCGCTTTATTGATGTCATGCAGTTTCTGTGTTCTTTCCTGAACATGTCTCTCCAATTCATGCTTAACCTGCTTTAGGCTTTCTTCGGTTTGCTTTAACTTGGTTATATCCCGTAACACCAGTACTTTGTTAGTGGCGTATGAGCGCCAGTTTAAAATGGATGAGATACTGGCATCGAAAGTGGTGTTTTTAATAGTAATTTCTTCGGTTTTATCGGGCGAATCTTCTGATTTTTCCATTATACTAACAAGCTGCGGAGAAAGACTGGAAAGGTGTTTGCCCACGACCTCGTGCGATTGGGTGCTAAAAAACTTATACACGGCGGGATTAATATAGATTATAAGATTTGTGGCGTTTAAAATAATAATAAGATCATTCATGGACTCGATTACCGTATGCTGGGTAAGCGGTATTATTTTATAAAAACGTAAACGCAAATAATGAAAAAAACTGAGGCTGGATAACACAAATCCCAAAGGCGTAATTTCGTAGTAATTCAGCCACTGTGTAAAAAAAATATCCGTTATATGAGCGAGAAGGGGTATGAGTGAAATTATAATCAAAGTTCCTATTTTATTGCGCGGTATTTTAAGCTGCGAGCGTGAACCGATGAACAGCAGTACATAGCCTGAAATAATAAGGCCGTAGAAATAGGATATAAGAAAATAAAAACCCGCGGCTTCATCTTTTTCAAGCAGCAGGTTGTTTTGCCCGAGATATATTCGTTCCCAAATCAGATGATGGTATTCATTTGTAAATATCAAAATGAGAAATAATGCGGATACGGAAAATAAGCAGAGAAAAACTTTATGGATGTTTTTTATTTTGGTGTCCTGGTACTGAAAACAAAAAGTAAACCACGAAGCGGGAATCATAATAATACCGAAAAACTGCAATTTATTAAAAAGAAATTTAATCTCAAAATCAGTGAAAACAGCTTCACCTATGTGTGCGCATAACCAGATCCAAATCGCAATAAACATAAGCAAACTATAACCGGGTTTGAGCATTTTTCTAAATATCCACAGGTAAACGATCATTATAGTGAGAATAACACCTCCCACTATATAAGAAAGAATATATATCAAATCTGTACTCATTTTATTCTCATTTCTTAAAGACCGCTCCCTGAATCGGAAGATTATGATTCACTTTGCCGGCAATGGTTTTTCATTTACAGTGTATCTGTTACATTAAAACATAGAAGAATATAATATGCTTGTCAAATATGTATTATAAATAAAGACAGTGAATAAGGTGATATTAGATGCTTGTAAACAATCCTCTCGTCCGCTATTATATTAATGGAGGATTTTAATAATGGTTAAAAAAGTGGAATTAACTATTCACGGCAGCTTAAAAAAGGAGCCTTTAATCTATAATATAATAAAAAACTTCGATGTGATCCCCAATATTATCGAAGCTTCTTTTTCCACGAGTATGGGCTGGGCTGTTGTTGAATTCGATGGTGAGGAAGAGGAGTTGGAACGCTTGTTTTCTTATTTGCATGACAAGAAGGGTGTTGATTTGAAGTTTTCTTAAAAATATATAATAGTTTCTGTGTTTTGTTTTTATTTCCTCTTTTTAAAATAACACATGTGTGATATGGTGTGGGCTTTAGGAAACACAAAATGGCGTTTGAAGTATTTATTCTAGGAACAGGCGGAATGATGCCCCTCCCTCACCGTGCGCTCACTTCGGTTCTGGCCAGACGGGCCGGTGAGCTTTTTTTGTTTGACTGCGGAGAAGGTACTCAGGTTTCACTTAAGAAATTAAATTTACGCTGGAAAAAAATAACTGCTATCCTTGTTTCACATACGCATGCGGATCATGTGACTGGAATTCCGGGAATGCTAATGCTTACTTCACAGGTTGATCGCAGTGAACCTCTTTATATTATCGGACCCCCTAAAATTAAGGAGTATGTTGAAGCCAGCATGGCAATTCTGGATATGTATATAAATTATGAGATAATTGTAAAAGAGGTAACAAAAGCGGGAGTTGTGTTTAAAGGAGACGGATATCGAATTAACAGCTTTGTGTTGAAGCACTCCAAGTTTTGTATGGGATATTCTATAGAAGAAGATCTGCGTCCAGGTGTGTTTTATCCGGAAAAAGCCAGACTTAAGAATATTCCGCGGGGCCCGCTTTGGTCTCGTTTGCAGGCCGGTGAAACCGTCAGGCTGGAAAACGGAAAGAGTATAACACCGGATGAAGTAATGGGTCCCAAAAGACCCGGAACTAAAATTAGTTTTGTAACAGATACCCTGCCTGTGCCTGCGATCGCACAGCATGTCGCACACTCCGATCTTCTGATCTGTGAAGGAATGTTTTCCCGGGAGCTAGCCGATAGTGCACTGGAAAAGAAACATCTGACTGCGGAGCAGGCGGCAAAAATTGCCAAGCAGGCAAAAGCAAAGCGCCTGGCGCTTATTCATTACAGTCCGCGCTATACGGAAAGAGATCTCAAAATATTATTAAAGGAAGCTCAGGAAATTTTTCCGGAGAGTATTCTTGCTTACGATCTCCAGAGTATGCAAATTAACAATCCGGAATGAGAGATTCTTGACTTTGCGCAAAGTAATTTATATGTTATATCATTATATAATTAGATGTTGAATAGTCATACATCAAACACATATTTTTCATGAATTGCTTAATAGTAACAGCATGTTATTTATTATAATCTGAGGTGAAACAATGATTGAAGTTAAAAATTTGGGTAAAAACTATGGCTCCTGTAAGGCCGTTAAAGGAGTCGGATTCAATGTGCACAATGGCGAGATTGTAGGATTATTAGGTCCCAATGGTGCGGGTAAAACTACAATTATGAAAATCCTTACAGGGTATCTGTATCCGACATTCGGCACGGTTATGATTGACAGCAAAGATGTTGTGGATCACGCCAACACCATAAAGGCCATGATCGGTTATTTACCTGAAAATTCACCTCTGTATACGGATTTAAATGTATACGAATATTTAAACTTCGTAGCCGACGCCCGTCATCTGGTGAATGAACAGAGAAAGGAACGTATCCAGTGGGTTATTGATGAATGCGGCCTTAAAAGCGTGCTGTATAAAAATATATCGGAACTTTCCAAAGGATTCAAACAACGCGCGGGATTGGCTCAGGCCATGATCCATGATCCGAAAATACTTATTTTGGATGAGCCCACAACCGGCCTTGATCCCAATCAGATCTTGGATATACGCGATCTTATTAAGCGCATGGGCAAAGAAAAAACAACGATTATCTCCACTCACATCCTGCAGGAGGTGGAAGCGATCTGCAATCGAGTTTTAATATTGAATGAAGGAGAGATCGTGGCTCAGGGTACCACGGAGGAGATCGGTAAGGAACTGAAAGGGGAAGAGCTGCTCCATCTCACACTGAAAGTGGAGGATACAGGTTCCGTAAAGCAAGAGTTGGTAAACTGTAATAATATCGAGAAAGTACTGGTATATGAAGAACAGGATAAACATAGACTTAAGCTCAAGCTATCCTTAAAATCGCATAAAGACGCATTAGAGGGCATCTTTGACTGGACCGTAAGCAAAGGGTATAAAATCCTCGCTATGGTTCCTGAGAAAATTAGTTTGGAAGATATTTTTATTAAACTGACACGGGAGGGTGGTGATAATGCTCGCTAACATTTTAACCATTACCAAGAAAGAATTAAAATCCTATTATAACTCACCAATCGCCTATATCGTAAAAGCGGTTTTTCTTGTGTTCATGTCGCTGTGGCTGTTTACGGTGAATCAGTTTATTCCTCGGGGAATTGCCGATCTGAGAATTTATTTTATGATGATCCCCTATGTGTTTATTTTTTTTATTCCGGCTATTACCATGAGAAGCTGGGCCGAAGAAAGGAAAATGGGTACCGAAGAACTGCTCTTAACCTTGCCGTTTAAAGAGTATGAGCTTGTACTGGGAAAGTTTATGGCTGCGTTTTTTCTGCTAGTGATTATGTTTTGCGCAAGCCTTGTGCTGCCCGTCAGCCTGAGTGCTTTGGGTGATTTTGAGTGGGGCCAGATTATCGCTCAATACATCGGTGTGATTCTCTTTGGCGGAGCCTGTATTTCCGTGGGGTTGTTTGTCTCTTCTCTTTCCAGAAACCAGATTATCTCTTTTATTTTCTCGGCCCTCACATTGTTTTTAATTATTATCATCAGTGAAGTAAACAGAATGATAGAACTGCCGCTGGTAATCGGTAATTTTTTAAACGCGCTCTCATTCAACTATCATTTTGAAGCCTTTAGCAGGGGATTAATAGATACAAGAGATATTATGTACTTTGTGTTAGTAAGCGGATTCTTTCTCTATTTGAACGGCAAAGTGCTGGTTTTCAGAAAGTGGCTGTAAGGGGGACTTAAAATGACCAAAAGAATGCAAGAGATTATTATTTCGGGGCTTGTGCTGCTCGTTATTCTATTCATCGGATTTAACAGCGCGGTTTATTTCTTTCGCCTGGATATCACCGAGAACAAGATGTTCACCATTACCGACGTATCCAAGAACCTGTTTCAAGATATCCCCGAGCAGGTACACATTACCTATTATGTGTCGGAGAAAATTAAGAACCTGCACCCGCTGCCTTTACAGATAGAAGATATGCTCAATGAGTACGCTGCTTATTCCAAGGGTAAGATTACTTTAACCGTTAAATACCCTATCAAACAGAAGCTGGAGAATGAGACTCAGGCTCTAAATATCTATCCTATTTCTTTTCCCGTTCAGGAGCAGGGGGAATACAGGGAGATTCAGGTTTATATGGGCGTCGCCATTCAGTATCTTGATAAATATGTGGTGATTCCCTTTATAAACCAGATCGAGACGTTGGAGTATGAGCTTACCTCTAGTATTCGCAATCTGGTAAAGAACAAAGAAAAGGTGGTGGGAATCCTTTTAGGCAGGAGTGATCTTACCTTCCAGCATTATCAGGCGCTGGTGGAGAAGTTTTCGCCGACCTTTAAAGTTGAGCAGGTGGCCAGGGGAGAGGATATCCCTGAAAACATTTCCGTGCTGTTTGTATTGGGCAACGCGGATTTGAATGAGTTTGATCTCTTTCCCATCGACCAGTACATCATGCGCGGCGGCAAAGTACTTTTCGCGGTAGAGGGAGTAAATGTCAACCTGCAGTATATGGTTGGCTTTAAGCTGGAAAACCAGCCGCTTCTGAATATGCTGGCCCGTTACGGAGTTGTGGTAAAGCCGGAGCTGGTTGTGGATAATCTGCCCGTGCCCATTCGCGACCGGCTGGGAATAATCATGCAGCGTTATCCCTATTGGGTGGTGGCTCATAATGATTTCGTTTCAAAGACAAATCCCATTACTTCCAAATTCGGCGGGGCGGTATTCTATTGGGCCAGTCCTCTGGAACTGAAGCTGCCTGACGATGTGGAGGGTGAGCTGATCGTGAACTCTACCGACCAGAGCGCTGTTATCAAAGATCAGTTCAATATCCGGCCGGATCAGGTAATGGTTCAATATGAAATGGCCAAAAAGGATTCCATGCAAAGTTACGGTCTGGTGGCGGTTGTTAACGGGAGTTTCCCAAGTTATTTTTCCGATAAAGACATACCTTTCCGCAAAGGCGAAGACAGAAAGTGGGAAGATAAAGAAACCAAAAGCATACATACCCGCTTGGTTGTGGTGGGTGACGCGGATATCGGCGCGGCCCTGTTTGATACCACGAATCTCTATTCGAATATCGTCTTGCTTACAAACTGCGCCGAATGGCTCTCCAATGACGATGATCTGCTTCAGATAAAAAACCGTTCCGCGCAGAGTATGGATCTTTATAAAATACAGGACAAGGAGAAAAGAGCCAATGCCGCGGGGATAATTTACGTTCTGAACCAGTTTTTTGTACCGTTGTTGGTAATCGGAATCGGGGTGTGGCGTTATTTTTCCAGAAAAAAGAAACAAAAACTGTATGAACAAGGTTCAGTCTAAAAAAAGTGGAGGACAAGCATGGATTTTAAATCTAAAGTACTTGTATTAAGCAGTACTCTTTTGGGATTGATTATATTACTGGTGATGGGAAGCCTTTTTTCAGCGCAAAGTGTGAGAACGCGTGAGGCTGAAACTCCCTTGATCACAGGTGTAAGTAAAATTCAGGCACAAAAGCTGGTTATCACAGCTCAAGATTCGCTTAGTTTAGTTAAAGGTGATTTAGGCTGGAATCTGCTTCTAAACGGGGAAATGATTCCCACGGCACAAAGCAAGGTTGAAGATTTTATTGACAATATTCTCAGACTCAAACGTTTCGCCGTGGTAAGCAGCGATCCTCAAAAGCACGCAAGCTTCGCTGTGGATGAATCAACCGCGAGCCGCGTACAGGTTTTCGCCGCAAACGGAAAAACGCTCATTGATATCTATTTGGGTAAAGCGGCCGTGGGATCAGGACAGTATATACGACTTGCCGGAACGGATGAGGTGATTCAGACCGATGTCCAGCTTTTCATTTCCACGCTTGTAAAGGATTGGATTGATCTGAATCTCTTTTCTACTGTGCGCCATGACGCTCCTATATCTTCAATTCAAATAAAGAATACCGGCTTTTTCCCGGACATGGGAAAAACGGAAGAGGGGGCTGACGCTGCCTTAAAAATAGATAAAACCCCTTATGACTATACGATTGTAATAAATGAGTCAGCGGAATCCATCTACTGGACCATTCAAGGACGTACCGGTATGGTTCTTTCCACGAGTAAAGTGGAATCACTCATTAACAATTTTATCGAATTCTCCGCAGAAGATCTGGTGCTTGCTTCGGATGAAATCATAAGCAGGTTGCAAAATCCCAGTGCTTCAATCGTCCTTACGACTGAGGACGGTTTAAGATATTCTCTGCTTATCGGAAGCGGTCCTCCTACCGAAGATTTTCGCTATTATGTTAGAGGTTCTGAAAGCACATACAGTTACATGGCCAGTGAATGGAATATCATGCAGCTTATTAAAAGGCCCGATGAACTGGTGGAGCCTTAATCAATAAAAGATGTTATGTTTCTTCAGAGAAAATTTCATCATGATTATCCGGGTCGGCCTGAAATATAACAATCTGGTTACGGCCTTGGATGAGTGCTTTTTTTAATGAGGCTTTTGCCTCGGAGATAAGTGCTTCCGCCGTGATAATCCTGTTGTCACGCGAGCTTATGCCGATACCTACGTTTATATCTCTATCACGTGCTCCCGAATGCAAAGCGTTGATGTTCTGCAAGGCCTGTTCCACTGTCTGATCGGGAATAATAACCACAAAGGCCTTAGGCGCATACTCGAATGCCAGGTCCTGAAAAGGAAAATAGCTTAATATAAGACCGGCTAATTCTTTGTAGTGCAGGGGATTCGTTTCGTTTTCATTTTCCTGTAATTTTAGAAACGCCACTGCAATATCCTGCCCGAATGAAGTAGCTCTCTCTAATTCAAACTGAAGGCGATTCATGAGATTTTCAGAAGAACCTAAACCGGTAGACGGAGAGAATTGATCCCCTGCTCCCTGACCAAAAACAGCCGCTTCTTGTTCCGGAGAAACTGCTTGCGCGAGTACATCTTCCCGTGCATAGCGCGTGTCTTCGCGTGCGGGTGCCGGCTCTTGGTCGAAGGTAAAATCTGTTTCCGGGGATCGAGGCAGTTTGATTTTTACCTGCTGCTTTGGTGCATGTCCCCGCCTTGTGTTGAGTGAGGGTGTGGGAAAGGATTGTCTTCCTTCCACCTTACCACGTGTTGAAATAACTATCATTACTATAATTGTAATCACAAGAAATCCCGAGAGAATGTACAGGACATACCATAACAACGCGGTATAATCCTTGCTGCCGAGTACTACATAGAGACCGCTGATAAAGGCATCTATTTCAATATTGGAATATTTTAAAGTAATTGGTAGCTCGGTAACCCATGTGCCCGGCGGCCGATTATACTCAAGCGTAAAGGGTTTTGTGTGCAATTTACTGTTGAAATCTTTTAAATAATAACTGTCTTTTGCTTTTGCCTTAAGCGGACCCAGGTTGTGTGAATAGATGACCAAGGCTACAAGCCGCGTTTCGTACGCTAAACTCACACTGAAAACATTTTCCATGGTATCCGAGCTAAAATCACCGCTGTAGGAAAAACTCAAAACAATGTTGTTTCTTATCTCCATAAAATGTTTTTCGGCCGCTTCTCTGTTGGTAATTGTCATGTTTTGGATCGAGAGCAGGATAAATGCAAAGAGAGCGAGGAAGAAGAACAGACTAAAGATTGCATAGCCGGTTATATAGCGCTTTTTTACTATGTTCATAGCTATATTATACACCCAAATTTATTAATATTAAAACCACTTTTTCTATACCTAAATTATTTTTTTTGTTATACTTAAAAAAAGTTTTCGGAGGAGTAATGAATGTAAGGAAGAGATATCTTCCTACTGGGTGGTATCCTCAAGATCAGACTTCAACAATCACTAAAATCCAAACGCTTGCCCTTGATGCTTCAAAGCAGAAGTTTAACCTTAAAGCCGCCATTGTTCCTCATGCAGGGTGGGAATTTTCAGGTAAAGCCGCCGTGCAGGTTTTTAGCAGCATAAAGAACAGTCCTCAAACCATAGTTGTTGTAGGAGGTCATTTGCATCCTGCAAGCGGAATCTGTGCCGCTTATGAAGATGCATACGAAACACCCATGGGACCTATCCGCGCCGATTTGGATGTGCTGGCTGAGTTAAAAAAACATATGGAGATTGATGAGGATACTGTGCCTGATAATACCGTGGAAATTCAGCTTCCTTTTATCAAGTACTACTTTCCGGAAACAAAAGCCCTCTGGATCAGGGCCTGCCCTTCGGAACAAGCTTTAGTGTTGGGCGAAACACTGTGGAACATAAGCAAATCTATGCGAAAGGAGATGGTAGTGCTCGGTTCCACTGACCTTACCCATTATGGTTTGAATTATGGTTTTGTACCTAAAGGATTGGGTCAGAAAGCGGTGCAGTGGGTTAAGCAGGAGAATGATAAGCATATTATCGATGCTTTAATCGGAATGGATCTTTCCAAGGCTCTAGATGTTGCTGTGCACGAACGTTCCGCCTGCTCTGTCGGAGGTGCTGTGGCGGCGGCGCAGTTTGCGAAAAGCTCCGGTATTTCAAAAGGGCAACTTTTAAGTTACTATACAAGTTGGGATATTTATCCGTCTGATTCCTTTGTCGGATATGCCGGCATAATTTTTGCAGAATAAATAATCTTTATCTTTTCAATCTTCTCTGCAGTTTCTCTATGGTCCACGAGCGAACGTTCTGTAATAGCAGCGCTCCGTCATTGGCATGTTGTAAAGAGTGCTTTCTGAAATCTGCCGCCGCAGGCAGCTGAGTTGTCCAGAGATCTTTTTCTCTCGGAGTGAGAGCGGAAAGATATGCTACTAAAGGATTCGTAGGACGCGGAAGATGTTTAACGCCATTCAGATAGGATTGCAGGAACTCCTTCCAGTCAGAGCTGTTGGGGCCTGCGGCGAAGAGTTTGTTTACATTGTTTTCCGTATGATTTTGTCTGGATGCCGGATTGACATTTATGGCGACACCTTTACCGGGAAGGGCTATGACGTGCGCCTTTAGCTGGGTGATGGCGGACTCAAGCCTCTCTTTGTAATTTATCATTGGTTTGGTAATGTAGCGGATATAATTTTTATTATACTCCTTGCTGATGGCTTTATCTTTATGGATAAACGAGAAAAAAAGCGATTCTGTGTTTTTAATTCTTGTTTCGGCGGCGCCAAAGAAGTTATAGAGGTAAGTACCGCGAGCATATGCTTTGCCCTCCGGAAAAGAAAAATCGATGCCAAAAAGATAGATGTGTTCAGCACCTAGTTTTTCGGCCAATGATACTGCGGCATGTGAAACATTACCTCCTGAAGTATCGATATGGGGAAATCTGCGCCATTGTTGGCTCACATACTGGGAGAAAGGATGCCCGCTGGAGAAAAATAGAATTTTATCAGCGGTCCGGGTAAGAATCGGGGGGGAGGCCAAGTCCAATAATAAAGGTATGCCCTTCGGGTAACCGGAAAGAAAATGATGATAACTCACCTGCTGGCAATCAATCGAAAGCACCAGATCCGGAAGTACTCCATAATTCATAAGACAGGGGAGGGAGGTGTCCGACGCGATTAAAAACATGTCATCGCGCATTTTTTTTAGTGTTGTTATTTGGTCATCCAATGAAGGACCGGCTCCGGTAACAATAACCTTTTTTCGCGGTGAAAGGGTATGAATTGAGGATTGCGCTATTTCCAGATTAAAGAGAGTGTTGGTAAACCATTTTTTTCCAAAGCTGGCTTGTACAGTATAGTCATCTGCTATTTTACTTATCATTTTTTCCAGTACTTGCATAGTTAAGGTAAAGAACTCCTTTTCCAGATTAAAGCGTGGTAAAAGAGGTATGGAGGTGAGATTTCCCATGAGCGAAGGCATATAATTGGATAAAATATAATCTTCTATCTGTTCTTTATCGCCGTCGATGAGTATTTTAACCCGCGGATCAATTAATAGATGATAAAGATTAATCTGTTCCAAAATGGTTTTTAACATTGAAACGGATTTATCTATTATAAGGATGGTTGAAATTTCCTTTTTATGTAAAAAAGGTAAAATGTGATAGGCCGCTCCTATACCCAAAAACACAAGGCAGCCTTCGTGTGGATAAAGATCTAAAAATCTGTTTCCCTCTCTCGCGGGATCGAAAGTCGAATGCAGAGGATATTCTTTACCGTTTCGGATTATTACAGGGATAATATGTCCTGACCGGGAATTGATGAATTTAATGTTTTTACTGGAATCTGTTTGAGTAATGTATGTTGATAAAAGAGGGTTAGTAGCTGAGAGAGCCAGGATATTTCTTTTAAAGATGGTATCAGTTGTCATAAATGCTGCCTCTTCATTATTTTCTGCAGAATTTGAGTAAGGAAGGATGTGATTTCTTCACGTAATGATGCTGCTAATATTTTTGTTTCTGTTGTGTTTTTAAAGCGTATGTTTCTTTTTAACTCCAAGAGTTTTTGAGCGCTTATAAAATAACAAAGCTTGAGTAAAAGGTCATCTTTAAAAATATGTAATATCTTGTGCGGTGACGAAAAACAACCCTGTTTTTGGTTGAGACTTTCCAGCCAGCCTCTAATGATAGAGACCGCTTTCTTCTCCCGTTCCGCGTACGAAGGATATTGTGAAACGGCGTGAAAACTGGTTCTGTTTTTTTGACCGGTCAGAGGTCTTATGAAACATTCCAACTCCTGCTCATTAATATTGTGTATCCCCGGCAATGAGAGTGGAGAGGGATTAATTCTGTATATTCTGTTCTTTGTCGGCTTTGGGAGTGATGAGAACCAACCTGAGTAAGTAAAGTATGCTTGTGATGTTCGGCAGAGCTGTTTTTCTATTTTAACTGTTGCTGTTTTTAAACACCACGTATAAAGACTGCTCAAGTATGGTGAAAATCGCTGTGAAGAGCAATAAAACAGGTCATTAATGGTATTAGGTCGTACGTGCGAAAAGATATCACTGTAGCATAGATCAAGACCGGCTAAAAAAATTCTGTTTTTAGTATGCTTGAGCGCCAGTTCAAGAGCCGATCCGGCTACAGTTCCATTTGAAGGAATACGGGGGAATTCCATGTTTAAACCGGCGATAACTGTTTCTTCGAAATAGTTTGGTTGAGTGAAAAGGAAAATTTTGCCTTTTTGATGCCATAAACCGCGGGAAGCGGACAGAGGCATGGCCATGGTAATATCATTGCTGCTATTGCCATGAAAATGATACGTAGAGTAATACCCGGGATCGGTGATAATCACAACATCGGGAACAAGGTCATACGTTCCGCAAAATTTAAGGGCTGAAGGTAATGACCACAGTACATACTTTTTTCTGTGTTTTCTTAAGATAGGGAGAGATTTTTTCAGAGAAGGGCCTGAGGCAATTATAACCAGCGGCAGGTTGTGGTCGCAGGGAATGCCGGCTACTATGTTCTCCAGACAAAGGAAATTAAAAAAAGTGTTTTTTATCCATAGTTTGCCGGCACCTATTGTGGTTATCAAACTGCCGCTTAGTTCCCGGAGTACCTGCTGTAATGATGCATGTATGTCCGTTGAAATATCTTTCCATATCAAAGAGCAGGCAGGCCATTCCAGATATTCCAATCCTTCTATATCAAGCTCTGACAACTGCCTGGACAAAAAAGTAGAAATAGCTAATCCTGCTTCGGGGTGCCAGTTCAGATCTCCTTTATAAAAACTTTTCTTAAAAAGCGAAGTTGTATAATAGATACAGATCAGTAATGTGTGCGGGAACTTACTTTTTATAGCGTGACTCAGATAACCCAGGCTTGCGCCAAGCAGGATCACTATTCCCGGGGTTTTATGTGAAAGCGCTGTTTCTACAAAGCGTGAAGCCTCGTTGTGAGGATTATAATGTGAATGCAGTGATATGCCGTTTATCGAAGCGATCTGATGTCCGGATTTACTTGTGCTGAGAGCAAGCATGAAATAGTACCTTTCGTTTCTGTTTATTATCTAGTATCGGCTTTTTAGAATCAGACATGTGCTCTCCCAAAAAAAAGTAATTGTTGATTACAGTTTGACTTCCGAAAAAACCGCCGCCCGTGGTGGTGGCACGCAGATTAGGTGTTTAAATACTCTTTGAGGATGTTGTCAATATTTTTTTCTTCTTCTAAAAGCACATCCGGCTTTTCGGGAAGGTTTATCCGCCAGTCTTGGGCAAGTACTCCATACAATTCTTTAATTTGAGTAAAAATTTGATGCAGGAGTAGACGAGGATCAAGCGTGTTATAGCCTTTAAAAAAGATGGTTATCTTCTCATCATGTATTCTATAGGCAAGCCCGATCCCGCTCAGCAATGAATTAATAAGCAGGAGAATATCCGCAAAAAAACATTGGGAGGTTATATATTCATTCTTTGCTTTTATAGTTTTTAAAGTGTTTTTAAGGGACGTAATCATAAGAAATAAAGCCACGTTTTCCGATTTACATTCTTGATAGAGGGAAAGGATGGAAGATTTTCTGTTTTCCCATTTTAAAGGATCCAGATACGTAAGCGTGGAAAGTTTTGTTTCTCTTTGCTTAAAAAGGCGCGGCGCTGCTATTCGGCAGATACCGTTTAGAAGAGCGGTTAATGCCTGTAGATCATATATGTTTTTATCTGCATTAAAAATAATCAGCAGGGCGACAAGCTTTTCGGCATGGATAAACGGAGCGACCAACAAAGGCGCTAAGGAGCGATCCATGGTGGAAAAAAATAATGGGGAATCAACTTCTGCGATATAGGGAACACCTGAAGCAAGTTTTTCACTGATTTCGGGTGAGGGTTCGGTCAACATCAACTGATCGGGATTTTTAACGGCAAGTCCTGAAAGCGCCCATGGCATATAACAGTTTTTCAGGCGATTGAACATAAACAGGGCGGCATCGTACAGATTTAAAAGTTTTTTAATTTTCTCAAACAGACTGTAAACATATGCTATGCCCTTTATGTTGTCCTGAGCGTCATCGTCAAACTGGTCTATTTTTGCCCGGTACTCTTCCGCCAAGGGGGAAGCAGGTTGAGGTTTTTGTTTTTTCAGCGGCCAAAATAACGAACGCTGCGTATATACAAAACCACTCTTTACTAATGATATTGTTTTTTTTAAGAGGCCTTGGCTTGTAATGATTTCACTCAGCTGTTCTGATAACAGCTTTTTCTGGTTTTGATCGCTGTGGTCAACAGTTTGCTGTAGTATAAAACATAGACTTGCTGCCCTCTTTAAAAGACCCATACTGTTTTCCAAAAGTAAGTCCTTTTTTAAGGTTAAGAGGCTAATCCTAATTCTTCAAACAACCTTTTATACACTTCAAAATATTCAGAGCGAGCAAATTCCTGAATTTTCTCTTCCGGTAAGGCTTCTAAAAGCTGATCCATATAACTGAGTACGGATTTTATTTCATCTTTCAAATGCGGTGAGAGATCAGGGCCTTTTTTAACCTGTTCGGAGGGAGCGATAGATTCGGTTGGAACCTCCTCAATATCCATTACCAAGCTGGTTTCTTCTTCTTGTTCTTCGGTTTCTGCAATGGGCTCGATCGCCAGCTCTTCCAATGTATCTGCCGCTTCCTCGATTTCAGATACGGTTTCCAATCCTTCTAATTCACCTTCAGTCTGGCCTTCGGCAGGTTCTTCTTCAAGATCGGGAATTTCTATTTCAATTTCTTCATCGGAGGCTGGTTCTTCCTGCGAGCCCCTGTCTGCTTCTGCCTCGGCCGCGGCTGATTCAATCTCTTCCAATTCCTGCTCTTCATCCACTGTTTCCAAACCTGGAGCCTCTTCGAGCTCAAGGTCTTGACTTTCAATTTCTTCGCCAGCTTCGGCTAACGTAGCCTCTTCAATATCTAAATCTCCCAACTCTTCCAATTCTTCAACAGCTTCTTCCTTTTCCTCATCGCTCTTGTAATCAAGAATGTCCTCTTGATCTACGAGTTGTTCTCCTTCTTCGCTTAAATCTTTAGCTTCTTCCTCTTGTTCCTCTTTGATATCTGCGGTTGTGAGAATATTGTCTAATTCTTCACCGGTTAAAGCGATGGTTTCATCCTCTTCTTCGCCTTCGGCGAAAAAACTCTTTTCATCTACATCCTGTTCCGCTTTTTGTTCTGCTTGGGTGCCGGATTTAACACCTGGTTTTTGAATACGTAAAGCGCCAATCTCCTGCTTCAACTGGGTAAGTTCGGTTTTAATGGATTTAAGCTCTTCTTCAATCTTTTGTAAAATTTGAGGTGAAGCATCAGCTGTTGTTACGCTCTGAGCAGCGCTTTCCAAACCGGCGGCGCTTTGTTCCATGTCGCCTAATTCATCATAACTCTCCGCTATATTAGGTTCATCGGAGAGCGGTACTTCGATCTCTTCAGAATCTAAGGCAATCTCTTCTCCCGACTCCTCCAACTGTTCCTCTTCTCCGATTTCTTCTAATTCTATCTCCTGCGATTCTTCCGCAAGCGTGTCCTCAAGTTCAGGAAGATCCTCGATCGATTCGGTTTCAGGACCTGCTTCCTGCGCCGTATCTTCGTCTGCAAGGGACAGCTCTTCTTCAAATGTATCCTCAGCCAGCTCCGTATCCACACCGGCTGAATCCGATTCTTCTTCAGTTTCATCAAAGATAATCTCTTCGCCAACAGCGTCTTCAGTGTTGGTTCCGGTTTCATCTTCAGTCAGCTCAAGATCTATGTCTAAAGGCGGCACTTCATCATCACTTTCAATCGGCACGGCATCATGAAGTGCATAGTCCGCTGTTTCCGTGGGGGATGTCTCAAACGATTTTTTTTCCTGCTCTTCAGCAGCTTCAGAATCAATTGAGATACCCAATTCATCCAAAGAAACTTCTTTAAAATCACCGCCTGCTTCAGCTTGCTCCGCCTGATCGGCTGTTTCTGTCTGCTCTTCTGCACCTGTCTCATCCTGTCCCAGACCGTTTTCTGCTTGTTCAAGAGCCTCAGGGCTTTCTTCATCAAGATCAAAATCGGCCTCTTCTTCGTCTGAAATGTCAGAAAGATCCTCATCCAGTTCCAAATCGTCATCAGTTTGTTCGAGCCCCTCCAGGCTCTCCTCATCCAACTCCAGATCCGCCGCTGTTTCTTCGAGCTCTTCCAGATTTTCCTCATCCAAATCTATATCTATTTGTGCTTCCTCCATGCTTTGAGCGGGTTCTGTTTCCGATTCGGCGATTTCAGAAGCCGCCACTTCGGTTTCTTCATCCAAGGAGGGCATATCCGCATCCAGATCAAAATCTTCTTCAGGGATTTTTTCAAGGTCTTGTTCCGATGTGTCGCCTGCCTGGCTATCCGGGGTATCTTCTGATTCCGTAGCTTCTAAAGCAACGCCGGCATCTTCAGTTTCAAGATCTTCAAGGTTAAAACTGCTTTCTTCTTTTTCCATTTCCGTGTCAGCCACATCTGTGGGCTCAACTTTCACCCATACTCCGTATTTTTCTAAATCTTCAGTCTTTTGTGGAGAAGATTCAGCCTGAGTTTCAGGTTCAAGGTTTTCGTTATTTTCAATATCCATCTGTTTCTCCTGGAAACATGATCTTCTTTTATTGTAATATTATCGGTAATCTTCTATTCCTATTTATCATTAAATGTAATTCATGTTCTTTCAACTTGTCAATAGAAATACCCCTTATTATAAAATATAGTAAAAAAAATAAATAATAATAGGAAAATTCTAGTTAAAATTCAAAAAATATCATCAATTTTATACATGAAATCGTTGGATTGAACAAATTTTAAATTGCTTTCTAAAGAGAGTTTGTTTATTGACCGTATATTGTAATGAATGCTGAAAACAAAACTTTTTATATCGTTATATATAGGATTTCTGGTATATATTGCATTGAAATCGTTTTTTGGGGCAGGGGGTTTCTTTGACTATATATCTTCAGTTCAGTATAAAGATAAACTTAATCAGAATCTGCAGGAACTGGAAATAATCTATCACGATCTTTTCCATGATCTTAAATCATTGAAATCAAATGCTCATATCGTTAAATTATATTCCAGAGAACTGGGATATTTCGAATCTGATGAGCATGTGATTAAATTCCAGGGCATGGGCCCTAAGAAGATCTTCTATAAAGTGGGCACGGTACTTAAGCGCAATCAAGCTTTAAAAGATGAAACTCAAATATTGTTTATAAGTGTGGGTTTTGCTGTTTTCTTGGTAATATTTTTATTTTCATTAATACTTCCGGATAAAAAAAAGCGAGCTTATGGTAATAAAAAGAGACGATCCGAATCTTTTATCTACGTTAGTGAAAATTCTATCAGATAACGGGATTGGAATTCTGCCTTGCGATACCATATACGGCATAGTCGGTATAGCACCCGCCACAGAATTAAAAATACGCTCTGTAAAAGCACGCTTTGAGAGTAAGCCTTTCTTAATCCTGATTCCAACCCATGATTGGTTAAATAACTTTACCCGGCAAAACATACCGCGGGAGTTGGGATCCTTCTGGCCCGGACCCCTCACTCTCATCTTTAAGCATAAAACGCGCAGAGGAAAAATAGCGCTGCGAGTGCCTGAAGATGATTTCCTTCTCCGGCTTCTTCACACCCTTGGGCGACCTCTTTATTCCACAAGTGTTAATATTTCCGGACAGGATTTCCTGTGTCGAATTGAGGATATCAAGCGTGATTTTAAAGAGAGGGTTGATATTATTGTTGATGCCGGTGATTTAACGGATATGGTCCCGTCCACAATCGTGGATGTTACAACTAAACCTTTTACCCTGGTGCGCCAGGGTAAATTACATCTTCCTGAACGATTTTTCTTATAAGTAAACCTCAGGCGCTGATTACTCTGTTTCGGCCCTGCTCCTTAGCGGCATAGAGGGCTTTATCCGCCATCTCCTTTATGGCGGTAAGGTCCTTGGCGCTTTCAGGAAAACAAGCAATACCTATACTCAGGGTAATCTGCTTAAGATCTCCCTTTACGCTTTTTAGCATGGTCAACGCCTCGACTTTGCTTCTTATATCTTCCGCTAAAAGTGCAGCCTGTTTCAGGTTTTTATTCGGTAACAGTATGGTAAACTCGTCGCCTCCATAACGGGCAATGACATCTTTTTTTGATAATAATTCTTTAAACACCTTGGTAACTTCGCATAACGCCTTGTTTCCCACCTCATTCGAATACTGCTCGTTAATCTCCCTGAAATAATCCAGGTCGATCATCATGATGGCTAAGGGCCTGTCCTGGCTGAGACAGGCATTAAACTGGTCGTGAAGAGCGGTATCCAGGTAACGGCGGTTGTAAACTCCTGTAAGGCTGTCCGTAATCGCTCTCCTGCTCGCTTCATTGCCCCAACGCACCATCTCGGACAGAAATTTTCCGGTATTACGCAGCCGCTGAGAGATAATGGACAGCATCTTATACATAATCGAAATAGCGATCTCCGGATGGTCTTCCAAAGCCTTATAAAAGTCATTTTTATGCATGGTAAAAAGTTCGCTTTTTTCAAGCGCGAAACAGGTCGCGGAGCGGGGAGCGTTTTCAAAGATCGCCATTTCACCGAAAAAATTGCCGCCTTTAAATTGGGCGATCTGTTTCTGATTACCGTCCGGCAGTTTTATGGCGCTGGCGATTGTGCCTTTTCTTACTATAAAAAGCTCATCACCCTTGTCCCCCTCCTTACATAAAACAGTATCACGCACAGCCTTTAAAGGATTAAGGTAGTGAGCGATAATTGCCAGTTCCTTTGAGTCAAGATCGGAAAAAATATTTATTCTTTTTAAGAATGATGATGTACGCATATAATCCTCTATTCGCTTTTATTTGCGAAAAAGCCACCATCTATGGTGATGGTTATAAAGATGATAGATGGGTGGTGGCTTTTTCGCCTGCCCCGCACCCCTATGGGGTGCTCCCCGACATACCACCAGCTTTACTGATGGTATGTCGCTTAAGAAACAAGCAGCACCTTATTGCCTCCGCCGGTTCTGGCCCGCCACATGGTGTCGAATGCTTTTGTTACCAGTTCGGAAGCTTCTGTAGTATGCACAGGGTAAACGGCAATACCGATGCTTACTGTTAAATGAAAATCTTCATCACCTATAAAATCCTGCATGTTATAATTAAAGATGGCCTGTTTGAGTTCTTCGGCAATTTTCTGCGCGCTTTCCTGATTTTGATTGGGAAGCACAAGCGCGAATTCGTCTCCGCGCAGTCTTATCCCGATATCTTTACCGGTAAGCTTTGCTTTCACCATATCCGCCAGAACCCTCAACACTTTATCTCCGGCAGCATGACCGAATTTATCGTTTACCTCTTTAAAATTATCCGGTTTTATCACCAGAAACGAGGTCTTGTCTCCGTAACCCGGAAGTTGAACGTTGAAATCCTCATCCAAAAAACTGCGATTATAAAGACCTGTCAATTTATCATAGAGCACCTGCTTGCGCAGGTCTTCTATCCATGGTACTTTTTCCGAGACCAGTTTATTGGTATGCCGGATTCTGCCTGCTACCAGCGTGACGAGTTTATGCAAAATACGGGCGCAGATGGAAGGGTGCTCTTCGAGAATATCCGTAAAAAGAAATCCTTGGGCAGGAAAACAGAGTAAAGTGGTATCTGTCTCCGCTACCGCGTCCGCGGTGCGGGGAGCGTTTTCAAAAAAATCAATTTCCCCAAAACATTCACCTTTAATAAAATGGGCGATCTCTCGTTCTTCATTATTTCCTGATCGGCTTATAATACGTACTTCACCCTGTTTTATTATATAAAGGGCATTACCCAAACTTCCGGATTTAAATATAACTTCGTTATCCGGATATGTTTTGAATTCACTGTGTTTGGCTACTATTTTCAATTCCTGCTGTTGAAGTTTGGAGAAGATTTCGGCTTTTTTCAGCAATGCTATTTTATCATTCATATATTTATTATCTGTATTATCCGGCTAAAATATTATCATTTGTCATTTTTATGTTAGTATATTTCTCTTTTATACGCAAATCTAATATTATTGATTTATTCTTTTAACTGTTTTCGTATTATATACCCCGGTTTGATCTTTTTAGCGGTCTTTAGATAATATTCCTTGCCGTGATCGGCCTTTTCCACCGGCTCTCTGTTTTCGTCAAGAATAAGGAATTTGTTATCTTTGATGAAGCACACGTCGTAGCCGATATATTCAATTGTGTCATCCGCCCGGATTTGGTTTTTCACGTACAGTTTGTACTGCCCGGGCCGGCTTTGTTCGCCAACCGTTCCCAGAAAAGCATATGACCGTATATACGAGGTGAGGGTGGGTTTTTGGATCTCCTGCTTCTCAAAAAAGAAACCGGTCCAGAACTCCCTGTGGCTTACCTTGTCAAGCTCGGCAATATATGCGGTAATGTCTTCATCCGATTTTTTAAGCAGTTTGTCCAGTGCTTTACGGTAGGCGCGCGTGACAATGGCGGTGTAGTATACGGATTTCATCCTGCCCTCGATTTTAATGGCGTCGACACCGGCGTCGGATAAGGATTTAAGATGATGTACCATGCACAGATCCTTGGAAGAGAGGATGGAGGTAAACTCATGGCCTTCAATTACCGGAAAGTATTCTCCGGGCCTTTCCTCTTCTTCCAGCACACGGTAGTGCCAGCGGCAGGAATGAGCGCAGTCGCCTTTATTGGCCGAGCGTTCTGCCATATACGCGCTTAGGAAACAGCGGCCCGAATAGGCAAGGCACATGGCGCCGTGCACAAACACCTCGATATCAATATTAACCTTATTCTTTATCTGTTCGATCTGTTTGAGATTAAGCTCCCTGCCCAGCACGATGCGGGAAAATCCCATATCCTGATACGCTTTGGCTGCTTCCGAATTTATACAGTTGGCCTGTGTGCTCAAATGCAGAGGGACCGAAGGAAGATGCTGCCGCAGTACGTTCACAATTCCGATATCACTTAAAATAACACCTGAAAAGGGAAACTGCGCTATGGATTCCATACTCGCGTTTAGTTCTTCTATATCATTATCATGAAAGTAGATATTGAGTGCGCCGTACAGTTTTTTGTTATTCTTTATTGCGGAGATTTCAGTGTGTTCCGAACCACTGAAATTATCCGCCTGGGCGCGCAGTGAAAAGTCCTTTATTCCGATATAGACCGCGTCGGCACCGTAGAGATAAGCGCATTTTAGTTTTTCCATATTTCCCGCGGGAGCAACCAGTTCCATGATAATCCTTCTATTATGTACATATTATTACTTCTTATTATGGCTAAAAGTCAAGTTTTAAATTATGCTCATATATATAGATAATGAAAGAACGCATACTTGTTACAGGCGCGAGCGGCTTCCTGGGTTTTAATCTCTGCAATCTGTTAAAAGACCGCTTTTCGCTCCTGGGCTGTTACCATAATCACAACATTACTGTTCCCGGCGTCGAAACCGTACAGATGGACATACGCGCGGAAAAGCAGGTGGAAGAGTTGTTTATTTCTTTTCGGCCCCACATTATACTTCACACAGCCGCGTTGTCACACCCGAATTACTGCCAGGAACATGCCGAGGAGTCCTTTGGCATAAACGTTTTTGCAGTCAAAATCATATCGGACCTGAGCCTGAAGTATAACGCCAAACTGATATTCACATCGAGCGATATGGTATTTGACGGAGAACACGCCCCTTACTCGGAAAGCGCTTCCGTTAGTCCCATCAACCGCTACGGCGAGCATAAAGCCCTGGCTGAAATCTATATCCGGGAACATAATTCCCAGGCTGCCATCTGCCGTCTGCCCCCTCTGTACGGCAGACCGGGTCCGTATTCAGGAGGTTTTTTACAGAGCGTACGCACCGCCTTGGAAGGCGGCCGCGGGATATTTCTTTATACGGACGAGTTCCGCACGCCGCTTTATGTTGAAGACGCTGCAGCCGGGCTGCTCTGTGCCGCCAGAGCAGCGCTGCCGGTCCTGCACCTTGCCGGTGATGAGCGTTTATCCAGATATGATTTGGGATGCATAATCGCCCGCAGATTCGGATACAACACACAGCTGATTACGCCCTGCAGTCAGGAACAAAAACCGCAACCGGCCCCGCGGCCACGGGATCTCTCGCTTGCCAATAGTTTGGCCAAAAGTCTGGGATTTAAGCCTCGTAGTATTTCCGACTGTTTGAGAGCATTATTGTAGTCAAGCCAAAAAAACAGACTGGTGAATTTTAAAATATCTGTTTATAATTAAGGGAAAAGTATGATCGGCTAAAGTATAAAGAGTTAGTGTTTTTTATGGAGAGACCGATAAAAAAAGAGATGAATTATGAATAAAATAACATTCAAAAACCGCATGTATAAAAAGGGCTCGATTGTCTGGATGGAGCGCTCCAAAGCCATGCCCTATTTTTTTATCGTGAAAAGCGGGCAGCTCAAACGTTTCTTGAGAATCATGCTGGATGAGGATGTGACCTTTCTAAACAGCGGCGATACCTTCGGTCTGATAGCCTGTTTGACCGGGCATGCCTATTTGGACAGACTCGTAGCGGTTAAAGATACCGAAGTAATAATGATTGACAAGAAGGATATCGTCCCGTTTCTTTCGGGAAAGCCGGATATTTTCATTAAAATTGCCAGTGATTATTCAAACCGATTAAGGAAGATAAATCAAAAACTGTTTAAACTCTGCTCACGCTCTCCGTATATGGACCTTCCGCGGTATCTATTGGAGATCGGCAATTATTTTAAACAACGAAATTTGTTAAGTCATTACCTCTACGCTCTCAGCAAATATGTCGAGTATGCAGCGGATGAAGGGTCCAGGCAGCAGGCGGTAAAACTCATGGAGTCTTTAAAATCGGAACAGAATATCACAATTCGCGAACCGGTCAGGATGGGCGCGCATCTCATTTACCAGCCGGGTGATATTATTTTTTTGGAACAGGAAAAGGGAGAAAATTTCTATTTCATTGAGCAGGGCAAGGTGAAGATCTCCCATATCGATCGGGAAAAGGAGTTCGTCATCGCCATCCTGCAGCAGAACGAGTTTTTCGGGGAAATGGCCATCCTCAATCAGCTGAAGAGAAACGCTACCGCGATTGCCTTCTCGGAAACCAAGCTGCTTGAACTGAGTAAAGATACCTTCATGAACCAGCTTGGAGCCAAAATTTTGGAAAAGATATTTACCAGTTTCGCCCGCCGCATTTGGTATTCCTACCGGCGCTCCATCAATTTGAGTTACAAGAATCCCGTTACCCGGCTCTATGATTGTCTGGACTTTATTATTCAATCAAAAGAAGGAAGGCAGAAGGACCAGTCCTATTTCTTTGATATCTCATTAACCGATCTGCGGGTAATGACCAACACAAGTGAAGAGCCTGATAACGTGATAAAAGATTTTCTTAATGATGACAACATTCGTTATAATTACGGCAAACTGTCCATAAACAAAATAGCCAAGTATTATGATACCCTTAAGATTTATCTGACGCGGGAAAGGTCAATGTGAGTACATAGGTACTCAAGTTTTTGGTTTTGCAGTTACTTGCTTTTGTTTTTTGACAGCCGTCGGGGATTTCTGCTTTTTGATTTTATGTGGTCGGGTTTTGCCAAAACTGCCCCGCCAGATTTTACCTTTACGGCTTGATCTATCACCTTTGCCCATATAAAACTCCTCATCCCATAGTAGGAGTTCCATGTTTCAAAGCAGTATGAATTGTCTTTATTAAAATTAATTTAGTATTTTTTGTCAAGCTTCGGAGCAAAAAGCAGGCGCAGATATTGGAGCGAGCCGAACAGCTTAAGCACCGCGTCGTCAATAAGATCTTCTGAAACCGTGGTAAGCGGAATATCATCGGAAAACGATTCAATAATCTGTTCCACGGACTCGGCATACGCGGTGAGCCCGAAGCGGCTTAATACATGCTCTTTTTTAGCCTTTGGTGTGCAGTCAAGCAACCGTTCCGTATCGGCGAAAAGGGGGCGATTCGCCAGGCGTACCTGTTCCCGGTATTCAGCTGATAAGGCGCGCTTAAGAATCTTCTGCTGCAAATCAAAAGAAAGAAAAGAAAAGTCAATCAGATTGTTATGAAAAAGAATTTCCACTTCGTCGGTGAGGGTTTTAAGAAGCGCCGAAGGCAGCGCGTTATGCAATGTTTCTATATATGAAAGATATTCCAGTCTCAGTTGTGTCCTCTCCCTGCTCTCCAAAGGTACATGGAGTGCCGTATAAAATACGCTTGGGTAGTGATCAAACATATTGATAAATCCGTCCATGACATCCAGTTTCCTGGCCACAAGCGGAATACCCAAAAGCAGGGATTGCAGGTAAGGATAACCGAAGCCTTCCTGCACCGATGAACAGCACATCAGGGAGCTGGCCGAGAGTAAGGCGGGGAAGCTGATTCCCAGTTGAGCCAAATCCAATCCAATGCCGAAAAACCCTGGGATGAGCTTTTCACGATAACAGCGCTTTACAAAATCGGAGTATGCCCGTTCGGATTGAGATACTCCGGGCAGTGTTACCATAAGCAGGGCTTTTGGCGACAGCAGTTTTGTCAATAGTCCCGCTTCCAACACGTTTTTGCGTCTGATTGCTCTTATCGGATAGATGGTCAAGACCGTATCTTCATTCACAATGTATCCGAACTGTTCGGCGTACCCCGCCAAGCTTCTTCTTACCTGACGGGGGGTGCTTGGCTGTTCCGCAAAGGATGTGATGGGATTTTCTACGAGATAGATCAATTCTTTGGGCAGGCCCGCTTTCAGGAGAATATCTCTGTCCCGCATATTGATTACTATGTAACGTACAGTAGACGCTGCGGGATACAGGGGATGGGTAACTATTTTTTTGAGTTTAATCATGTTATGCGGCCGGCCCGCTTCCGGAAAATCGTGAATTTGCAGGATGATTCGCTGAAAGATTTTTGAATCCACTATCCGTAAGACTGCTTCGGAAAAAACAGGATTTTTACCTAACTGGTAATTGTGAATCCACCAGATCGTGCTTTCAGAAGAAAAGTCGGAGATTAATTTGTTTTTAAGCTCACTGATCATTTTTTTCAGAGCATCAGGGCCGTCGATGTGGTTGAGATAATCGAGTTCGGGTACTATTTCCATGGCAAGTTTGATGGATGATCCGTGCTCGCTGAAATATGCCTGGATTTTATTAAAAACGTTTTCCGCATTTTCTTTTCTGCCGCACACCAACGTGATGCGCTTAAACAGATGCGAGAACCGCGCCAGGGCCATCACACCCTGGACAATTACGTCGGTTACCCCGCCGGCGAGAAGATGATAATGGAAGATCACCAGTTCGTTCATATATCCTTTTCACTTATAACGAGAGAGGTCTATAAGTGTCAACAGAAATTTTATAATATCCTGTAAAATCTATAATATCTGTGTTATTTTTAAGAAACATGAACGACCGAATTAAAGAAATTTTAATCAGCCTCTATGGTAAGAACCGGGGAGAAAAAACATACAGCGAGCTTTGTGAAATAATTGAAAAAGCACAGAAAACTTTGGGCGCGCGAGATACTGGCGCCAAGTCCGTATTCCCTCTCGACCAGCGTGATTCCGTGATCATCACATACGGGGATCAGTTTTTGTGCGAGGGAGAAAAACCACTTAAAACCCTGCACCGGTTTTTAAGTGAATACGTGAAAGGAATAATCTCGGGCGTACATATTCTGCCTTTTTTTCCCTATTCTTCCGACGACGGTTTTTCCATAATTGATTATACAAAAGTAAATCCCTCATGGGGCGGGTGGCAGCAGATAAAAGCGATTGCGGGGAAGTTTAACCTGATGTGTGATCTGGTATTAAACCATATCTCAAGTAAAAGTGTCTGGTTTAAGGAGTTTTTAAAAAACAATCCCGGCTACGCGGATTATTTTATCACGGTTCCGGCGCAAACCGATCTGTCTCTGGTGGCGCGTCCGCGGGCACTGCCGCTTGTGCACAGCTTTTCTATAGGCGGGGCAGAGAAACTGGTGTGGACCACTTTTTCAGAAGATCAGATCGACCTTAATTTCCAGAATCCCCGGGTGCTGCTGGAAATGATCGAGATCCTCTTGTTTTATCTAACACAGGGCGCGCGCCTTATCCGGCTGGACGCCATAGCCTACGTATGGAAAGAACTCGGCACCTCCTGTATCCACCTGCCGCAGGTGTATCTGCTGGTGGAGTTGTTTCGCCTCGTTATCCGGACGGTCGCTCCCGGCGTCCTGCTGATAACCGAGACAAATGTGCCGCATAAAGAGAATGTTTCTTATCTGGGCGACGGCAGCAATGGAGCGCACATGGTCTATCAGTTTTCCCTGCCTCCGCTGGTACTGCACTCTTTTAAAAACGGAGATGCCGGCGCGCTTACTCAATGGGCGGACGGATTAACACTTAGAGCAGAGAACTGCACCTTTTTCAATTTCCTGGCCTCGCATGACGGAGTCGGGATTTTACCGGTGCATGGAATTCTCTCTCCGGATGAAATACAGGATCTTGTGCGGTTTGTGGAAAAACAGGGCGGCAGGATTTCATATAAAGATACCGAACAGGGGCCTATTCCCTATGAACTCAATATTTCCTATCTCAGTGCGGTCACCGGCAAGCATGATCCGCCTGACTTAAAGGCGCGAAAATTTCTCGCCTCACAGGCCATAATGCTGGCGTTTAAGGGTGTGCCGGGCATATATATTCACAGTCTGCTCGGTTCAACTAATTATTACGAGGGAGTGGAAAAAACAGGAATTAATCGGACAATCAATCGTGAGAAATTGGATTTTGAACGTATTGAAAAGGAGTTAAAGCAAAACCGCAACCTGCGTTCGTATGTGTACAGAGGATTTGTTTCCCTCATGAGCGCTCGCTCTTCTCATCCCGCTTTTCATCCTCTGGCACAGCAGCGGGTGATAAAAGCGCATAAACAGCTTTTTATAGTAATAAGGCGTACGCTTGATAACAGCGAACAGGTTGTTTGCGTTCATAATGTGGCGGCCTGCAAGGTGAACCTTGACTGTGCCGCCCGGATATTGGGTCTGACTCCGGGTTTGCCCCTGCGCGATATTATTTCAGGAAAACTATTCACCCGGAAACAGATATGGATGAAGAATACATTGTCATTACAGGTAAATCCCTATCACGTGCTCTGGCTGGTACAAGAAAAAGCGGATTAAAATAATTGCATTTCAACCATGCCCATACTACACTATAACTGAAATGTGAGGACAGTTTAAAGCACGCATCACGGCAGTGACAAAAAAGGAGTTAAACGTATATGGCAAAAGAAAAATGCAAGGCATGGGTGGTAAGCATTAATATGGGATTGGGTCACCAGCGCGCCACATATCCGCTGCTGGATATCGCGGAGGATGGTGTGCTGCTTGTGGGAGACAAAGAAACCTCTTCTCCTGAAGAAATAAAACTCTGGCACCGGATAACGGGAGGATATGAGTTCATATCACGCATTAAAAAAATACCTTTAAGCGGTAATATGCTCTTCAGTATAATGGATAAATTTATGGACATCGCGCCCATATATCCGCTGCGCGATATGTCCAAGCCGGGGTTCCAAACCAAACTTATTTATAAATATATCAAAAAGGGCCTGGGGAAATCTCTTATGCAGCGAATAGAGAGTAAATCCCTGCCGTTGATCTGCAGTTATCCGGTGCCCGCGCTTATCGCCGATTATTATAATTACAGCAGGAACTACTGCATTATCACGGACGCGGAAATTAATAGGGCATGGGTGCCTAAAGATCCGGCGTCAAGCCGGACGGTCTATTTCGCGCCCTGCAGCAGGGCGCTGCAACGCCTGCGTCAGTACGGTGTGCTTGATGAACGCATATTTTTAACGGGTTTTCCGCTGCCCAAAACCGTATTGGGTACGGAAAAGCTGGAAGTACTGCGCCATGATCTGGGTCAAAGGCTGCACTATCTTGATCCCAAACAAAAGTTCTGGCCCCTGCATGAGCTGAACGCAAAGCATTTTTTGGGCAAGCAGTATATTCAGTTCAAAAAGGAAAGAATATTTTCCATAGCGTTCGCGGTGGGCGGCGCGGGCGCGCAGACCGATATAGCCTTAAAAATCGCCAAAAGCCTAAGAGAAAAAATCTTAAAAAAAGAGTTAAAGCTCTATCTGATCGCGGGAATTCGTGAGGAGGTGAATAACCATTTTAAGCACGGCTTAAAGGATTTGGGATTATCGACCGATCTGGTACCGATTATCTACTCAAGCGATATCTATGAGTATTTTGATAAATTTTCAGCGCTTATGCGCGTGATTGACGTGCTCTGGACCAAACCCAGTGAGCTGTCCTTTTATTCCGGATTGGGGCTGCCAATTATTATGGCGGATTCCATCGGAGCGCAGGAGCGCTATAATAAAAAGTGGCTTTTGGAGATACAGGCCGGTATTCCTCAGGAAGATCCGGAGTACGCCAATGAATGGCTGATCGATCTCTGGCAGTACGGGCGGCTGGCCGAATCGGCCTGGGACGGTTTCTTGAAAGCACGCAAGTTCGGAACCTATAAAATATACGAAGTGCTGCGCACCGGTACGATGATCAGGGAGACCTCTCCTCTGCGCCGCTAAAAAAATATTGACGAACAGCATTAAACGGGCTAAAATTCAGTAGTGGTAGTCCAAGATAACTCAATATGTGATATATTTATATAAACATAAGAAGGGGGCGGATCATGTTTTTTTTTAATAAAAGGTTAGTTAAATTTTCCGTAGCAGTATTGATGTTCATACTGGCTGCGGTATATGTAGGCGCCGTTGAGAAAATCTCAATCGCGGTCATGGAATTAAAAGTAACCAACCTGCCGCAGGATGAAATAAGCCTGCTTATCGATTTTTTTAACAACTCTCTGTTTGAAACAGGTGTTTTCGATGTCATACAATCGGATAAAAGAGATCAACTGCTGAAAGAGATCGAATTCTCAGGCTCGGATGTGGCGGACCAGCAGAAGACCAAAGAGATCGGCAAGCTGCTTTCGGCCAAGCTGTTGGTATTCGGCAGTGTGGGCAAGCTGGGCTCCAATGTTATTTTCAATATCAGTGTGGTAGATGTGGAGACGGCCAATATTGTGAGCTCGCATTCCAAAACCTATAAAAAGCTGGAAGAAATCGTGAATGATTTGCAGAAAATATCGGACAATGTGGCTTTTGCCGCGATTCGTACTATGTTTATCAAAAAAGCAAAAATAATTTATCATGATAATTTTACTAACAAACTATGGGTTCAATCAAAAATATTATTTTATAAAGAAGGAAAATACCATATCTATAATAAAGATACATATTGGTTTGTCTGGGACACCACCACTATTGATGATTTCGCGATGGAAGTGGAGGCCCAGTGGATAGAAGGGGAAAAAGAGGCAGGTTCCGGTGTACTCTTCAGACTGCAGGATGAGCACAATTACTATATTTTCGACATTACCAAGACCGGTTATTTTGAAGTTGGGAAAGTAGTTGACGGCAGCTATTATGAAATCAAGCCGTGGGAAAAGAGTACCTCTATTAATGTAAGCGGAGTTAATTACCTCAAGGTAGTTGCCGTGGGCAAACATATGAGCTTTTTTGTGAACAATATCAAAGTAGCGGAATTATTTGATTCCACTTTTATCAAAGGTTTTTTTGGTATGTTTGCGGGGAAAGGTGTACATGTTGCATTTGATAATCTGCTTGTGTATCAGGGTAACCTGCTGCTCTATGAAGATTTTAGTCGAGTCACCGAAAATTTTGCTGATACCACCCAGGCGTATTTCAAGGATGGAGAGTATATAGTCAAGGCCGGTGAAAGTGATTACTATTCCTGGGGTGAGGTAGAGTATGAAAACTTCTCTTTCCGTTCCGAAGCACGCTGGTCGGCTGGCCCTGTTGATTCAGGGTACGGCCTGGTTTCACGTTTTAAAGATATCGACAACCATTACTTATTCATTATTTTGAAAAGCGGGTATTACCGCTTCGGTTATTATAAGAACGGTGAATGGAATGTGTTGATCGATTGGAAAAAAACCCGTATCATCAATCCGGAAGGTAAAAACATACTGCGTATTATGAGTATGGGCAGCACGCATCTTTTATATATAAATGATAATCTAGTGGACGAGTGTGAGGACGATACCTTTATGAGCGGCCGGATCGGCCTGTTCTGTGCCGCAGAAATTACGGCGGTATTTGATAATGTGGAGATATTTGATTTGGATTAATATCGCATAAATTTATTTCTGAGGTGTACACAGCTGTCCGCAGGCAGCGTTGATGCTTCTGCCTTTACTGTAGCGCTGGGTTACGTTAAACCCGCTTTTTGTAAGCCGTGTTATAAAATCCGCAAGCTCACTTTTAGAGGGTTCCCGAAAGGCAAGGCCGCTTATCTTATTCCAGGGAATAATATTGATAACTGTTTTCAGCGACTCCGTGAAACGTTGTAACGTGACAATATCATGCTGCCTGTCGTTAACTCCCGGTAGAAGCACAATCTCCAAAGTTATGCGTTTACCCGTAACCTGTTGATAGGCCTGCAGCGCCTGCTTCAGTTCAGGCAACGGATTGGCTTTGGCCTGGGGAACCAGCATGTTCCTGGTTTCCGGATCGGCGCTGATCAGACTGAGCGCCAGTCTAACATAGGGCCCTGTTTTAATCAGTTCCCGCAGGCCCGGCAGATATCCGCACGTGGATATGGTCATGCGGCGCAGACCGATCCCCGATCCTTCAGGGTGATGGAGCAGGGCGATGGCCTTACTCACTTCACTCAGATTGGCAAGCGGTTCTCCCATACCCATAAAGACAACATGTGAGATAGTGACGGCAAGCTGTTTAAGCAATAAATACTGCTCCACGATTTCATGAGCGGCCAGATTGCGGACAAGTCCCATGCCGGCCGTACCGCAGAAGGCGCATCCCATGGCGCAGCCTACCTGAGTGGAAACACAGATGGTATTTCTCCCCGCTTTATCCGTAAGCAAAACACTTTCGATGCATCTTCCGTCGGAAAGCCGGACTTTGAACTTGGCGGAAGCGTCGGAAGCTTTTTGCGATTGAATGATCAGGGAGGATACGGCGAGCGAGCGTTGGGCCAGCATAATACGCAACTCTTGGGGAAGATTGGTCATGGCGTTAAAATCAAAGACCGATTTGTGCAGCCACTGAAACAGCTGTATGCTGCGAAACCGCTTGAGGTCGGGAAAGGTGCTTGCAATCTCTTCCGGCAGAAGGCCTGTAAGGTTAATTTTCATGGCATGGTTCGCATAATACGTTAGTCGGAGAGTATCAGATTTCGCAGCATGTTCGGACTGCGAAAATCTTCCACAAACAGGTCGCATGGAAAACTTGATGTGCCGGCTGAAAAACGGATGTACTGTTTTGCTCGCTCATCTGTGTAATCAAAATAATTACCCTTATATACAATGGCGTAATTATTGCCTATGGTCATAAGTGTACAGAGTTTTTCCCAGCTTTGGGTGCGCCATATCTGGATATGGGAAAAGTCAGCGGCTATTATAATCCCCAGTTCGAAATTAAAGGCCAGGGAAGAGGCGAAGCCGTTTTCAAGTTTAAGAATCTGGATGATTTCCCATGAAGAAGTATCCCAGATAGTGATGGTTTTGTCCCAACTGGCCGCGGCAAGGAGCGTGCCGTCGGAATTAAAGCATACGGCGGGTATTCCTTGTTCCGGGCCCTTAAGTACACGCGCGATGACGGCTTTGGCGGAGTCTACTATCAGGACAAAGGGAGTGTCGCTTCCCACAGCCAGCAGTGAACTTTTGGGACTGAAGGCAAGCGAACGGATGATGGATTTTATTCCTTTTAGAGTGGCCAGAGGTTTGCCGGAAACCACATCCCACAACTTCAGTGTCGTGTCTTTGCTGCCCGAAGCAAGAATTTCTCCCGCCCGATCGAAGGCCAGGGTGTAAATATCGTCATCATGCGCCTGCCAGCTGGACAGGACTTTTTTGGAAAAAGGATTCCACAGTTTAATGGTTTTGTCTCTGCCCGCAGAAGCAAGCAGGCGTCCGTTAGGATGAAAGGCGAGGGAGAAGATATCAGCGGTATGCGATTTCAGGATCGCCACAAGCGCGCCGCTTCCCGTATCCCAAAGCTGGATCTGTTTATTCTTGTCGGCTGAGGCTAGGAGAGTGCTGTCCGGTGAAAAAGCCACCGCCGTAACAGAATCTTTAAAAATTGTAAGCGGATTTAAAAATTCTCCCGCAAACAGATCCCAGAATATTACTTTTTTATCGCGACCGGCCAAAGCCAGATAGCGGCCGTTCTGACTGATACTTGCCTTGTCAAGCAGACCGGTTACCGGAAGAATTTTTTTCAGGACTGTGCCTTTGGAAACATCCCACAGCAGGATGGAGTTGTCCCAGCCGGCTGAGGCCAGAATATTGCCTTTGGGGTGTATGGCCACAGCTTCAATCAAACCCGTATGACCGACAAAGGTTCTGATTAATGAGGCATTGAAAAGATCCCAGAGTTTTATGGTCAGATCCCAACCGCCGGAAACACTGAACGTTCCGTCATGGTCAATGGCTACGGATTGCACCACGCCTGTATGACCGGTAAAAGTGCGGATAAGAGTGCCGGAAAGCGCGTCCCAGAGTTTGAGTGTACCGTCACCACTTCCCACCAGAATAAATCTGCTTTCCTTGCTCCAAGCCAGTGAAGTCACAAAATCGTCGCTGCGCAGCAGGGTATGCCATAAATCACCGCTTGCGCTTTCCCACAGTTTTACGGTTTTATCCGCGCTGCCAGAGGCGATAAAACGCCCGTCGGGGGAAAAACTTATGGTGTTTATGAATCCTTCATGACCTTTGAGATCATAGACCAAGGCTTTGGAAGACGTGTCCCATACTTTAACCGTATGATCGGCTCCGGCGGATGCCACTAATTTACCGTCGGGGCTGAAGCTTAAGGTATGGACCGACCCCTTATGTCCTTGCAGAGTGTGAATGAGTTTGCCCGTGGCGGTCTGCCACAGTTTTATGGTGCTGTCCGTACTGGCGGAGGCGATCATGCTGCCGTCGGGATTGAAGCTTACGGCCGTTACCGAACCGGAATGGCCGTGTAAGGTGCGGATAAGCGCGCCCGACTTCACATGCCATAACTTGATGCTTTCATCCGTGCTGGCTGAAGCCAGGAGTCTGCCGTCCGGGCTGAAGGCCAGCGCGTTTACGCAGAAAACGTGGTTTTCCTGGATTTCAAGTCTGGGATCCAGGTAAAGCTTTATATAATCGATGATAAGATTTTCAATATCTTCGCAGCCTGCTTCTCTGGCGTAGTCCAGAGCGGTCTTTCCATGATTGTCTTCTTTAAGCACATCTATTCCCTGCTTGATTAATTTTTTTGCTTCCGGAAGATTACACCGGCCCGCCGCCAGATGCAGAGCCGTACCTCCTGCGTACAGGTCTGTGTCGGTTTCTTGTGCTGAGGATTGCATACTGTCCGTTTGACAGGTGGTGAGCGGTAAAACACAGATTAAAATCAGAAAGACATATGTGGTCGCGGTTCTCATTCTTAACATGCAGTATACAATAAGTCCGGGGAGTGTACAAGCTGTTCTTATGTGATGGATTAATCAGTGAATATAGTGGAATTATATCTATGCTTGATTTAAAATTATACACAGGAGGATGACATGAAAAGCGTACGCATTTGGATTTTGTTTTTACTGTTTTTAGGTACTGCGGTATCCTTGATTTGCTCTGAAGAAATTGTACATGAACAAGGGAAAATAAGCATTTGGTATCCCGATCATTGGACCATGAAAAGTGATGAAGATGCCTTAATGATCGCTGATCCTGATGAGGAGGTAGTATTTGTATACATGCTTATTGAAAGCGATGAGATAGAAGATGCGCTTGCCGCATTGGAAGAGGAGCTTTTAAGCACGGTAACCGAGCTGCAAAGCGTAGGTGAACCGGAAGAGGATAAACTAAACGGAATGGACTGCTTATTCATGGAGGCACAGGGTAAGATCGATGATATGGGTGTTGATATAGGAGTTTTTATGGTGTTTACACCGGCGCAGAAAGTATTGCTGGTGATGGGGATAGTGCAGAGCTCGGCTTATGAGAAGCATGAAGAGACGATTGTCGAGATCCTTTCAGGTATCCAGCCGCTGTAAAAGTATTATGTAATAAAGTTAATCCAAATTTCTCAACAAACATGTATTCCACAACTCTTGTCAAAACACAATCAACATAGTAGAGTAGGCTATGATCAGATTCCTGATAAAAAAGACTTTTTTTGATATGTGGGATAATATACTCACTATAATTATTCTCAATATCGGATTCATTATCTTCATTCTTACCGGTTTGGCGATTGAATACGCGATTCTCTATGTGTTGAAATATTTAATTCAAGAGGTAAATCCCCTCATCGGATTGGCATTAGGGCATTTTATTTATCTTCCGGTTGTCTGCCTTTTTTCGATATATGCGGGAGCAGTAAGCTGTGTGACCAAGGATATCGCGGATTATAAAAAACCCGGTTTTAAAAGTTTTATGAACTATGTAAAACAAACGTACAAATCAAGTCTTATCTTCGGAATTCTCAATTTTCTGCTTTTGTTTTTTTTACTTATGGCCGGTATTTATTACCTTGATGCCATGGACAATCTTCTTAATCCTATTATTTTCTTCTTTCTTACCTGGCTTTTTTTATTTTGGCTTGCAGCCTCGCAGTATTTTTTCGCTCTACAGTCCATGTTTGATAAAAAAGTTATGAAGAACATTAAAAAGATGATGATGCTGCTGCTCGATAATACCGGTTTTACTCTTTTTACCTTGCTGTTGGGTACAATAATAATTTTGGGTGTTTCGGTTCTTACCTTTTTTATGTTGTTCGGATTTTCCACGGTTTTACTTTGGTATAATGTGGCGTTAAAACTGCGTATGTATAAATATGAATATCTGGAAAAAAATCGCCAGGCGAGCCGTCGTAAAATTCCCTGGAAAAAGCTTTTGTTGGATGAAAAAAAACTGGTCGGTGCGAGGACAGTTAAGAGCCTGCTTTTTCCCGACAGGGACTAATCCTGATTTTTTCTAACGTATCAGTATGACACAAGAAAAAACCATACCATTATCCAAATATTCCTCTTTTCTTTTTGATATGGACGGTACCCTGGTCGATACTTCGGAACTTATATATCAATGCTTTGTTCATACGGTAAAAAAGTATCATGGTCCGCACATAAGTCGTCAAGCCGTGGTCTCTCATATTGGAATTCCTTTAAAGCAGCAACTGGAACTGTTTTTAGGTGAAATGACCGATGCTGAATTCGTTGAGGTTTACAGTACCTATAATGAATACCAGTTGGAAATTATACCTGACTATCTTACTGTTTTTCCTTCTGTTCATACTACTCTGGCAGAATTAAAGAAACGCGGAAAGAAACTCGCCGTGGTTACCTCGCGCAAACGGCGGTCATTGGAACATTTTTTAAAAACAAAAGACCTGAGTAAGTATTTTGATGTACTTGTCACTCCCGAAAGTACGACCAGACACAAACCTCATCCGGAACCGGTACTCAAAGCTCTTGCCCTGCTTAACGCCGATCCTGAAACCTGCCTTTTCATCGGTGACAGTGTGTGGGATGTGGAAAGCGGAAAAGCAGCCGGGGTGGATACGGCTTTGGTAACCTGGAGTCAGAATGATATCGCAGGTCTGTCCCCGCAGCCTGCTTTCAGACTTAATAGTATGCAGGAGCTTATCGGCGGCGTCGGGTGAGATATTCGGCTTACAGCCACTTCTTTTTTTTGAAGAAGATAATCAGGCTGATTACAGTTATTACAATAATCAACAGCACGGTAAAATAACCCCATTTCCATGCTAATTCAGGCATGTACTTGAAGTTCATACCGTACAACCCAACAAGAAACGTAATGGGAATGAAAATAGTGGCAATAATGGTAAGCACTTTCATGACCTCATTCATCTTATTGCTCACACTGGAGAGGTAGATGTCAAGCAGTCCGGACACCATCTCGCGGAAGGTCTCAGTGGTATCGATTACCTGAGCAATGTGATCATAGAGGTCCTTGAGGTAGGGAGAGATTGCTTCACTTATAATATGCATTCCCGCGCGCTGTAAATTGCCGATAATCTCGCGTAAGGGCCAGACTGATTTTCGAACGTTGAGGATTTCCCTTTTTAGATTATGAATCAGTGTGAGAGTGGCGGGTGTCGGTTTATTGATGACCAGCGCCTCCAGTTCTTCGATTCTGTCTCCCAATTTTTCCAGAATAAGATAGTAATTGTCGATAAGCGCGTCGATCAGGCTGTAGCCCAGGTAGTCGGATCCCATTTTACGGATGCGGCCCTTATTCTGGCGGATCCGCTCCCGGATCGGTTCGAACACGTCACCGCGGTATTCCTGAAAAGAAATAACATAATCCGTACCGATTATAAGCGATACCTGCTCGGTATTGATGTCGTTATGTTTATTATGATGAAGCATTTTCACAATTGCCGAAAGATAGGTGTCGGTTTCTTCAACCTTGGGGCGCTGATTTGTATCCAAAATATCTTCTAAAATAAGGTCGTGAATGTGGAATTGCGCACCGATTGTTTGGATTGTGGGTATATCGTGAAGACCGTCGATGTTGATCCACCAGATATTGCCATTGTTTTTTAAGCGTAACAACTCATCTATGGAAGAAAGCTCCTTCTCCTCAAAAGAGTCCGCGTTATATGAAAACAGAGTGATGCTTATTTTTTCCCGCTTCTTTTTACCGATATGGATGAGTGAGCCTGGGGGAGACGAGGAGCGGGGTGGGATATGTTTTACCGATTTCGCCATGGATCTGCCCTCCGAATTTTATAATATGCTTTACAGCTTATACCTTTTCAACCTTTGTGGCAAACATCTTGATTCCCTCGTCCGGAAAGTAGTCTTTTAACTCCTCAATGGCCTTGCGAATATATTTTGCTTCTTTAAGCTCACAGAATATAATCATGATAAAATTTTCTTCGGGCCAGATATGATCGCCCTGTCTGGGACCGGAGCTTCCCCTGCCGCGTACTTCAGTGATAACCGTGCGATACTTTCCCACTTGATATTTATCTAACAGATCAAGCAGATCTTCCTGGATCGAGCGGTTGCCGATTATTTCTACACGTATCATAATGATCTCTCCTCTCTCATACGCTGCAGTCTTATCTGTCTGCGTTTTTCCTGTTTCAGGCGTTTTTTCTGTTTAAGCTTATCGCTGAACTTATTAAAGATAGCATACAGCACGGGAATAAGGAAAAGTGTTAAGAATGTACTCATGGTAAGCCCGCCTACTACCGTTTTAGCTATAGGTTGAACCAGGCTCGCTCCTTCCCCTTTTAAAAAGGCTATCGGCGCCAGTCCCAAAACCGTGGTAAGTGTTGTCATGAGTACGGGACGCAGTCTGTTTCCTCCCGCTTCTATACACGCTTCTATGAGCGGACGGCCACGCTTGCGTAAAAGATTGGTATAGTCCACGAGAACTATACCATTATTAACCACAATACCGCCCAGCATGATCAAACCCACGATGGTAAAGAGGCTAAAGGCTTCTCCCGTAAAAAAGTGAACCGCTATTACGCCAATCAGGGTAAGGGGAATGGTGAAGACGATAATAAACGGATCCAGAAAAGATTCAAACTGGGCAGCCATAATCCCGAACACCAGCAGCACCGCGATTAAAAACACGAGCATTAAAGCAGGGAAGTATTGCTGCATATCTTCGAAATCACCGCCGTATTCAATAAGTAAATTCTCGTTAGGGGGAATTTCTTCGGTTATCAACTGCTGAATGCGGGGTATGACCGTGTTTATGCTGGCACCCGGGGCGATACCGCCGGTAATACGCAGGTAGCGTGTCTGATTTTCGCGGTTGATGTTGATGGGACCCGTTGAGCGGCCGAATTCCGCGAAACTGGCCAGGGCAATCTTTTGTCCGAAATTGCTCATGATAAAAATCTTTTCCAGATCAGGCAGCTGATTTCTGCTCTGCTCATCCAGAATAAGCAGGATGTCGTATTCCGAACCTCCGGTGCGATACTTACCGGCCGTAATCCCGTCGATATTGGCCCTGAGCTCCTGTCCGATGGCAGCCATGCTCAATCCCAGTGAGTATGCTTTGTCCCTGTCTATTTTTACTTCGATTTCGGGCAGGCCCTCCTCCAGATTAAGTATAGGCTCCGTGATTTCAGGCACCTTTTCCTTTAATATAGCAAGAACCTTCTGCGCTGTGTTTTTGGAAAGCTCTCTGTCGTCCGATTTAAAAGTGATGATAAAGGGCGATGAGGTAAACCCGCCTCCTCTGCGCTGGGAGAAAGTGATTTCAGCGCCCGGAAAATCACCGAAATGCCCGCGTAGTTTTTGCTTTACAAGCTCGGAACCCTCTTTGCGCTCCGCATAGGGGGGAAGAGTTATGGTGATGCTTCCCTTATTTGTCTGGCTTTGTCCCAGAAAACCGAATACGGAGGGTTCACCAACCTCCGATACAATATCTTGATACGAGCTCACCTCCTGCTTAACCACCTCTTCGAACTGCAATATCACCGAATGGGTAATCTCCAATGAGGTGCCGGTGGGAAGCTCCACGCTTAGTTCCACACTATCCTGTTCTTGGACGGGGATAAGTTGAAGGCCGACAAGGGGAATGAGGAAAAAACTGGCGATAAACACGCCGACGATTGAAATAATCGTGATCTTTTTATGTGAAAGCACCCATTTTAAAATACGCTTATACAAATTCTCAAGCCGGGTGTAAAACCTGCCCATGATATTATCAATTTTTTCCAGTGCAGGGGGGAGGACAATCTCCCTGCGTGTGTTAAGCTGTACATATTTACTTGTCAGCACCGGCACAAGCAGTATCGCCACAATCAGTGAAGTAGAGAGAGAAATAACGACCGTAAAAGCCAGGCCGGAAAACATTTCACCGTACACTTCAAGCTGGTTGCGAAAAAGCGCCAGGGGCAGGAACACGCAGATGGTGGTGAGGGTGGAGGCGGTAATGGCGGTAATCATCTCCTGAGCCCCCAAAATAGCGGAGGCGTGCAGTTTTGCTCCTTTTTCACGGTAGCGATAAATATTTTCCAGGATAACGATACTGTTGTCCACAAGCATTCCCAGACCCAGGGCCAGCCCCGTCAGCGTCATAAGGTTGAGGGTAAGGTTGAAAAAATACATAAGCATCAGGGTGATAATCAATGAAATGGGGATGGCGGTTGAGATTACAATAGTGGATTTAAGACTGCGTAAGAAAATAAAGAGAATGGCGATAGCAAACAGCACCCCCAAAAGGGCCGAGGAAGAAACCTGCTGCAGCGAATCGCGGATGATCTGGGTGGTATCGCGCACAACACCCACATTGATTCCCAGAGGAAGGGAACGATTAATAGCGGGCAGGTTTTTAAATACTCTGTCTGCTACCTGAACGGAGTTGGTACCGCTTTGTTTTTGCACGTTTATAAAAACTCCAGGCTCGCCGTTTATAAATACAAGACTGTCCTGTTCTTTAAATCCCTCAAACACATCGGCGATGTCCCGCAGGCGGATACCGATCATGCCTCCTGTGGGGTTTTGAGCGGAAAAACCGGCTGACGCAGCGGAAGTTTTATATGCCACCACGGTGTTTTTAATCTCTTCAACATTTACAAATTCTCCGGCGCTACGCACCAAAAAGTTGGTTGTGCCTTCGCTAATGGTACCGGCTGAAATCTGCAGGTTGTTGCCCATAAGCATGTTTTTAATCTGAGTAAAATTCAGATCGTACGCTTCCAGTCTGTTTTGGGGGATCTCAACACGGATTATTTTTTCTTTTCCTCCCCTTACCGAGGCCAAAGCCACACCGTCAATCTGTTCCAACCGGGGTTGGATGTAATTTTCCGCGATTTCCCGTAAATCTTCGGGACTTCTGTTGCCAGAGACCTTTAAACGCAAGATGGGGATCATAGACATGTCGAATTTTAAAATCTGGGGAGTGGTCGCTTCTTCGGGCAGAGAGTCTTTTATAAACTCCAGCCGGTCGCGCACGTCATTGGCCGCTTCGGCCATGTTGGTTCCGTAGGTGAACTCCAAAAAAATAAGGCTTGTGCCCTCGGATGAGGTGGAAGTTATTTGTTTTATATTGCTCACGTTGCTGAGTGTTGATTCCAGAGGCCTGGTTATGGTTTTTTCTATTTCTTCGGGGCCTGCCCCGGAGTACGAGGTAATAAGCGCCAGACCGGGAAAGCTTATTTCCGGAAATAAATCAATCGCCAGATTAAATGCCGTGTACAGACCGAATAAAACCAGCAGTCCGAATATGATAATTAAAGTGGTTGGTCTGTTAACGACTGTCTTTGTAAGGCTCATAGCAGCTCCTATTGTATAATATCTTCCGCGCTAAGCGGGGGCAGTGTTTCAATAATTCGTACCTTCGCCTGATCCTCCAGTACCTTTTGGCCTTGCGCGATGATTATTTCATCAGGCTTCAGTCCGGAAAGTATTTCCAGCTTATTGTCGATTTCTATACCAGGAATTACTTCCCGCTGCTCGACCCATGACTCGTCTTTGACCACAAATACAAATATTTTTTCAAAGCGTCGTACCAGACAGTAAGCCGGGATTTTGACAATATCCTTTTTTGTTTTGGTAATTATCTTTATTTCAGCGAACATGCCCGCTTTTACCTGGCCGGCTTTTTCCGTGAAGCGAAGTTTTACTTGCAGAGAGCGGGTGACAGGATCCAGAACCGGACTTACTTCTTTTATCTTTGCTTTAAAAACCTGCTCGGGGAAGGCCTGGAAACGGGCGAGGGCATCAAGACCGACTTTAATATCCGCAATAAAGCGTTCGGCCACATTGGTAACAATCTCCAGTTCGCTGGTGCGGGAGATTTTGGCAATCGCTGTCTGTACGGTAATGGTGGAGCCCACTCGTACAGGCAGGCCTATGATGGTGCCGGAGATCGGCGCCCGCACCGGATTGGGCAGGAAGTTCTGGCCCGGCCTGCTGGGATCCACCTTGGCAATCAGCTGCCCAGCCGAAACATACTGTCCGAGACCCACGTTGATACTGATAACCTCCCCGTTGTTATTGGCAAACACATCGATGCTGGCCAAAGATTCCACGTCTCCGTTCACCTGAATGTAATCGTTGATTTCACCTTTAGCTACAGGTATGACATTCACGGCAAATACGGTTTCTTGTTCTACCGGCGGAGGCGCGGGAAAACAGGAGCCGGTTATGGTTTGAATAAACATAACCGCCGCCAGGGGCAGCAGTTTAAATAAATTGAAATTCGCTTGTTTAGTTTTCATTTCCGCTCTCCAAATCTTTAAGTGGGGTATTGCATTCGTATTCCAGGTCCAACAGACCCGCCAAATAATTGTATTTTTCCTGCAGCAGATCGATCCGTGCCTGCTCCAGCTCCTGTTCCGTGTCTTTTACTTCCAGAAGATCGATGCCTCCCGCGTAATATGACTCGAGCGCCAGATTATAGGCCCTCTCCGCGACCTTCACATTTATCTCTTTGCTTTGAATCGATGTCCTGGCCTTTTCCAAATAGCGTACGGTTTTGGTAATGGCCAGTTCCGCATTCTTTATGGCAAGATCCAGGCTCTGTTCCGCGATTGAAAGCTGGGTGTTAAGGCCGGCAAGTGCGACCCGGGTTTGGGAGGAGGGCAGGAGGGGATCAAGCAGCTGGGTGATGGTAAAGGACAGAGCGCCTCTTTGCTGGGACCAGTTTTCCGGATCAAACAGGTCGTTCTCAAAGGGCCCGTTTAAGGTGGGATCGTAAGAAAATCCTACCGTAAGTGAAGGGTAAAAAACAGAGGCGGTAAGCTCGATTGAGTTTTTTAGCGATGCCACGGCTTCATGCGCCTGGATAATATCGAAGCGCTGGTGCAGGTATTTTTGCAGCAGCAGCTGCGCATCATACTTGCGTGTCTTTATATCCATACTGCCCTTAAGTGTAATAGCAGTAGAAAGCTCCACACCCAAGGTGAATTTAAAAAACATCTCCGCGTCGATATATGCGTTTTGCAGCTCAAGCAGCATGGGTTTGGAGTTCTCCAAGTAAACTTGTGTCTTAAGCAATGCGTACTCCGAGATCATGCCGTTCTGATAATCGATAACAGCCTGATTATAGCGGTCCCGGGCATTATTTACGGTAGTCTCCGCCACCTTCATCCGTTCTTTCAGCAGCAGCAGCCCGTAGAACTGCTTTTTGACGTCGCGGGAAAGCGAGCTTTTGGCTTTGGTGAGGCTGGTAAGCCCCGCTTCATAATCGAGCACGGTTTTTTGAATGTTATGGAAGCTTGCCATTGAAAGCGTAAGCTGGGCTTCCACGCCCGCAGTAAGGTTCCATTGGGAAGGAGGCTCATAACCCGGTATTGGAAAACCAAGGTCCTGCTCCTCATTCATCCGTGAAAGAGTGACGCCCGCGCCCACCGAAGGCACAAACTCGTTCCAGGAGCTGTCTTTGGCAAAGCGTTTGTCGTTCAGATTTAATTCCGCGGATTTTACCTCCAGATTATTTTTAAACGCGTATTCTATGGCAGTATCCACATCCAGTTCCAATGTATCGGCTGCCTGCGCCGCCAAGCCTGCGCAGACACAAAATAAGATGAGAATAATTCCTGATAATTTACTGCTGTTTAACATAAGCTTTTCCTTTCTGCTGCAGCGGCTTTTTGTTTCTGCTGATATAACCTGTTATCCCATTACAAAACAGAGAGAATATCTGTCTGGTAAAGGGTAGATAATTATTGTGAGATTTACCCTTAATAGGAAGATCTTGTAATTTATACATAATCTGGAAAAAGATAAAGATAATGATGGTGCTGAAATCCTGTTTGCTGTCGCTTAGGGAGTCATGCTGCAAGGCGTCGGTTTTAAAATCAAATTGTGAAAAAATCTTATGCAGTTCCCGGTGCGGCAGGGCAATGCCCACATTCTGATAACGAGCCCAGTTTAAGATGGTGATCATCCCCGGATTGTTCACTGTATATGAGGTAAGCGTGATGATAAACGAATATAATTTTTCACTGAAACTGTTCATTTTTTGTAAACGCGTGTTTGTAAGATCTATAAAATGCTCCTGCTCGCGCTTTATGGTTTTGAAAAACATATCGTTCTTGTTCTTGAAGTAAAAGTACAGGCTGCTTTTGTTGATACCGATGCGGGTGGCGATCTTTTCCACCGAAGCATTGGTATAGCCCTCTTCGGCAATTACCTGTTCTATAGCGGAAAAAATACGGTCTGCTTTCAGCATCTCGCGAGGTTGTATCCAGCTTGTTTTTTCTATAGCGGCCGTATCTATTTCGTTATAGTCGAGGTTCGCGGTAAATCCGTTCAAGCAGTATATCTGACTTTTGCGGATATGCTGCCGGATTGATTCCTGGGACGCTTGTTTTGAAAAATCAAAGAAGCGCTGATGAGTCTGCTGCTCGTTTCTGAAAAGCTGCATCAGCCAGAAAAAACCCGTCAGTTGAATAAAGCGCAGTGAATGTTCAAGGCATTCATTGTCATCTGTGTGTCCGTCATTAAGGAGGGCGGATATAAAGATTCGGTCAATTTTCTGCTTTAACGGTAAAAACTGTCGTTCATGTTCGGGGTTTGTGCGCATGAGATAAGAATGAAAAAACGCGCAGTAATACGGATGTTCCTGAAAGAATTTGAAAAGAAACGCATAGTAGTGCTGTATCAACTTTTGTAATGAATCTTTCCCATGACTCTTAATGAACTCATTTAAGGCTGTTTCCATGTCATGAGCAGATTTTTCTGTCATTGAGTTTAATAAATGGTCCTTACTTGTGAAGTAGCGGTATAAGGCGGCTTTCGTGAGCTTAAGCTCTTTGGCCACCGCGCTCAGACTTGTTTTTGTAAATTGGGTTTTTGACCATTCCCTGAATGCTGTTTCGAGGATTCTGATTTTTTGTGCGTTAAATGGCTTTTTCAATTCTGTTACCAAACGGTCGTTAACTTTATAATAAAACAAATATAAGGCCGTATAAGTAAAAAAGCAATAAAAAGTTTAAAAAGTTACAACGTCAAAAAATATACACACCTGAATTGATTTAAAGGAATTCTTCATCTAAAATTTTAATCTGTGAAACTGGTATAATCCGCGGTTCTAATTTGTAAGTTTTTTCAGGGAAGGGTTCCCCGTTTTAAATCCGTTTTCCAATTTGCAATTGCACCGAAATCCAATAGATTGGTGTACCCGAGTTCCGCGAGTGCGTTTTTTGCAATACCCGACCTTCTGCCGCTGCGGCAGTACACAATAATCAAAGCATCTTTATTGGTGGTGGGAAGTATTTGGGCAATCACATCATACGGGATAAGTACGGCGGTGGGAATATGACCGTCTGTGTATTCCGCCTGTGTGCGCACGTCGACTAAAATATAATCTTCCGTATTTTCTTGAATAAGCTTCTTGAGCTCAGCGAAATTGATGCCGTTTGTTCCCGCACCCGCGTTGCTGCCCGCGCAGCCTATTATTAAAATAATAAAAATCACAACTGATAATTTTCTTAAAAACATTATAATATCTCCTATTGTATATATAGTAAAATACTAATATTATGAAAGAACAGCAAGTGAAATAATAAGGTATCTGAAGGCCGGAGGCAGCAGCTTGTTCTACGCGGCTTTTAAGGGCGGATTCACATTCTTTGTTTAATCCATCTGAAGGCTTTTCTGTAATTAAATGTTTTCATACCGTGTTTAAAAAGCAGATCGGCTGTGGCAAAAGCAGGCGCCAGCGGTTTTTCCGTTACCGAAGGAATACCGATACAGCGCATAAACGCTCTTTTGGCGGCTTCCACACCGTACATGGAATCTTCTATCACAACACAGTTCTGTGGAGCTACCTTAAGTTTTTTCGCCGCCGCTAAAAACAGGTCGGGCTCGGGCTTGCTTTTCCCCACATGGTCTGCGGACAGCATTACTTTGAAATACTGCTTTATCTGCAATAATTTTGTAAGTTTCACCACAATTTCAGGAGATGATCCCGTGGCCAGGGCCAGCGGCAACTGTTTGGCGAAGAGCTTTTTAATAAGTTTAAGCATGCGGCTGAACACGTTAGTGTTTGCCAATGCCAGTTTTAGATAAAGCTTGTTTTTTACGGCGGTCATTTGCTCAACCGTTGCGGGGATACTGTATGTTTTTATAATTTTGGCCATCATGGCCCGGTTTCCCATTCCGATGTAGCCTTTTTTCATGTCCTTTGTAAAATGAATTCCGTAATGCTTAAGCAGCAGTCTGTCCGCTTCATGGTAGTTGTCTTCACTGTCGATAACGGTGCCGTCCAGATCGAATATCACAGCCCGGATCGGGTAGCGGGGTTTGGCAGTTGTCCGCTTTGAAATTTCTATACTATTACCTTCGGGATCTTTGATCTCCAGTTCTCTGTACCCGTCACCCGTAGTTCGCGGGCCTTTTACAATTTGAATTCCCGCGTCCCGAAGGCGCGCGGCTTCTTTATCAACATCCCGTACATGGAAAGAGATATGGAAGCCGTTTCCGGGATGTTTTGTTTCGCTGCCGTGCAATAACTCCAAAGACATGTGCGCTTTGCGTAAGAATACGGTTTTTAAACCGGGTGTATTGCTGCTTACGTAACCGTACTCTTGTTTGAATCCCAATATGTGCGTGTAAAAAAGCTGCATGGCGTATAAATCATTAACTATAATTCCGATATGGGATAGTTTCATAAATCTGTCCTTTTTTGTTTATACGACGGGCGGGAATCCTTCTTCATTTTTTTCTCATTTTTACCGGGCTTTTTATCTTCGGCAACATGAGTAATCTCATCCTTTATGGTATTGATTTGCCTTAACAACCGACCCGCTTTCTTCAACAGTTTGGGAATATCTTTGGGTGAGATGAGGAAGAGTAAGAACAGAATAAGCAGCAGTTCACCGAGACCGATACCGAACATGCTTTACTTCCCCCAGCCTAAGAGTTTGGCCACACCGACAGCAAGAAGATAGAGTCCAAGCATGGGAACGGCCAACAGAACTTGAGAGACAACATCGGGCGGTGTGATAACAGCGGCTATGATAAAAATAACTATGGTAAAATGCTTAACATGTTTAAGCAGAGTACGTATTGTAAGGACATTGAATTTTAGCAGCATTAAGACCACTATCGGAAATTCAAAACATATTCCGAAAGCAATAAGAAACTGAAAAAAGAAGGTTATAAATTTATGATATGAAATAAGTCTGGTTATGTTTGCAGGAAAAAAAATGTCGGATTTTAAAAATAGCAGGGCTATGGGAAGCACGAGTTGATAGGCAAACAACAGACCGCCAAAAAAAAGCAGGAAACTGCTCGCCATAAAGGCTACGATAATTTTTTTTTCTTTGCTTTTAAGTGCCGGAAAAATGAACAGTGTGGTTTCAAAAAGCAGTACAGGGAGAGATAGAAATATCCCCATGGTAATGCTTACGGATACGATGGCAAAGAAGCCTTCGGTTACTTCTGTGACAAGCAGTTCGTCTTTGATGACTTCGGAGATATACGTAAAAAGCCGGGGGTAATAAAAAAAGCTGAAGACAGAACAGATGACTACGGATGCTACAACGATCAATAGTCTTCTGCGCAGTTCATATACATGATCCCAAAAGGGCATTGTTTGTTGTTTTGCCATATCTGCCGCTAGATTAACAATACTAATCCAAAGGATTATTTGTCGGTTTCTTTTTTGTTCTCTTCGTCCTTATCCTTTAAACCTTTTTTAAACTCTTTAACTCCAATGCCTAAGGAGCGGGCGATTTTGGGGATTCGTGTGGCGCCAAACAGCAGCAGCACCAGCGCCAGAATCAGTATTAGTTCAATGGGGCCAATCATAGACGGTAGCCTCCTGGTATTAAAATCCTGATGGTATTTCTATCTGATATGCTATCACAGGCGTAATTCTTTTGCAATGCGCTCACTTTTTGGCACTAGATTTCGTTTTGTTATGAGGCAATTTCATGTTATATTCACCTACAAGGAAAGATATATGATTGATTGGATTGTAGCATGGGTAAAAACTCATAAACTGTTTGTTATCGGGATAACGGTTTTTTCGTTAATCCTCCTGGCATTCTCTCTATTTATGATTCCCGTGTTGATTATAAACCTGCCCAAAGACTATTTTAGTAAGCCAAAAACAAAGGCACGGCCTTCTTTTCTGCATCCGACTGTATATGTTTTATTCCTGATATTTAAGAATATTTTGGGAGTAATTTTAATCTTACTGGGAGTTGTTATGCTTGTCCTGCCTGGTCAGGGGATCATTACGCTGCTGATAGGATTGATGATTATAGATTTTCCCGGTGAGCGTAAACTGCTTATTTATATCCTTAAAAAGACCAAGGCAATAAAAGCCATGAACTGGCTGCGTGAAAAAAACAGCAAGCCTCCGTTTGAACTGCCCGGATTGAATTAGTCAGCCCGACTTCACGGCACGCTTTCTCACTGCTACTGTACGTTACAGATGTTGTCGGATATAATCGACATACCACCAGCAAAGCTGGTGGTATGTCGGGGGAGCATTCCGTAGGGGTGCTGGGTGGACAAAAAAACCACCACGTATCTATCCTTTTTATGACTACTTCCATAAACATAAGTGGCGGGTTTTTCGGAAGTAGAGGGTGAGGAGGCGTACTATGAGTAAAAAAAGTGAGCAGACTGGAGTCCTTCTTAATCCGGCAACAGGAGAGGTTATCACTGCTCTTAAGCAGCAGCCGGAAAGGAATCTGCTGCAGGCAGTGGCCAGGGCGCGCGCCGCTCAAAAGCAGTGGCAAACCTTAAGCGTGCGGAAGCGCTGCCGCTGTATCCGAACTATGAGGGGCTATCTGACACGGCACGCCGAACGGTTTACGCAGGTTATCAGCAGGTGTACCGGAAAAACAAAAATCGACGCACTCAGCACGGAAATCATTCCCGCGCTTATGGCTGCCGAATATTATGAACGGAATGCGCATAAGTTTTTAAAATGCCGACATATACGCGGAGGTCCGCCTCTCTTCTTTTATAAAAAGTCTTTTCTTTATCGTGTGCCTTATGGTGTTGTCGCCGTGATCAGCCCCTGGAACTATCCTTTCGGTATTCCCTTCCATGAAGTTATTATTGGACTGCTTTCAGGCAATGCGGTAATCCTTAAAGTGGCCACTCAAGTACAACCTGTGGGAGCTCTGTTTCAGGAAATGCTGCAAAATACAGGTCTGCCGGACGGCCTGTTTTATCACTGTCTGCTGCCGGGTAAAAAAGTGAGCGCGGCACTGCTCAAAGCGGGTATCAAAAAGCTTTTTTTTACCGGTTCTACTGCCGTAGGAAAAGCGCTTATGCGGCAGGCCGCATCCTTTCTTGTGCCCGTGAGCCTGGAGTTGGGCGGTAACAATCCCATGCTTGTGCTGCGGGACGCTCCCCTCTTCCGGGCGGCTTGCTGCGCTGTTTGGGCCGGCATGTCGAACTGCGGCCAGTCGTGCGGCAGGGTTCAGCGATTATATGTCGTGGATGAGGTCTATGAAAAATTTAAAAAGATTTTATGCGCGAGAGTAGAAAACCTCACTCAGGGGTATGCGAACGATTCGGGTTTCGATATCGGCTCACTTACCACGCAGAGTCAATATGATGAAGTGCAGCGGCAGGTTAATGAGGCGGTTAAGCAAGGTGCCTGTATAATTGCTACTGCTTCAAAATCCGCAGCGAACGGTTTATTTTTTCCTCCGCTTGTGTTGGAAACGGCGAATCCGCAACTTTCGATTCTGAAACAGGAAGTATTCGGTCCCGTGCTCATCATGGTCAGAGTCAAAAATCCGGCACAGGCCGTAATCCTTGCCAATACCACAGGTACCGGTTTAACAGCTTCCGTATGGTCAAAGCATAAGCAGAATGCTCTGCGTATCGCCGGACAACTGGAAACAGGATCGGTTACGACCAATGATCACCTGATGAGTCATGCCATGGCGCAAACTCCGTGGGGCGGGTTCAAACAATCGGGAATCGGCCGTACTCATGCCCGATTGGGATTTGAAGAGATGACTCAGGCCAAGGTAATCGTACACGATCGTTTATCGCTGCTGCCCAAAAGCTTTTGGTGGCATCCTCATAGTAATACAGTTTACAGGGGATTGATCGGACTGTTGCATGCACTTTCTGGATTAACTCTCATGCAGCGGCTGAAAGGATTTGCCGGATTTATCAAACTGGCCTTGCGCAGTTTGTCAAAAGAATAAATTTCACTTGAACTACTAGGTATAACATGCTATATTCTTTTTCAGTTATGGATAAAAGATTTTTATTAAACCTGCTACTTACTCTTCTATCAGGACTCCTATCAGGAAAAGGAGCGCCCGGAGTGTGTAGGAGGATAGAAATCATATCCTAGCAGTTTGATAATTGCGCAACTACAAGCCATGGGTGCTTAAGCCCATGGCTTTTTTTTTGCCATGGGAGCCGGAGCTTAGGACCATGGCATTTTTTTTAGAAGGAGGTAACTATGAATAAACGAATAATAATTTTCGACACAACCTTACGTGACGGCGAACAGGTGCCCGGTGCGAAACTGGACTGTCGGCAAAAGCTGATAATAGCCAGGCAACTTGTTCGGCTTGGTGTTGATGTCATAGAAGCCGGTTTCCCCGCTTCCTCTCCGGGTGACAGGGAAGCGGTGACGCGGATCGCGAAAGAAATAAAAGGACCTATAATAACCGGTTTGGCCAGGGCGGTAAAAAGCGATATCGATGCACTCTGGCAGGCGGTACGGCATGCAAAGCGGCCGAGAATCCACATTGTGCTGGGTGCTTCAGATATCCATGTTCATGAAAAATTAAATATTAATCGTGATCAGTGCCTGAAAATGGGAGTAGAAGCGGTACGATACGCCAAGAGTCTGACGTATGATGTGGAGTACTCAACGGAGGATGCCTCACGCAGTGATTTTGATTATCTGTGCCGTGTAATAGAGACGGTTATCAAAGCGGGTGCCACTGTTATCAATATACCTGATACGGTAGGGTACGCCATCCCGGATGAGTTCGGCAGGTTGATCCGCAGAATCAGAAAAAGGGTGCCGGCCGCCGCTAAGGTCGGTTTAAGTGTGCACTGCCATAACGATCTGGGTCTGGCCACGATAAATACGCTGACCGCCGTTAAAAACGGAGTGGACCAGGTTGAAGTAACGGTAAACGGAATTGGGGAAAGGGCGGGTAACGCCGCACTGGAAGAGGTGGCCGCGATCTTAAACACACGTACGGATTACTATAAAAGCTGTACGAATATTAATCTGCGAGAGATAACACCGACCAGCAGACTGGTAAGCCGCTTAATGAATATTCCCGTGCAGCCCAATAAGGCGATTGTGGGCGGAAATGCTTTTTGTCATTCTTCCGGAATTCATCAAGACGGTATTTTGAAAAGCCGTGCCAACTATGAAATCATTGCACCGGAAGCTGTCGGTGTGCAGAGACACTCATTTGTGCTTACGGCGCGCTCCGGGAAACATGCGGTACGCCATCGCCTGCAGGAGCTTGGATTTGAACTGCCCGAACAGCAGTTCAGAGACCTGCATAGAAGATTCCTGCAGCTTGCGGATGAACGGAAACAGGTTTCGGATGATGATCTGCTGATGCTTGTAAACAGCTAGCCAACTGCCGGGTCTTTAAACCGCCATAGGGTATAAAAGGCCCGGCAGCTATTATTGTACGCCGCCGCAGTTTTTTATATACTAAAAGCTGTCATTCCTATAATCAGGAGGATAGCATAAGGTGGGCTTAAAAATAAAAATTACTATTGAAGACCAAAATCTGCTTGCCGAACTTAACGATTCGGCATGCGCTGAAAAGATTGCCCGGGCTTTGCCTCTGGAATTTCAAATGTCGCGCTGGGGCGATGAGTACTACGGAAGCTGCGGAGTAAAGGCCGGACTTGAACAGGATGCACGGACACTCATGCAGGCAGGAGAAATAGCCTACTGGCCGCCCGCAAGAGCGCTGTGTATATTTTTCGGCCCCACTCCCGCCAGCAGCGGGCCGCAGCCGGAAGCCGCGTCGGAAGTTAATCCTGTAGGCAGCGTAACCTCTGATTGCAGTGTGCTTAAATCAATGGGCAGCACGGTTAAAGTTAAGATCTACGGTTTATAGTGCTCGTGGGTGAATGTTTCACGCACACGAATCAGTTCTATGGGTTGAGTAAAGCAGTTGAACTCCAGTATAACCGAGGTTAAAGCATTAAGCGCGCGCTCTTTAAGCGGTTTCCAGGCATGTGAAATCCGCGCGCAATCAATTCCGGATTGTGTTTCTTCCTCAGCCTGGTGAGAGCTTGTATCCGCTGGTCCCATGCGCTGTGTGTACTCTTCTATTAATTGCATATACCTATTGTATAATTCCTTTTTCTGCTTAAGGTCCGTGAACTCATTACTTTCAATCTCGATTTTTATCTTGTAGAGCCGTGAATTATGGAAGTAATAGGTAACGGTCTCTTTAAGGCCGGGGATCAGTACCCAGTTGCCGTAATCAAGATTATGCACTTCGTGTAAAACAAGTTTTGCAGATCCTATTTCCGCGTAGGTTAAGTGATCCTCAGGTAAAAGGTTGATGATTTCTTCTTTGGTTTTTCCCCATAACTCATCCAGATGTGTGTACACATATTCGGCCGGTGCTATGGAAGCACAAGACCACACTCCCGCGCATAAATAGAAAATTAACAATAATATTGAAACAGTATTTTTCATATGCAGCTATGCTAATTAAAGACCGGGCATATGTCAATCCGGTTGAAGCCAATTTTAATACTTGCTCCGAAAACTTTACGGTATTGCCACAAAAACGTCCGTTCAGGCCCCAACGGACGACAGTATAAAAAAAAATCAATTATATGGAAAAAATTAACATTAATAAGTGAGGTGAAGTATGAAAGGAAACTTATCGATTTTCATTTATGACTATGGATAACCCATAATCTTTAAACGAGAAAACAGTAAAATTATTTTAGGAGGCAAAAAATGAACGAAAAAAATAGAAAAATTTTATTCAAAACAAGTTTTATATTAATATCAGTATTAATACTTGCATGTGTATCATGCACAATGCCGACAGGGCCATCGGGTGTTGCACCGAGTGACGGCGGCCCCATTACCGTCGGAACATCAAGAGCAATAGCTTCCGGCCCCTTTACATCTTTTACTCTTGAAGATGTAACTCATCAATGGATGGATATAACGCAAAATAACAATAACAGGATAGCTATTGCCGATATCCAAACCTTTGAAGGTAATGATCCATGCAATGTAAGATTTGATATTAATGATAATAATCAAAATCTTAGATGTAAAATAGAAGAGGAATATACATATAATGACGAACTTAATCATACCTATGCCGAGAAGGTGGCGGGACTATTTGTGGACGCTCAGGAGTTGACATCGGAATCTGTAGACGGAAAAGGAGAACTCTATGATATAAACGGTGAATATATCGGTAATGCTGTTTATACGAACATTACCCAAGAATCGTGGGATCAGACGTTTACTATCACAGTACCTTTTAAGATCGGCATCTATCATGCCCCTGTTGTATTCGCAAATGTAAGAACATACGGTGGCAGTCAAGCCATTCATACGAGAATAAAGAACATTGAATATAAGACAGTACCTCATAGCGGTTATTGGGAAATTTCTTACAAACTCGAAGAGTGGGAAAACAATTATGACGGCCGCCATAATCAGGAAAGAGTGGATTTTCTTATCTTAAAGCCCGGAATTCATATTATCGGCAGCGTCGGCAGTTATCCTATTTTAATCGAAGTCGGCAATTATGAAATGAGAAACAGAGACATAGATTATAACGATGAAAACGATTGGGTAAACGTGGATCTCATAACTAAATTCATGCAGTACGCACCCATTGTTATCACTCAATCGCAAAGTTTTAAAGGAAACCAGCAATGTGTGACAAGAAACAAGGATATAGAAAACGACAGCTTCAAAACAATCATTCAGGAGGAAGAAAAACGATATAAAGGAGACGGCGACAGATTACATAATGCAGAGACAATCGGCTATCTGGCTTTCGGCATAACGGTGCATGATGCATACCACTCAAGCATAGTAGAAAACAACGGATGCCTGGATGTAGACAACAACAATAATCTGGTAAATGAAGACGGGCAGGCCGTACGGTTAACGGGTGTGAGTTCTTTCTGGTTGAACTGGGACGAAGGGAAAAAATACGCCAATGACGACGTTATTTCCTGGCTTGTGTACGATTGGAAGATTAAAGTGTATAGAGCGGCCATGGGCGTACGGCCAACGGATCCGGCTGGATTACCCGAAACATATAATCTTGATCTGGGTAAAATACTCGAACCACGTACGGGATATGCTGATAATCCTGAAGAGGTGCTTGAAACAGTGGAAACCGTGATCAGGTCGTGCATCCGCAGAGGCATCTATGTGATTGTTGACTGGCACGTACACGACGCGTTGCGGGATGATAATGAAATAATGGCCGTGGAATTTTTCGATTATATCTCAGAAAAATACGGTATGTATGACAATATCATTTATGAAATATGGAACGAACCGGGTTGGGAAAATCATGTCAGATTCCCTGGCTTAGATTCAGAGGACTGGAACGATAGAAATACACCGGATCATGGAGATGATGAAGCCTCTCAATACTCATGGTCGACAATAAAGAATTACTGTATAGACATAATAGAGGTCATACGTCAAAACGACGGTGACAATATCATCATATGTCCGTCTCCCTGCTGGGATCAATGGATAGATCAAGTCGCCGCTAATCCCATAGATACAGGCGACAGTAATTATGCCAGACACATTATGTATGCTTTCCATTTTTATGCGGGCTCTCATATGATAGAAAAAAACGGAAACAATAATCCGGGTGATAATCCTACGCCCGCGGCGTTGGTATTTTGGGGCGGTTACGCGAATGACTGGCCCGGTGCCGAGGATAAAGCAAAGGAGCACCTTACCGCAAACGGTTTGTATTTTACACCAGCTCCTTCTGAATTCGGAATGGACCCTGTATGGGTGAAATTCAAGCGACTGTTATGGCAATGGAATTTCGATCCATGGAAAAGACTTGATTCCAATATAAACAGCCTTCCCATTTTTGTAACGGAGTGGGGTGCGAGTTTATACGACGGCGGTCAGGTTGAAACATCCACAGAAGCCTACACAGAGACTGCTGCAGAGTGGATGGTGTACATGAACGATAATAATTTAAGCTGGTGCAACTGGTCAATTTGCGATAAGAACGAAGGAGCAGCTGCATTAAGACCGGGTTCCAGTACATCAGGAGGTTGGAGTCAATCTGATTTGACAGAAAGCGGTGCATTCATAAGAGGGGTGCTTCGTCAACAATAATGATTGGCACGGTTTTATAAAGAGTTAAAAATAATAAAAGAGGGAGTTGATACATAGTATATTAACTCCCCTTTTTTTTACAGTAGGGGATATGAGTTGTTTAATCAGCCTTTGACCAGTATTTTGTTCTGTTTTTTAAAATCCGAAGGGGTCATACCGGTATGCAGCTTGAATATCTTGTTGAAGGTGGATTTGGCCTTGAATCCACAGTTAAATGCCACATCCAGAATATTCATATCTTCGTATTTCTTTTCTGAAAGCAGTTTTACTGCTTCCTTTACTCGGTAACTGTTAATAAAATCATAGAACGTAATACCCGCATTGTTGTTGATAACATAGGAAATGTAGTTGCGGGGTATACTCAGTTTACGTGCAATATCATATAAAGAGATTTCGTCATCGATATACGGTTTTTCTTTTTCCATATACGTAATGACGCGGTTGAAATACTGTTCCGTCTGAACTTCAGAAAGGTTGTAGCCATTATTATCATCTGCATATAAAGCGGATTGAGCAGCAATCCCTTTGTTTTCAACTTTTTTACTTTTTTTGTAATCTTCTAAAGAGTTAACAGTAGCTGCCAGTTCCTGAGTAAGCAGCTCGCATATACTTGCTTCATTATAACGTGTGTTAACAGCGTTTATTTCTTCTTTTACATCGATTATATAAAACACATATCCTAGTAATCGTTCTCTGTGGAACATCGGATAGATATACACACTGTCTTGCTTGTTGATTCTGTTTTTACAGAAAGATATTATGTGTTCGGTAACCTCACAGGGATTATGATATTTTGCATTGAGTATGTTATAATTTTCATAACCCAGAATCAGCATGGACGATTCTGAATCAGGTGTGGTCTTTTTGGCATCATAGACAAAGATAAAACAGCTTTTAATGCCGAACTGGGGCAAACTCTCATAAATGATCTCTTCGAGTTCATGAAAATGAATGACATTGCTTGTTTTTTCCTTTAAGGTCGATAAGCTTGTGTCAAGCATATTTAATCTGACACTGGACAGGCATGATTCAGCATTAACGTATTCTGATGTAAATTCATGATTTTTACAACCGCATGATTGACGCGCTATAAACCGGCAGGCTAACTCGATACTGGTCTGTTTTATATTACCACCTAAAAGAGAAGAGAGATTCTCAGCCGCCTGATATCCCAGTTCAAAGCAGGGTTGATGAACCGTTGTCAATGGCGTATGAAGCTGTTTGCATGTGTTTATGTTGTCAAAACCGGTTATAATTATATCCTGCGGTACGCGTAATCCTCTCCGCTGCAGTTCTTGGATAGCAGTAATGGCAACATAATCATTGGAGCAGAGGAGAGCGTCGAATTCGGTTTTTCTGTGATCCATAAGCTCTATAATCGCTGTTCTGCCGTAATCAGCATCAAAAGATCCGTTTACCACTATGCCCGGATTGAATGAGATATTATGCTCTTTTAATGTATCTTTATAGGCTGTGAATCTTGTGATGGCGTCCTCGTGATTCTCCGGCCCCTTTATGATGGCAATTTTTTTACATCCATGTTCTCTTATGCAATGAGTGACCAATTCACGCATACCATTATAATTGTCTGCTTTAACGCTCAAGTATCCGTCAATAAATTCACCGATATTGACAATCGGCAAAGGAGCAAATGATTTTATAAATAATTCATACTGCCTTTTATCTATATATGTGCCGATTGACGAGGAAACCGTAATAATCCCATCGATACTTTGCGAACGCGCGAGCCGGTAGACCACGCTTTTCAGTTTGTCATTACAAAATGGATTGTCTAACCGCCCACCCATGAAACAGATAAGCATTCCCCCCGTTTCATGTATTTTTGTTTTTACGCCTTCGCGAATAAGGAAAGCATATTCATAAAAGAGATTATCTATAAACAATCCGATCAGAGGTTGAGGCTTGTGCTGAGAATTTACCTGCATCTCCACAGCTTAGGTTACATTGATTTTTAATAATGGTTAAAGGGTAGATTTTGTGTCAAAAAAGGTAACTTTTGTTACGGTTACAGTGCATTTAGGTTTTAAACCGGTTTACTAGTTCTATTTTGTTTTGAATACCGAGTTTTCTGTAGATAGTGTGTATACGTTTTTTTACCATATTTATGGTAAAATCTAGTCTCCGGCTTATCTCTTTATACTCCAATCCTTTAAGCAGCAGCTTGATTATTTGCTGTTCTTTTTTATTTATCCTGTAATCGTTGCACATTATGGCGAACGCGGATGTTTCTTCATTACTTTCGAATTCATTGTACAATACTTTCGAAAAATCAGCGCTTATTTTTTCAAGCTGCCTTTTTTTCTGACTTTCTTGAATCCGGAGCAGTGAGTGTATTTTGTGCAGCAGTTCGTCAATGTCAAAAGGTTTGCAGATATAATCCACGGCCCCCCTTTGCAATGCATTGATTTTTTCCATATCCGAAGACACGGCCGTCAGGAATATAAACGGTATGGCACTGTACGTCTTATCCTGCATAAGATTATCGTAGAATTCATAACCGTTCATTTCATCCATCATGATGTCGGAAATAATCAGATTGGGTTTTGCTATATCACTCAATTTTTCCAGGGCCGCTCTGCCATTGCCGGCCAGAAAAACATTGTAGTCATGGTAAAGGTTGTCCTGCAAAAAACTTGCCATGACGGGATTGTCTTCGACCAGAAAAATATTCTTCCTGTCTTTTTTGTAGACCTCAGGTTTGAAATCGATTTTTATGACACTGTCAAACGGTTTGGAAACCGAATGACTCTGTCGGGCTTTTTCTTTTTTGGTCAATGCATATCTGTCGAACGTCAATCCGAATGTTGTACCTGCATTGGATTCACTTTTTACATTAATAGTGCCTTTGACTTCACGCATAATATTCTTAACTATGTTGAGACCCATGCCGATCCCCTGAATATTGCGTTTTTCATGGGATATTTGGTAAAAGGATTTGAAGATATTGTTCTGCTGATCCCGGGAAATGCCTATGCCAGAGTCATTAACGGTAAGGTGAACCTTTTGCTTCTCGGCGCTTAGCGTCACATGGATTTTCCCGTTTTCTTTTGAATATTTAATGGCGTTATCAAGTAAATTATTAATAACTCGGTCTATGGCGAAAGGATCCATTTTTATGTATAAATTTTCTTCAATATTTTTGACAATAGAAATCCGTTTTTTCTCTGCTATTTCCTTGAATAACGGTATTTTCTTTTTCAAGATCATAGACAGATTAATTGCCTGGTCATGGTTGTAAAATATCAAGCCCCGCTCCAGTTTTTCCAGATCAAGATAGTTGATCATGTCTTTTTTCAGCTTATCAATATTATGTTTTACAATATTGATCTCATTGGATCTGCCTCGTAATTTGATATCTTTGTCCAGATAATTGCTTATCAGGGTCAACGGTGTTTTTGTTTCATGTGTCAAATTGATGAAAAAGTTGGTTTTTTGCTCATATATGTTCCTTAGTTGTTTGGTCCGTTCCTCTACTTTTTTTTCCAGAGTGTTTTTCAGTTGAATAAGGTCATTATGCTCTTTGTTAAAATTCTTGGTCAGAAGATATGCTGTCATAAGAAGCATTATCAAAACACCGGTTGTTGATACTAAAGCCTGTATGGTTTCATTTATACTAAACAGTACAAATACGGGAAAGGACATATAGAACGTTACGTAAATTATGATACTTATATAGATAAATATCTTCCATTTTTCTTTATATTGTTTTGTTTTTAAAAATAGATATGTCCCATATATTCCAAGTATAATTCCCAATAGTGTGGAGGGAATGATCACAATTATATTTGATAATACTATATTTTTTTCTAAAGCCAATATAATGGTGGCAATGATTATAGGAATAAAAAAAAGTATGGTAAAAGCAAGAAGGATATAAATTGTCTTTATTTGTTTTTGTCTGAATATATATTTAGCAAATAATGCTATATTTAAAGCTACGAAAAATATGGATATGGAACTGAAAAACCCAATTATAAGGGTAGAATCGGTAAATAAATATATCAAGGTTCTTGAAAACAGCCAAAGAATGGAGGTTAAGCCAATGAACGAATAGTATAAATTGCTTTTTTCTTCTTTTCTTCCCAGATAAACCATGAAATGGTAAATTGACAGGGTTAAAAACATGCCTATATAGAACAACCATCCGAGGTTCGTCATATAAAATTCCTATTAATTCATATATTATATCACCAGTTTTGCAAGTAAAGTCAAGCCCAAAGCAAGTCCCATTGAAATAAGCGGAGTACCGATCCAGCCGAAGACCACCAAAAAAAGAATCTTTAGATTAATTGTTTGTACACCTTTTAGGATACCTATGCCAAGTACGGCTCCGATTACCGCCTGGGTCGTGGAAACGGGAACACCTACGAACGCAAAGAAATGCACCGTGATGCCCACGGCAAATACGGTAATAAACGCCGAGTACGGATCTATGGCCACGAGTCTTTTGCCTACCGTAAGCATCACCTTTTTGCTGTAGCTGAAAACTCCCAGGGCAATACTGATTCCCCCGATTAAGGCCGCGAGCCAGGGTTCAAGCAGAGAGCTTGCCACAAATACTCCCGTAACATTGGCTACGTTATTGGCGCCTAATGCATAAGCACTGTAACAGCCGGCGCAAAAAAGGCCGATTCTGATAATTTTGTCCTGGGTAAAGATGTTTATAGGCAGGGCATTAATCATAAAACCGATTACTTTATACAAAATGTATGCCGCAAGAGCTGCAATCAGCGGTGTGGTGATCCAGCAGATAAACACCTTGTCAAGGCTTAGAAAATCAATTTTTTGAGTTCTGAAAATGGCCACACCTATAAGCGCTCCTATAATGGCTTGAGAGGTTGAGGCGGGGAGCTTGAAAAAGTTCATACAGGTAACGGTAAGGCCTGCGGCAAGAGATGTTATGAATGCTGTGGCCAGGGTAAGACTGGTAACCGAGCCGATGGTAGTGAAGCCGCCTGCTCCCTGCAGTATGCTGCCGATTATCACAAAAAGTGAGCAAAGAATAATCGCCTGATAAACCTTTACCGACTTACTGGCAATTGCCGGCCCGAATATATTAGATGAATCGTTCCTGCCCAGGGCCCAGCCCATATAGATACCGCTTAGGAGTTGATAGGGGATCATAGCAGATCAGATCCTTCTTTTTACTATGGCGATAGTCAGTTTATCGCCCACGGCCTGGGCCAAATCCGAAATTTGAGCGATATTTTTAATAATGTGTCGCAGGAGTATCTTGTCGGCTTTACCAAGTTTGGATGAAAATACCTGACCGATGAGATCACGCTCGATTTTATCCACTTCGCTTTCATATTGATCGACTCTGTGAATTCTGTCCATCACATCCATCTTTTTATAGAACAACCCCACGATTGCCTCACGAATAAGCGCGAAAGCATGCAGGTTTTTTTCAACAAGTGTGAGAAATCCTTGTTTAAACTGATCTGAAATCTGTATTTTCTCTAAGCACATTTCAAAACAGATTTCTTCGAACATATTGGGAATGGCATCCAGAGTCTCCAGAATATTGAGGATGTCTTCACGCGATTCCGGTATAAGAGCTTTGTTGTAGAGTTCATACTCGATCTCTCTGCGCAGATCGTCGGCTTTGGATTCCGATTCATGAACAAGTTCAACCAGCTTGTTTCCGGGATCGGAATTATTCTTCATGACCATCTGCTTCATACAGGTATAAAAGTGATCACGGCAGGTGTCACACTCCTGTAGATACTGTTCAATTTTTGAGATTATTGATTTTTCTTTTTTCCATAAAAAATTCAATACTTTTACCTCTCCGGCGCCGTATCATTTTTAGTTTTTTGTTCATTCGAAAACATATCGTTAAGACGTTTTAACATATGCTTCCAGTGGCTTCCTTTCCAATAGATTCTATCACAGCTGACACAGTTTTTATACTCTGTGTACATCTTAAATATATATTCAGGAACTTTGCCTTTCACTTCCTGTTTTGAAATGCTTGAAAGCAGAGTATTACATTTAAGACAGCGGGTAAAGGGGTGTATTGATCCGCGTAAATCAAATCTTGTTATGATTTCCGCAAGCTGCTCTTTGAGGTGTTTGGAGCGAATACAATAGCCGTGTGTTACGGCTTTTCTTTTTAATAGCCCCCTGTCTCTGGTAATCAGGATTCGCTGTTTGTTTTGTGAGATCTGCGCGAGTTCGTCGTCATTTATATTTGTTTGGTATTGAGTGTCAAATCCCAACATGCGCAGCTGCACGGCAAGTGTTCCCAAATGAACATCGAGAATGAATTTGAGTTCCCTTAAAGGTTGAGGTCTTACTTTTGAAATCCTGCCGATATCAAATGATTCGAACACGGGGTAGACGCTTATCATGTCGTCCTGCTGCAAGAAATAATCGAATCCCACCGAACTGCCGTTTGCCAGAAGCAAATCCACTTCGGTGTGAGGAACACCAAGGTTCTCAATCAGATTTTTAACGGTATCGCCCGGAGTAAACCTGGTAGAAAATGATTTCTTTCGCTTCTGTTTTGGAAGAAAATAATTAAGCTCTTCATAAAAACGAATATGTACAGTAGGCATAATTACCAAAGTCTTATTTTTTCTTTTTTGTTAAAAATTCAAGCAAAGAAAACTGCAGAGCATTTTCAATAAGAATGAAAAGAATAATCAGGGCAAGACAGAAGGCGAAGTAATCGCCCAAGAGAGTATACGTTGTAAAACCGCTTTCTTTATATACAGGCACTGAAGTCAACAAATAGTTTTGCTCGAAAATGGGAATCGAAGAGAGAATTTCGCCTTTTACCCCCACAACACAGGTCAGACCCGCATTGGTAGCCCGGATCAGAGTGCGTCTGTTCTCGATCGCCCTGAACCTGGCGGCTGCGATATGCTGGGTGAGCGCGGAATTTGTTTTTGACCATGAATCGTTGGACATGTTGATGAGTACCTCGGCGCCGTTAAGAAAAAAATGACGGCAAAGATCCGGGAATACATCTTCAAAGCAGATGGGGGTGCCGAAGCTGATCGTCCCTCCGTCCTGAAGCGGAGGCTCGAACACTGTATACTTACTGCCCAGAGCCCAGAGATTGCTGATCCCGATGACATTGCGGAAAAATTCCTGGACCTCCGGTATGTCCCACAGGGGTATGCTTTCTGCAAAAGGTACGGGGTGCTGTTTGGCATAGTAGGTGAGAGGCTGTCCTGCGGGGGAAATCAGGATCGACGCGTTATAAGCGCGAAAAGGTTCCGTACTGATAGTAAGCGGCGCTCCCACAAGATTATACGTGCCGGTACTGCTGAAAAATTCAAGGTCGGAGCGACCCAGGTGACGGAGTGCTGTTTCATTCCAGGCGATGAGATCAGGCCGCTTCTTGCTTTTAGCAAGCGATTCGGCCACCCCCTGTAAGGTGAGTTTGCGCGCGGTGGAGACACTCGCGGCATGCATTCCTCTTTCCCAGGGGTCCCTGTTCTGCTGAATAAGAAGGATGTCGAACTGCTTTTCAAGCGGGATGGGGATGAGAAGTCGTGCTGTACCATAACCCAAAATCGCGATGAGAAACGCAGCCAAAACCAGACTGTAGTTTTTCCATGAGGTGTAAACCTGTTTAGCAAGTGGCAGGCTTTTTCTTTTGTTGAAAAACAGGGGGAAAACCTGGTCGATTATCTCGGCTCCCACCGAGTTGAAATAGGCCATAAGAAATGACAGTCCCCATAAACCGGTCACATCTACAAACTGAATCAGCGGAAGCACGGTATGAACCGGATACGCCACCAGTCCCCACGGATATCCTAAAAATCCCGATGATTTCAAATATTCGTAGAGTGCCCAGACAGCTGCTGTTAAAAGCGCTCTGTACCGCGGTTTAATTTTAGCGCATCCGTAGAGGATCGGAGCCAGAAGGGCGTTATATCCGATATATCCCAGTGTGGATCCCCCTAAAGTCCAGACTGAGAACTGTCCAAAGTTCACCAGCCAGTAGTTGGCGATTACAGTGGAAACAGCACCGAAAATCATGCCCAGGACACTGGCAAATCCGAAGGAAGGCGCCCGGTAGAGGGCCAGAAAAAAGAAGCTGAGACAGATCAGCCCCAGCACGGGATTTCCGTCTAAGAACAATTCGTTGGGAAGGGCCAGCGGCAAAAGCAGCGCGCTTAACAGGGTTAAGATTATTAATAAAAGCCTTGAGTTTGGGTTCATGGTCTGTATGGTAGCGATATTTGGTCTTTAATACAATAGTTTTAAATAGTCGACCTTGATTTAATTTTTGTTCTTGGTTAAAGTACCCTTATACTTAATGGAAAGAGTTTATGCGCATCCTTTTAACCAATGATGATGGTATTAAAAGTGAGGGCCTAACCCTCCTCTATGATCGATTAAAATCGGATCATGAAATGTGGGTTATCGCTCCCGAACATGAGATGAGCGGCAGTTCGCATGCCATATCTCTTAAGGTCCCTATAAAGGTTAAGCAGAAAACAGAACGGGAATTTTTGGTCAAGGGTACTCCGGTGGACTGCGTGCTGCTGGCATTTCTTTCACTTGTTCCTGAAGAGATCGATATGGTTATTTCAGGGATAAACCACGGGCCCAATCTGGGGACGGATATTCTCTATTCCGGTACCGTTGCCGCGGCAAGACAAGGAGCTCTTTTCGGTAAACCTTCATGTGCCGTGTCTCTTACGGGACGTAATGGCGGTTTTAATTTTTCGGATGCCGTCGAGTTCATGGCCATGAATATCGGACTGCTGTTCGCAGAATGGTCCGCCGACCATTTTGTGAATATAAATTTCCCGGCTCAGTGCAAGCAGCCTTTTGATACGGCCATTACCTTCCCGTCCCATAGAATTTACAAGGATAATTTTGCCACGTTTAACGCACCGGACGGAAATAGATACTGCTTTTTGCAGGGAGATGATCCTGATTCACACGACGAGCAGGGCTCTGATTTTGACGCGCTCTCCCGGAACAAAGTTTCTGTTTCACCGGTTCTCATCCACCCTGCCAACCACGAGATTGAAGTGAAATACCAAAAATTAAATTTTTGGAGAGGAGCCTGTTGACAAATGAAAGCTACCTTAAAAAGGTGTATTCAGTTCTACAATAAAAAACGGTTTGAACAGGCAAAAAAAGAGTTGCTTGCTTTGGAACAAAAACCTGAAGATAATCCGGAGATTGCTTATTACTTGGGACTTATCAATACCCACCTTCAAGAGTACGATGAGGCCATTATCAACCTGGAACAGGTTGTGTTGAGCCATCAGAACCTGTTCCAGATTTTCCAGTGCCGTATGATTTTAGGATTTATCTACTCCGTTACCAGGCGCTTCCGGCTGGCTGAAATGGAATTTAAGCATTTAATCGATCTGGGTGTGGAATCTCCCCAGGTATACGCTTCTATGGGCTATGTACTCTACGCGCAGAAAAAAATCGGGGAGTGCATCAAGTGCCTGGAAAAGGCTTTAGAGCTGAGACCGGATTACGCCGGAGCGCTCAATAATCTGGGATTTGTCTATGCGGAAGAAAAGTTGGATTATGACAGGGCAATTGATTTATGTAAAAAAGCGGTCAAGCTTAATCCCAAAAATCCCGTGTATCTGGATTCATTGGGCTGGGCGTATTTCAAAAACGGAAATATCATGGACGCCAAGGCATATCTGCGCAAGGCTTTGGAACTGTCCAAAGGCAACCGGGAGATCGCCGATCATTTGCGTTCGGTAATTGCCGCTGTCAAGGCCTGAAAACCAGTAAAAAATCTTTCAAATAAAAAAAAATTCTTGCTAAACCTCCTTTACTATTAGGTCGAATATCATATTGGAGCTTTAAAGATGGAAATTAATGCGATTAATAATCCAAATTTATTTACTCAGACCATGGAAACTGTTCCAAAACAGACTATTATCGATATCAACGATATCAAATCGATTCTGTATTTGGGCATAAAAGGGGATATGCATATTCCCGTAGAAGAAAAACATACTGTAGATACTTATGCCTAAATAGTGTATAATAGCTTCGTGAACAAGGAATCAATACAAAAAAAAACAGTCTGCCTTATCGTCATTAAACTCATTGTCATAGTGGCTGTCTCTCTTCCACTGCTTTTATCCGCAGAAGAAATCGATATGAATAAGGTCAGAGCGGATGAGGAGTTTCATTACGGTGTTGATGCCTATCACTTTGGTCTTTACGGCAAAGCACTCCTGTCCTTTGAAAAAGCCTTAAGCTATGAACCTGATAACGCACTGATTAAAACCTGGTTGGGTAGAACCTATTACCGGATGGGGTTTGAGGATACCGCTTTGGTAATTTGGGATGAGCTGCTGTCAGCGGGAAGCGGATCTTCACTTTTAGAGAATCAGAAAAAGGTAATTGAGCTCAGACGAGGTCTGGGCCGTGAACTGTTGCCCGAAGAACAGTTTGTGGTCCATGCCGAGATAGATGCCAATCTGAACGAGTATTATTCCTTCAAACGTCCGAGTTCAATACAGATGCGGCCGGACGGGACCTTTTACGTGATCGCTTACGGAAGCGGAGAGATTGTAAATTTTAATGCCAACTCTTTGGCCGTAAATATCAAACGCGGCGGGTTGGAAAGTTATAACCATCCTTTTGATCTTATTGAAGCGGGGGATTATATATTTATTTCCGAATTTGAAGGAAACAGGGTGACCAAGTGCACTGCTGATTTTCATAAAGTGATGAGTTTCGGAGAAAAAGGCATAAAAGACGGACAGTTTTTAGGCCCTCAGTTTTTAGCAGTGGATGAAAATGATTATCTCTATGTGACCGATTGGGGAAACGGACGAGTAAGCAAGTTCGATCTGGACGGGAATTTTATTCTGGCCTTCGGCAGCCGGACTTCGCTTTTTCCGGATATTCTAAAACCGACGGGAATTGCCGTTTTGGGAGAAAATGTCTATGTAGCGGATCAGAAAAAAAAGCGCATAGTTGTTTTTGATACCAGCGGCAATTTCTTGAATGAATTCGGACAGGGCAGTCTGTTCGCGCCCGAAGGACTGCTTTTCTATGATGAAAACACGCTGCTTGTGGCGGATACAACACGGATAATGAAATTTGATTTGGAATATGAAGTCTGGAGTGAATGGAGCGATGTGGCCAATGTGGCGAAGAGAGTGACAAATTTGGACATGACCATCAATGGAGACGTGCTGGCAGTGGATTTTGATTTGAATAAGGTATTTGTTATCTCCAATATGACGACTCTTTATACCGGCTATTTTACCAGGATCGATCGAATTGACTCCAGAAATTTCCCGGAAGTTACCGTGGATGTGACCGTTGAGGACTGGTACGGCAAACCGATTGTGGGGCTTACCCGTTACAACTTTTTTATAACTGAGTTTCAAAATGCAATCTCTGAAGCAATGTTAACCTTGTCCGCGGCGAGCGAGCTGCCCTCGAGCCTGGTGGTGATTATTGAAAACTCACCTGAGCTTATGGCTCATAGAGAGTATCTTGTAGAAGCAGTAAAAACACTTAAAAGTCTGGTCGGTGTTAATGACAGGGTAAAGATTATTACGGCTTCCGAAATACCATACGTGAATGCGGAATTCGGCAGTCTTCCGGCCAGTGTTTGGGATGAAATCATGACCCAAAAGAGTGAGAAATTTTGGAGGTTGGATCTTGCGGTCCGTAAAGCTGTGGATGATCTCCTGGCCTTTCGTGGTAAAAAAGCCGTTATCTATCTTACCGGCGCCAATCTGCCTGTTACAGCGTTCAAAGATTTTTCTATGGACGAGATAACAAATTACATGGAAAATAATGGTGTTGTGTTTTACCCTGTTTATTTCGGCGAAGAAAAATCTAACGAAGAAATAGATTATATTGCCCGGGAAACAAAAGGCAGGTCAATCCGCTATTTTAATCCTCAAGGTATAAACAGTGCCATGATTCATCTTAAGTCCAAGAAAAGCGCAACATATGTTTTAACCTTTACCTCACCGACAGATCCCCAGTTCGGTGAGCGCTATATTGATTTATCGGTTCAGGTAACGCTTTACAACAAGACCGGTAAGGATGAGTGCGGATATTTCGCACCTCGTCAATATTAACATCACGGTAATATTAATTATATACAGTTTAAAATTGCTTTCAGTGTTGGAAAATAAATCACAAATATACTATCATTTAAAGAGAGAGCACATAAGTATAATGTGCAGAGGATAGACTATGACTGGTGATGAAAATCAAATTTTAAAACTGCTTCTTGAGCATAAGCGAGAGCAGACGGATCAACAGCGGATACTTGAAATCGCACACGATGAAATCCCCGTAAAACAAAAAATATCTGAAATTATAAAGATTGACAAACAGTCGCACGAACGTATTGTAAAAGGGAAAGTCAGTGATTTCTTGAAGACCAGCCGTGATCCGCGTATTCGATCCAATCTGTCTCATATTCAAAATGAGGTCATGTACTGTCTGCCGGGTTTCCAAAAAGACTTTTCCGCGACCTATGTATTACTTATAGATGATTTAACGTATATTACGAAAACTGTTTCGTACATGTTGGAAAAAGCAGGATTCCATGTATTCAGTGCCAAAAACGGTATTGATGCTATTATCCTTTTTCAGAAAGTTCTGCCTGATATCATTGTTACCGATATCCGTTTGCCTGATTTTAACGGTTTTGAAATCGCCGCCCTTATCAGGCAGATAGATGAAGCCATCCCCATTATCTTTATTACCGCAGTCGATGTGGATGTAAACAGTTTTAGCGCCATTTCAGGTAAGAAGGCCTTTTTGCAAAAACCCATTAAGAGAGATGTTCTTATTGAAACTATAGAAGAACTGCGCTCGGAACAGGTGTCTGTGTGAACGGTCGGCGGGCAGAGTGTGATTAATTTTTAGGTACCGGATAATTCACACAAGAAAAAATGAACCAGCTTGAGTCTATACAATTTGAACCTGAAAATCATGAGATCTCATGTGTAATCATCAAACCAATTCTTAAACTATTCAATAAAAGTTATCCAAGAACAGCCTTTTCTGAAATGATAAATCATCTAGGTTTAGATCTTGAATATTTAGAAAGAGAAGATAACTGGATCTCCTATAAACAGTACCTTCGTATTCTGGCGAACATGGTAGAGGTTACCGGTAATCCAAGAGCTGCGTATGAAAGCGGAATTAATCTTTTAGCAAAAGATTCATTTGGATTTCTATACTACCTGTTAAGTGTATTTAAGGTATTTAAAGTTCCTACACCCGCATATTACAAGATAATAGAATATCGATCATTATTTTCACATACCGATACGTTAACGGTACTATCCTCACATCACAATAAAATACAGATAGAATATAAAGTTCTTCCCGGGTTTGCTCCGAGTATACTTAATTGCGATATGGTAAAAGGCCAGCTGGCGGCAGTACCGAAATTTTGGAACTTACCCACGGCCAAAGTCAGGGAATTACAGTGCCAGGCACAAGGCGCGGCTTCCTGTGTATATGAAATACAGTGGAAAAGTAGTTTTATGCAAAAAGTAATTACCGGAGCAGTACTTTTGAGTGTTTTCGGGGCGGAAGTTATTTACTTTTTAGCGCAAAAGAGTTCTCTCCTTACTTTGAGAGACATAATCATTTCCGGTTTGGTCGGTATTGCCGGTTATTTCGGTTATTTACTTTTTGAGCATAAGCGCCATATCGCGTCGCACAAAGACGTGTTTGAAAAACACGTAGATGATGTGGAGACAGCCATATTCGAGAGTAAACGCGAGTATCAGGAGCTGCAGCGGGCCAATCAGCAGATAATAGAGAAAGCAAACAAACTTTCAATGATTAATCAAATCTCGGCCGAACTTATTAAGACCAATGATGAAGATGTCCTCATAGGCGATGTGCTGAAGCTTATTGTCGATAAGATAGATTTTGATGTCGGCTTTTGTCTGTCTATTGACAATAATTTTTCTTTTGTAAAAAAACCAATTATCTATACCAGGGCGGCGGCTGCTAAAGATCTTGATCTTAGTATTGATGATCTTTTTATAAAAGGAAGTATAAAAGAGATGCTTGCAGAAAAAAAGCCGTGGATTGCGCAGAGCGAGCGCTTGTTTAAAAACGTGCGCAGAAAAGAAATATTGGTTATACCATTAAACATTCAAAACGCATTTTATTATGTCATGCTTTTTTATAATTACAATACAGAACAAAAGATAAACAGGCGTAACTTGGATTTTTTCAATACCATTTCTTATCAACTGGAAATATCTTTAGATAATATTTATGCGACCAAGGCGGCAAAAACTATTATTTCCAGTCTGCCTTCTTCGTTAGTGGTGTTCAACGGCTATTCCCTCAAAATTTCCTACATTAATCCATCATGCCTTAAGGCCATGGTAGTAAGGCAAAAGAATGTTTTGGGTAAAAATATAATTTCTTTTCTTAAAATAAAGGATCAGCTTGTCAAAAGGAATTTCCAGGATCATGTTAAAAAAGCGGTAGGATCTGAGATTGTAGATGACAAGGAGCTCAAGATAGGTAATGAGATTATTGGTTTTACCATGTTTAAAATGCCTGCCGTGTTCGGTAGCGGAGATGAGGTCGGCATGATAATGAAGAATATTACCGACCAAAAAGAAATGAAGGAGCAGCTCTTTCGCGCTGAGAAACTGGCAGCCTTGGGCACCTTGGTTTCAGGGATTGCGCACGAAATTAATAATCCCCTTTACGGAGTCTTAGGCTCTGCAGAGATTATTATGGATGAGGCCAAGAAACCGTTTATAAAAAATTATGCCAAAGACATTATCGAGTTTATTACCCAAGCGTCCGATATCGTTAAAGATCTTTCATCTTATTCACGTGATATTCGTGAAGACAAACCGGGACTTATTGATATAAACACCGTAATGGACGATGCTCTGCGTATAGTTAAATACAGTAAAAATTTCATTGATATTCATGTAAAGAAAAAATATGAGCAGACGGCTCCTCTGTTTGTCCGAGCGGGTGAGCTCCGGCAGGTCTACATAAATCTTCTAAACAATGCCGTGCAGGCCATGCAGGGTAAGGGCACAATTACCCTGGTTTCTAAAAAAGGAAAAAACACAGTCGAAACTCAGGTCTCGGATACCGGGGTGGGCATTGCCGAAGAGATACTTCCCAAAATCTTTGATCCCTTTTTTACCACAAAACAAGTGGGCAAAGGCACGGGCTTGGGATTAAACATTGTATACCGTCTTGTAACTCAAAATAACGGAGTTATTTCCGTGCGCAGCGTACCGGGCAAAGGTACGAGTTTCACAATCAAATATTTTTTAAATAAGGCCAAGAATGGTAAATAGTAAAAGCACAATAGCGGTATTAATCATTGATGATGATGAAGATATCAGACGGATAATAAAAAGGCAGCTGCAGCGTACTGCATACACTGTTTTCGAGGCAGGTAATCGTCCGGAAGCTTTTGCCATTCTCCGTGAACAAAACATCAGCGCGGTTGTTTGCGATATAAAAATGAAAGACACGGACGGATTTGAAATCACACAACAGATTAAAGAACAGTTCCCGCTTCTACCGGTTATCATTCTCACGGGTTTTATTGGAGAAGAATATTCTGACAAAGCAAAGGAGTTGGGCTGCTTTGCTTTCCTGATTAAACCGGTAAAGAGGGAGAAGCTTATTCAGGTACTGAAGCGGGCTCTGAGTAAAAGTAAATAATTAACCACGAAGGGCACGAAGCACGCGAAGAAAAATTTTTTTAACTTTCAAATATTCCGTAAATCCATTAAAATAAAATTAATATAATATTTCTTAAAATACTATGGGAGAAAGTATATCGTAACTGTTTTAGTCATTCATCCGGATACATTATTCCTCGATTTTATCAAGCGCTATCTGGAACTGAAGGATTTTCTTGTACAAACCGTGAACGATTGTGTCGAAGGTTTTACACTGTGTCTTACGCAAAAACCCGATCTGATTATATTGAACAAGCATTTCCCCGGTATGGGCGGAAAAGGATTTTTAATTAAAAAAAGTAATAACAATGCTACTGCCGATATTCCGGTTTTCCTAATCGGTGAGTTCAACTCGGATGAAATTGTTAAGCTAAAACAGATGAATGTCGTGGCCTTTATGTCCAGTCCTATTAATCCGATCATCCTTGCGGAACGCATAAGCCTGTTATTTAATCTTCCCCCTCCAATCTTCGCAAAAAAAACCCCCATGCTTTTGGATATGCATGTAAGGGGTAATGTGATCATTGCCCAGATTGAAGGTAATTTTGAAGAGGACAAGCTTGAGGAGTATAATTATTTAATACGCGCTTTTTGTAATAAGAATGAAATAGTCTCTCCCAAAGTTCTTATCATTATCCCTTCATTGTATAAAGAAAGTATAACCAAAAAAAATGTCGATCTGCTCTTTCGCTTTACTCACTATCCGGAACTGGAAGTCAAGGAACATCATATTAAAATACTCACGACCTTATCCGATTTGCTTGATATTATAATACGACATCCTCAATACTCGACCTATGAGATCGTAAAAGATTTTATTGCCGGATTTCAATCTCTGCAGATAGATTTTGATAAGAAAAAAACAATCCCCGTACGTTTTTTAAAACAGGGCTGTATTTATATTTTTGATCTTTACGATAAAGAAGGACGCAAGATCATTCCCGCACTCACTCCCCTGACGGAGGCTCTGCTTGATAAAATCAAGGAGCAGAACATCACCTCTCTCACGTATTACAGTGATTTTGAGTTTGAAGAAATTGAGCGCGAAGTGGAAGATCTTATCCTGCTTCAGGATGACAAACAGATATTCTCCGTATTTTCAGAAAATTTTGAGCCTATAAAAGCGGAAGTGGATATTTCCAAGATTTGGGATGAGAAACTCAGCCTTTTTTTCAGGAAGATGAAAGGACAGAACGTACTGATAGTATCGGGCAATCAAGAGGTGTATGATGTGATTTTACGCTCTCTGAATATGTATTTTAATATTGAAAAAAAAGAAAAGGTTGCCGACCTGCCTCAGATTGTTGATGATAAAAGTTATATTGTTATTTTTCTAGATGCGGAGCATTCTGAGGATACGGTAATAGAATTATTGAGGCAGATACGCAGCATGGTAAGCAGAAGAAAAACTTCCGTAATAATTTTAGCCAATAAATTAAACAAATCCTCAGTCATTCATTTCCGTAATGCCGGTACTGATAATATTATTGTTTCACCTTTTTCCACTAATAAGATCCTGCACAAGGTGTTCGAATCGATAACCTTGGATCGACGGACCTGAAGTGATATATATCCCCGCCTATTGCGCCAGCACGCGTTTGCCTAATTTAGCCGATCTATAGGGATTGTTCTCTATTTTTAAGAAGGAACGGTAGATGCGGCAGGCTTCATAATACCCGTCCGGTTTGCGGAAGGTAGATTCAATATCCGCGCGATAGAGCTCAAGCAATAAAGGAAAGAGCGTGGATTTTAAAAGGTTGGAAATTCTGTAAAGAGGCATTGTGGGCAGTGCCGCGGGCATCATATGGTGGCGGATTAAAAATGTAACATCACGAATTAAGTCTTGAGAAAAACCTAAGCGCTTGAGAAAACTATAGCTGATGGTGACTCCCAGCTCGCTGTGATTTTGATAAGGTTTGAGTTTATCGCCCCGGGCAACGGTTTTCCCAATGTCATGCAAGAGTAAAGCAAGCGATAGGGTAGGCTCGCTCTGCTTTCTGTATTTTAAGCATTCCAAGGCGTGCTCCCACACATTACCTTCGGGGTGGTAATCCTTTATTTGAGGTACGGAAATCATGGCAAAAATTTCAGGCCAGAATTTTTTTAGGAAATTGGTGTTTTTAAGCACCTCAAATCCTTGTGAGGAATATTTACTCTCCAAAATATTTTTCAGCAATAATTTCTGGCTTAATAATGAAGGGGGCGGTGAATCCGATTTTTGTTCAAGATCCGGGATATGGACCTTGAAATTATAGCGGGCGCTGAGATAGGCCGCGTCCATAACCGTCGCCCATGTCGGAGGTGAGGAACTGCATCTGTTTAATCTTTTGTGGCGCAGGTCATTATAATTGTTATATGTATCGATAAAAACTTGCTTTGTTTCATCATAATAAAAATTCTGAACACCGAAAAAATGAGGCGGAGAATCATTAATGTTGTCCACACACCGGAAATAGTAGCATTTTTTATTACTTGTCAGACGTGCGTCAATAGTAGCCAGACCGGGAAACTCTATGTTTTCAAAGGTCTTGGCTAAGTTAACGATATTGGCTTCTGTGATTAAATAATAAGGACCCGCTTCTTTCACGCAAAAATATTTGTCCAGTGCTGAAAAATTTTCAAAGAAAAAAGGAATATTATTTTCTTTGCATCTGCTTAATACAGGATCAACTTTTGGCATGTCAGATTCCTTTCTAAGTTAAGGAATTTAGAAGAATCATCTTTTTTTATATTGACAAGATAAGCCTATAACCACTTCCTGTCAAGGAAATAATAGAACAAGCTCCCCGAACCTGTTTTGTGCATAATAAATATCCATTCAAGCTTGGTACTGAATAAAAATTTGGGTTAAATCCTTTGATTTTTATATTGACAAACCATACGTATACGTATATTTTAAAAAAAACATATGGGGAGAGTGCAATGGCGTCAGGCAGACCTCTGATAGATAAAAAACTCTGTAAAGGATGTGAGCTTTGTGTAAATGTATGTCCGCAAAAAGTACTGGCCATGTCGGAACAGACTAATGAGATGGGAGTGCCCTTTGCCCGCTATGACGATTCCGGGAACTGTAATGCCTGTACGTTCTGTGCCATGATCTGCCCCGAATATGCTATTCAAGTGTTTAAAAATCAAGAGGTGCTGAATAAAGGATGAGTAAAAAAATATTTATGAGGGGTAATGAAGCGCTGGCCGAGGCTGCGATTATTGCCGGCTGCAGATATTTTTTTGGGTATCCGATTACCCCCCAAAATGAAGTCCCCGCTTACTTTGCCATGCGTCTGCCGCAGGTTAAAGGAACATTTTTGCAGGCTGAGAGTGAGCTCGCCGCCATAAACATGGTTTTCGGTGCTTCAGCCGCGGGAGCGCGAGTCATGACCTCATCATCATCCCCGGGAATAAGTCTGAAACAGGAAGGTATTTCATATTTAGCGGGGGCCGAGCTTCCCGCAGTCATCGCCAATATTATGAGAGGAGGTCCGGGCTTAGGCAACATTGCCGGAGCGCAGGGGGACTACTTTCAGGCCACAAAAGGAGGAGGGCACGGAGACTACAGAATAATCGTGCTTGCTCCTTATTCGGTACAGGAACTTGCCGATCTGACTGTACTTGCATTTGATCTGGCTGACACATACCGTATGGTATGTATGATTTTAGGTGACGGGTATTTGGGCCAGATGTCGGAACCGCTGGTACTCCCGAAACCGTCGAGTAAACATTTTGATAAATCGGGCTGGGCTTTAAACGGCGCTAAGGGCAGAGAGCCGCATATTATCCGCTCTTTAAGGTTGAATCCGGAGCACGCCTTGGAAGATCTTAATGTAAAACTGCAGAAAAAATATCAAACTGTTGCCCAGAATGAAATACGCTATGAAGAGTACAAAACCGATGATGCGGAGTATCTGCTTGTGGGTTTCGGTATCTGCTCGCGAATTATAAAAGCTGCTATAAACGGCTTGAGGGATAAAGGTGTTAAGGCGGGGTTGTTTCGTCCGGTTACACTGTGGCCTTATCCTTACCAGGCGTTACAAAATTGTGCAAAGAACGTAAAAAAGGTATTGGTAGTTGAAATGAATGCCGGACAGATGGTAGAGGATGTGCGCTTGGCTTTAAATGGTGCTGTGCCTGTAGACTTTATCGGCCGGATGGGAGGCATGATTCCTGAAGTTGAAGATATAATAGAAAGGATTGAGAGTTATGCAGCTTAATACCAAAAACCAATTACAGGAAAATCTCATCTTCACTCGGCCCAGTTCCTTGAACGCCCGTCCTCATCATTTTTGCCCCGGCTGCGGACACGGGATTGTGCACAGACTGTTGGCAGAACTTATAGATGAGTTTGATATCCGGCAGAATATTATTCTTGTGGCCCCGGTCGGTTGTGGTGTACTGGCGTATTTTTATATTAATGTTGACGGATGTGAAGCGGCGCACGGCAGAGTTCCGGCAGTAGCTACAGGCTTGAAGCGAGTTCATCCCGATAACATCGTCATAGGTTACCAAGGGGACGGCGATCTGCTCGCGATCGGAATAGCGGAAACCATCCATGCGGCCAATCGGGGAGAGAATATTACGATTATTTTTATCAATAATGCACTCTACGGCATGACGGGGGGGCAGATGGCTCCCACCTCGCTTGTAGGACAGAAAACAAAAACTTCACCTTACGGGCGTAGTGTGGAGGAAGCGGGGTATCCGCTAAAAGCCTGTGAACTGCTTGCGACCTTGGCTGCTCCTGTGTTTATTGAACGCACAAGCGTGCATTCAATAAAGCAGATTATTAAAACCAAGAAAGCCATTAAGAAGGGACTGTCCAACCAAATCAAAGGAAAAGGGTATTCTTTTATTGAGGTTCTCTCCATGTGTCCGACCGGCTGGGGTATGAAACCACAGGCGGCCGTGGAATGGATTGAAACCCACATGGTTCCCTATTATGCTTTAGGTAATCTTCGTGATCGGTAGGTAGTGTGGCATGAATGAAAAGATAATTTTTGCCGGTTTTGGAGGTCAGGGGATAATCCTCGCAGGAAAGCTTGTATGTATAGCCGCCATGAATGAAGGTAAATATGTTTCGCATATTCCTTCGTACGGTGCGGAGATGAGGGGAGGTACTGCCAACTGCGCGGTGGTGATTGCAACCGAAGAGATACCTTCTCCGATGGTATTTAATCCGACTGTCTGCGTTGCCTTGAATCTTCCTTCCTTAAAAAAATTTGAATCACGTCTCAGCGCCGGAGGAGTGTTGATCTATAATTCATCACTTATAGAGAACGGACCGCAGCGCAATGATATAGTTGCTATTCCCGTAAAAGCAAATGAGCTGGCTGAACAAGCGGGTTCTTACAAAGCGGCGAATATGGTGGCTATAGGAGCTTTGTTGAAGGCAAACATGCAGATCGCTTCTTTACAGGCCGTAAAAGATGCGTTAAGTCAGGCAGTATCCAAGCGCAATCTCTCATTCAATGATATTAACAAAAAGGCCTTGACTCTTGGATTTGAAAGCGTAAAAACCGCTTTACATTGATTTTACCACACAAATATATAGTCTTTTTTATGTAAATTCATTCATTTTTTCTCTTTTTCTTAAAAATCTTAGTTGACAGAAAATATTTTCGGAATAAAATGATCACTATGTGGGAAAAAGTGGGATATTTTAGCATAATGTGGTAGGTAGGTGGATGTTAACCGGTGAATTTAAGTATTCTTTGGATGATAAGGGACGCCTGATGATACCTGCGCGTATGAGGTCCGCGATTGTGGGAAATGTGCTTATTGTGACCCGTGCCGTGGAGAAGTGTATCTGGCTGTTTTCACCGGAAGAGTGGAAGAGAATATCGCAGGATATGCTGCTTTCGTCATCACTTTTTCATGAAAAAGCCAGGCTTATCCAGAGAAGAATATTGGCGCCTGCTCAAGAGATTGAAATCGATAAATCGGGCAGGATCAGCATACCGCAGACCTTACGGGAGTATGCGAATTTAAAAAAGGAATGCATTATTCTGGGAATGCTGAAATATATGGAGATTTGGGATGAGGAAAATTATCATAATTATTGGAATGAAAATGAAAACAAATTCCGTGATGCGGCGGAAGAATTGGGCGGCAAGGTAACATTCAGAGATGAGTAAACTTAAAAAACAGCTGCCTAAAGCCAAAATAACTCATACACCGGTATTGTTGGGTGAAGTTCTGGACTTACTTAAACCGGCGGCCGTTGGCAACAAGCCCGCCTCACAGAGTGTCATGGTTGACGGTACCTGCGGCGAGGGCGGGCATGCGGAGGCTTTTTTGAGCCGCTATGCAAATTTAATCTTACTTTGTGTGGATGCGGACAAAGAGCAGATAGAATCTGCGCGCAGACGTCTTAAAAAATACGGTTCACGAGTAGAACTGTTTACCATGTGGTTTTCCGATTTTTTCTCGGATTATCATGCATATAATAGAAAATTACCGGATAGAATACTGCTGGATTTGGGGATTTCACGCTTCCATTATGAAAAAAGCGGTAGGGGCTTTTCATTCCAAAGAGATGAGTATCTTGATATGCGGATAAGTAAAGAGCTTAAGCAGACGGCATATGATATTGTAAATAAAGCTGTAGAGCAGGAACTAGTAAACATTTTACGTGAATACGGAGAAGAGCGTTTCGCGTATGCGATTGCCAGGGCAATATGTCGAGAGCGGAAAAGCAAGCCTGTCAGAACAAGCGTTCAATTAGCTCAGATTGTGAGTAACGCGGTGCCGCGTCAATCCTCGAAAAGAAGAATACATCCTGCTACAAAAACATTCCAGGCTCTCCGGATCGCCGTGAATGGTGAATTAAACGAGTTGGAAAAAGGTCTGGCAGCGGGATTCACTCTGCTAAAGAAAGGCGGAAGATTCGCTGTTATATCATTTCATTCATTAGAGGATAGAATAGTAAAACGCTTTTTTAAGAGCAAAAATAAGTCCTGTACATGCCCTCCTGAATGGCCGATTTGTCAATGTAGGGGGGAAAAAGAACTGATTTTGCTTACCAAAAAACCGATTACGCCGGGGGACACGGAAGTGAGAGCGAATCCGGCAGCACGCAGTGCCAAGCTTAGAGTCGTGGAGAAATGCGCATGACATTGAAAAAAATACTTATGCTAATTTTTGTGTGCACCATACCGGTTGTACTCTTTTTCAGCAGTGTTCAGGCTTATAATTATATAAAGCTTGAGAATGAGATTGAGGAGCTCGAGAGTCTGCAGAAGGAATGGATAGAAAAGAATAAGAAGCTCATAGCGAGTATCGAAGTTTTAAGAACGCCCAAACGCATAGAAAAAATTGCCCAGGAAGATTTGGAACTAAAAAAGATTGATAAGGAGCGAATACGAAAAGTGGTCTTTGAATAAAAGGAGAACATAAAAAAGAGTGAGGGGAACTAAGTTAAAACAGAATCTATTTTCCTGTGATGAGCTGGTCGCCGGAACCAAGGGCATATGCATAAGGGCGGGCAGTGAACATGTTTTACATGTAGCTATCGACTCTCGTGAGACTGTTTCAGGTGATCTCTTTGTACCGTTAAAGGGAGAAAAGGTTGACGGCCATAATTATCTGGAACAGGCTGTAGCCAATGGTGCTGTAGCAGTACTGGTAAAACATGAAGAGTGGTGTAAACGGGAAGCCCGGCTGATGCCGCTCTTGGTTACTCATGATGTAACATGCATTACGGTAGACGACACACTGCGAGCTCTGCAAAGCCTTGCCGTGTATCACATGCGGCGTCTTAAACATGTGTTTCGCATCGGCATAACAGGCAGCAGCGGCAAGACCACAACCAAGGAAATAATCGGAGCTGTACTGGAACAGGCAGCATCTACAATTATAAATAAAGGCAATCTGAATTCAGTTATAGGAGTACCGCTCACCGCTTTTGAGGTAAATTCAGCGCATGAATACGCTGTATTTGAGATGGGGATTAACCATGCCGGTGAGATGGATATTCTGGCCGATATCGTAAGACCTGATCTGGCTGTGATAACCAATATCGGAACAGCGCATATCGGGCTGCTGGGATCAAAGGACAATATTGCTGCAGAGAAAAAGAAAGTAACCCGTTATTTTGACGGACGGCAAAAGCTGTTTATCCATGAAGATGATGAATTCTTCACGTATCTCTCCGAAAACATTTCGGGGCAGGTAATTGCTTACGGGCAGAAGAGTGTAAAAGGGCTTTTAGGGATCGAGGATCTGGGGTTGGATGGAACAATCATTAACTGGGAGGAGCTCCAGATCCGCTTCCCGCTTATCGGAAAGCATAATTATATAAACGCATTAGCTGCAATCTCGGTCGCGGTTGAGTTGGGTGTGGCAAAGCACTATGTCAAGCGCGGTTTAGAAGGTGTTGAACCGCTTTTCGGACGGTCCGAGATCGTTAAGGGAAAAACAACGATTATTAAAGACTGTTATAACGCCAATCCCGACTCCGTTTCCAGAGTGCTTGAATTTTTGAATGAGCTCTCCTGGAAAGGCAAAAAGATTGTCGTGCTGGGCAGCATGCTGGAACTGGGTGTTAAGAGTGAATCGGCGCATGAGCAGATGGGCAAACTCGCAGCAGGATATGATTTCGACTGTATTTTATTTTCAGGCAGTGAAGCACGTGCCGCGTTTAACGCGTGTAAAAAGCACAAGTTTAAAGGTGTTACGGTATGGAAGAAATCCGTGATGGATCTGGCGCCTATATTGGAACAGAATACTCGTCCCGGAGATATAGTGCTTATAAAAGGCTCGCGAGCCTTGGAGTTGGAAAGATTGATTCAATCGCTTAATTGACATTATTTGTAAGAAAGGGGGGTGCATTTGTTATTAAAACTGCTTTATCCGCTTGTTAAATATATCACATTCTTTAATGTCTTTCAGTATATTACATTTCGCGCCGCCTATGCAGCGGTAACAGCCCTCCTTATCTCATTTTTATTCGGGCCAAGAATAATTAATAAATTGCAGGAATTGCGAGTGGGGCAAAAAGTGCGCCGTGACGGGCCGGAAACTCATCTGGCCAAATCCGGTACCCCGACCATGGGCGGAATCCTCATCATCCTCTCCATAGTGATCGCGGTCCTGCTTTGGCAGAACCTTGATAATATGTACACATGGATTATCCTTTTGGCTGTAATTGGTTTCGGAACTATCGGTTTTGTGGATGATTACTTGAAGATAAAGCGAAAAAATGCCGCCGGTTTAAAAAGCAGTTTTAAATGGATTACGCAGTTTGTGCTGGCACTTGCCATAGCGCTCTTGATTTTTAATTTCAGGAACTACCACACTGTGAGCGTGACGCCACCATTATTTTCTTCCATGAAATTAATAATCCGTTATGATTATACCACGCTTTTCTATATTCCGTTTATAAAGAATCCGGTATTGGATTTCTCCTATTTCTATATTCCGTTTTCCGTTCTTCTGCTTTTATCTACTTCCAATGCGGTTAATCTGACGGACGGACTGGATGGATTGGCCACGGGATTGGTAATTATGGTGGGCATCACGTTCGCTATAATGGCCTACCTTACCGGTAATATAAATTTTGCTGAATATTTGGGTATACCGTTCATTGCGAACAGCGGAGAACTCACCATCGCGGGACTCGCCCTGGTAGGCGCGTGTGTGGGTTTTTTATGGTTCAATGCGCATCCGGCGGAAATAATGATGGGAGATACCGGAAGTCTGGCTTTAGGCGGAATGATCGGAGTTTTCGCGCTTATTTTAAAAAAGGAAATTCTTATTATCATCATAGGAGGTGTATTTGTAATTGAAACCCTGTCTGTAATTATTCAGGTTGTCTATTATAAATTTACCAAGAAAAGGGTGTTTCTCATGGCACCCCTTCATCATCATTTTGAATTAAAAGGGTGGAAAGAATCAAAAGTGGTAATCCGTCTTTGGATTTTAGGCGGGCTGTTCGCGCTTTTGGGTCTTTCTACCTTGAAAATACAATAGGAGAATGAGGGAGCGGTAGTGGAAAAGGTTTCCAGAGGACAAGTAGATTATTTTTTACTGGTTATAATCATTCTTCTGTTTGGAGTGGGAATGGCCATTCTGTTTTCCGCTTCCTATAATCACGCCGAGAGGTTAGGAAAAAATCCGCACTATTTTTTTAATAAGCAGGTTGTCTGGCTGATCTTGGGAGGATTTATCGCGTACGGCATATCACGAGCCCCGTTGGAGCTTATCAGAAAATGTATTCCTTTTATTTTAATCAGCGCCTTTTTTATCTCGCTGCTGCCTTTTATTCCCGGCCTGGGAAAAGATATTAATGGAGCGCGGCGTTGGATATTCTTTTTTGATTATTCATTTCAACCCTCTGAGTATGTAAAATTGGCGCTTATTCTTTATCTGGCATCCATACTCAATAAAAAAGAGAAGCGGCTGGATGAACCGATTAATTCACTGCTTCCGCCACTAATTATTGTTTCGCTTTTTGTTGGTGTAATTTTTTTACAAAACGATCTCTCCACGGCTGCCTTCATATTTTTTATCGCTGTTTCTCTGTTTTTTATTGCCAAGATTAAACTCATATATTTCTTCTATGTGGCAACCGTGGTACTCCCGATCGGTATAATTATTCTTTTTACAAAAACATACTGGGTGGAAAAAATTATGACATTTTTCGATCCCAGTCGTAATCCGGAGGGTACGGGATATCAGATATTAACTTCCCGCATATCGCTTGCCAGCGGCGGACTATGGGGCAGGGGACTGGGTTTGGGAGTTCAAAAAAAGCATATGCCTGAAGCGAGCTCCGATTTTATTTTTTCTGTAGCCGGAGAAGAAATGGGTTTTATAGGTTTGTTTTTTATTATTGTCCTGTTTGTGCTCTTCGCGCTGCGCGGTTTTATGATAGCATTTAAAAGCAAGGACAGTTTTTCTTTTTTCTTGGCGTTTGGCATTACCTCGACTATTCTGATTCAGGCGCTGCTTAATATGTTCGTAGTAGCAGGTCTTATGCCTACAACAGGTATACCGCTGCCGTTTTTTTCACACGGAGGTTCGTCAATCGTCATCACCCTCATTATGTGCGGTATTTTAATCAATATGTCACGCACAACCAGCGCAAAGGAAGGGATGTATTATGGCTGATGTACTGACCTTTGCTGCCAAGAAAAAGCATAAATCCGATAATCTGCTTCGCAAAATATTATGGGGCATAATCATTATCCTTGTCATATTTTCTATTATTCAGCTTTTTTTCCATTTTTTTATTGCTCCGCGTGTGACAATAAAAAATATACTTATCAAGAGTGATATTCCGTTTACGGAACAGGAGATATTACGTATTGCAGGAATTTCCAGAAAGGAGTATTATTTCCTCATTAATACGCGTGAGATACAAGACAGACTTATGGCGCATCCCTTAGTACGAACCGCTTTTGTGCAAAAGATTTTTCCTGATACCATCAGCTTGAAGCTGGAGGGAAGGGTGCCGCTCATGATCGCGTTGGTAAACAGGAATAATACATCAATACCCGTAACGATTGATGAAGAAGGCGTGGTATTTCAGATTGCGGATATGGTGAAAAACTGGAACCTGCCTGTGCTGTCCGGAATACGTTTTGATTCACTGGATTTGGGAATAAAACTGCCGCACGAAATTGTACCTTTTTTACAAGGATTTAAGAAACTCAATGAACAGCATCCGGGGCTTGCCAGTTTGATATCTGAAATAAAAATTGTAAAAAACGAGTCCGGAGACTTTGAATATATTGTGTACCCGCTCAGCTTTCCCAAAGGTGTGTGGGTGGGAAGAAAAATAGACGCGAGTATAATAAAGTATATTTTGCTTGCCTTGAGGATCTTAGAGCAAGAAGGTATCTTACATAAAGTTTCAGATTTGGATTTCAGAACCGGTGAGCTTGTGTACAAAATGAAGGAGGAATAAGCTATTGCCTCAGGATGATATTATCGTAGGATTGGATATAGGCACGACAAAGATAAGTGCTGTTATCGGTCAATATAGTGAAAATAATATTCTCGAAGTAACCGGCGTGGGTTCTTCTCCTACGCGCGGCCTTAGAAGGGGAATAATTATAAATATCGAATCAACCGTAAAATCCATCATTCAAGCCGTGGAAGCCGCAGAAATGATGTCGGGACGTGAGGTCGATGAGGTCTGCACCGGTATTTCAGGCGCTCATATCGAGGGGATTAATTCACGAGGAGTGGTTGCCGTAACCGGTAAAGGCCGGGAGATTATCAAAGAGGATGTCGAGCGCGTAATCGACGCGGCTAAAGCAATTGTCATTCCCATGGACAGGGTAATCCTGCATGTGATTCCGCAAGAGTTCATCGTGGACGATCAGGGAGGCATAAAAAATCCCGTAGGCATGATAGGAGTACGTTTGGAATCCGAAGTGCATATTGTGACAGGTTCGCTGTCAGCGGCCCAGAACATAATGAAAAGTGTAAACCGTGCGGGTTTTAAGGTGAATGAGCTCATTCTGGAATCTCTGGCTGCTTCCAAAGCGGTACTGTCCCAGGATGAGAAAGAGCTGGGTGTTTTGCTGATAGATTTGGGAGGAGGCACGACCAATATCCTGGTACATATTGAAGGATCTCCGTATCACAGCTCAATTCTTTCCATAGGCGGCGATCAGGTAACCAGTGATCTCTCCATAATGCTTAAAACGCCCCTTGATTCAGCTGAAAAAATAAAAAAGGATGCGGGCTGCTGTTATTTGGATTTGATTGCGGACGATGAGGATGTGCAGATACCGCGTGTGGGGGGAAGACCTCCGGAGCGCATCTCGCGCAGGAGGATCGCCCAGATTATCCAGCCGCGGATGGAAGAGATATTTCGTTTGACCAAGGAGCAGATAGAGAATAAGGGGTACTTAAACAGATTGGGCGGAGGAGTGGTTGTTGTGGGGGGCGGAGCCCTGCTGCCGGGTGTTGTGGAGCTTGCTACCGAAACGTTCGGTTTGCCTGTGCGCATTGGTTATCCCCTGAAACTGGGCGGGCTGGTTGAAGAGTATTCAAGTCCTGAATTCGCCACTGCGGTGGGACTTCTACTTTTCGGATCGAGAAGAGAAGATGGCGCGGGATTGGATATCCAGCGTAAGGACAGGTCGCAAGGGCTGTTTACCAGATTGAAGGAGTGGTTTCAGGAGTTTTTTTAGGTTTAGATATAAACATTGCGGTAGACCGCAATGTGTGATTGTCATAATTTTTGTCATAACAACAAAAATTACGTCAATCAAAGTTAAAACATATTTCGGGAGGGGAGTATGACAATCGAAATGCTTGATGATGAATTATCAAGCCCTACAATTATAAAAGTAATTGGTGTGGGCGGCGGGGGCAATAATGCCTTAAACCGCATGATTTCAGCTGGCTTAAAACATGTACAGTTTATCGCCGTAAACACGGATATTCAGGCACTGCACACTTCAAAGGCGGAAATTAAAATCCCAATAGGATCCAAACTCACAGGCGGACTGGGCGCCGGCGGCATACCGGAAATCGGTGAAAAGGCCGCACTGGAAAATCAGGAAGAATTAAAACAAATCCTAAAAGGCTCGGACATGCTGTTTATCACAGCCGGTATGGGTGGAGGTACGGGCACGGGAGCGGCGCCGATTATCGCGCATATCGCAAGGGAATTGAATATCCTGACAGTAGCCGTGGTCACAAAGCCTTTCGACTTCGAAGGCCGCAAGAAAATGGTACTTGCGGAGCAGGGATTAACCAGACTGCGGGAAGCGGTTGACACGCTTATTGTTATTCCGAACCAGTATCTGCTCAAAATCGTGGAAAAACGGACCCCGATTAAAGAGGCCTTTTTTATGGCTGATGACGTACTGCGTCAGGGGGTGCAAGGCATTTCCGATCTCATCACCGTTCCGGGAGAGATAAATATAGATTTTGCCGATGTGAAAACCATAATGAACGGTCGGGGCGATGCCATGATGGGAGTAGGCGTGGGGCATGGTGATAACCGCGCCGTGGACGCGGCCACACAGGCTACCAATAATCCGCTGTTGGAGGACTCAAGCATTGAAGGCGCCAAGGGTGTGTTGGTTAATGTAAGCGGAGGAGAAGAGCTTTCGCTTACGGAATACGAGGAGATCGTAAAAATAATCACTGCCAACGCGGATGAAGATGCGCTCATCATCGCCGGAAACGCGGTTGATACCGCTTTAAGCGATCAGATCAAGGTCACGGTTATAGCTACGGGTTTTAATAAAAGTATTCCTCACCTGAAAAAAGAAGTTACCCGGGAAAGCGAATCCGAGATAATCTCTTATAATGAGTGGGTTGCCATGAGCAAGGGCATAACCGGCAAACCCCAAAATGATTATCTCTTAGGCAGGAATTCCAAAGAGACCGAACTGTGGGTGCCCACAATCTTACGCAATAAAAGAGCAATGGGGCAGAATGAGTGATGAAAGCCACCACTGAAAAAATATTACAACAGTTCGAAGAGTACATGCATGTGGAGATGAGATTAGCCGCACGCAGTATAAGTACGTATTTTACGGAATGCCGCATCTTTTTAACATATCTCGACAAACTGAAAAAAGCACTGAGTGATACAATCGCGGCGGATATTATCGAATACCTGGTCGCACGGCAGATCGACGGACTTGATCAGCGGACAATATCCAAGATATTAAGCAGTCTCCGGGCTTTTTATAAATTTTGTATGCTGGAAGAACTGCACAAGACAAATCCTGCTTTGCTTGTGGAAACACCGCGCATCCCCAAAAAACTGCCCGCCGTTCTTTCTAAAGAAGAGGTTGACAGATTCCTGGCAACTATTGACCTTAATAACCCGTTAGGCATGAGAGATCGCGCCTTATTCGAGCTTATCTATTCCTGTGGTTTGCGAGTTTCTGAAGCGGTAAATCTAAAGATTGAGGAGCTTTATCTAAAAGAAGGTATAATAAAAGTATTGGGCAAGGGCGGCAAAGAACGGCTGGTTCCGATCGGTGACCACGCTACGTACTGGCTGATCCAGTATTTAAGCAAGGCACGGTCAAAAATAAGCGGCAACAAAACCAGACAGAACTTTGTTTTCTTAAACCGGTGGGGCAAAAAGCTTTCGCGAAAAGGCATGTGGAAGCGCTTTAAGGAAATAGCGGATCTCGCGGGAATTGAGGGTAAAATCCATACGCTCAGACATTCTTTCGCCACTCATATGCTGAAAGGGGGTGCGGATTTGCGTTCGGTTCAGGAGCTTTTAGGTCACGCCGACATCGGCACCACTCAGATTTATACGCATCTGGAGAAAGAGGATCTGCATAACTATCATAAGCGTTATCATCCCAGAGGGTGAGATACAGGATAAAAAATATGGATATTTTAGGATAGGCGAATGATTAAAAACTATACATATGTTTTATTTTTCTTTCTTATTTTACTGAGTTTGTATTTGATGAGTTGCAGACCGCGCGGCGAGGAGGAGAATATTTTAGAAACGCTGGCGCAAATGAAGGATTTTACGTATAAAGGGAAACCCGTACCGCGCGAGACTATCGAGGAATTACGAAATACCATTCTCATGTTTGAAGAAAAAATTGAGGACGCGGTAAAAGTAACAGGGGAATTGGGGTTGTATTATAAGATGTTGGCAAAAAGGTATTTGGAGATCGAAGAGTTGAAAGAAAAGATCGCGGAATTAAAGCAACAGGAACAGGAACTGGAGCAGGATAGTCCTGAGCCCGGAAGCGGGTACCGGAATATATTAATTGTAAAATATGTTAAGGAAAAAATGTTGTATAAAGCATTGGAAAATCTGCACCTCGCCATAGAGATTAATCCGGAAAATCCGATTTTGTTTTATTTAGCTGGTAACTGCGCTGCCCGGGTTGCCAAATCAATGGTTGTGATGGAACAACGCATAGAGCGGGATCGTAATTTTTCAGATGCGTATGCGTATTATAAAAGGGCGATCGAGCTCGATCCGGGCTATGTCGATGCTTTAAAAGGAATGTCTGTTTTATTGATTTTTGAACTCGGACGGCCGGATGAAGCCGAAAGTTTTATTCTGCGCATATTGGAAAAGGAAAAACGCAATACCGAGGCCATGGCACTCTTAGCCAGAGTATATTTCGAACAGGACAGATTCGAGGATGCCAAAACTCAGTATGAAAATATTGTGGCGGAGAGTTCAGATAAACAAATGATTGAGGAAGCGAAAAAGAATATTCAATATATAAAGGATATTGTCGGTGAGTTGTACTAACGAACTTTTGTTTTTAGCAATTAATCGGGCTTCGTTTTTAAAACCACGGGATAAACTATTGCTGGCGGAAGTTATTCCTTCTGTTTCCGTATTTTTAAAAATATCCGGTGCGGATGTCGGCCGCTGTTTAGGACGGATGGTGCATGCTGCAAAGTGGGAACCTGAGAATTTCCTTAAATTTGCAGAATATGACAGAAAATACTTGACGAAAGCAAATATTAAATACACTTTTTACAGTGAAGAAAAGTATCCGGCTCCCTTAAGGGAAATATATGATCCGCCGCTGGTTCTGTATTATAGGGGGAATGATTTTAAATGTGAACAACCGCTTGTGGCTGTTGTGGGGACAAGAAGACCGACCGGTGAAGCATCGATGCGGGCGTATGGCTTGGGAGTGGAATTAAGCGCGAGTCATGTCGGGGTGGTTTCCGGACTTGCCAAAGGAATTGATACCGCGGTACATTCAGGCTGTGTGTCGATCGGCGGATATGGAATCGCAGTAATGGGAAACGGAATAGATATGGTTTATCCTGGATCAAGTAAGGCAACGGCTTTTAAATTATTGGACAATGGAGGTACGCTGACAAGTGAATATCCCCCGGGGGAACCTCCGCATAAATACCATTTCCCGGAGCGGAATAGAATAATAAGCGGTTTGGCTCGGGCTGTTGTCGTGGTGCAGGCTCCTAAAAAATCAGGAGCGTTGATAACCGCGGATTTTGCATTGGAACAGGGACGGGAACTTTATGTTCACAAAGTCGGTCTTAAGCATATATGTGGAGAGGGTACCGCAGCGCTGCATGGAGAGGGGGCTGTGGCTATAGATAGTGCCTATGCTGTGATAAAAGACTTAAAGGGCCAAGAGCCAATGCGCAAAGTGCATGAAAAAAAGATCAAGATAACTGGTAATGAAACAAAAGACCGGTTGGGTCATGAGCTCGCGGATCTGCTTGAGCTTGAGATAAATGATAAAGTATCTGTGTTTAACGGAGAATACTACTGGAGTGAATAGATGAAAGACAATGGAGACATTCTATTAATCGTTGAATCACCTGCTAAGGCACGTACCATAGAGAAGTATCTGGGCAAAGGCTATCAGGTAGAGGCTTCCATGGGGCATTTGATTGATCTGCCTAAATCGCGCCTGGCGGTAGATGTTGAGCATGATTATACGCCTGAATATATAACCGTACGTGGTAAGGCGAAAATACTTAAAAACCTGATTCAGAAAGCCAAACGAACTGAAAAAATACTGCTTGCTTCGGATAATGACCGGGAAGGTGAAGCAATTTCATATCATATAAAAAATGCTATTTTGAAAAAATATCCAGAAGTTAAATTCGAGCGTATAGTATTTAATGAAATTACACCGTCGGCAATACGTGAGGCGATTGGAAGTTCACGGGAAATTGATCATGATAAGGTGGCCGCACAGAAAGCCCGTCGGATTTTAGACAGGTTGGTGGGGTACCACCTGTCGCCTATCCTTTGGGCAAAAGTTAAAAATGGGCTTTCCGCCGGAAGGGTGCAGTCGGTTGCTTTACGTTTATTATGCGAAAGAGAGCAAGAGGTAGAGGAATTTATTCCGGAAGAGTATTGGACTTTGCAAGCGAATTTGGAGAAAAGTAATAAAAAATTTACGGCACAGCTTGTGGAGTATAAAAAGCAGAAACCGGTGCTCAAGTCGCAAAGGGAAGTGGAAGCCATAGTTAAAGAGCTTAAGAATCTTGATTTTGTAGTAAAGGACATAAGGAAAGTTGAAAAGATTATTAAGCCCAAGGCTCCGTATACAACATCCAAGCTGCAGCAGGCCGCCGCCAGCCGCTTAGGGTATATTTCCCGTAAAACCATGCGCATAGCGCAGCAGTTATATGAAGGCATAAATATCGGCAGTGATCGCGTAGGATTGATAACGTATATGCGAACAGATTCGACCCGGGTCGCAAGCAGCGCTCTGGGCCAGGTGCGTGATTTTATAAAGCAATACTATGCTTCGGAGCTGCCTCCGAAACCGAATTATTACAGTATGGCAAAACGCGCTCAGGACGCTCATGAGGCCATCAGACCTACGTATGTTGATAAAACACCGGAATCTATTAAAGACAGTTTAAGCAAGGAACAGCATAAACTATATTCCATCATCTGGGAGCAGTTTGTGTCGTCACAAATGAATCCGGCTAAATCTTCAACAACTTCCGTGGATGTGGAAGTCGGTGCGTGCTTGTTCAGAACTTCAAGCACAAAAATGATAGAAAAGGGATTCCAGAAGGTGTTGAAACAACTGGCGTCCAAAGAGAAAAAGAATGTACTGCCCAAGCTTTTAGTGGGCGAGCAGGTGACGTGCACGGGATTCAATCCGGAGCAGCATTTTACTTCCGGACCTTCGCGTTATACCGATGCCTCTATTATAAAGACGCTTGAAGAAAAAGGAATCGGACGCCCGTCTACCTATGCGCCGATTATTTCAGTGTTACAGGATCGTTATTATATAGTAAGAAAGAATAAGCAGCTTGTTCCCACTACACTGGGAAGAATTATAAATGATATTCTCATCAAATCTTTTCCCGATATCCTCAATGTGAATTTCACGGCGGAAATGGAAAATAAGCTGGATAAAATAGAGGAGCACAATCAGGAGTGGATAGCCATGCTCAAAGAATTTTATCCGCCTTTTAAACACCAGGTTGATCATGTGATGGACACATTGGAATCGATAAAGGGGGTTTTGGACGAGGAAACCGATTTTGTCTGTGAAAAGTGTGGTAAGAAAATGATTAAAAAGCTGGGAAGATTCGGATTTTTTCTGGCCTGCGGTGGTTTCCCCGAATGCAGAAACACCAAATCCGTGCCCTTGGCCGATTGCCCGCAGGATAATTGTAACGGGAAGATCATAACACGTCGCAGACAGGGAGGAAGGGGCAGAGAATTTTACGGATGCACCAACTATCCCGAATGTGAATTTATTTCACATTTTAAGCCATTGAACCAAAGCTGTCCTAAGTGCGGAAAATTTCTAGTGGAAAAAACCGATAAAAAGCGCGGTTCCTACAAGTCGTGTATAAATCCTGAGTGTGATTATTTGCATACGATAGATGAATACGCGAATGAAAATAACAGGTCTGAAATTGTGAATGAGGAGTCACGTAACAGTGCTTAAAAAATATTTTGAGTATCTAAAAAGTGTTAGGAAACTTTCAGAAAACACTATCAGCTCATATGAAAAAGATTTGGCATTGTTTATGGATTTTTTAGCGGAAAACAATTGTAAAGAGGATGAACTTAAACTAGGGCAGGTTCGTGCTTTTATAACTCTCTTATCTAAAAGAAATCTTTCATCACGCTCTATAAACAGAATAATTTCTTCAATCAGGAGCTATTACAGATTCATGCAGCGTTATGAGTTTTGTAAAGCCAATCCGTTCAAAGGTATTAAATGCTTAAGGGTGGATAAATGGCTGCCTGTTTTTTTATTCGAAGAAGAGATTGATGAGTTTTTAAATATTCCTGTAAAGGATTTTTCTGATTTGAGGGATAAGCTGATTTTCGAATTTCTTTATTCCACAGGCTGCCGGGTTTCGGAAGTGGTCGGATTGGATATACTGGATATCAACATGAAAGAGCGCTGTGTAAGAGTGAGGGGAAAGGGAAGTAAGGAACGGATCGTGTATATCGGTGAAATGGCCTATAAAATCCTGATTGAATATACAAAAAGGCGTTCGCATTATATCCGAAAAAACAGCACAGCTGATGTGAGGGCGCTTTTTATAAATAAACGGGGAGTTCGCTTGAGCGCCAGAGGAATACGTTATGTGGTATACAAGCATTTACAACAAAGCACGTGTCAAAAGAAAGTAAGCCCGCATACGTTCCGGCATACCTTTGCAACTCATCTTTTAAACCACGGGGCGGATATCAGAGTTGTTCAGGAGCTGTTGGGACACGCGAGCCTCTCAACAACACAGGTTTATACTCATGTTGGTGTGGAAAAACTGAAATCGGTTTATCGTCACAGTCATCCTCATGCAAAGATGAAAGATCAGAAACCATAAGGAGAAAATGAAATATGGAACAGTTTCATGGTACAACAATCCTCGCTGTACTTAAGGATGGAAAATTGGCAATCGGAGGGGATGGGCAGGTAACTTTGGCCAATACCATAATGAAGGCCAATGCCCGTAAAGTACGCACCATTTATGACGGAAAAATATTGGTGGGGTTTGCCGGAGCCACGGCAGATGCTTTTACCCTTTTTGAACGCTTTGAAGTCAAAGTTAAGGAGTACTCCGGAGATCTTACCCGCGCCGCCGTAGAGCTGGCCAAAGACTGGAGAACCGATAGGATTTTACGAAGATTGGAAGCTATGCTTTTAGTGGGTGATAACAAAAAAATACTTTTAATTTCAGGCACAGGCGATGTGGTTGAACCGGAACAAGGAGTAGTTGGAATCGGCTCCGGCGGCAACTATGCCTATGCCGCCGCTTTAGCATATCTTGATGCGGCCAAATTATCTGCCAAAGAAATTGTGGAAAAATCATTGAAAATCGCTGCCAGAATATGTATCTATACTAATGACGGAATTATAGTGGAGGAATTATAATGCAGATTGATACAGACAAGCTTACACCCAAGGAAATAGTAGCCTCATTAGATAAATATATTATCGGACAGGAAAAAGCAAAACGGGCCGTGGCAATTGCACTGCGCAATCGATACCGCCGTACCAAACTGCCGGAGGAACTAAAAGATGAGGTTGCTCCTAAGAATATTATTATGATAGGTCCTACAGGTGTGGGAAAAACAGAAATCGCCCGCCGGCTTTCCAAGCTTACCGGCGCGCCTTTTATTAAAGTAGAGGCGACAAAATATACGGAAGTAGGGTACGTGGGCAGGGATGTGGAATCAATGGTCAGGGATCTGGTTTCGGTGGCTATCTCCATGGTTAAAGCGGAATTCCAGGAAAAAGTAAAAGTAGAAGCGGAAAAACGCGCGGAAGAAGCACTGCTGGATTTACTTTTACCGGGAATGAATAAACCGGTGATCAAGCCCGGAAAACCGCTGAGTATACCTGCCGCACCGGCTCCTGATCAGGGAACGCAGTCGACTACACGTGAAAAGTTTAGAGAAAAACTGCACAAAGGTGAACTTGATGAAAAATTAGTGGAAGTAAACATCACCAAGCAGGCTTTTCCTTCCGTGGAAATATTTTCCGGTACCAGTTTTGAAGAACTGGACATTAACATCGGCGGTAATCTTTCCAACCTGCTGGGCGGAAGAAAAAAGAAAAAACGGGTTACGGTTAAGCAGGCCAAGGAGATTCTGTTCGCGGAGGAACGGGATAAGCTTATAGATATGGACAGGGTGTCCGAGATTGCTAAGGAACGCACCGAGCAAATGGGAATTATCTTTATCGATGAGCTGGATAAGATCGCCTCAAGTCAGAACAAAACCGGTGTTGATGTGTCGCGCGAAGGAGTTCAGCGCGATATTTTACCGATTGTTGAAGGATCACAAGTGAACACCCGTTATGGTATCATTGATACCGCGCATATTCTGTTTATCGCGGCCGGCGCGTTCCATATGAGCAAACCATCGGATCTGATACCTGAACTGCAGGGACGCTTTCCATTGCGGGTTGAGTTGAATGCATTAACCAGTGACGATTTTATCAAAATACTCACACAGCCTAAAAACGCGCTGATTAAGCAGTATGAAGAGCTTTTGAAAACAGAAGAGGTTACACTGGATTTTAAGGATGAGGCCATAGAGCGGATTTCCGAGATCGCGACCGAGGTTAATACTAAAACCGAAAATATCGGCGCGCGACGATTGCATACTATAATGGAAAATTTATTAGAGGAGGTTTCATTTCACGCGCCCGATTTGAAGGGACAGACAATCAATATTACGAAAAAATATGTGAATGATAAATTGGGTGCCATTATCGAGGATCGGGATGTTACGAGGTATATACTCTAAGGTATTGTTAATAAAACCTAATTTTAGCAGGGATGCTGCCGAAAATCTTAGGTAAGGAGATAGATTGGTTATGTATTATACTAATGCTTTTGAAAAGAATTTAAGTATTCTTCAAAGAGGAATGGACGTCTCGTTGTTACGGTATAATGTCATCGCAAACAATATTGCCAATTCCGAAACTCCGAACTTTAAGCGTTCGGTGGTAAACTTTGAAGCCCAGCTTAAACGTGCCCTGGATGCGGAAAAAGTGAAACCTTCGTTTCCCGGCAGACTACGCTATAAGCGGGGTGTTTCATTCTTTACGGAGAGAAAGTACAGCGATGTACAACCAAAAGTGGTTTTGGACTATCTGACAACCGCGAAAAATAACGGTAATAATGTGGATATCGATGAAGAAATGATGAACGCTGTTTCAACGCAGCTTCAGTATCAGACCATGCTGCACGCCGTAAATAACGAGTTCGTACGTTTAAACCTTGTACTGCGATAGGAGGATGTGAGAAAAAATGGGTATGTATACGACATTAAACACAGCATCGTCCGGTCTCACGGCACAGAGGACACGGCTTGATGTGATTGCCAATAACCTGGCCAATATCGACACCACACGCACGACAGAAGGCGGACCTTACAGACGCAGCAGGGTAGTGTTTAGGCCGCGGGTATCACAGCCTTATTGGAGGAGCCCGTTTTTACCCAAATATTTGGAGAATCAAATCGGGAAAGGTGTGCGAATCGTAAATATTGAGAAAGATTATATGTCAAAAACAAGACTGGTGTGGGATCCGACTCACCCGGATGCTATTAAAACCGGACCGCAGACAGGCTATGTGGAATATCCCAATGTTAATGTGGTCTCGGAGATGGTGGATATGATTTCCGCATCGCGGTCGTATGAAGCTAATGTAACAATAATAAACGGGGCTAAAAGTATGTTCCTTAAAGCCTTGGAAATAGGGAGGTAATAGATGCCTGGCTTTTATAATACATTTACATCAGGTCTGTTCAGACATAAAACGGGGCCCGTGGAGGTTCAGCCCAAATATTTTGAACGTCTGAAATTTAAAAAGATGGAGAAGCAGCCTAAGGGCTTGGGATTCGGACAGATGCTCGCCGGTGCTCTGAACGGCGTTAACGATATGCAAATGAACGCATACCGGCTGAGCGAACAGTTTATAACCGAGCCCGGATCCGTTGATGTGCATGATGTAACCCTGGGCACGGCCAAGGCCAATCTGTCGCTTTCTATTACCAAAGCCTTGTTTGACAGGGCAATAAGGGCATATAAAGAAATTATAAATATGCGATAAAAAAAGTGAAAATTTGACGCAGTTTCTGCGTCAAAATAAATATTACGTTCATTAAAGGGAGGGGAGATGAACGAATGGCTTAAAAAAATCATAGAGCAGATTAAAACGCTCTGGAAAAAATGGTCAATTAATCAAAAAATAATTATCCTGGCTGTAGCGGGCGTTTCCATAGTTGCGCTGATTTTATTGTTTACCTTAAGTTCGGCACCGTCACGGCCGCCGTTATTCAGAAGTCCGATCACAGATGAAAATCAACTTGTACGCATAACGAACCGTCTGGATGAAGAAGGTGTGGATTACAAGGTAGAGAATAATATCATCTATTTGCGGGATGAAAAAACCGCAATGCGGATGAGGAGTGTTCTCATCCGTGAAGACCTGGTTCCTGATTATGTGGATCCATGGGATGTTTTCGATACCGACAGCTGGACAATTACCGACTATGTGCGCGATAAGAATTTCAAGCGGGCAATTGAAGCGAAACTCAAACAACATATCGTGGCTTTGGACGATGTGGACGCGGTAAGCCTGAATCTTTTTATACCGGATAAAGAGTTGCTGGAAGAAGATCAGGATCCTATAACCTGTTCTGTTATCATCACACCCAAGCCCGGTTCAGACATCACAACCAACCGCAGGAAGATCGAAGGTATTGAGAAACTTATTATGTTTGCCATCTCCGGACTGCTGAAGGAAAATATCTTTATCACAGACGAGATCAGCGGAATTCATTTAAATGATTTTGATTCTGATATTGTAAAAGAAGGGGAAAGACTGGAGATTGCCAAGAAAGAATTAAGAATCAAGGCCGACGAAGAAAAAAAGATGAAAGCGGAAATCTATAAAGAATTGAGTAAAATATTTACTCCGGACAGGATCCGTATCGTTCGCATAGACATCGATCTGGATATGAGTAAAAAAACAACGGAAAGCGAAGAATATTTTCCCATAGAGATGAGACCCGATAATCCCAAAACGGCATGGGATGAATCAGAGTATAAGGAGTCCATTACCAGAACAAAGGCCACGGAAAACGAATCTTTTAAGGGCACGGGATATAATCCAGAAGGTCCTCCTGGAACCGAAGGCCAGGTACCGCCCGCTTTTAAAGATCTCTCAAGTCTGCAGGGGACATATGACCGAAGCGTGGAAGAGGTCGAGAACGCAATTAATTCCCGTTCGATTAAAATGCAGGACAGGCCGTGGACCATAAAGCGGTTAACGCTGGGCATAGCGGTTGACGGGCGCTGGAAAAAAATGCGCGATGAAGTTACAGGCGAACTGATGTTTAATCCTGACGGCAGTCTGCAGAGAGAGTATATCGAGGTTAGCGACGAGGAAATAAAGACAGCCACCAAGATTATCGAAGGAGCGGTGGGCTACAAGCGGGAACGCGGCGATATCGTAACCGTTGAGCACATGCAATTTGACAGAACAGCCATGTTTTTGCAGGAAGATGAGATGTACCGCGGCCAAAGGGCATTGCAGAGAGTTGTTTTTTGGATCATAATAGGAATAGGACTTATTTTTGTGGCCATAATTGCTTTTAGGATACTTTCGAGGTATCTTGAAAGAAGAAGGCGCTTGAAAGAAGAGGAGCTCGCACGACAGCACCAGGCTATGCGTGAAGCAGCTTTGCGCAGTGCCGAAGAAAAGGGTGTTGAAGTTGAGCTTTCGGTTGAAGAGCGGGCGCGTCTTGAGATGCAGGAGAACGCCATTAATATGGCGCGTGAGCATCCGGAGGATGTAGCTCAGCTTATAAGAACATGGTTATTGGAGGAGTAGAACCATGGCAAAAAAAGCAACAAGCACAACAAGCACGACAGCGCAGAGCCCCAGTGTAGTTCATGCACCTGCGCGTAAACATACAACCACCCACAGTACCCATAAGAAACAGCTGACAGGCAGACAGAAAGCGGCTATTTTTCTTGTTACGTTGGGCTCGGAAATATCAGCTGAAATTTTCAAGCATTTGCGGGAAGATGAGATAGAACAGCTTACCTTTGAAATTGCCCGGTTGGAGAGTATTGAGCCGGAAGATAGAGATAAGGTGCTTATGGAATTCCAGGAGCTGATGATGGCTCAGGATTTTATCACGACCGGTGGTATTGATTACGCTCGTGAACTTTTGGAAAAATCACTTGGAACCCAAAAAGCTGTTGATATTATTAACCGCCTCACCAGTTCACTGCAGGTAAGGCCGTTTGATTTTATCAGAAGAACCGATCCAGCGCATCTGTTAAACTTCATTCAACAGGAACATCCGCAGACAATCGCATTGATTCTCGCTTATTTGGAACCGCAGAAGGCCAGCGTTATTTTGGGCAGCTTGCCGCATGAGATTCAATCCGATGTGGCAAAACGAATCGCAACCATGGACCGGACTTCACCTGAAGTACTGCGTGAGGTGGAACGCGTTCTTGAGAAAAAATTATCCACACTCTCATCCGAAGATTATACCGCAGCCGGCGGCGTGGAAAGCATTGTGGAGATCTTAAACCTGGTAGACAGATCAACAGAAAAGACCATTATCGAGTCACTGGAAGAAGACGATCCGGAGTTGGCGGAAGAGATTAAGAAGAGGATGTTTGTGTTCGAAGATATCGTACTGCTTGACGACAGGGCTATTCAAAAGGTGTTGCGTGAGGTTGATACCACAGAACTGGCAAAAGCACTCAAGGCAGTTGATTCGGAAGTACAGGATAAAATATTCAGGAATATGTCACGAAGGGCCTCAACCCTGCTTAAGGAAGATATGGAGTATATGGGGCCGATTCGGCTAAAGGATGTGGAAGAATCGCAACAGAAAATTGTTGCCATTATTCGCAAGCTGGAAGAACAGGGAGAGATTGTAGTAGCGCGTGCGGGTGAGGACGAACTGGTTGTATAGGCATATATAAGTAATTTATTATAAGGAGAAAGCTTTGGCAAAAAATGTTTTTCGTCCGACAGAAGTGGTTAATGTAAATAAAAAAGTGTTCATCGATCCTCCCAAAGTAATGGAAAAAGAAGAACCGAAAATCGAGGAACGAACCACGATGGAAGAGTATACCGGTCCTTCGTTGGACGACTTAAGGAAGGAAGCTGAAGAGTTCAAGTCGCGATGGGAAGAGGAGCGCTCGCAAAAAATCAAAGACGCGGAAGCAGAAGCGGAACGCATTATCAAGGACGCGGAAGCTGTGGCTTTCGATGAGGTCAAGAAAAAGAACAATCAGGCGCAAAAAATAAAACAGGAAGCCGAGGCGGAGGCCAAGCAGAAAATAGAGGAAGCAAAAAAACAGGCGGAGGAACTCGAAGCAGAAGTAAAACAGAAAGTCGAACGGATAGAGAATCAGGCATACGAAAAAGGTTACCGCGACGGACATGAGCAGGGTTTTAACGGGGGCAAAGATGAAGTACAGCGCCTTATCGACCGGCTGCATGTGATTATGACAAAGGCAATTGATAAGCGTAATGAAATAATCGAAGAGTCGGAAACGCAGATAATAAATTTGGTACTGCTTATAGCCAAAAAGGTTATAAAAGTGATTTCAGAGAATCAAAAAAACGTGGTTATTAACAATGTAATACAGGCGCTGCGTAAGTTGAAAAGCCGTGGTGATGTGGTAATCCGGGTAAATCTAAGTGATTTGGATCTTACAACCGAACATATAAAGGATTTTATGTCGATGGTGGAAAATGTAAAATCCATCACCGTTTTGGAAGACTCTTCAGTCGATAAGGGCGGATGTATCATAGAGACGGATTTCGGACAGATAGACGCGCGTATTTCAAGTCAGCTGCACGAAATCGAGGAAAATATTATAGAGCTTATGCCCATCCGCGCCAAGGGTGAGCAATAAAAAATATATTTGTTAATCGGAGGGGAACAAATATTGAATATTTTTGATAAGTATACTTCTGTACTGGAAAAAGTAGATCCCATTAAATGTACAGGCGTGGTTGAACGTATCCGCGGCTTGCTCATTGAAAGTAACGGCCCTCAGGCTGTTGTGGGCGAGCTGTGCCAGATCCTGATTCCCAAAGGCAGCGGAGTAGTATGGGCTGAAGTCGCGGGGTTAAGCGGTAAAACAGTTCAGCTTATGCCCTATGACGAGATGGAAGGAATCGAAGTAGGATGTATTGTGATCGCTATGGGACATAATCTGAAGGTCCCTGTTTCCCAAAAATTGCTGGGCAGGGTGCTGGATGCCATGGGAAAGCCTCTTGACGGTAAAGGCGATATCGGTTCGGCGGAATGGTATTCGATCTTTAATACTCCGCCTCATGTGCTTAATCGTAAACGAATTGCCCAATCGGTTGCCACAGGTGTCAGGTCAATTGACGGACTGTTGACTGTGGGTAAGGGTCAGAGAATGGGGATTTTTTCCGGAAGCGGTATCGGTAAATCAACCATGTTGGGAATGATAGCGCGCAACACATCGGCTGATGTCAATGTAATCGCCCTTATCGGTGAAAGAGGACGAGAGGTAAGAGAGTTTATTGAGAACGATCTGGGTGAAGAAGGTTTAAAGCGTTCGGTAATTATTGTGGCCTCGTCCAATAAACCTCCGCTGTCAAGAATCAGGGGCGCTTTTGTGGCAACGGCGATCGCCGAATATTTCAGAGACAGCCATAATGACGTCATGCTGATGTTTGATTCGGTAACAAGATTTGCCAGAGCTCAGCGGGAGATAGGACTTGCCGTAGGTGAACCGCCAGCCAACCGTGGTTTTACTCCATCGGTATTTTCCACGCTGCCGAAACTTCTGGAAAGGTGCGGAACATCGGAGAACGGGACCATTACGGGATTTTATACAATTTTGGTTGAAGGTGATGATATGGATGAACCGGTTTCAGATGCGGTGCGGGGTATTTTGGACGGTCATGTGGTGCTGACGAGAAGACTCGCGCAAAAGAATCATTATCCGGCGGTTGATGTACTGCAGTCCATATCAAGATTAAGTATTTATGTCACGGAACCTGAAGTGCAGAAAGCCGCGGGTTATATTAAGCGCATGCTGGCAGTTTATTATGAAGCGGAAGATTTGATTAATGTCGGTGCATATGCTGCGGGATCAAATCCGGAGATTGATGAAGCAATTGAAAAAATGCCGGCAATTAATGAATTTTTAAGACAGGATATCTATGAAAAGTCGACATTGGAAGAAACGTTTAAAAAGTTGGCTGAAATAGCCGGTGTGGAATCATGAAGCGTTTTCAGTTCAGACTGGAAAAACTTTTAAAGATCAGACAGTACAGAGAGCGTGAATGGGAGCTTAAACTGGCGGATATTACGGGACAGTGCCTAGTGCTTGAAAAGAAAATAGTAATAAGCAAAGATAATATTTCCCACACCCTGGATGAACGTTCAGCACTTGGCGGAACTATTGATATTTACGATCTTATTGCCAACGAAATGTATATAGCGCGTATGAAGCAGGCTATTGTGAATGCGGGGATTGAGCTTGAACAAAAAAAAAGGGAAAGAGAAAAGGTTAGAAAAAAGTTTCTTGAAGCATCAAAACAGAAAAAAATATTGGAAAAACTAAAACAAAGAAAAGAGCAAGAGTATTACAAAGAAGCCAAGAAAGAAGAGTTCAAGAATGTGGATGAGATTAATGCGGGAGATGCAATCCGCAAACTTGTTTAGTAACCTTAAGGAGGGTAAATATGGCTGAATATAGTACCATACCGGTGGGCTTAAGAATATTTGTACTCGTTTTAATTGTAATCCTTTTACTCTTTTTAGGATTTTTTATTTTAAACAGTCTGGGGATTGTTGATATGCGTTCGATATTGGCGCCTATAAACAGTTTGTTCAGTATTCAACCGGAAACAAAAATAGATGTGGACGATCCCATGTTGTTGGCAAAACAGCGACTGGCTAAAGACTACGAAGCCGTTGATCTGTTACAGCAGGAAGTGGCAAAACTGCAGTCGGAGGTTGATAACAAAAGCGGAGAGATCAATCAACAATTAGAAGAGCTTACGGAGCGTGAAAAACAATTGGAAGAGCGAGAAAAATTGCTTAATCAACAATTAAAAGAGGGCGATGATAGAAGGAGACGGCTGGAACAGATGTCACAGCAGTTTACCGAGATGCCTCCGAAAGAAGCTGTGGCTATTATGAGTAAGATGAACGTGCAGGAAGTGATTGATATCCTGAAAGTAACCGAGGAACTGGCGGCAGCAGAGGGTGAAGCTTCCATAGTTCCCTATTGGTTAAGTCTGATGAAGGAAGAAAAAGCAGCCGAGATTCAGGAAAAGTGGAGGTAAAAATCCTTTAAGGGGAGGTTGCCATTGGCAATGACAAACACATCTATGGCACAGCTGCTGTTCAGTAAACAGGATAAACAGCTTGCGGACATACTGAACAACAATCAGAATAACAAAATTTATGATAACAAAGCGTTGAAAAATAAGGCCGCTAAAGAGTCTGATGGAAATAAAGAAGCAGACAGAGATACATTGACCTCGTTTAAAAAAGTTTTCGAGAATGAGGTAAAGAAACGGACTGTGGATAAAGATCAAAAAAATAAAAGTCCAACCGAAGAGCTGAAAAAAGGAAAAAGCATTAAACCGTTTTACGTTATCCCGAAAGACAAGAAAGGCAAGGCGTCTCTATTAATAGATGCGGACAAGAAGATATGGGAAAAGCTTTTAAAGCAATTAAATGAGGAAAAATCTAAAAAGCAGCCGTCGAACCAGTTCGCGCTCCATGATGAAATATTCACCATGGTTAAAAGCAATAAGGCTGGCATACAACAAGCGGAACTGCTGGCAAAGCAGCTGCTTGAAAACATTACCACAGTGAACAAAAAAGAAAATAAGCCTGTTAAGAAACCCAAACTTGTGGTAGTGGATTTGCGCGCTAAAGATCCCGTCAAGAAAAACGTGCATAACCCAAAAAATAATAATTCGAAAAACGTGTTGTTTAATCAGAAAGTGGATATGAAAACAAATATAAAGCATGATGAAAATGGTTTGGATAAAGAAGAAATAAAACTGTTTACCAAGAATATGAGTACCGACGCATATGATGCTGAGGTCAAAACCGAATTTCTTAACAGGCATGTTCCGGTAAAACAGCCACATACGCAATTTGCACAATTGCAGAAAAACTTAAACGCTGAATTGGTAAAACACACAAAGCTGATTATAAAAGACGGCGGTAACGGAGAAATCCGTTTAGTGCTCAAACCTAAAACGTTGGGCAGTGTGAGAGTCAACGTAAATATTCAAGATAACAATATAGTGGGTAAGATATTTGTCGACAATAATATTGTGAAGGAATTGGTGCAGAGCAGTCTAAACAATCTCTATAATGCGTTCAAAGAGGAAGGTTTTAATCAGGCCATGATTAATGTATTCGTGGGCAGTGAAAAGAATCAGGCGCATCCTGAGGCGGAAGAATACGAAACCGCGCTACATAAAAATCAAGCAAACGATTTTTGGAATAATGATGAAACTGTTACGGAAGAGATTGCATCCGTGGATTCGCTGGTAAATATCGTACTTTAAAGGAGATAGAAATGAGTGTTGAGAGTTTAAACAGTTCTTTATTACCTGAAAAAGAATTAGCCGCGACCAAGCGTATGGCGGATTCGGTAAATAAAACCGTCAATAGCGGTAAAGGTTTTAAACAGGTTATGGGGCAGGAAGAGTTTTTGCGCCTGCTTACCGAAGAGTTTAAAAATCAGGATCCTACACAGCCCATGAAAGACAGGGATTTTATCGCGCAGATGGCGCAGATATCACAACTGGATCAGGTTACGGCAATGACAAAACAGATGATCACCATGAACCAATCACTCAATAATGTAACTTTATTAATACAAAAAAATCACGCACTTTCCCTGTTAGGGAAGGTCGTTGATATAGTAGAGGGAGGGAAGATCATAAGTGGTAAAGTAGAGGAAATAATAGGAGGGGATTTCCCTCAACTGCTTGTGAACGGCAAATACTATGACTATCAAAATGTGAGCAAGTTGAGAAACAAATAGGGGGAAAAAGACTATGATGCGATCACTCTACTCCGGTGTAGCCGGACTGCAAAACCATCAGATCAGGATGGATGTCATTGGTAACAACGTTGCCAATGTAAATACCACGGGCTTTAAAAAAGGCCGGGTAACCTTTCAAGACATGATTTCCCAGATGATTTCGGGAGCGGCCAAACCCACTGACGAAGTGGGCGGGGTTAATCCCAAACAGGTGGGATTGGGTATGCTAATATCCGCGATCGATACTATTCATACGCAGGGGAGTCTGCAGACCACCGGGAAAAAGACGGATGTCTCGATCAGCGGTGAAGGCTTCTTTATCATTCAGGACGGTGAGCGCCGCTTTTTTACCAGAGCGGGCGCATTTTCTCTGGATGAGAACGGTACGCTGGTAAATCCGTCAAACGGAATGCGTGTACAGGGTTGGCTCGCGGAAAATATAGCGGGTGAATATGTTATCAATACTTCCGGTGATTTAAACGATATCGTGATCCCTGTGTACAGCAAAGATCTTCCCCTGGCTACCGATAATATCGTTTACAGATGTAATCTGGATCAGAGGGCGGTACCCATCGCCGAAGATTCAAGTCCAAAAGAAATATTGGAGAACACTCATACCGCCACTATCGAGATATTCGATTCCTTGGGCAATACTCATGAAATGAGACTCAATTTCAGAAAAAATCCGGACCTTAACAACAGCTGGATAGTTACTGTAACGGTTGACGGTGTTGATGCCAACGCTAATTTAGGCGCTGCAGCCGGTGGTGACAATACATTTACTATTAATTTCGACAATAACGGTAATATTCTGTCGGTGCTTGACGCTGACGGAGACACGGTGAATGAAGGCAGACTGGAAGTATTAGTTACCTACGACGTGCCGGGAACAGAACCGGCCGCGACCCAGGATTTCAGACTGGATTTGGGTACCTCCGGTATGGCGAACGGTGTAACCCAGGCAGCGGATTACTTTACCACCAAGGCCATCAAACAGGACGGACACGGTCTCGGATATTTGGAAGATTTTAAAATCGATCAGAACGGAGTGATTACCGGTGTATACTCCAACGGTGTTGACAGACCCCTTGGTCAGATTGCCCTGGCTACGTTTACCAATCCGGGCGGACTAGAGAAAGCAGGAGAAAACAACTACATTATTTCCAATAATTCAGGATTGGCGCTTATCAGTCCTTCGGGAACAGAGGGTAAAGGAAGAATCTTATCAGGCACGCTGGAAATGAGTAATGTGGATCTGGCCGAACAGTTTGTGGACATGATTGTCACCCAGAGAGGTTTTCAGGCCAACTCACGCTCTATCACGACGTCTGATCAGATGCTGCAGGAGATATTAACATTAAAACGATAAGGATGTATAATCGTGTAGCATGATAGAAGTAACAAAGCTTGACGGAAAGATTTATTATATAAATCCGCATCATATTGAATACATAGAATGTAATCCGGATACGACATTAGTTATGCTTTCTGGAAAAAGACTGGTGATCAAAGATGATTACCAGTCTGTTTTTAAACGGATAATCGAGTATAGAAGGCTTATCGGGGCCTTTAAAAACGAGGAGTAAGTGGTATGGATCTTGGAACAATATTAGGTGTAATTGCAGGTGTCTTATTGGTTGCCTTCGGTATTCTGGTCATGGGAGCTTCGCTTACCACATACATCGATCCCGCGTCGGTTCTCATTACCTTCGGAGGATCATTGGCGGCTATCATGATTTCTAATCCGCTGTCAAGGACGTTGGGAATATTCAGATTCGTACGACAGACATTGAGCATTCCCAGCTGGGAAGAGGAACGCATTATCTCCCGCTTGGTCGCGTTTTCGGAAAAAGCACGAAGAGACGGTCTCTTGGCATTGGAAGACGATCTGGATGAGGTTGAGGACGAGTTCCTGCGTAAAGGTATTCAGCTGGTAGTTGACGGAACTGACCCCGAGATCATCAAAAATGTTTTATATAACGAATTAAGCAAGATCCAGGAACGCCACGGAATAGGCATAAAAATATTCGAGGACTGGGGAAAGCTGGCACCGGCCTTCGGAATGATCGGAACCCTTATCGGTCTTATCTCCATTATGGGAAATATTGAAGATAAATCCGCTATCGGTCCCGGTATGGCCACGGCGCTGCTCACCACATTATACGGAGCATTGTTTGCGAACTTGATTCTTATCCCTATCGGTAATAAATTAGAAGATAGGGATATAGCGGAGAGCTTGATTAAAGAAATTATGATTGAAGGAATACTTTCCATACAGCAGGGTGATAATCCGAGAATTCTCGAAGAAAAACTCATAGCTTTTCTGCCTCCGGCGAGACGAGAAGCTATTAAACAGGAATCAGGAAGGGATTAGGAGAAACCGATATGCCTTTTAAAAGGAAGAAAAAAGCAAAAGAAGAGGGCTCACCGTATTGGATGATTACATATGGTGATATGACTACTTTGCTTCTTGTTTTTTTCGTGGTTATGTTTACTACAGCAGAGATTGACGGCAGCGAGCTGCGTATGATTTTAGCCGCCTTTCAGGGATTGGGCGTGATGAGGGGAGGCAACACTCTGCAGGTCGGTAAGCTGGCGGAACTGGGAAATAATATAATGACGCTGCCGTCCGTGGAAAGAGGAAGGGCTTTGGACAAGGCACGCAAGCTGGCAAAATCCATCTTCGAAACGGAGATATCTGTGCGCAAAGTGAGGATAAAGGAAGATGAACGAGGGCTAATCATTTCACTTTCCGCGGAACTGTTTTTCGATCCGGCCAGTGCCATACTTAAAATTGAAGAAGCAAGGCCGATCCTCTATAAGGTAAGAGATCTGCTGCGGTCGGAAGAGGTACGTGATAAGAAGGTCAGAATAGAAGGTCATACGGACGACGTGGCCATGGATGAAGATTCGGAGTACCCGACAAACTGGGATCTCTCAGCGGCCAGGAGCCTTGAGGTATTGAAGTATTTAATAGAATACGGTGTACCCGAACAGAATATGCAGGTAGCGGGTTATGCCGATACGGTACCTGTCTCGGATAACAATACCGAAGAAGGCAGAGCCGATAATAGAAGAGTGGATATTGTGATATTAACAGAGGGACATCTGTAAAATTAGCAGTTTAGAATTATTGTTAGCAGTATCATGTAAATAGAGAGGTGAGAACATGGCTGATGAAGATCGTTTTTTAGACAGCGAAACCGATCAAGCGACCGAAGAGGTTGAGGTAGGCAGGAAAGTAGGTTTTATTCCCGCCCTGGTTTTAAAGGCTTTAAAATGGGCGGCAATCGGAATAATCGTTGTGTTGCTTGTTATAATCGTTGCCTATTTGACTGTGCAAATCGCACTGCAGGGACGGGTGCCGGGACAGGATCTGCCTCCCGTATCGCAGCAGATCGCAGCGTCGACTGAGATCTATCAGTTTTATAAGAATTTGCAGCCGTTAAGAGGGCAAACAGCGGATAACCCGCCGTATATTTTTACCGCGGAAATACATATCGCCTATGAAAAAGGTAATAATGCCATGACCACGGAAATTAACGAAAGAGATTCGCAAATCCATAATCTTATCTTAAAAATACTGGGCAGTAAAAACGCGAGTGAACTGAATACAAATGATTTTAGTCTTCTCGAACGGGATATTACCTATAGTTTAAACCAAATTATGAGAAGCGGAAAGATCAAAGCTGTTTTTATCCAGGAGATGCAGACTTTTCCGCAGTAGGAGCGCTGATAAACAGTTTGCTTAAAAGTAAAAAAGGTGTATAATGGAAGAAGAGGAACTGAATGACTGAAGTTCTTTCGCAAGACGAAATAGATCAACTGCTTTCGGCCATATCTTCAGGTGAAGTAGAGACACCTGAGACACAGGCCATGCCAGCTCAGCGCAATATAAAAATTTATGATTTCAAACGTCCTGATAAATTCTCTAAAGATCAGATCCGAACCGTCTCCATCATGCATGAAACTTTCGCGAGGTTAACCACCACATCGCTTTCGGCACAACTGCGAAGTCTGGTTCATGTGCATGTGGCGTCCGTGGATCAGCTTACCTATGAGGAGTTTATCCGCTCTATTCCCAATCCCACTACATTAGCTGTGATCAATATGGATCCTTTAAAAGGTTCGGCAATCTTAGAAATCGATCCTTCGGTTACTTTTTCCATAATTGACAGGCTTTTTGGAGGACAGGGAGAAGAAACAAAACTTTCAAGAGATCTTACGGATATAGAACAGTCGGTTATGGAAGGAATAATAGTGCGGATATTGGGTAATATGCGTGAGGCCTGGAGTACGGTGATCGATTTAAGACCAAGATTGGGACAGATAGAAACAAATCCTCAATTTGCCCAGATTGTGCCACCTACAGAAATGGTAGTGCTTGTAACACTTGAAACAAAAGTAGGGGATGTTGACGGACTTATGAATTTTTGTATTCCGTACCTGACAATCGAACCGATTATCTCAAAATTATCAGCCCAGTACTGGTATTCATCGGTACGACGAGGGACTACTACTGAAAATCTGAACATATTAAGAGAACGTCTGGAAACCGTAAGTGTGAATATCGTAGCGGAAATAGGCAGCATGATGCTGAAGGTAAAGGATGTGCTGGCTTTAAAAAAAGGTGACGTGATAAGACTGCCTAATGTGAGAATAAATGATCCAATGGGGTTGAAAATAGGCGATAGAAAGAAATTTTTATGCAGACCGGGAATAATGGGTAATAAAGTCGCGGTACAAGTTATTAAAAAGCTGGAAGAGACAAAACCCGAGGAGTTTGAAGAACTTAAAGTGGAAGGGGAGGAGTAATTATGAGTGAAGGCTATCTTTCACAAGATGAAATTGATGCGCTGTTACAGGGGACGGAAGAAATAACCGACGCAAAAGACTTAAGCAGCGGAGGTCCGCTGTCAACAAATGAAAAGGATAAATTCAAATCCATAATTCAAAGTACGGTAGAATCGCAAAGTTCGAATATTTCAATGATTACAGGTAAATCGGTTATCATTGGAGCACCGAATATAGATGTAAGATCAAAACAACAACTGCTCGCGGAACTGATGAATGAAGTTGTGGAAATAAAAATCGATTTTACGGAAGGAATCGTCGGCGAGCATTCATATTTGATTGAACCTGAGGTGGCCACAAAACTCGCAGGCTTTATTATGGGCCAGACAGGAGTTGAGTTAAATGAAGCGGCTCTTTCAGGAGTCGCCGAGGCCATTTCAAATATTGTCGGTGCAATAGCCACAACTCTTGGTAATCAGATAAATCAAACTGTAATGATTTCACCTCCACAATGTGCTAAAGTAAAGAAAGGAAAAATTAAATTTCCGCCGGGTGACAATTTAATAAAGGTCGCATATCCAATTTCGATTGAGGGAGAAAAACCGGCAACACTCATTGAGTTGTTTGCTTTATCCTCAGTCAAAGAAGTCGTAGCGCGATCAACCGGTAACGGAATTGCTACCGGTCAACCGGTTGCTGCAGGGAGTAAAAGGAGTGGGAAAGGAGATGTTATGTCACAAGGAATGTCAAATATCGGGGGAGGTGATTCAGGACAGGGGGGAGATCAATCGATTCTGGATGGATTAAACAGCATGATGTCAAGTCCAAATGTGCAATCGGTTCAGCTTCCTAATCTGCAGACATCACAAGCCTCACAAGAACAGAGTAACATCGGCTTACTTATGGATGTATACATGGAGATGACCGTTGAGCTGGGAAGAACAAAAAAGCTTATACGTGATATTCTGGGTATTGGTGAAGGAACAATCATTGAATTGGATAAGTTGGCGGGGGAACCTGTAGATATATTGGTAAATCATAAATTGATTGCCAAAGGTGAGGTTGTTGTCATCGATGAAAATTTTGGTGTGCGTGTAACTGAAATTGTATCACCACTAGAAAGGATGGCGGATCTCAAATAAAAAAACAATATAGTTGACAGAAATCGTTTTACGTGCAATAATAGTATAAAAAGTAAGTAAATATAATAGTTTTTAGTATCGGGAGGGGAAAACTGAAAACTGTATCTCTTTTATCAACAATCATTATAATTACAATTTTAACATGCTCATTTGGCTTCGCGGAGGAGCAAACCGATGTTCTTACGGAAGACTATACGGCCTCTGATCAGGCTGACCCGCAAACACAACAAGCAGGACAGCAGCTGGAGCCGATTGGTCCGTCTTTTTGGGATTATCTTTCCATGGTTCTCGGGCTTGGAATCGTAGTCGTGATAATCGTGGTTATTTTTTACGCCATTAAAAGAGGCATCAATAAAAAAATAATTGAAAACGAACTGATAAAGATAATGGGCTCAAAAATCATTACCGGGAATAAGGTACTCCATTTAATAGAAGTGGGAAATGCGGTGTACTTGATAGGATCTTCGAATGAGGGGCTCTCCTTGATATCGGAGGTATCGGATAAAGAAACCAAAGACATCATCAAATTAAAGGCGAGCCAAAGGACTGAAAATCCCGTAAAAGGATTCGGTGATTTGATAGTAGGATTTTTGAATCGTAAAAGCCAAAAAAAGCAGGTTATGGACCACAGTATTAATTTTATGAAGGAACAAAGGAGCAGATTGCGAAAGCTGAATAAGTAAAAAAGAGAATAAAAATCCTGGGAGGGGACATGAAAAAAATTATGGTACTGGTTGTACTTATAATCTGTTGCAGTACAGTCGGTATATCCGCGCAAGAAGATGCAAATATAAATATTCCTTATGTTGATATCGGAATACGAAACGCCGCCAATAATGAAGAAGTTGCTTTATCGCTGCAGCTTCTCTTGCTTTTATCAATAATTACTATAGCCCCGTCACTGATCGTACTCACAACTGCATTTTTAAGGATAGCAATCGTATTTAATTTTATTAATCGTTCTCTTTCGTTACAAAACGTTCCTCCGACTCATGTGCTTATGGGCATTGCTCTGTTTTTAACGATTTTTATCATGTGGCCCACGTTTTCTGCCGTGTATGAAACCGCATTTAAACCTTTCGCCGATGGCGAAATTGGAATTGAAAAAATGTATGAAAATGCGCAACAACCGGTTAAAGCATTTATGTGGAAACAGTTGGGCAGGGATTATAAAAATGTAGAGTTGTTTTTAAAGCTAGGGAATTACCCGAAGCCGAAAACAAAAGGAGATGTGCCTATTCATGTGCTTATACCGGCATTTATCCTTAATGAATTAGGTATTGCTTTTAAAATTGGAATAATGCTGTTTATTCCTTTTATTGTTATAGATATGGTCGTTGCGTCTACATTAATGTCAATGGGTATGATTATGTTGCCACCCATTATGATTTCGTTACCTTTCAAACTAATACTCTTTGTGCTGGTTGACGGGTGGAGTTTGATTACAATGCAGTTGGTAAACAGCTTTATGTGACCGTACTAACCATACTCATTGGCAACTTTTTTAAGGAGGAATTATGAGCTTAGGCATGGCGATAAATCTATTAAGAGGCGGTGTTCTGCAGGTCTTGGTTATGGCGGCTCCGATTTTATTAATCGGAATGCTTACGGGATTAATTATTTCCATAATACAGGCCACCACAAGTATTCAGGAACAGACTCTTACTTTTGTACCCAAGATCGCGGCGATTTTGGGAGCGGTTGCGATATTTGGCCCCTGGCTTATATCATCAATGGTACAGTTTACCATACGGCTGTTTCAACAGATTTCAGCGATGTCAGGATAACGGAGGGAAACAATAGAGCTCTATCTGGTACAGTTTCAAGTATACCTTTTAATATTCGTAAGGATATTGTCCATGGTAGAAGTAGCCCCGTTGCTGTCTTCCAGTGCCATACCTCAAACTGCAAAAATAGGGCTTTCCCTTTTTGCTGCTTTGGCTGTATATCCATGGGTATATGCCATGGGTTTTGATATGCCTGCCAGTATAATCGATTTTTTTCTATTGATTATAGGGGAGATGTTTATCGGTATTATAATTGGATTTTTTCTGGCAATTATTTATGTTGCGTTTCAAGTGGCGGGAAGATTTTTTTCGCTGCAAATGGGTTTTGGAGCTTCTTCTGTTTTTGATCCGCTGGCGCAGATAGAGGTTCCGCTTATGGGGCAGCTGTTGAACATAATCGGTATGTTTGCCTTTATTTCGATTGGAGGTTTCCAGAAAGTATTCTTAACGGGTGTTTATAAATCATTTAAATCGATCAGAGCGATTGATCTGGCGACCGGCAAACCGTTTCTAATGAAGCTTTTTGTAGGGAGTTTGGGTAAACTGTTTGAAAGCGCGCTTACAATCGCCTTTCCCATTCTGGGAACACTGTTTATAGTTTCTGTATGTATGGGTCTGCTGGCAAAAGCTGCCCCACAGATGAACCTGCTTATGCTGGGTTTTCCGATAGCGATTGGTGTGGCTTTTCTTATTTTATTTTTCTGTTTACCGTTTTTGGTTGAAGCATGCGCCAAACTTATCGACATCAGCTTCAGGCAGTTGTTACATATTTATCAAGGTATTTCAGGTGGAGGATAATGGTAAGCGACATATTGTTTGATACGTATCGAATACATAGACTACCGCCTGATTTAAGTAGTGTGCATCTGCAGTGGTTTGCCGCAGAAGATGAGGGGCGAACCGAAGAACCCACAGAGCATAAACTGCGTAAAGCCAGGGAAGAAGGCCGTGTTGTAAAATCTTCAGAGTTCAGCTCGGCGCTTATTCTGCTTGTGGGAATCGGAGCCATCGCACTGCTTGCCACCTACCTCTTGGAAACCTTTTTGGCAATGCTTAAATATTTCTTAACAAACTCAGCAAGCATTGATATCACGAATAATGGCATAACCGTTCAGGCTGTTTTCAGTTTCTTTATCAGGCTCACCATGCCTATTGTCGGTGTAGTGTTTATAACAGCACTTATGAGCAATTTGCTGCAAGTGGGTTTTTTATTTACGGTAAAACCCATAACTCCGGATTTGACCAGGATTATACCAAAATTCGGAAAGTTCTTTAAACGTGCCATGTTTTCCGCGGAAGCGGGATTTAATTTATTCAAATCGTTTGTAAAAGTAGGATTAGTGGCAGTTTTAGCGGTTTTAAACATCCAGGCGGAGCTGCCTAAAATAATGAATTTACTTAAAGTGCATTTTTATCATGGAGTTGAGCTTATATCGTCGTTAGCGTTCAGAATAATTTTTGAGGCCGGAATATTGTTGCTGATGCTGTCGGTTTTGGATTATATGTTCCAAAGGAGATTGCATAGACAGCGTTTAAAAATGTCACGTCAGGAACTTAAAGAAGAAAGAAGAATGTATGAAGGGGATCCGTTGGTAAAAAGCAGACTGCGTGAACGTATGCGAGAGATCATGACAAGGAATATGCTGCAGGCTGTCCCCAAAGCAGATGTAGTAATTACAAACCCCACACATTTTGCTATTGCACTGGAATGGGACAGGTTGATTATGGCCGCTCCGACCGTGGTGGCCAAGGGTGCCGATATGATAGCGCACAAAATTAAAGAGATCGCCCAGGATAATGAAGTACCTGTCGTGGAAAACAAACCGCTCGCGCAGGCATTATACAATGAGGTCGAGGTAGGGGAAATAATTCCTGAAAAATTTTATGAGGTAATGGCCACCATACTGGCCGAGATTTATAAACTAAAGGGAGTTACGGAAGAGGTTATTTAACGTGAAGCTGTATAAGATAAGGAATAAATGGAGTAAATAAATGGCAGATATACAACAGGTATTCGGATTTTTAACAAAAAGGAAAAGCGATCTTGCTATAGCAGTGGGTGTTATTGTTATCGTACTGATGCTGATCATTCCGCTGCCGGAATTCGTTCTTGATGTATTTATGGCTTTAAATCTGGTGTTAAGCCTGTTGGTAATACTCATTGTCTTATTTTCCAGGCGGGTTCTTGATTTTTCAGTGTTTCCGACCGCGCTTCTTATCTTGACGGTATACGGATTGGCATTGAATGTATCTTCTACCAGATTGATTTTAGCTAAGGGCAAGGCGTTTCAGGGGCAGATTGTAAAAGCTTTCGGAGCCTTTGTAACGGGATCTGATGAAGCGTTTACAGGGTATGTGATCGGTCTCATCATATTTGTGGTAATTATCGCGGTTCAGTTTATCGTCATCACAAAGGGTTCGACACGTGTCGCGGAAGTCGCCGCTCGATTTACTTTGGATGCCCTGCCGGGAAAGCAAATGGCTGTTGAAGCTGAATATAATTCAGGCTTAATCACGGAAGAAGAGGCGACAAGGAGAAAGAACGAAATTCAGCGTGAGGTAGACTTTTACGGAGCAATGGATGGTGCTTCGAAATTTGTTTCGGGTAATGTTAAAGTCGGAATTCTCATCACGTTGATAAATATGATAGGCGGTCTGATTGTGGGCATGACAATACACGGTGAATCGTGGCATGATGCTGTTAATACCTATATTTCACTTACAATAGGTGATGGTCTGGTGACACAGCTGCCGGTGCTCTTGGTTTCGACTGCGACCGGTATTATCGTCACAAGAGCAGTCTCGGACGCCAGCTTTGGCTCGGATGTTACTTCACAGTTTTCCAGTCAATCAAAACCCTTTCTCATCGGTATGGTATTTTTAATCTTGATGGGATTTTTACCGGGATTCCCCTGGTATCTATTATGGCCCATGGGTACGTTGTTTGGCTTTTTGGCTTATGTACTGTCAAAAAATATTATGGAAAAAGAAGAAAAGGTAAAACTAAAAGAAGCTTCGGAGCAGGAAAGAAGAGCGCCGGCTGAAATATCGCCTGTAGTACCACTGGATCCCCTTTCGTTAGAGTTGGGATATGGTCTTATACCATTAGTGGATAAAGAGCACGGTGCGGAGTTGTTGGATAGAATAACAAGAATTAGGAGAGAATCTGCTTTGGATCTGGGACTTGTGGTGCCGCGAATTCGGATAATCGATAATATGCGTCTTGATCCGCCCGAGTACTGTTTTAAAATAAAGGGTGTTGAGGTGGGAAGAGGGAAGATCAGAATGGGCCGCTATCTGGCTATAAATCCCAGCGGTGAAAAGGAAGAACTACAGGGAGAAAAAACGCATGATCCGACATTCGGGCTGCCGGCTGTTTGGATTTCGGAAGAAAACAGAGATAAAGCTGAACAGTTGGGTTATACAGTAGTTGATCCGCCGTCAATAATCGCAACACATCTTACAGAGATTATAAAACAACATGCTGAAGAACTGTTAGGCAGACAGGAAGTGCAGTCGATCATGGATACATTGCGCGCTGATTATCCCGCGGTTGTGGAAGACGTGTTAAAATCAATGTCGGTGGGTGAAATACAAAAAGTTCTGCAAGGTCTTTTAAAAGAACAGGTTTCAATAAGGAACATTGTGGTGATTCTGGAAACTCTGGCCGATTTCGCTCCGGTTACAAAAGATCCAAGCTATCTCATAGAAAAAGCTCGCCAGGCTTTGGGCAGGCAGATATGCTTACAATACGCAGATGAAAACCGGTTATTACATGTTCTTACAATTGATCCTGATATAGAAAAAAGGATAATAGATTCAAGGGTTGAAACAGGTACAGGTTTAACGGCTGCTTTGGAGCCTGCTTTACAACGCAAGTGGATAAATTCATGTCTTAATTTTATAAAAAGCGTGCAGGAACAGGGATATCTGCCAGTAATTCTCTGCTCTGAGGCAGCACGTCCGTTGGTAAAGGACAGTACTAAACGTGAACTGCCGCAGCTGACGGTAATATCCGTACCGGAAATAGTTACGGAAGTAACTGTTGAATCTTTGGGATCGATATCAATAAATTAGTAAGGGAGATGCTATGCAATATTTTACTATTCAAGCAAAATCGCATAGAGAGGCAATCGATAAGATGCGAATGCAACATGGCGAGAACGGAAAAATACTTACCTATCGTAACATTCGCTTAGGAGGATTTTTAGGCATGTTTTCTAAAGACGGAGTAGAAATTACAGGTTATGTGTCTGAAAAAACTAATCCGAAAAATAATATTCAAACTGAGAAGATGAAGGTTTTGGAAACTGCAAAAAAAGAACAGACATTAAATTACATACTTAAAGAATTAAAGGAATTGAAGTATGGTATCGGCAAATCCATGGGAACCCAGCAACAAGATCCGCCGGCCATCAAAACGGTAAAGGAAATATTAACCGAGAATGATTTTTCGTTGGAATACATACAGAAGATAACCGATAAGATCCGCAATAAATTTTCAATAATGGAATTGGAGACTACTAATAAAATACACAGTGATCTGATTGACTGGATTGCAGCAAGTATTTCTATCTATGATGTTGATGAAAAAACTGAAAAAAAACCAAAAATAATGACGGTGATAGGGCCTACCGGAGTTGGTAAAACCACAACTGTGGCTAAACTGGCAGCACTTTATGGTTTGGAAAATAACGGGAAAAAGCCCTTAAGTGTAAGGATTATTACTATTGACAACTATAGAATAGGAGCAAAACAGCAGATTGAGACCTATGGTGATATCATGCGCATTCCTGTATCATTTGCGGAAACACCTTCGGATTTAAAGAAGTTGATTGCTCTCTATAATGATGTTGATATAATTTTAATTGACACGATAGGAAAAAGCCAAAAGGACTATAAAAAACTAGCGGAAATGAAAGAACTGTTAGCCAGTTGCGGTAATAATACGTCTACCATATTGGCGGTAAGCGCAACCACAAAATATAAAGATCTGGAAGAGATATTGCAACAGTATGAACCGTTTAAGTATGTTTCAATAATTATAACAAAGCTTGACGAGACTTCTCAAATTGGTAATATCATAAGTATTGCGGCAGAAAAGAAGAAATCGATTTCTTTTGTTACTGACGGTCAGAAGGTACCTCAGGATATTGAAAAGGCATCAATCATGAGCTTTTTGATGAAACTGGAAGGACTGCATATTAACCGTGAGCTTTTAGAAAAAAAATATGGAAAAAGAGAAAAAGTATTAAACGAGGTGTGGAGCTGACGTATGGCTGATCAAGCGGAAAAACTTAGAGAATTGATGCAGAAAAGAAAAGAGGATACGGGTGCAAATACACGGATAATAACGGTCTCCAGTGGAAAGGGTGGTGTGGGGAAAACAAATATTGCCATAAATCTGGCCTTATCATACGCGGAATTAGGGAAAAAAGTCACCGTAATGGATGCCGATTTGGGACTGGCTAATGTTAATGTAGTACTGGGTGTTATTCCAAAGTATAATTTGTACCATGTCATTCGACAACAGAAAAAAATGAAGGATATTATTATGGATACCGGTTACGGGATTAAGATAGTAGCCGGGGCATCAGGTTTTTCAAAAATTGCAAACTTATCCGAAGAAGAAAGAAAGATATTTATACAGGAATTAGATGAACTCGCCAATGCGGATATAATTATAATCGATACGGGGGCCGGAGTATCAAATAATGTAATTTCTTTTATCGCGGCGGCAGATGATGTTATTATCGTTACTACGCCTGAACCCACTGCCATCACTGACGCATATGGCATTATAAAAATAATCGCAACAGAAATAGAAAATTTGGATTTGGGATTGAAATTGGTCGTAAACAGAGTGAGTACAGTATCTGAAGGGAAAAAAGTAGCCCAGCGGGTAATTTCAATTGCAAGTAATTTTTTAAATATAAAAGTAGACTATCTGGGTTTTGTCTATAATGATAAGTTAGTGCATAATGCGGTAATAAAGCAAAAACCATTTTTCGCCATTGATCCTCACAGTAAAGCCTCAATATGCATTAAACATATAATTAGCAGATTAGAAAATATTGAGTATCGTGAAGGCAGCGGTATTTCGCGCTTTTTAAAAAAGCTCTTTGGTAATTGAGGTCAAGACCTGCTTGACGGTAAAGGTTTTTTCTCATAATCTTTTATTAAGGGGCGGGGGGAGAAAGAAGATATGATACGCTGGAATATAGCGATATACTCAGGTTTAGGAGCATTTGGCTTATCATGTATTATTGGAATATTAAGCGGGAATCCTTTGGTTGCTATTATATTCCGTGCTTTGCTGTTCGGTGTTATTTTTGCTGGATTAGGCGCAGCGGGCAGCTTTATCATACATAAATACTTGCCTGAAATATTAAATAGTGAGGATCAACCGCGAAAAGAAACAGCAGCTAGTGAAAATGTTGATATCGTGCTTCCGGAAGAAGGTCCTGTGCTGGGTGAATCATTACTGGAAGATAAAGAGAAAATAAGCAATGATAGTATAGATGAAATTGAAGAAACCGAGGAGCTGGAAACGGCAGAAGAAGTGGAGTCAGCAGAGAGTATCGATGGATATGAAGATATAGAAGAAGGAAAAGAGGGTATACAAACAGAGATACAGCCTCAAGAAGAGGAGGAAAGTGTAACAGAAGAGGATAGTTATGAAAAGAGCTATGACAATATTGTTGTTGAAGAGATAAACCATGATGAGGATGATAATCTTGATAAAGAAGATATTGCAGAGCAAAAAGATGAAATTCAGGAGCAGGAAGATAGAGCAGAGCAAAGCAGTGAAACAAGCCCTGACAAAATATCCGATGAAGAATTAGATGAACTGCCTGATATGGGTGTATTGGAAAATTCATTCATGGTAATAAGCTCGGAAGGCCAATCAGAATCTGGTGCGTTGGACGGTGTACAATCGAAAATACCCGGGAAGATGACAAAAAAGCAAGATCCTGAAGTTTACGCACAAGCAGTGCGTACAATAATAAAAAGAGACGAGGAAGGACCAAAAAAATATGGCCGATAAAATATTCGCAAAAAAATCAGAAGAAGAACTTTGGAGATCTTATAGAAAAACAAAAGATCCAAAGATCCGTGATTTCTTTGTTAAACAATACGCACCATTAGTAAAATATGTTGCAGGCAAAGTTGCAATTGGCATGCCTCAGAATGTGGAATTTGATGATCTGGTTGGTTATGGAGTATTTGGTCTGTTTGATGCAATAGAAAAGTTTGATCCTGATAAGCATGTAAAATTTAAAACCTATGCGGTAACGAGAATTCGAGGATCAATCTTTGATGAGTTAAGATCAATAGATTGGGTACCCAGATCGGTAAGGCAAAAGACTAGAGAGGTTGAAGATACCATTTCTCACCTGGAAGGGCAATTAGGCAGATCGGCTTCGGATAATGAAATTGCAAAAGCCATGAATCTCACTCTTGATGATTATCAGAATCTTATGCTCAAAATAAGCGGTACTTCAATAATGTCAATTCATGATGTATGGTATACGGGAGAGGATAATGACAAAATATCTATTGCCGAAAGCATAGAATCTCCCTCAAGTCTGAATCCCGATACGATTGTAGAAAAGAATGAAATTAAACGTGTTATTATCGAAGCCATAAATGAGCTTCCGGAAAAAGAAAAAAAAGTGCTTGTCCTGTACTATTATGAAGACTTAACTTTAAAAGAGATAGGTGAAGTACTTTCAGTAACGGAATCGCGAGTATCGCAGCTGCATACAAAGGCAATATTGCGCTTACGGGCAAAACTTACAAGCCTAAAAAAGGGTATAATGTAAGATGATTAAACTGGAACAATTGCGAAAATATATGAAGTCCCTCTATGACAACGATAAAAAAAATAAAACCATCCAGGTAAGAGGGAAAACATTGGACGATGCATTACGCGAAGCAGCTATTCAACTGGGATTACCGATAAAGAAAATCGAGTACGAAATCATAAAAAAAGGTACTAAAAAGGTACTGGGTATGGGTGGAGGAGAATGGGAACTTATTGCTTATGCAGCAGCCCAAGATGTGGATGGAAAAGACATCTTTGAAGAAGAGATTGCATTTGATATGAATATCCGATCCGAGTATCTTGAACAGGCTAAGAATAAAGACGGAAAAATCAGTGTTCGTCTGCAACCTGATGGTGTTTTTCTCAAAGTAACAAAACCTGTTGGAAATGGCAAAAAAGCAACTGTGGCATCGGCAAAAAATCTAATTATGAGAAGAAATATTGCAGGTTATGACGAAGCACTTGTAGATAAAGTCGTGAGATACGCAGACAATAAATATGTTAAAATAGCAAATTATGAGTACAATCCTGCTCAAGATCCGGTTATGTTAGTGAGTATCGCCGATATGGAGATGAAAGCTTATCTCGTTCTGCAATCACCGGGTCCCGGGGGCGCGGATTTGGCCGCAGAAACAATAAAAGGGTATTTGAATAATAATAGGGTTATGTTCGGTATTAAGGACGATGTCTTAAAAAGCTTGGAAGAAAATCCGGTATATAATGAAGAGATTTTGGTCGCCGAAGGCCAAAAACAGGTAAACGGCAGTGATGCGAAAATAGTTTTTAATTTCAATACCGATCATTCGACAATTATCCTTAAAGAAAAAAACGGTCGTGTGGATTTTAAAGACCTTAATTTGATCGAGAATGTAGTAGCAGGTCAACAGCTGGCAAAAAAGATTCCGCCGGAAAGGGGAAAGGAAGGCCAGACAGTTACGGGAAAAACATTACCTGCAAAACCGGGTAAAAATATTTCAATAGGCGTAGGGAAAAATGTAAAACTTTCGGAAGACGGAACAACAGCCATTTCGGAAATAAACGGTCAGGTAATTCTCCTAAACGGAAAATTGAATGTGGAACCGGTATACACGGTGCCGGGAGATGTGAATCTACATACCGGTAATATACTATTTTTAGGGACGGTGATAGTACGCGGAAATGTTGAAGACGGATTTTCCGTAAAAGCTGCGGGAAATATCGAAGTAATGGGTAACGTGGGGAAGGCAATGCTTGATGCGGAAGGAGATGTTATAGTACACCAGGGTGTACTTGGTAAAAATGAGGGCAAAGTAAAATGCGGTAAAAATATATATGCAAAATTTATTGAACATGCTTATATTGAAGCGGAGAATAATGTTATTGTAACTGACGGCATTTTGCATTCATATGTCGATTCAAATAAAAAAATAATTTGTCAAGGAAGAAGAGCTTCGATTGTAGGCGGAAGACTGCGGGCGGCCGAAGAGATTAATGCTAAAAATTTGGGTTCTGTTGCAGGGGCCGAGACGATTTTGGAAGTCGGATATGATCCGAAAAGCAAGGAAAAACTGATAGAGCTGCAATCACAGAATGAAGTATTTAGCAAAGAATTGGAAGAAATAGAGAGAAATGTAAATACATTAGAAAATCTTAAGAAAGTACAAAAAGCGCTCCCGGAAGAAAAAGAGAAATATCTTACCGAATTGAATGAAAAACGGATGAAAATACTATCAGAAATGAAAGAGATTAAGAATCAGATTGATGAGATTAAACATCATCTTGCATCGCTCAAAGTTAAGGGAAAGATATCGGCTTCTGAACGCGTATTCCCCGGTGTGAAAATATATCTTAAAGATGTTATGGATAAGGTTCGCGTTGAACAGAAATCGGTAACCTACATATTAGAGGGAAAGCGGATAAGAATGACAAAGTACGAACCTGTAGAAGGAGAGTTCTTGAGGAGAAGATAAATGCCTATTCTGCCTATTGATTTACAGATTCTTTTCTCACAGATGAATCAAGTGGGTAAAGAGCAGGCTATCCAGAAAGAAGGGCATGCGATTAATCAGTCGCTTCAAGGTATGGAACTGGTTAAACATACGGAGCAGGAAGATAACTCCGTAAATCAGAGTAAGGACGTCGGAGAGGGTTTAGAAAAAATTAAAAATGAAGAGAATAAAAAGAAAGAAGAGCGGGAAAGAGAAAAGAATGAAAAAAAAGAACAATCACAAAAGAAGAATAAATATTTTGCGGATCCTGATTTGGGTAAACATATAGATATAATGGGATGATAGATAGTTTATGGAATCCTTCCTTTTTATTATAGCATGTCAATTGATCAGTTTTTTATTGCTTTATATTATATTAAAGAGAAAACTGGACAAGCAATATTCGAAACAGGGTCAGATTGAAACTATTGAGAGTGAAGTTGAAAAGATAATTATTGAGTTGAATCAGACAACATCACGTAATATAGGGTTGATTGAGGACAAAATGAAAGAAATCGAATCACTGTTGGATAGTACGGAAAAACGCTTAAACACGTTAAAGCGTGAAAGTGAAAAACATGATTTAAGCAAAAAAGTATATAATAATCTCATCGCAAACGATCATAAAAGCCAAAACCGGAATATCAAGGATGAGGTAATAAGACTTTATTCAAGTGGCTTCCCTTCGGAGATGATTGCAAACCAGCTGGGAGCTTCAGTTGGAGAAGTGGAACTCATTATATCGTTATCAGAGAATAAGTGAAATTTATCCTGATCACTTTCGACCTTGACAACATAATAAATAATAGGTATATAATCATAGGTTAGTTAGTTTGGTGGCGCAATGTTAGATAGATTAAGCAAGAAATTTACAGATATTATTCGACACATAAGCGGTAAGGCAGCAATAAATGAAAAGAACATTGAAGCTGTAATCAATGAGATTAAAATTGCCTTACTCGAAGCGGATGTTAATGTGCGGGTTGTAAGAAGATTCGTAAATCATACGACTGAAGCCGCGTTAGGCGCCAAGGTGGTTTCAGGAGTAACTCCAAGCCAACAGTTTATTAAGATCATCCATGATCGTCTGGCAGCACTTTTGGGGGAAAACAAGCAGGATCTCATATTAAAAGGACCGGATACCCAGTCTGTCATCCTTTGTCTGGGGCTTCAGGGCTCAGGTAAAACAACAACTGCTGCAAAATTGGCGCAGATGCTTAAGCATAAGGATAGAAAAACTCTTTTAGTAGCTGCGGATCTTATAAGACCGGCCGCAATTGAGCAGTTATCAATTTTAGGAAGACAGATAGGAGTTGAAGTTTATAAAGAAGAGAAAAGCAGTCCTGTTAAAGTAGTAAAAAATTCTATCAAATTTGCTGAGAAAAATCAGTTTGATACGGTAATCATCGATACATCCGGAAGACTGCATATCGATGAGAACATGATGAAGGAAATTGCGGATATAAATAGAATAGCGCATGCGGACGAAATACTGTTAGTTGCCGATGCCATGACAGGACAGCACGCCGTGGATATTGCCAAAGAATTTAATGAACGAGTGGAAATTACGGGTGTTATTTTAACTAAATTTGATTCTGATACTCGGGGCGGCGCAGCTCTTTCCATAAAAAGTGTTACAGGAAAATCGATCAAGTTTATTGGAGTCGGCGAGAAAATAGAAGATATTGAGCCGTTTTATCCTGACCGTATTGCCTCACGTATATTGGGCATGGGAGATGTTGTAACCCTGGTAGAAAAGGCGCAGGCGACAATAGAGCTTGAAGAGGCAAAAGACTTACAGAAAAAGATTGAATCAAAAACATTTGATTTGGAAGATTATTTAGATCAATTTAAGAGAATGAAAAAGATGGGTAATGTGCGATCTCTTATTGAGATGATACCGGGTTTAAAAGGGAATATTGATCCCGACGAAATCGATATGAACGAAATGAAACGCGAAGAAGCAATAATTCTATCAATGACCCGAAAGGAAAGGAAAAATCCGCGTATTATAGGTCCCGGCAGACGGAAAAGGATTGCAAGGGGATCGGGTACAGCGGTATTCGATGTAAATAAATTACTTAAGAAATTTGATAAGACAAAAACCATGATGAAAAAAGTAAGTAAGAATAAAGAATATCAGACGCAAATGATGTCTCGTTTAGGACCATTGCAGTAAAACGCAATGTATCTTTGGCACAATTTTTGTGAAAAAATAAAAATTGTACCAAAGAATATGTAATAATATTTTAGATAATCTATAAAGGAGGTTAACACTTTGAGTGTAAAAATAAGGTTAAAAAGACTTGGAACAAAAAAGCGACCTTATTATAGAATTGTAGTGATGGATTCACGCGCCCCTCGTGACGGAAGGTCGCTTGAAGAAGTCGGATTCTATCATCCGATAGAAGTTGAAGAAAAACAACTCATGGTAAAAGACGATCGGATCAAAGAATGGCTGCAAAAAGGAGCTAAACCGAGTCATACAGTTAAGAAGCTGTTAAAGAAAAGGAACATTCAATAATTTAAACACTTAATATTTGAAAGGAGTTAATCGTGGAGAAAGATCTTGTTGAGTACATTGCAAAAGCGCTGGTTGACAGTCCTGAAGGAGTTAAAGTTAATGTGATTGAAGGCGAAAAATCAACCATCCTGGAACTTAAAGTAGCTGACGGCGACATTGGGAAGGTTATCGGTAAACATGGAAGAATTGCCAAGGCAATTAGAACCATATTAAGTGCTGCAGCGACAAAAAAGGAGAAGAGAGTAGTATTAGAGATCCTGGATTAAATAATTTAATCGCTGTTGGAATGGTTCTCGGAAGTTTCGGGACAAGAGGGTTCTTTAAAGCAAAGAGTTTTTCGGGCGAGACAAAACATTTTTTTGAATTTAACAAAGTGTATTTTTTAAAAGACAAACGGTATGAGACTTTTCTGATAGAAAAGATAAGGGAAACCCCAAAAGCACTTTTAATTAAAGTGGAGGGAATTGATTCACCTGAAGAAATAAAAAAATATATCAGGTGTGAAATATGGGTGGAAAAAAAATACGCAAGCCCATTACACACGGGTGAGTATTATATAAGCGATCTTTGTCAGTGTAATGTTTTTTTTAATGGGAAAATAGTGGGACAGGTAAAGGCAGTATGCGAATCCGCACAAGCAGATTTATTCGAAGTCAAACTGGAGAATAATAACATAATTATCATACCGTTTTTAGATCATTTTGTAGAAACGATTGATATAAAAAGCAAAAGTATTTATTTAAGAGAGGACTGTGGTCTATTGTGATTTTCAATGTCATCACTCTTTTCCCCGAGGTATTTGAAAAATTTTTAAGATGTTCGATAATCGGCAGAGCTCTTGAGAGAGATTTAGCGCGGGTGCAACTGATAAATCTTCGGGATTATGCACATGATAAGCACAAAACTTGTGACGATTACCCGTATGGCGGTGGTGCCGGTATGGTGCTTAAAGCAGAACCGGTTGCTTTAGCTTTAAAAGCTTTAGGAATTAAGAAAAAAAGGATTATTTATCCTTCGGCGAGCGGGAAACTGCTTACTCAAGATAAGGTGGCAGAGCTTTCGAACGAGAAAGAATTAATTATCGTTTGCGGGCATTACGAAGGTATTGATCAAAGGATAATTGATACATATATTACAGATGAGGTTTCTATCGGGAATTATATTGTTTCGGCAGGAGAAACGGCTGCTATGGTTATAATAGATGCGGTAACACGATTATTGAAAGGTGCAATCAGTGAGGATTCGTTGGAAGAAGAAAGCTTTCAACATGGTCTTCTGGAATATCCGCAGTATACAAGACCGCGGGAAATATTGGGATTAAAGGTTCCTGACGTACTGTTAAGCGGAAACCATAAAGAAATAAAAAAATGGCGTTTGGAACAAAGCTTAAAAAAAACGGTCAAGAACAGACCGGATTTAGTGAAAGAATTTGATGGCGATGTAAAGAAAAAATAAGAAGGGAGAAATGAAATGAACATAATAAAGGCTTGTGAAACTGAACAGATGAGAGACGATATAAAAGATTTTAATATTGGTGATACGGTTAAAGTTCATTTTAAAATTATAGAGGGGAAAACAGAGAGAGTACAAGTATTCGAAGGTTTGTGTATCGCAAAAAAGAATTCAGGTATTCGCAAAACATTCACAGTAAGAAAAATATCTTATGGAATTGGAGTGGAAAGAACTTTCCCACTGCACTCACCAAAAATTGTGAATGTGGAAACCGTACGTGTTGGACGCGTAAGAAGGGCAAAACTCTACTATATTCGGAATCGAGTAGGTAAAGCTGCTAAAGTAAAGGAATATATTCAGAAAAAGGACTCAAAAGCAGCACTTAAAAAAAGTAAAAAAGGCGGGGAAATTAAAACGGAAAAGGTTGAGGCTGTAAATGAAACTGTACAGCAACAAATTCCGGTAAATGCGGAAAGTAAGATAAAAAAGGGAAACAAGGAACTAAAAGGCAAGAAAGAGATCAAAGACACGAAAGTTAAAAAAACAGCCGCAGAGCCGGATGTTGAGGCCAAAACCGGCGCTTCAAATGAGAAAAAGAAAACTGCTGCTACGGTAAAAAAAGGGGATAGCAAGAAAAAAGCATAGTAATGGATCCGATTGATCTAGACAGAAATATCCAAATAAAATTAAACGCCGGATTTCAATTTTCTCTGAAATCTGGCGATTTTATTTATATCAGTGTAATTAAAAAAGTAGCGGTAAATAAATGGGCAATCGGTATTCACGGCAAAACAGTACCGGCATATTCAGATATTGAACTGAAACCAGGTGATATAATCAGGGCTCAAGTATTTATAAAAGGTAATAAAATAAATCTAAAATTAATGGAAGATAAAGGAAATTTATTACAAGAAAAATTGCAGCAACAGGGTATAGCAAATGACAAGCTTTCAATGCTTATTATCTCAAGTTTAATTAAAGCCGGGATGGCTGTGGATGCATATACTATAGATAAAATAAAGCAGTTGTTAAAGATATTCAAGAAAGACGACAGGGGTATCATCTCATTGCTTATCCATGTTTTTAAAAAAGGTATTTCTTTAGATTCTCCGCAAATTCATGAATTGCTGTCGTTGTTGAATTACGGCGAAAAGAGAAAGGAAAAAAAAGAAAGGAAACGAAAACAAGAAAATAGTGCGTATAATATTAAAGCAAAAAAAGTGATTAAAGAGTGTATTCTAAGGAGTGATGATAACATTAATAATATACTGGCTGTTTTTAATCAGTTGAAAGCGGAGGGTGAAAATTGGATAATTATTCCGTATGATTTTAATCTCGAACAAATTGAATTAAGCGGTACAATACGGGTGCTCTATGATCCATACAGCAAAAAGGTGTTAAAAATGGTAGTGATTGTATGGGCAAATGACGAGCAAAGATGGAGTTTTATTATTAATACGGAGCGAACACCAAAGACGATGAAGATATATAGTGATAGCAAGCAAATGATCAAGAAAGCGGCGAACGGACTAAGCGAATTAGCATTAAAATTAGATAACAACAATGTAAAAATTGACGATACTAAATTTGAGGACGAAAATTTTGATGGTTTTTATCCTGTAGATGAGGTAAACTATTATAAAAGCATCGATACACTACAATAAGATGATTATACCAACTAGAGTGCGAGAATCGTAAATGGATAAAGCTGTGGCTTTAAAATACACTCATGAGCTGCCCGCTCCCTTTATTATTGCTAAAGGCAAAGGTGAGCTTGCACGAAAAATCAAAGCTATAGCGGATGCTAACGGAATATCAATTGTCGAAAACAGGATACTGACTGAGGGAATGATTGAATTGGAATTAGGATCTTTTATACCAGAAGAGTATTATGAAATAATAGCGAAAATATTTGTTTTTGTAGCAAAATTTGGAGTATAAGATGATTGAAATTGCTACTACTAATCTTAAACCCGGAATGAAGTTCGATGCTCCGGTATATATTGATGAAAAAAACATTCTCGTCCCTCCCGGAATTCCCATAAAGGCAAAAGATATTGAGAGGTTGAAAAGGTGGGAAATTGCTTCAGTACGCACCAATGGGAATGAAATCAAAGGTGAGAGTGAACAGGCGGCAGTCTCTCCGGCGCTACTTTTCGAAATGGAGCCTGAGGATAAACAATGCCTTGATGTCTATTATCATTCATTAACAAAACTGAAAGAAGTATTTATCGATATAAGAAAGCAGAATAAGATTACCCATGATACGATTGATAGAATCGTTAATGATTTATATCAGCATGTCAAAGAACACAAGAATAAAATGATACAACTCGTATTGCAGTCGGAAAAACATGCAGATGATCTCACCACAAACTCAGTTAATTGTACAATTATCGCGATTGTGATTGGTTTGATTTTAAAGACAATAAGCCACAGGATCCTTCTTCTGGCTTCGGGAGCGTTGCTGCATGATGTGGGAATGCTGAGGATTCCGGAAGAGATTGTTAATAAAAAGGAAGATCTGACAGAAAAGGAACTGAATCTGATTAAGACCCATCCCATATATTCATATCAGATAATTTCCAAGGAATTGAAATATGCCGACGAAATCGCACAGATTGGACTTTATCATCAGGAAAGGTGGGATGGTAAAGGCTATCCTAAACAATTGAATAAAGAGAATATCCCGTTATTTGCGAGGATTGTCGCGGTAGCGGATTCATATGTCGCTATGGTCAAAGAGAGGCCGTATAGAGGGCACATGATAGGATATGATGCTATAAAAACCATAATCCGTGATAATTTTAAAAGATTTGATCCTAATGTTGTGAAAGCATTTTTAAAAGGCATGGGAATATACCCTATTGGCAGTATTGTACTGCTTAATAATGGTGCGATCGCAAGAGTAAACGAGATAAACAGCAATGCACCTTTAAGACCTAAGATCGATATAATAATTGATGAACATGGGGACAAACTGCAAGAGAGCAAATCCATGGATTTATTGAGGAGTGGGGATCTATTCATTGTCCGTGCTGTTGATAAAAAAGTACTGCAGGTATAAGCTGATGAATACGAGATTAAAAGGTACCGTAGGAGAGAAAAAAGCTGTAGAAAAACTCGCAGCTGAAGGATATACAGTGCTTACACGAAATTATAGATCAAAATATGGAGAAATTGATATAATTGCGTTAAAAGATGATACACTGGTGTTTATTGAAGTAAAGGTTTTCGATAGTATGGCTAAAGAGAATTTAGAATATACGATCAATACAGTAAAGAAAAAGCATATCGTAAATACGGCTAGAAATTATCTATTAAACAATGGACATTTTAGGGAAAAGCATAAACGCTTTGATGTTATTCTTTATCAAAATAATTTTAAGTGCGTACATCATTATAAAAATGCATTTTGAATAACAGACCGCAAGCCAAGCTGGTGGTCTGTGTGGAGCACCCCGCAGGGGTGCAGGGAGGAAGAAAAAGCCACCGCATATGGTGGAGGCTTTTTCGGAAGTGAAGGGGTGGTGAAGGTTTGAAAATCGCTAAACCAAGCGATAACGAAAAGATCGAAGAACTCAAAAAGCGCATTCATGATGAAGAGTATTTATCTGATGCTATTAAAAAACTAGCTCAAAAACTAACAGAAGATCTGATTAATAAGGATTAGCTTATGTCGTATCGGAACCGAAGAAAAACAAATTATGGCGGGCGCAGAAATAGATTCAATCGTAATAGAGAAACACGCAAAGAAAGAGATAATATTAATTATCCGTTATGCCCTCTGTGCAAAAATCAAATTAAAGAACTTTCGGCAGCTATTAATTACCGTGAAACAGAAGAGCCGGCACATTTTGATTGTATTTTAAAAGCCATTGAAAACAGCGAGGAGTTGGCTTCACACGAAAAAATATGCTATTTAGGTAACGGTAGTTTCGGTATTGTGCGGTTTCAAAAGGATTCGTCTGTTTTTCCCTTTATCATAAGAAAAAGAATACAGTATGAGGATCCTGGTTCACTTCCGCAATGGAGAACAAAACTTTCCAAAAAATAGAGAGTGTAAAAAAGTTTGTGTAAATAGCCATATCGTGAAATACTAAGTAAGGAGCGAAATATGGCTAAAGAAAAAGAT
>JAFGGG010000038.1 GCA_016930675.1 Spirochaetales bacterium
CAAAATATAAAATTGTATAATCATTATGGTTAGATTTTTATGTGAGGCATTACTTTTTTTCGGTTAGATTTTTAATGAGGCAATGCGTTATCTTGACAAATAAAATAATTAAAACTACAATACATGCTAATTAATTAACATTACCCTGGGGAGTAAAATTATGAGAAAAAATATATTATTAAAAGTAATTATCCTATCTGTTTTTTCAGTTTTACTGTTTTCAGCATGTTCAAAATCATCATCCTCGAAATGGGACTTGGTACTTGAAGGCGAGATTAAGCATGGAGCCGCCATGTTGGGATTTATTAATAAAGATTCCGGCATTGCAATAGGTGAATTCGGAAAAATTTACTTTACAAACGACGGGGGACAAACGTGGGAAAAGGCAACTAACAAGTCCTTTGACCTTTTCGGAATTGAAATTGTGGATGAAAATATAGCATTTAATTCTGGTTCCAGAGGACATGTGGGCGTAACCGAAGATGGCGGTAAAACATGGACTCGTTTAACAGATTATGGGGAGAGTTTCGAATTTCAATATCATTGCAGATATCTGAGTTTTTTAAGCAGAGATACGGGTTGGATTGCTTCTACAGAAAAGCTTGCTTCGACTTTTAATGGCGGCCAGTCGTGGAATGAGATCGCCCTACCTGAAGGTATTAAAAGAATAAAAGCTATCGATATGTGGTCCAAAACTGAAGGTTGTATTCTGGATAATGATTATACTCTCTTCTTTACCAACGATAGCGGAAAAACATGGCAGAAACAAAATATAGAAATAGAAAACCCGAATAAAAAAATATCAATGTCACAAGACACAGCAATGCGATTCAGCAATAAAGATAATGGGAAAATAATAGCGCAAATTTCAACTCCTGAAGGATCGGAAGTAATAGAATTGATTACAAACGATGGCGGCAAGACATGGATGCAAGAAAAGCTTCCTGTTACGCCTGTAGATATCAGTAATATTTATTTAACAAGAAATGGAAAAACACTGACAGCTTTTAATTTTGCGGATGGGATTCTGGTTTTTGAAAGAAAGGACAATCAATAATTTTTATCCGGAGGAATCTCTCGTAAATCCATTATCATTTCATTAAAAGCACACTATGTTCGCACAAAAAATCAAAAAATAAAAATTAGTTCGTGTTATATTCAATTCAAGAAGCGCTTCTAAACCATATAATAAGGAGTTGACCATGACTAAAACTATAACAGTTTTAAAAACCTTTAAAACTCAAGGCAGAATGAGTGATCCTGGCCCACACATTTCAATGCTAAAAGACCTGCCGGATGATCCGCAAACCATAAGACTTGCAGTGCAAAACTGTCTGATCCATCTGCATTGGCTGCCGGCATATGGAATAGAGCAGACTGAAAAGCACTGGCAGGAAGCGGGTTTGAGAAGTATGGAAGAAAAATTAAATCGGTTACAAGAATTGGGGTATGAAACTGTAACCAAACAAACCGCTTATAAAAATCATCTTACAGGCACCTGCCGAGACTATGCTGTTTTCTTATGCTCGCTGCTGCGGCATAAAGCTATTCCGGCACGTGCGCGCTGCGGATTCGGTTGTTACTTCGAATCTGGGAAGTTTATTGATCACTGGATCTGCGAGTACTGGGATGCAGAACAAAGTCGCTGGATTATGATGGACGCCCAACTTGATACATTACAAATGGAAAAACTGCATATCAATTTTGATCCCGCAAGTTTACCGGAAGATCAGTTTACCTTTGGCGGCAGGGCCTGGCAGCTATGTCGCGAGCAAAAAGTTGATCCCTCGCTTTTCGGAATATTTAAATGGTGGGGAATCGACTATGCTATGAGTAATTTTTTACTGGATATAGGATCACTTAATAAGACGCCTATGTTACCTTGGGATTGCTGGGCGGGAATGAAAGCCAAAGAAGTAAAAAATCTTACTGAAGAGGAACTATCTTATCTTGATAAACTTGCTGTTTTGTCCTTAAATCCTGATGACAATTATGTTAAAATAAAGCAGCTCTATGAACAAGATGATTGCCTTAAGGTACCTGACGATTTTAGTAAAGTGTGGAACTGTTCCGATGCGACCAATTGATGAGTATATAAATCCTTTGCCAATAATATGAATAAGGAGTAGAGTAACTGGATTATTTTAAACGTGTAGCTAAAGCTGTCTCTTATATTGAAGATCATCTTAAAGAAGATCTCCATTTACAAACAATAGCGGAGACAGCCTGCTACTCTCTTTACCATTTTCACAGAGTATTTCCCGCAGTTGTGGGGGATTCGGTTAAAGAGTATATTCGTAAAAGGCGTATGTCCGAGGCCGGACGCGAATTAGTAAACACAAAGCGTTCTATCCTCTCCATTGCGATAGATTACGGTTATAATTCGCAGGAAGCTTTTTCTCGCTCTTTCCTCCACAGTTACGGTCTTACTCCCGGTGTATTTCGACGCAAAAGGAATTACTACGCTCTCCGCGCTAAAATGACAGCGAACTACCTCCTGTTTGAATATAAAAGACGGCGGCACGGCATGATTGCAAAGCTTGTTAAAAAAAACAAGATAACAGTCATTGGTAAAAAAATAACCGTAAAGTGCGGGGGACAAAACCGAAAAGAGATCCCACTCTTTTGGAGTAAGTGGATAAACAACAATTTCGAAAAGGTGATTCCCTTAAAGAAAAATAAAAATCAACAGTTTGGTATTTGTGTAGCAAGCAAGTCTGAAAAATTCGATTATATTATCGGCTGCGAGGTTGCTGAACGAGCTTCAGTTCCCCCCGATTTTATAAAACATACAATTCCCCCAGCCCTCTATGCTGTGTTCAGCGCTGAAGGCCCGGTGACAGAAAGTGTTCAGAAAACATGGGATTATATTTTCGCCACATGGTTTCCGGAAGCGGATTATGAATACGCGGAATCTGATTCGTTTGAACTATACTATTGTAAAGATAACAGGATCTGCACGGATATTTATATACCGGTAAAAGAAAAAAACAAAAAGTAATCTAAGATTTTTACATGAATATCATTCGAATTAAAAACCCTTAAACGACTCGAACACCTTTTTTATCTCAGGGCCTGTAACACCGTAGCCGTATATACCAAGCACAAAGTCGTCATAAATTAAATAGTAGTGAATTACCTTGTTATCATACTGCCAGTCATACACAACCTTATATCCGGCCACATACCTTGTACTCACTTTCTGAGAGCTTACCTCTTTATATTCCACATCTTTACTCATATGCTTCTTTATATTCTCAGAACTGAGTTTCCTGCCCTTGGCATACAAAAACAGGCTGATACTGGAATATGATTTTTTTAACAGCAGCTCCTGCCAGTCCCGCTGCATCACGGGCTCCCAGCCTTCGGGAACTGAGATGGAAAAGCCGTACTTTTCATCAAAAACCACTTTTGTACCCTGTATATCCTTAATGGTCAGCTTCCCCTTTTTTTTACCCTGATTAATGGCGGTATTGATATCAAATCCCGGATCGCGCAGGTCGAAACTCCGCTGCAGCTCCCTGACTAACTTCCGGATCTCAACTTCCGCGGGATTTATAGGTGCGGTATGAAAATCATATTGGACACTGCCGCCGGCGTATTCATATTTCACAGTATAACGGCTGTCCGGGTCTAAGGGATCGGCTGGGGTGATCTCCAAAAAATTATTCTCCGCCGGCAAGACGTTGGTACTCAAGCAGGGCACTTTTTTGCCGTTCTGATCGAATAAGCTGAGGCTGCCGTTTTTATACAGAGCCGCGGCAAAGCTGGCGGTAATGGGCGGTCCGGTGGAGCTTTTATCATTGGGAAAAGGATCCGGCGCTTCGAAGCCTGACCAGGCATAGGGCACCAGTTTTTCATTCTTCATCGGATAAAAATAAATCTTCTCACTCTTGGCCTGCCAGTCATAACCCCAGTTGGCGATGTTCGCGGTTTCCGAAAGCTCCTGCTGGCTTCTGCTCTGCGCGTAACCAAAGCACAAACAGCGGATATCGATTATCGGCCGCCTGTGATAAATCGAATGAAACCAGCCGATAACACTGGACAGAGCCTCCTGCTTGGAAATATTGGCGGTTTCCGAGGTCTTCCTGCCGTATCCCGCGTGTTCCGTGCGGTCGGTAACGCGCTGCCCGGTAAAAAGTTTTTTCCCGGTCACCTCGGAATGTATTTCCAGGTAGTCGTTCATATTGATGCTCTTCGCGTCCCAGGACAGCATACGCCCCACCACATTGTTGGCGATAAGGTAGTCCGCGTGGTTCTGTGCCGCCTTTTTCAACAGCTCATTGGCGGGAAGCGCATCCAGACCCACAGCTTGCCTGAACCAGTTTATACTGAAATATGCCAAAGCATCCTGATCCTTGATATTTACCTTGGCTTTTAAAGCGTCCTTAAGAATCCTTGTATAATAGAGATAGGGAAAGTCCTTATATATCTGATCCACGATTTCGCGAACCGTGGAATCCGATCCCGCACTGTCAAAAACGTAATGCGCAAGCTTGGGGCTCAAGGACAGAGTGGGTTCATCATTGTGATAATAGAGCATATAGTAATACTCTTTATCAGCATACGATACCCTGATCAAATCCTCATTGACAGCGATAGCGGATCCGTCGCTAAAACTCCATTCAAGCCAATGAATACTCCCGTTTTTCACACTCAGTCCCATTTTATATTTGCCCGGTATTTCCAGACCCGCGTAATGCACCGGTTTATCCAGGCCCAGATGCAGAGAAGCAACTACATTACCCTGATCATCATATTCCTTTATACCCAGTTGGTCGCGGCTGAAATACAAACCGTAACTGCCTATTTCAAAACCGTAATAATTGTTATTATGCCAGCCCAAACCCCGTTTGAAATATGCAAGTTTATTGTCGTTAAAGCTTTTAAGCAGTTCAAGATAGTGGAAATAAGCTTTGTTGATTTCAGCCAGCTGATCTTTATATGAGAGGATCGAAAGAGGCGTACCGAATGAGGGCCCGGCTGAGATAAAAGCGACAGCAGTTATAATTAAAATCAGTAAAAAATATCTTATGCGGATTTTTAACGGAAAACTCATACTATTTCTCCTTCAGGTTTTGTTTTCTTCCCCGCTTGTCTATACATATTATAAAGCAATCATACTTAATTCTCCAAATTAAAAATTAAGCATAATTGGCCTACTCAAATTTATATTAAATTGGATGTTGCAAGCAGGCTGATTTTTTATTACGTTTACTCCATGTATTTCGGAGGTTAAGAGTATGCTTCTATTGCGTTTGGATCCTAAGAACAAAGCACCTCTTTTCAAGCAGGTGTTTTACCAGCTCAAAGCATTGATCGACAGTAACAGCTTAAAACCCGGCGACAAACTCCCATCCACCCGCAGTCTGGCTTTAAAACTGGGTTTGAACAGGACAACAGTATTCAAAGCGTATGAAGAGCTGTGGGCCCGCGGCTATACGGAAAGCAGTTCGGGATCATATACAACCGTCAGGAAGCGGGCGGAGATAGCTACACACAAACGTATAGAGGAAAATGAAATAATCGAATGGGATAACATATCCTCACCAAACAGCCGCATACTCACCGATTCAATAGAAGTTCATAAACCACGGAAAGCAGGCAAAGATCAGATAGATTTTGTTTCTCTGTCGCCCGATCCCGGATTGATGCCTGTTGAAGATTTCAGACATTGCCTGAATCATGTAATAAAAACAAAAAGCGGGGATCTGCTTACATATGGAGATCCCAGAGGTTATAAACCTTTAAGGGAGTATCTTGCAGACCATATGCACCGGCACAGCATCTCGGTTGCTGCTGATGAAATATTGATAACAAACGGAACCCAGAACGCAATTGAGCTTATTCTGAAACTGCTTGTCAAACAGGGAACAAAAATCATAAGCGAAGCGCCGACCTATTCTTTAGCCATTCCGCTTTTTAACTATTATAAAACTGAAATTATCGAAATTCCCATGACTGAAACTGGTATGGATCTGGATGCTCTTGAAAACACAATCCGCAAAGAACGTTCCGCTTTGATATACACAATGCCCAATTTTCATAATCCCACCGGCATTACAACAAATCAGGCTCATCGTGAAAAGTTGCTAGCGCTTTGTGAAGAATACAGAATTCCGCTTATGGAAGACGGTTTCGTGGAGGAGATGAAATATTTCGGCAAGGCCGTGCTCCCCATAAAATCAATGGATAGATACGGAATTGTGTTTTATCTCGGCACATTTTCCAAAATACTGTTCCCCGGACTCCGTTTGGGCTGGATCGCAGCGCATGAAACATGTATTCGCAGATTAAGCTCCATTACTCACGCACTGCATATATCGGGCAACAGCTTAAGCCAGGCCGCGCTGCACAGGTTCTGTGAATCAGGAGCCTATGATCTGCACCTCAAACGCGCGCATAGAATCTACCGAAAAAGAATGCAGACCGCTTTGAAGTCTCTAAAAGATTATCTCCCGCAAAAATTTGTATCATATACCAAACCTGCGGGCGGTTACACCATCTGGGTGCGAATTGAAAATAAAAATCTTGGCGGAGATGAGCTCGTAAATCATATTGATTCATACGGCGTCGCTGTATCACCGGGCACAATATTTTTCCCCGGGAAACCCGATATCCCCTGCTTTCGCATCTCGATTGCCCACCAGGATGAAAACCAGATAGAGGAAGGCATAAAGAGAATCGGCCGCGCGTTGAACGATTTACTATAGGAGTGTTTACATGAAGCATATAGCTGTTTTTTTAGTTTCTATAATAAATATCCTCATTACCGTCAGGTACTGCTGGCTGACAAAGACACAAAAAATAAAACCCTCTCTTGCCATGTGGGTGTTCTTCACAATCGCGGTCGCGCTGAGCCTTGCTACCTATCTGCGGTCGGGAGGTTTTTATCTATGGGATAATATCTTAAACTCAACAGATGTAATACTCGTTGTGTGCGTCTCAATAGCCATATTGATTTTTGGTGATAAAAGCACAAAGTTTACCGCCTTTGACAAGGGTTGTCTGATAGCTGTATTAATTATAACTGCCTTCTGGGTATGTACGCAGCATCACCTAGCCGCCAACCTCATGGTCCAGATTATAACCACCATCGCCTATTTCCCGGTGGTAAAAAGACTGTGGGAATCCAAGAATAATACTGAATCATTTACAGCGTGGATCGGCATGCTGCTGGCATCCGCCATTTCCCTGTTCTCAAACCGGGGATTGCTGGCCTCGATTTATTCTATAAGGGCGATTGTTTCGATATTTCTTTTATTACTGCTGATGCTCAGAATTGAATTAGTTAAGAAAAAAGCTGTGTGTAAACAGCCGGCGCGTCGGCGCGCGAAATAACGACGCAAAACCATACCAAAGTATGATTGTGACGAAAGGTTAAAGAGGATATATTAGTAAGCAAGGGAAAAAAATATGAAAAAGGTTATAATAGAGTAATATCTATGAAAAAAACAATAATCAGTGCGCTTTCAATTTTAACCTTATTATTTTTATTACTTACAGCTCTTAATCCAGTTTATACAGAAAATGACGGGCAGATTGAAATATTACATTGGTGGCTGGCCGGGAGAGAGGCCGAAGCCTTCGAGAAAGTGGAAGCTATTTTCAAACACAAGCATCCCTCTCTTTATTTCACAAATATGGCGATCGACATCGACTCCGGAGTAAATGCCCTCGCCGTGTTGAGGACAAGACTGGAAGCGGGAAATCCGCCCGATACCTTTATCGTGTTTTCAGGCCGTGAACTTTCGAAAACATGGGTTTCCAGAGGCGCTATGGAACCGCTCACCTTCATCTTTGAGCAGAACAATCTTTGCGCGGCATATCCAGCCGATCTCATCGACATTATTTCACATAACGGAGACATATACACGGTACCCATGAACATCCGCTGCTGCAACCTGCTCTGGTACAATAAAAAGATTTTTAAAGACAACAACATAACACCTCCCCAAACCCTTGATGAGTTCTTTTCCGTGGCTCAGGCTCTTGTGAAAAAAGGTATCATCCCCCTTGCCTTAGGTGAAAGCTGGACTCAGGCGCACCTGCTGGAAAGCGTACTGCTTGCGGTACTCGACACTGACGGCTACCGGGGACTGTGGAACGGATGTACCGCATGGGATGATCCTCGCGTGGCTAAAGCATTGCAACTATTCGTTAATATGCTTGAGTATGCAAACGACGATTTTATTGGTCTGCACTGGGTCTACGCCATGGACTATGTGATCAGAGGCAATGCAGCCATGATTTTTATGGGCGATTGGGCCGGCGTATACATACAAGACAAGTATTCGGATTTTGAAAAGCAGATAGGTCTGCTGCCCGCGCCCGGAACCCGGAACAAGTTCATCATGCATGCCACCTCTCTGGCCCTACCCAAGCAAGCGCAGCACAAAGAAAACACTGTAAAATGGTTGCGGTTCTGTGCATCTCTTGAATGCCAGGACACCTTTAATTCCTTAATGGGCTCAATACCGGCCCGCCTCGATGCCGATAAAAGCAAGTACGATCAATATCAGCAAATACTAATCGATTATTATAGGAACAGCGCCATCGTACCCAGCGTGGTTAACGGAGACGCGGCAAACGATGCTTGGCGTGATGACTTTTTTGCCATTACGTATGTATTGGTTGCTGAAAGGAATACTGATGAAGCTGTTGTTGAATTTGCAGCTGTCGCCAAAAAGTATTTGAAAGAAGCGCATAACCGGTAATTTTTTTAATTCAAACAGCGCCATACGGCATTCATTTTAATTCCATATATTCTCATTCATAAACCGGCCTATACTGTCTATCGTAGACGGGAGTAATTTATTTCTTTCATATAAATGCGTTTTAAAATATATCTTGCCCAGTATGATGCCATTATTATCGATATAATGGTTCAATAAGGCTTTTAATTCTTCAATTGTATAACGCGCTTTTCTGTCCAACATACACATCTCCTCCAAAACTCAATTAATCTTGCTTTACTTTTATGATGTATGACAGCTTATTTTGTTGCATTAATAAAAACAAATTTTATAGGAATAGGTATCATGAATTTCAAAAAAATCTCCTCAAATATATACCCTGTATGATAAAGCGGACAATCCAAAAAAAGCGGCTGCCCGGGCAATCCCAAGACAGCCGCAATCTATTCTCTGCCTTACTCCTTGTTGTTTTTATCAACATCGTCTCTGGTAAAATCCAGTCCCAATCCGCTTGTCTGCACATCGATCAGGTAATCACCGATCCTGTTCGAATAATAGTCCCTGACCCGGATATAGTAGAATCCACTGCTTGTGCAGGAATAGTTGATCAATGAATAATATCCCGCACCTCCGTCATCATTGTCTGCCACCTGTGTGTGGGCTGAATTGTAAAGATAGAGCCTGGTGTCCGTATCAGCCAAATTGAAGTAGGTTTCAATTTTATAGGTTGTTCCGGCATTCAGGTATACTCTCATATAGTCCTCATCCCCCGCTCCATACAGAGTATGCGCCTGGGCGGCGGCTCCTACGGAAATGGTGTTTGTTGTGGAAAAATCATTGTCCGGTTCGTACACGTCGGCCTGGATTGTTCCAAGCTCCTGTACATCGATCAGATAATCGCCGGTACCAGATGAAGAAGACTCTCTAACACGTATATAATAGGTTCCGGTACTTGGACAGTAATAATTAATTAATGAGTAATTTCCTTCGCCGCTGTTATAATCGTATTCAACCTGTGTGTGAGCTGAATTGTAAAGATAGAGTCTTGTATTCGTATCCACTGAATTGGAATGCGTTTCGATTTTATAGACTGTTCCGGCGCTCAAGGTTACCATCATATAATCTTCATCCCCGGCCATATGCAAGGTGTGCTCCTGAGCAGCCCCGTCTACCGCAATAACATTTGAAGTAGTAAAATCATTATCTGGTTCATAAATATCAGCTTCAGGTATGAGCGGTCCAAACGAAACCATTAATTCCAAATAATCAGCCCATGAGTTGGATCCGAACGTTAATATGGATTTATATGTAGTCACGTGATACACCAAAGTCCCGTCCCATATATTGTGAAATATGGTAATTCCCGATGCGTCCGGATAATCATGATTCCTCATATATGTTACACAGTCTGACATGGCTGATTGTACCGCGGCAGCAGTGTTCTTTGCGTGCGAGCCGATACCGGCTCGATTTCGAATGTTAGCACAATAATCCCCGAGATCCATATAGTAAAAATCATTAATATACCTGCTCAACATGGAAAAACTAATATAAGCCACATTATTATAATCTGCTTGATTGGAGCTGCTGTTTATATCAGTTATGGCCGCGTCCGCATAACTGGACAAAGCGTTCGCCAAGTCCTCAATCATTGAAAGACAGATAAGGGAAAGGGTAAAACTACGATCAACCACAGGCGCGCTGAAGTAATTGTATGCGGAATCACAGAATGCCTTTCCGATATCTAAGGCGGATACCGGATCACTGCTGTCAGTAATCGTAGCAAGTGCCTCATACGACCAATAATCAGCCGGGAACAGCTCTTCTGAAAAAAGCATATAATCAGCATGCTCGTGCATTTCATAGGCAAGCTCCACGCCGCCCATCAGACAGGCAAAAGCATGAAACAGATCAACGTTATGCCCGATCAGAGATGTTAGATGAGCGGTTGCCTGCCCCACTTCATGATGAGACAGACAGTCGTCATGGCTGTCGTCGAAAGCAATACCATAATCCGCATATGTACCCTCGATATTTTGGTCATCAAAACCTCCGCCGTGATTAAAGATCGAATACATATAACCGTCGGCCGGGTAGTTGGCAACCGCCCAGTCCAAAAAATCTTCAGTCTCGGCCAGACTGCCTGAATTTACTTCCGCTATATCCACAATAAGATCACTGTCAAAATCACCGCCCGTAAGATGATAATAGCCGTCATCGAACGTAGAGACATAGCCCTCTCCCTGGGTGTCGGTGTTGTAGCAGTCCATTAAAACAACGATATCAATCTTATCATCCGTATCCGCAGCTTCTATACTCTCCAGCGTGTTCAGATAATTCGACACAATTCCATGAAACCTTTCAAACTCGAAATCAATATTGTTGTCGACAGCAAAATGAACGAGGACGGTCCAGGTGTCCCGCGGAATATCCGGATAGATGACCCCGCCGCCCCCGCTGCCGCCTCCCGGTGTGGGGCAGGCCATAAACAGACACAGAGAAATAACAATTAGCAATCCATTAACAACCCTTTTCATTTTTATACCTCCATAAATCCAATTGCTACTGCATATGATGCATGAAATGACAATCTGTTGCATTTCGCTGCAAAAAAAACGGCTGCCTTATCAATTTTAAAGCAGCCGCATCTTATTGTAAGCTTTTTTTCATCTGATTGTTTTATAAATCACATTTGTGAAAATAATTTTTACCAAAGTGGAGAGCGAGCACTTTACGGCTCACACTTCCATAAATCATTAAAATATCCAACATATCCGTTATTGTCATATCCCTGTCCTCCGAACAGCCAGAAATTACCTTCCGAATCCTTAAAGCTTATGCTGCGTTCCCTTGAGCCCGGTATGTTCGTAGCTGCAGAAATACCTTTTGTACCGTAAACTCCGCTTTGAAATCTCAGATCACTTCCGGAAATCCAGGTCCAGCTGCATGTTGTTTTTACTCCTCCATCCCTACCAGGAAGAGCACAACTTATTAGTCCCGATACTACCATAACTGTTAAAGTCAAACATACACCTACTGCAATATTTTTATTCCTTCTTATACCTCAATTCATCCAATAATTATTTCATATGATGCAACACCGGTTGATTTGTTACATTATTTTGTTATATTTTTCTGATAAAAGCTTTTAGATAATTTGACTTTCTTGTGGCTTTATGGTAGTTGTTAATTTTCACACCGTTTTACGAGAGGAGCTTTCTATGGAAGACAGCATGAAAACCATCGGAGAAAGCTTAAACAATTTTCAGGCCGCCCTCAGGCAGAGCGGCAGCAGCCTGGAAGAGTTTATCAGGGAGAATTACGCGCAAAAATGGATTTCCGACGACATATATCATATTATGAACATCCGTACCGTTTTTGTGCAGGCCTGCACGGATTTTTTGGCCGCCGAAGGGCTGCACAACATCGAAAAGGTAATGCTGAGTATTCTCACCGATCCTCTGGCCCATGATATCGAGCACACTCCGACCATCGCCTACAAGGGACACACCTATGTCACCACTCACAGCATGATCTACAGCAAGTTTATGGCCTGCTCCAACAAGAAAATAAAGGGCATCTACGTGGACTCCCCCAACATCCGGCTGGAACTGGAGAGCCCCACCAATATCCAAAGGGGCAAATACCTGGCCGATTTTTCCCAAATCGACGTGGAGCTGCGCCGCAATCGCTATATCACGATTGAAGACTATTATCATAAACAGCAGCAGGTAACGCAAATTCTTAGGGAGGACTTTGCCAAGATTACAAATTTCTTTGAAAGAATGATTGCGGCCGCCATGGAGGCTTTGACCTCCCAATGCGCCGACAACCTTAAAAATCTCGGAGTGGCTGTTGAGGTGCCGAAAGTTCCCTTCCCCAGCTTTCCCAAGGATAAAAGTGTGAAAAAATACGGTGCCAAAGAGTTCGAAGAACATTGCGGCAAGGAAACACCTGCCCAGTTCTTTTGGATCACAGGGCTGTTCAGAGAGAATTATGATCTTGTCTATCCGTATTTACTTGCGGACGGTAAAAAAATCGATCTCACCCAGGTAGATTCATCTACAATCTTTAACTTCGACATTATCGCCAAAAGCATCGATGCCAAAACCGGCAAACAGTCGCCGGCCAGAGAAATCCTTTCAGGCGCTATTCGGGAATGGCTTTTTGAGCCCATTGTGGAAAGGATTCTTGACAACCGCGTGCTTTCGGTACGTCCGGTTATCAAAGACGGCAATATCGAGAACATAGAAAGTCTGGGCGGGTACGGACCGTTTCTCTACTTTACGTCCATGAAAAACGGTGACGGCACCTCCCTCTTCCCCGAAACAATGGGAGGAGGGATCGGAATAGAAAGAACCCTGTTCGCCCTTCTGCGCGGAGAAAAGGTAGACAAGGTCGACGACATTACTTTCTTCGGTAAAAATCCGGACTCCCATCCGCTGTATCTTTTTTAAGGAGTTTATAGTATGCAGACTATGCGCGTAAAATCCATTTTAACAGAAAAACCGCTTGTTGAAAAAATCAAAGTATCCGGTTGGATCCGCACCACGCGTGATTCCAAGAGTTTCAGTTTTATCGAGCTTAACGACGGCTCGGTAATCACCAATCTGCAGATCTTTATCGATAAATCCAATGCGGAACTGGTAAAACTTATTCCCGATCTAACCACCGGAGCCAGTATTGAAGCGCAAGGCGCGCTAAAAGCCTCCCCCGGAGGAAAGCAGGATGTGGAGCTGCACGCGGAACGGATTACCATCTTGGGAAAAGCTCCGGCCGAAGAGTATCCTCTGCAGAAAAAGCGCCACTCTTTTGAATATTTACGTGAAATCGCCCACCTGCGTCCGCGCACCAATACGTTCGGAGCGGTAACCAGGGTGAGAAACGCGTTGAGTTTTGCCATTCATAAATTTTTTCAAGAAAGAGAGTTCTTATACATACACACTCCGATCATCACGGCCAGCGACTGCGAGGGCGCGGGACAGATGTTTCAAGTTACCACTCTTCCGTTGGATAATCTTCCGCGCGAAAACGGTAACGTGGATTTCAGTAAAGACTTTTTCGGTAAAAAAACTTTTCTCACGGTCAGCGGCCAGCTGGAAGGTGAAATCTACGCCTGCGCGTTGGGAAATATCTACACCTTCGGCCCGACCTTCAGAGCAGAGCACTCTCTCACCAGCCGGCACTTAGCGGAGTTCTGGATGATCGAACCGGAAATGGCTTTTTGCGATCTCAAGCAGAATATGGATACGGCCGAGGAGTTTTTAAAATACATAATCGGTTATGTTCTTGAACACTGCGCTCCCGATATGGAGTTTTTTAACAAATGGATCGAGGCCGGCCGCATGGAAACCTTACAAAAAATCGTGGCTTCTACCTTTACCCGTATAACCTATACCGAAGCAATAGCTGAATTGGAAAAAGCCAAAGTTGATTTTGAATATCCCGTCAAGTGGGGTATTGATCTGCAGTCCGAACATGAAAAATATCTCACGGAACAGGTTTTCAAAAATCCGGTAATCATCAGCGACTACCCAAAGGAAATCAAAGCCTTTTATATGAAAATGAACGACGATAACAAAACCGTTCGCGCCATGGATGTGTTGGTTCCCAAAATCGGCGAGATAATCGGCGGCAGCGAAAGGGAAGCGGATTTGGAAAAACTGCGCGCCCGACTTCATGAGCTTAAGCTGGATGAAAAGGAGTACTGGTGGTACTTGGAGCTGCGCAAATACGGCACTATTCCCCACTCCGGTTTCGGCCTGGGCTTTGAACGTCTTATTCAATTTGTAACGGGTATGCAGAACATACGGGACGTAATTCCCTTTCCGCGCGCTTATACAAGTGCTGAGTTTTAGAACTCACTATATAAACTCCGCAAGACCTGCCTTAATCTTCTTCGTAATGTTTATATCCTTCGGGAATTTCAAAAACAGCCGCATCCAAAGGTTTATCGATTACATACATTATATCTTCCTCGAAACGCCACAAATACGCGATTGATTCTTCATTTACACTTCCTTCCTCGGTCGCATTCATTATATTCATTTGAATATATATTTTTTCCTATTGATACGCCTGGGGCTTTAAAGCACACTCCAGCATTTATTGCTCTTCAAACAACTTCTTATAATCGCCGTACCCTTCTTTTTCCAGATCCTCAACCGGAATAAAGCGCAAGGCCGCGGAATTGATGCAGTAGCGCAGGCCCGTGGGATCGGGACCGTCATCGAACACATGTCCCAGATGAGAGTCGGCATTCTTGCTGCGCACCTCGGTTCGTGCCATGAAGTGACTGTCATCGACCTTTTCCACAACATTTTCCGGTATAAGCGGTTTGGTAAAGCTGGGCCAGCCCGTACCCGAATCGAATTTGTCCAGAGAGCTGAATAACGGTTCTCCGGACACAATATCAACATAGATACCGGGTTCTTTGTTATTCCAGTATAAATTGATGAACGGCCTTTCAGTACCGTTTTCCTGGGTAACTCTATATTGTAAATCGGTAAGTTTTTCTTTAAGCTCTGCTTTACTCATACAGATATCCTCCTTGTTTAAAGCAGTAGTTTCCGCAGCGGAAGTCTTTTCCGCGTCAGAGCGACAGGCGCCCGATAATACGACTGAAGTGAATACTAATATAAAAAACAACTTATACATAAGAACTCCTTAATATACTAATTATAATATATTGAAAATATTCTATGGCGGCTACTGTTGTTTGTATTCATTACACACAGGTGATATCACTCTGTAGGTATTTGTTATACAAGCTACTATTTAATTTTTAATACTTGCAAAAGCTTATCGCACGCTTCGGCTTTCTCATGTTCATAAATATCTTTTAATAACTTTTTCCTAAAAATAAGAGAATCATAAGGTGTGTTATTATTAGCGTAATCCTGAAGTGTAATATCAGCACCATTATCAAGTAATAAGGTGATACATTTATCCTGTTTTTCCGCATTATCCGGATACCGCTCGGCGATCAAATGCAACGCTGTTTTTCCTTTATTGCCACGGGCGTTGACATCAGCCCCTCTCTGTAATAACAGTTCGACACTCTCAACCTTAAAACTTAATGCAGCATGATGCAGGGGTGTCCAGCCGTTAAAATCCTTTGCTTCAATATCCGCAGTATTATCCAGTAAATGGATAAGAGATTTTATTTTATTTTTTGACGCTGCAGTATGCAGAGGTGTTTTCTCCCTAACTATTCTTAGTTCAATATCCCATCCATCACGTAACAAGCGGTCAATTTCAGCAATATCTTCTTTGGCGGCCGCTTCATGGAGCAAGGAGTTAGTCTTGTACAGAATGTGCGTAAACTCTCTTCCGTCTTCATCAAATGAAGTAATATTTATTGTTGTTTTATCTACCCAATTGATTTTTATGGTTTTGGAAAAGCTGTATGAACCTCCGGGAGCCTCACTCTCAATCTGCATTACCACGGTCCCGGTTCCGGGATCATAGCTATAGGTTCCGCTGCCTCCACCTTCCGTCCCGATTCTGTCATAAGCACATCTATACTCATCAAAAAAGTAAAATGCTTCACCTACCATATGTGGTTCCCAACCTCCGATAAAATTAACATTGATTTTTTCAATTTCCTGTTCTGACAGAAATCCGCCGAACACCCATCCCGATTTATCAGACCATTCTACCTTACTCCATTTTCCTTTTCTGCCCTGGATGGTCAGAACCTCACCCTGTTCTTCCAGCAATTTAACCCGGTCTCCATAAGGAATGACACCTGTTTTTTCTTTACCTGTACCCGGACCCCGACGCAACACCAGCCCATCTTCCGCGTTAACCCAGAATATATCACCTGCTACGACGTTTTTTTGGACTTCATTTCCTACATCTTGCTGTAAACTGTTATTTTTTCCGCTATCACAGTCTGCAATAACAAAAAGTAAAAACCAGCAGAGTAACATACCTATCATGAATATTCTTATCTTTTTCTTTCCGCGTTTCATCTAGTTTGCTCCGTAGTATAAATTTATTCAATAAATTCTTCGATGTCACTGATTTTCACCAGCCTGTACTGGGGATAATAACGCAATAAAATCTCTCTGAAGCCGCATCCATTGCGGCCCAAAGCGTCCGCGCTGAACTGACTCATGCCGCATTGATGGCCGAAGCCCTTTCCAATAAAGCGAAAAGAATCTCCTTGTTTTTTTACCACAAACTGGATGGAACCTAATTTGAGGGTTCCGCTCTGTTGAATCAAAGACACAAACTTAAACGCTTTTAACCAGTGAATATTATCCGAGCCGTCTACAAGACCGATAAAATCCACGCATTCCGTGCCCTCGAAATAAGTGAGTTTAATATCCGAAATATTATTTATCTTTAAAAAAGGTGAAAGTGCGCGGGCAATCTCCTGCGAAGTAAACGTGACATCAAACTCAAAATAAGGCGACGCCAAAGCCAGGGGCGCGCCCCTGTCATCCACATCCTTGCGCAATACCGGCCGGATCGGCGGATTATAATAATCTGAGGAAAATACCTCGTCTTTTAATATCCAGCCCCCGGAGGTGGAATGAAACAGGGGTACGGCCACGTTACCGTCGCCCTGAATCAGATACAGGTCTTTAGTCTGCGATATAATATCATACATCTTCTGCGTGGCGAATGCGGTGCCTCTGTATACCATATCAATTCCATCCGTGTTGCACACGTCATAGGCCATATCTTTATTGCGCTGCTTCTTGGCAAAATAATAGCTGCGTATAGCCACTGCCTGGGCTTTAAGCGCTTCATCACAAAACGCGCCTCCCATTTCTCCGCCCAGTACCGAAGCAAGATAATCCGGCACAGGCACGGTGTTTACGATTAATACACCGTCTTCAACGGCTAATATCTGGATATGGCCTTTAAAATACTGAGTGCCTAAACGAGTAGTAAATGACGTCACATCTTTTGGCCGGATGACAATGGTGTTAAATCTCACAGTCTGTCCCTGATCCGTAACCAGCAGTTGTTTTTCAGGATAGATGTCACAACTACTCATTTCATGATCTTCACTATTAATTAAAATATGTGACCCTTTAGAAAAACCCAGTGTAAACTGTGGAACGTGAGCGTAGCCTGTCAGATTCACGCGCACAAGCCCTTGTAAGGATTGTGCCCCAAGCGAGTAACTGTTGAATAAAATGATCAACACAGTAAGAACAAAGCGCATAACCGGTTCCTCACATTGTTTTCAGCAGACGAAGCAGCTCGATTGTTAACTTATGGATATCTTCCGTTTCTTTTTTTTCCATTACCACAAGCATACTGAATGAGGGGTCCACACCCGGCGACAGTATGATAATCCAGCGCACCTTTTGGTACCAGATTTCAACTCCATTGCGCACACTGGCACCGGTTCCTGTTTTTATAATCAGATCAATATTTCCGAATTCCTTGTATACTTTTTTTCCGGTACCGTACAGAACGCACTCTCTGAGTCCCTGGAAAAGAACTTCACGCAGATCATCCGTAATAAACACGCGCCCGGTCTGCTCACCAAGACGGTTCCGTACAACACCGCCGTTAAAAAGGGCGTTATAAGCATAGACCATCTCCAACGGAGTAACCGTATACCGACTGTTCAGACCTATGGCGGCCTGATAAAATTCCTGCGGACTCATATTATCAATCCCGTTAAAGGGAGGAAGACCGAATTCTTGCAGCACAGTATTGAAATCCGTTTTATTGAGACGGTCCTTTAAATAAAAATAAAAATAGTAATTACATGAATAGGCCAAAGCCTGGATGAGATTAATCTTACCGTGGCCTTCATGCAGCCAGCATGATATTTCCCCGCTTGTTTTTCCTTTACATTCAATCTGTGTTTCCGGTTTGAGTGAATATGATCTGGATGAAGCCACCAGGGCGAAAGGTTTTAAGAGCGAACCCGGACACAAACTTCGCTGCAGAATAAAATCTTTGTTATAGATAAAAAGAGGTGTTCCCGTTTGAGGATTGGTAACAATAAACGCGAACTCGCCGTATGTGTGCGTCAGTGTTTCCAAGCTTGTTTCCAGATTTTCCGTGCGCACAACTCCTGCGGCTAAAAAGCACACGAAAAACAGCAAGCTTATTTTGACGCGAGCCATGGTAAAAACTCCTCTTCAAAAATAACCTGTAAACTTTTCCCCGTAGTTTTTCTTACACTCTCGTCCAGGGCTGCCCCCTCATGCACAGCGTTTATCAGATCGGAAAAGGGATTTGTTTTATACTGTGCAAGTAAAAAACGAGCGAAATGAAAGGCGTAGAAATAAAACGCATCTAATAATTTACGGTCCTTCATGTTTCTGCCCAGATTGGAAAACTCCTGAAAATTCACGAATTTGTGTTCACATCGAAGAGGAATAACCGCGTCAACATAAAGCGTGCAAAAATAAACCGAGCACAGTTCGTTAAACCAGGCGGGACAGGTGCTGTTTGTATAAGAATCAAAAAAATAATGAGCATACTCGATAAAAACTATTCGCTCCAACATTTCCCGCTTCATTAGCGTTTCAATGGGCTGCAGATAGCTTTTAAAATCCTTATAAAAAGCTCCGATCCAAGGCCCGAGACCGAAGGCGGCCTCCATTTCCCATACACCGTCAAGAATAATAATATCAAAGTTTTCCTGAGGCAGATAATTAAAAATTCCGGATAGCAACTGTTCAGCCTGTTCCAGTTTTTCAAGCACTACTTCAAGATTACCGGAAGAGCTATCCTCTCCATGAATATAAAACCGCCCCTTATGAAAGGGAGCCCCTAAAAAAGTTAAAAAAGCCGCAGCTAAAAAGCTGAGAATGAGTACTTTTCTATTCAAGGGTAACTGCATCAATAAAAACTTCTACACCCGTCTGCGTAAGCATGGTTTCAAATTCGATAATTTTCTCATTAGGTGTTCCCTCATACAGAACCACATACACCCTGGCCTGTGTCTGCGGATTACCCCGGTCCGAGTAGTAATAGGCACTGATTTTATAGGTACCCTTGGTAGCCGATGCCAGGGTGTACACTTCAGGTCCGTAGCCGTTGGTAATGTCGACATCCAAAGATCCGCCGATCTTGGTCTGACTGTTGCCGTAATAGCACTCTTCCCCGCCCGGTTCATACACATGTAAATCCACATCAGTCTCATCCGTGTCCCACATCAAAACGATTTTCATGGCTTTGGACGGCACTTCGGCGTAAAAAGACACATTATCGGAAAGCACTTTTCCCTTTGATACCACTTCGGTATAGATAGTGTTCAACCCCGGCGCTGTCACGAAGGCACGGGAAAATCTGCCGCCGTTCACTGGCAGCCTCAACGGAATACTGTTATACACCACCTGCACGGCATCCACGCTCACATCGGTTTCACCGCTGATAGTAATTACCCTCTGGTCGGTCCAACCGCCCCTGGGTGATAGAATGCGGATGTAATCCGCGCCAAGGGGCAGTACAAAGATAATCCCAAATAATATAAAACAAACCAGTTTTATTCTTTTCATAATCCACTCCCTATTTAACCGAAATATGGCTGTCATACGAATTGCCCCTGACAGATGGGAAATACATCAGATAACCCATGGCAGGCATTACCTCATAGGATCCTTCAAATACGGGCCGCAGGACATAGTAGATTTTATGGGATGACGCCCTGGCATAGAAAAAAGCCACCTTCTCGTCACGAAAATCCGTAAAATCCGCCTGATCGGCTTTGGAAAAACCGCTGATCGTATGCAGCTTAAAATCTTTAATCGGTGTGCAGCCCGCGGGGAAGTAATCTTCGACTATTACATAGTCCTGCAGGCTTGTGCAGCCGAAATCAATTTCCACAAGGATATTTTTTCCGGTTGTGAAAGATGAGAGCACCTGGCCCTTTCTGTATTCAATAGTACCTGAATAGGTTTTATGCTCCGTAAGCTCATAATAGGTGCGGTTTATCCTGATGCCTGAAGAGTCCGCGTGAATCAGACTGTCGTCCGTGTAATAGCTGAAAGCAAGGGTCACCAGCACGGGCTCATTGGAATCAATACCCTCTATGGAAAGTGAATTGGTTGTTCTAAGCATCCCGGCCAGCTCCTGCGCTGCAAACTGCTTTTGGGTGGTAAAACTGTTTTTTTGATATGATATTTCGCCCAAGCGTTCATTGTTAAGTTTTATTACGAATTCTGCCTGATTCTTTTTAGAACTCTGTACTGTTAAGAGGTCGGAAAGCGCGAAGACCGCCGCCGCAGTATCGCGCGTGGACTTCCATTGCTTTCCGCTTTTAGCATAAAAAAGCCAGTCCACCGCTTTGGGGATATAATCAGAACGCGGTTCAATTTTTATAAGCGCGTTTAAGACCCAGGCCGTGGTCTCCACATTATCTTTGTACCAGTTTGTGGTATCGCTGTCGCCCCAGTAGAGCAGATCATTACCCGCGCCCTTTTTAGCCTGTGATTTAAGACGCCCCACCAGATCCAGGGCGTCCGCCGTTTTATTGTAATTCACCGCGGTCAGTGCAAGCATGGCCAGAGCGTAAGGAGTAAGATTTTTGTCTTTTTCCTTCATACTCTGATAAATATTATGATACAGCTTGCCGTTCAAGCTGAGCACGTAAAGACCGTAGACTTTTTCGGTATCATTATGCGCTCTGCCCAGACTCTTTTCCAGGGAGGCAAGCCCTTTCTTCAATACCTTATCGTCAACCTCATAACCCAGGTTTTTAGTAAGCGTCAATGCGTACATCACATAAGACGTCATAAACAGGTTTATATCATCTTCATTAAACCACCCCCATGAGCCGTTTTGCTGCTGGTATCCATACAACTTACTCAAGCCTTGCTCTATATTTTTCTGCAGCTCACTCTCATACCGGACATTTTTTAATCCGATTTTCTTTAAGGCGTTTACAGCCACCAGGTTCGGCAAGAAACTGCTTGTAGTCTGCTCCACACAGCCCCAAGGATACATTATCAGGTAGTCCAGAGCCTCCAGGATCACGGAGGCGTAGCCGTAAGACACGCTGACATCAAGGACCTGACTGCCCTCCTTGGCCTTTTCCGGTACTTCAAAGGTGAGGCTGTTGTTCTTTCGACTCAGTTTGGTATTCACATTTATGGCTTTCATAATGGAATGAGGAACTATTTTTACTTTTTTGGTAATCGTGTCTTTATAACGGCCGGCCTGCGCGGAAAGAGTGAAGGTGGCCTGTCCCAATCCCTTTACGGCAAGGTCCCATTTAACCACGGTACTGCTGTAGGGCTCTACCTTGACGTTTTGAGTGGGATTATTAATAGTAACATTCTGGCCTTTTAAAGTAAGGGATGTGTCCAGTCTTTTATCGGTATAGTTATACACCGTATTGTATACACTAAAACGGTCCTTCTCGTCCAGATATGACGGCAGCGACAAGTCAGTAAAAAAATCAAGTTTGGTGATCACATGCCCTACTCCTCTGCCGACTTTGGTATCGTCCGTAATACCAACTACCGTGGCCCGCCATTGAGTTATGTTGTCCGGAAAATCCACCTCAACTACAGCCTCCCCCTTACTGTCTGTTTTCACGGAAGGAATCCAGAGAATGGTATCTTTAAACTCTTTGCGCTCCAGCTCTTCTCCTTTGAAAGCGGCCATTCCCGTGGGGTCTTTATAAAACCGCCTGGCCAACTCACTGTTGACATCCATGGCATACCCGTAAAACCTGAATCCGATCGAGGACCAGGTCATAACATTATTGCGTCTGAACGGATAGAAAAATTTACGGATATCAACCGCGATCTCATTGGATATGCCGTAGATAGCCTCATCCACCATGGCGATTGAAAGATCCGTGTTGGCTACCGGCCTGTTTTTTATGTCGGTTACCTTGACTCTCATTTTCCCGGTTTGCTTAGGCTCATACACCTCCTGCTCAGGGCTGATATCGATATTTAAGAATCGTTCTTCGGGTGGTATGTTTATCTTTATGCTGTTGTTATAAAAGCGGTTGTTGAAAATATAACTTACATCCAGAAATACATTTGGTATGTATTTGTCAAAAATCGGAATATCTATCAACGCGCTGTTTCCGTTTAGTTTTTTCACTTCAATCTGATAGATGGTATCGCCCTCTATCGTAAGTAAAAATTTTACTTCCGGTACAGGTGAAATAATCAGCAGTTTGGCCCTTTCACCCGGTTTGTAGTGGGATTTATCCAGTACCAGCTTTATCAAACCCCCGCTGTACTGGTAACTCGCTCCCTCTTCTCCGATCCAAATGAATTTTTCGCTTTTTATCTTATTACCTGAGCTGTCTTGAGTTTCAGCCGTGATTTTGACAAATCCGGTGGTGCGCGCGGAGAAGTCGAGGGTGCCCTCGCCTTTATTCGAGGTAGTTACCCAGCCCTCTTTGATGGTTTTATTGTCCGAGCTCACTGTAAGCTTGATTTTTCCCGAAACCGGCCCGCCTTTTAAATCAGCCAATTTCACCTCGACTTTGACATTCTCTCTTACCAAATACACGAACTTCTCGGTCGTAATCCCCACCCGCAGCGCGGCCGGATATACCTTAACCTGAGTACTGCCCTTCACTAAAGTCCCCGCCTCGGACACAACGGACGCCTCAATCCGGTACGTAAAGGGATCGTTCTCGTGCTTTGTTATGAAGCTGATTTGAGTTTTGCCGTCGCTGCCCAACCTGGCCTTTTTACTCTCAAGCAGCTCCAAGCGTGAATATATGTATTCCTGCTCACTCAGATAAAACTGCTTGTCCTGTTCCTGCATCCATTGGGTATCCGAAAACCTGGTCCGGTATATTGAATAGCGCACCTCGGCCCCGGCCAGCGGTTCTCCGAAGTAGTAAAGTCCGTGGATGGTGGCGGTTATCTCGTCTCCTCCGATATAGGAGGATTCATCCGCATCGACCGTCACCTTAAACTCGGGTTTTTTATAGTATTCGACCTTGAATTGCGCTTCATACTCCTTACTGTCGATTTCTGCCAGGATGGTATAGCGTCCGGAAGCAGTATCCGGAGGCAGGTCGAACTCTCCATGGAAAATACCCTGGCTGTCCGTACTCACCGGGAAGCTTAAGATTTGGCTTCCCCTGCTGTCTATTATTGTAAAGGTAACAGCCTTACTCCCGGCTACGGAATACACGCCCTGTTTGTACTTTCTGTAAATCCCCTTTACGTATACCGTGTCTCCGCCTCTATACACGGGACGCTCCGTATAGATATACACGTTATTATCACGGATTGTGGAGGGAAAGTATTTGGGATCATAAAACGCGTAAACACCCTGCTTGGACCGGCCGATGATGAATACTTCACTTTCGGACAACGCGGTTTTGGCCAAACCATTATTATCTGAAACCAAAGTATGAAGCTTTCGATTAAACCGGTTATAGATTGAAAGCTCCACTCCGGAAAGAGGTTCGCCGGTCGCATTGTTAACCGTGTAAATATGACAATCATCCTGAGTTTTCTTGATAATTAATCCAAAATCAGAGATGTTGAGTACGGTGTATCCCACATTACGGCCGCTTACACCTTCAATTAAATAGGTCGCTTCGGGCAGATTGTTTAAAAAAACATAATTTACATTTAAATCACCGCCGCGTTCTTCGAAGATACGGCTTTCTTCACGCACCAGTGTAAAGTTCTTGTCTTTAATATAATCCACGATTTTTTCGGGGCGGTAGCGTTGCTCGGTGGGTTTTTGGGCAAAATCAGGATACGTTTCCATGATTTTACTTCTATTATCCGCAGGAATATTGCTTCTGGCCCAGGCCCGCAGCGAAGCGCGTAAATGTCCTTCCAATCCCGTGATTACTTCGGGCGCGAAATAGCGCATTTTCCGTCCCCTTACTTTAGGGCGGTGAATGTTGTCCTGAGAGAGAAAGTAAAGTGCGGGATCGTTTATTTTATACACCCTGATAAGCAGGTTGGAAACCGTGACCGATTCAACCTTTATTTTGATACTCTCACCGGGGGCATAGCTTCTGTCGGTTGAAAGATAAAAAGCCCGCGCCCCATAATCATACCCTCCCGCGAAAAGCATAACACACGAGAAAAACATCAGAGCACAAAATAAGAAACCTTTCTTTTGGTTACACATACTTCCTCCTTTATTACAATAAAATGTTCCAGCGATACGCGCCCAAAAAACAGGGATTATCCGCGCTGGGCACCCAGCTCCGGTCCGGATGTTCCATCAGGTCCGTCAATGCCACTTTACGCATTTCACCCTTTTCATTATCATCCAAAGGACCGGTGTGATAAATAAGCCAGCCGTCCCGGCCTGTATAAATCATGGAATGAAACGGCATGGCGTTGTTTTCAGAATGCAAAAAAAACAGCACATCGCCTTTCTCAAACTGGTCGGGATCCTTGCTTATATAAGAAAGATTATAATTGATGAGATTATTGGCATTGGCTGCGGCGGCGAAAACCCCGTTTGGAATATCGTTTTGAGAAAAAGCACCGCTCTCATTCCGAAAAATCAGATCCCCCAGCAATGGGACATGCGGATAATTGTACTTTTGCACATCGGGAATATCCTGCTTGATGAGATAGGGGTACTGAGTGAACCAGCCTGAGTTGTGTCGCTTTAAAGCCTCTTTAAAGGCGAACACCACCAGGCCCGCGCAGTCTTTATGTATATCATACCAGCTCAAAGCCTCGGCGTAGAACTGACTTTCCGCGATACTGATAAACCACCGGCGAAAATTTTCCCTGTCCGCGGCGTTTTCAAGCTCCGCGGCATCCGGGAACCCGTCCTGATCGGTATCGTTCACATTATCAATAATGCTGACAGTGACCGGTTGCGAACGAGAGGGGCTTTTTACCTCAAGAACCACATCTCCGCAGCTCTCTTTGGTTTGAATAAAAAAACCATTCTGCTTTTTAATTATTTCAATAATATCTTCACCCCGGTCTACCTCAAGGAGATATTCCTCATTAAACGGCTCTATAAGTTCATGGACAGGATTGGCCCAGCTGATTTTAAAAAAGCAGGTTGAGTTACTGTCAGCATAAAGCGTTCTCTTCCGCGGGGAGACCGTGAGTGAAATATCCGTAACAGAGTATACCGAAAACAAAACAGTAAAAAGAACGAGGCCGCATACTATGAGCAAAAGTATTTTATTTGATAAACTTGATTTCACCGGTATACATCCTGTAGTTTGCGGTTTTTTGCATAGTCACGAAAAGCGGTTTTCTGCGCTTTAAAAAGTCCAGGAATTGACCGAAGCTGTTGCGGTACTCGCCCGTTTCCATACTGAGCTCACTCTGAATATAATCCGCGAAAAAGGGTTCAAAAGTGGCAAAAAGCGACTGCATGTCTATCCCCATATAAAAAACAAGATCATCCTGTTTTTCCTGTTCAAAATGATCGAACAGCTTGTCATAGAGCGACGCCTGACTGGATTTGATTCTGCCGGTAATATCTTCCATAATATCTCGATTAGTGCAAAGGATAAAAAAGCGCTCGAAGGTGATGATATAAAAATCATTATCGCGGCACTTATAGAGAGTATAGTTTTTGGCTGATGTCTTATCCCAACCTGAAAATCCGAACAAAAAATTAAAAACCCTGAACACCGAAGCCATGAGGGAAGGCAGCTTGTTTGTGCTTACGCCTTTCTTCAGCTGCAGGGCAAAGGCCATACCCGGTTCCACCTCGGAACTCCTGCGGGTATATCCCAGGTTTTTGAAGGCAAAATAACCCCCGTCACTGAAATTCTTAAAAACCTCCAGCTCTTCAATATTCTTTTCAGCCTGATAAGCGTAATCCGAATCTTCCGCAAAATTGGAAAAGATCCGTCGGAAAACCTCCCCCACCTCAAAAGTCCTGTTAAAAAAACAGAGTGAGAAATCAGCGGGCAGATATTTCAAAAACTGAAAATACTCGTATTCCTCCGCAGGTTTGGTAAAATACTTGGCTTGAGCAGATTCCGCTTCAAGCTGAGCACGGAAGGTATTGAAATTAAGTTTTATTGATATTTTTTCCAAATCGGGAAGTACATCGAAAGGGTTGTAATCGGGAGGCATGTGGGTGCGGATAAATACATCTTCATCGGAGCAGGAGTTCAACAGTTTTCCCTCCTCTACCTCTTTGCTTTTACGGGAATCCAGGATCGCCGACATTGTTCCGCGCTCCCCCGCAATCACCAGGTAGTTATTCAGAAAGGTAAAATAGACCTCCTCGTTATTTTTATGAAAACTGTTTATCTCTTGTCCCATGATACTGCTCTTTTGGATATAGGTATCGGGCAGCAGATTGAAAAGAGAGTAAATAAGCTGCGATTGGTAATCCAAAGCGGCCACAACAAAAAAACTGTTCTTGGTAAATCCGATCAGCAGATCTTTATTGATACGATCAAATAATCCCTGTAAGTCAAAATCCAGTTTAACAAAAAACAGATCCAAGCTTTGTGTGTATTTGTACTTTAAATCAAGATAAACATAATTGTCTTTCATTTCTTCCGCGAACTCGGATTTGTCGAAAATTGTTTTTACCCGCGGAAAATTCTTGATATAATAGAATGTTTTGTAATCATCGGGCAGACAGGAAAGCGCACCAAGATCGCTGTCTATAACGGATGAACCGCACGCTTGGGTAAGCAACAAGACAAGAACAGCTAACACTCCCGGAACCGGATACTTTTTCACCATACACCCCCTTAAGGTTAATATGACACATAAATGGTAGAGTTATGCATATGTTCTGTCAAGGGCGGATACATTCATGTACAGCTCACCCTTAACTACTATTTATATAATATCACGACTTCATAAAAATATCATCAGTCATAAATTATATTTTATGATTCGCCATTTTAAACAGCCCACTACTACTCATAATATACCATACTACCCAAAACAAACCGGATATGTCTCCAGAATGACGGTCTTTTGTGCATCCGTAGCAGCAGCCAGCTTGCTACGGTAGCCGGGAAAAGCTCCCAAAACATGTGCCCCAGGATCATAACAGCCGTCTGTATCAGGTACAAAAGCCAATGTGATAAGCGGCGGCGCTATGGCGCCCGGGCGGTATAGACTTTTCCATGCGGAATCACTCTTTTTCGCTTCTAATTTTTTCAATTTCTATGAATTCCTTATGTATATTATAAAGGATTATCCGAAATGAGCGCAAGTTCAATAGTACTTTGGTATGATTTTATTACCTTTTCAACTCACGATTAATTACAGCTTCCCAGCCCGTTCCCTGAACTTTTTCCAGAATCATATTAAGGAGAGTTTTCCGGTTGTGCTTATTATGGGGCCGTACCTCATACGAGCCCAATTCTGATAAAAAAATCTGCCTCAAGGGATCCGCTTTTTCTACCTGTACACCCTTAAACGCGCCCCAATAGAAAAGCTGCCCTTCCTTTATATACGTGTAATCCTCTTTCTTGGTTTTGTTCGGCATATCAAAAAACACATTTCCACTTCTGAAGGTTTCTATGGCATAATAACCGGTTTTTATGTCCTCCGCAAAAAAAAGGCCGTTTCCATACACACGAACGGATATGGTTGAACCAAATAGTACATCAAAACTCTCAAAATATGACATTGTGATACTAGTAATACTATATCCCATCTCCGACATATCAATCATACCGTAAAGCATTGTGGGTTTGTCGCTTTTGGGATCCGTAATCGGCATGGTTATACACGAGGTGAGTGTACTCACTACGAGTATTATCCCTAATAATAAAAATAATTTTTTCATTACATACCTCCTTTAAGCATGCTTGGTTCTATTATAAAAATCCGGATAATCCGGACAAACTGCATAAATTTATGGAGTTAAAAAAGTATATAAAAAAATCGTACATTTGAAAAGGAACAAATTCTTTTTGGACGCATATCAGCTATATTGAGAAAATCATTCATTTCCACTACTATCAAAGACATTATGGATATGCCTCTGCTTGCGGTAAGCGACGACCGCGGCAACATCTTTGAAATTCCTCATCTGTGTATGGCGGGCGTGGCGCTTGCCGAGCAACGTCTTCCGGTAAAGGACGATCTGATTCCCCTGCCCCACGGCAGCAACCTTTTTATGCTTCCCGGACGCTTGCCCACGGGGTATGATCCCGAAACCAGGCGGTTCGTCAGCATCGATAATTACCAAGGCGAGAAAATCAACGCTGTAGCCGCTTTTATGGCTCCCGCGTATGTCCAGTTTTTACTGCCCGCTTACACAAGCACTCCCTCTGCCCCGCGTCTTCCTCTCTACTGTTATACGGCGGTTGGCTGGTACAAAGGGAAATTTTATGTGCCGGCCGCGCGCATAGACGCCGACACACGCCAGGATCTGCGGTTATTCGATGAAAAAAAGATTGAACGCGGCGCACAAAACATGCTGCATCGTTATCCGCGCAATAGACTGGTCGGGCATCTGGTAGAAAAATGCGTGCGCTGCTACGGCTGCCCCGCGGCCCGTAATTTCGTCATGGAACGATGGGAGTGCCCGGTTCCCACCAGTCCGGCCTGCAATGCCGGCTGCGTGGGCTGCATTTCCCTGCAACCGCGGCAATCAAACGTGGTCTCCTCTCAGGAACGGATAGATTTCACGCCTACCGTAGCTGAGATTATAGAGTTTACGGTACCGCATCTTGAACAGGCACCCCGTGCGGTGATAAGTTTCGGGCAGGGCTGCGAGGGTGAGCCCTTATTGGAGGGAGAACTGATCGCGGAGAGCATAAAACAGATTCGCTCGCGCACGAAAAAAGGGATTATCAATCTCAATACCAACGGCAGCCGGCCTGAAACCTTAAAATCACTTTTTGAAGCGGGTCTGGACAGCATCCGCGTCAGTCTTAATTCGGCACAGGATAAGTATTATAATGCTTATTATAATCCGCGGGATTATAAATTCGACGATGTGGTGCAATCCCTTACTCTGGCGCGCGACTTCAACAGGTGGTCGTCGCTCAACTATCTCATCTTCCCCGGTTTTACCGACCACAAAACCGAAATGGCCGCCCTGCACACGCTTATTAATAAAGTAAAACCCAACATGATCCAAACCCGTAATTTGAACATCGATCCCGAATGGTATACACAGGAGCTGAAGCTCGCCGAACTTGCACCTGATTTTATCGGCATGCGCAATTGGCTTGACAGCATGCGCACCGCTTTTCCCTGGATAAAATTCGGATATTTCAATCCACCAAGAGAAGAGATGAAAAAAGAACACTTTGGGTTTACATCATGAACCGCTGACACACTCCCGCTTACTGGCCCAAACGCTCGGCGTTTTTGCGGGCCTCATCCTTCCACTTTCCCGTATAGCCCGCTTTGATGTAAGTCTCGTATGTCTGGCGGTATAGTTTTCCCGCCTGTACTTTCTGACCCTTGTTTTCGTAAACGATGGCAAGGTTGAACAAGAGATTGGCATAGCCCACCGAGTTCTGCAGTCCGAGATCTTCTTCTATGGCTTTGGCCTTATTATAGTACTCAAGAGCGCGGTTGTACTCCTTCTTGGCATTATAGACACGGCCCATGTTCATCATCAGATACGCATACAAAACGGTTTTTTGCAGTCCAAGCCGGTCCCGTATATCCCTGGATTTCATAAAATACTCAAGCGCTCGATTAGGTTCCTTTTTTTCAAAATACACAAGCCCTATGTTCATAAGCGTGTTGGCGAAGGGGGCAGTGTTTTGTAATTCAAAGCGATCATAAATAGCCTTGGCTCTGTTATAAAACTCGAGAGCCTTTCCCTGTTCTCCTTTGTTCCAATACACAAGACCCATGTTATTCATGAGATGAGCATAATAACCGGTATTCTGCAAACCAAGATTGTCGCGGATACTCCTGGATTTTACATAATACTCTAGCGCCCGCTCAGGCTCCCCTTTAGTCCAGTATACAAGACCTATGTTCATGAGTAAGGTAGCGTTGTCGGCAGTGTTTTGTAATCCGAGGTGTGCCGATAGTTCTTGGGCTTTGTTATAATACTCAAGGGCTTTTTCCAGTTCTCCTTTATTCGAATACACAACACCGATATTTTTCATTATATACGCATAGTTAACAGTGCCGGTTTCTTCTCTTTTATGCATAATCTCAACCGCCTTATCCAAATAACTTAATGCCAGATCAAACTGATTCAGGATATTTCCCGCAATAAAACCGGCCACTCTCAGCGCGTCGATATATTCCGGATCAACAGCCAAAGCCTCTTTGAAAAGACGCATCGCCTCAGTCGGATTGGTGGCGCTGATTTCCAATCCCCTGGCGTAATATTCATACGCGGAAAGCGCGGGCCGTGTTTTTGTTTCGATCTTTGTTTTTTCTGCATTGGTGACGACAGGTGTTTTTACATCCGCCACTTTTATTTCCCCGGACTCCGCCATCAGCGAAAAGACTATTTTATCCTGTAATTCGAACAGAGTTTTCAAAGTTCCGTCAAGCTTGATTGATTTCACCAGACTCCCGCTTTCCACATTGACCAGCTTTGCCACCACCCGCACCCGGTCTGTGACGACTGTGTAACTGCCCGTAAAAATCGTATCCGCTCCTATTAAAGATCCCACGCGCGCGGCGGTTTTTTCATCGGCCATATCGGATAAACTAAAAGCGATCTCCTCCATCACTTTTTTGCGTTCGTCATCGCTGATTACCGTAATGCTCGAAATTCTGCCCAGATCCGCGATTACGGAATCGGTCATACCCGCGGCTATCCAGGAATATTCGGCCGCACCCTGGTTTTCAAAAGGATACACCAGAATACGCATGTTGCGGGCGGGGGTCGGCTATGAATGGATTATTATTTGTGTGAAAAATCCAGATTACGCGCCTTCATCTATTGCATCTCTATAAAGAGAGTAATCTTCAATAGATAACGGAAGCGAACAAAATTCTATAGGGCACCTGATCATTTCATCCCTGAAAGTGATCCCCTTATAGACATTTCCGATCTTTTCATTCGAAAACATACAATAGAAAACATCTCCGTTTGTTTTTACCACACCATCATTATAACCGGCATTACATTTTTTCCCCTGCCACGTGTAGGCGCTTTTTACCAGTTCTCCTTCATATTTAATCCTTTCAAGATCTTCATCGGAATAAGAAGCAGGATAAGGTTTGTTCTCATAATCACCGATAAACGGCGCGCATTGCAGGTCCATGTTTTTTTTAGCAAACAGCTTCATATATTTTTCTATGGATTCCAGTAACGGCGGGTAACCTACGGTTTGTGCGGATACCTGGAAACCCGCTTTTTTAAGGTTTTTATAATTTTCAAAAAAGACATCTATCATATTTCGTTTTTCCAATTCCATTATATGAAATGAAGCCAAAATAAATCTTACTCGATCAGGGTTTAGCAATTCCATGAATTTATTAATTTCCCTGGTCAATGACAGATTAGTGGCAACAGATACATAATGATCCTTTGAGAGCTCGGCGCAGGTTTCAACGAAATGAGGAATGAGAAAGGGTTCGCCACCTGAAAAAACGATGCTGAAAGTTTTTCCCGTATTATTCAATACCTTCATAAATTTATCGGTTTGAATTTCACTCAGACTGCTCTTCGTCAAACGTTTCGGGTCATCAGCGTAAATAAAACAATATTTACAACTAAAATTACAGCGCCACGTGAAGTAACAATGCAGGGCGGCGTTATATTCATGATCCTTTTTCGCGTAAATGAAAATCCGTGCTTTTTCACGTCCTAACACATTTCTTCCATTCAGCCACCATGCCAACTTAACAACGCCGGACGGAGTTGTCAGGCTGAATTCTAAATTTTGATCCTTGTCAGACAAATATATTTCCACTTCAGTCTGATATCCGACGATTTCATAGCTGTTATCCTCGAATTGCAGGCTCCCTTCCGGGAGCATAAAACCGATCTGCTCAATATACAGAATCAAAACCACAGCACGATCTTTCGACTTTCCGGGTAATTTTCCCACAGGAATAACAAAATCAATCTTTTTGCTAAATTGAAACTTTTTTGCTGTTTTGCTTTGTGACAATGTAATTTTTTTCATAATACGCTTACAGTATTTAAAATAATACTAACTGTCAATATTGC
>JAFGGG010000007.1 GCA_016930675.1 Spirochaetales bacterium
AAAATATAAAATTGTATAATCATTATGGTTAGATTTTTATGTGAGGCATTACTTTTTTTCGGTTAGATTTTTAATGAGGCAATGCGGTATCTTGACAGGTAATAACAATATTATTATACTTATGCCTTACAAAATGTGAGTAATGATTATGAAGTACCATAAAAAAACCGCTTTAACAAGACATATAATACCGGTGCTTGTAATCCTGTGCTTAAGCTTCATCACTACCTTTACCACCGTCACCAACGCGGATAACCTGCGGGGAACAGTGCACTTAAGCTTCGACAGTACTACCAAAGTGGCGCAGTGGCTTGCTGCGGGCAGTATTTTTTCTCATGATCCGTCCACCAGTATAAAAACCACGAGTACTCAGGTTAAAACAGGGGACCAGGCCCTTCTGGCTTCGGGTAAAATCGCTGCGGGGCAGTATTCCGGGATTAGTTTCAACTTAAAAATGGCGGACATTGCAAACCGGACTTTCATTAACTTTTCCAACAAGCTGCTTAGCATTTCCGTGTTTGTGCCCAAGGGCTCTCCTGTGGATTTTCTGGCCATCGGCATGTGGCATTACCACAATTACGTTGTTATCGGCAGTAAACCGGTGGAACAGGGAGTATGGAACGATCTTACATTCAACATCAATTATATTTACACGTATAAACTATGGGAGTACACCCATACCTGGCACAATGAAGATCGTGATTTATCAGTGGCGGAAGCACAGCAGGTGATCTCCGAATGTTCGTTCGTGGATATAAAGGGTCAGAGAAATTCCGCCGGCTCGGCCCAGTCCACTCTTTTTTATGTCGATGACCTGATCTGGGCGGATATTGATTCAAGCCGTGACCCCATCAAAATAACACGTAATGCTGCAGAAGAATCGCTGCGAAAATACGCGGACCAGAGGAAACTGAAACTCGGGGCCGCGGTAAACTCCCTTAATCTATTATACGATGAACAGTTCCTGCACTTTTTGGCCACGGAATACAACTGTATTGTCCCTGAATTCGAACTGCAGTGGAAGGTACTGCAGCCGGCGGAAGGAGTATTCGATTTTTCACGAGCCGATTTATTGCTGGCCGCGGCTTCAAAAAACAACATGCATGTTCGCGGGCATACCCTGCTCTGGCATGCGGGATTCGTGCCTGAATTCGGATTTACCTTGTTTCTTCCCCAGTGGCTGGAACAAAAATCGTACAGCGAGCTTCAGGGGTATCTGGTAAGATATATAGAAAATGTGGTGACCTATTATAAAGGTAAGATTTTTGCCTGGGATGTATGCAATGAAGTGATAAAGGACAATGGTTCGGGATTACGAAACAATAAAGAAAACAGAAAAAGTTATGATTATTCTATCTGGTCAAACAGTTTAACCGATGATTCGCTTTTAAAAACCGCATTTTACACGGCCCGGCGCTGCGATCCCCAAGCCAAGTTGTTTTTAAATGACTACAATACCGAAGAGAAGGGAAAGACCAAAGCCGACAAGTTCTATGAACTGGTGGCAAAATGGGTGAAAGAGGGTGTTCCCATCGACGGCGTGGGATTTCAGCTGCATATCAGCGCAGAGCAGCCGATTGATTTTAACAAATTCAGGGCCACCCTGGACCGTTTTGTAAAGCTTGGATTGGAAATCCATTTCACCGAAGTTGATGTCAGAGTGCGTGTAAATGATGTGAATATTAACACCGCTGCAGGAAAAAACAAACTGGACAAACGCCTTAAAAAGCAGGCCGAAGTGTACGCAGAGCTTTTAAAGATTGCCTTGGATTATGAAAAGGTAACGGCTTTCCTTACCTGGGGACTGACGGACAGGTATTCTTGGATTATGAACAATCCTCATTTCCCCGGACACGGTGCTGCTTTGCTCCTTGATAAGGACTTCAACAAAAAACCCGCGTATTACACTTTCCTTGATATGCTAAAGACCTATAAATAGTATAAGCCGATATGTTTCAGACCTGTTATGCACAAAAAGCATATAGAGACGGAAGCGGAAGAACTATTCGGGCTGGGCGGATTTGAACCGCCGACCCCACGCCCCCCAGACGTGTACGCTAACCAACTGCGCTACAGCCCGTAATAGTAATTAACATATTTACCATGCTATGAGTGTGTTGTCAATCGCTTTAGTCTTTACCTTTTAGTAAATTCAGAAATTCCGCCCGCGTGGAAGCGTCGCTGTGCAGCTCACCCAGCACGGAAGAGGTGGTCATAATCGAGTTCTGTTTTTCCACACCGCGCATCATCATGCAAAGGTGTCTGCACTCCATGACCACACCCACGCCGATGGCGTTTACCGCGTCCTTAACGGCGCGCGCGATTTGAGATGTAAGCCGTTCCTGGATCTGCAGACGGCGTGAGTAAAAGTCCGTAATCCGGGCCAGCTTGCTCACTCCGATAACATGTTTGCGTGCCACGTAACCTATATGACAGCGTCCGAAAAAGGGAAGCATATGGTGCTCACACAGACTGTACACCTCGATATCACGGGCGATGATCATATTGTTGGCCTCGGATTCGAAAACCGCTTTGTTGATTATTTCATCAATATTTTTGCGATATCCGCCGGTCAGAAAAGCCCATGATTTAGCCACCCGCTGCGGCGTGGCCAGGAGTCCTTCCCGGTCGGGATCTTCCCCGATTTCTTTTAACAGCTCTTTAATTAATTCCGCGACTCGCTTTTCATTCATAATCCGCACCTCTCCTTTACCAAGGCGCTGAATTCTACCATTTTAACCAACTTGTGACAAGATTTATCAATTTCTACAAGCGCTTTCAGCTTTTGCTTGCTGTCGGGCAGTACCAACTCCGGCTCCAATTCCAATAAGGGAACATACACAAAATCATAGGTTTGAATATGCGGATCGGGAATTCGGATCTGTTCTTCAAGTTTTACAACCCCGCCGTAGAGCAGGATATCAAGGTCTATGGGACGCGGCGCATTTTTATCTTTTGTACGCACCCGGCCCAATTGAGCTTCGATTTTTCTTAACACATCAAATTTTAATTCGCCGGGATTAATTTCTGTGGTAATTTTAAGCACGCCATTGATAAAATCAGGCTGATCCTCTTTTCCCGCTGCTTTGGAGCGGTAAAAAAAAGAACTGTCCAGCAGTTTTACCTGCCGCCCCAGTAATTGCACTGCTTTGAGAATATTAGCTTCCGGATTAATATTTGCTCCCACTCCAATAAACACCGCACCGGACATGACAGTCTTAAGACCTCTCGCGTGTAATGGCTATACCCACGGTACGGGCAAAACGCAGCGCGCCTGGTTTCTCGATTTCCACATCGACTTTCTGCACTTTTGAGTCCTTGAGACACAGCTCGGCAATACTCTCGGCCAGTTTTTCCACTAGATAAAAGGAAGATCCTTCAACTAATTCAATCACTTTTTTCTTTAAGGTGGCGTAATCAATAGTATCTGTGATATTATCGCTTATACCGGCTTGGCGTAAATCACTATACAGGTTGAGATGAATGAGAACATCCTGCTTTTTCTCCCTTTCATCCGGTTTAATCCCCACAATACAGCGCAAAAGCAGATCTTTAATAAAGATCTTGTCTGGATTTCGTTGTTCAGACGCCATAGGTATTTCCTTTCATATGATATCCTCCGTCCACAAAAAGCACCTGACCGGTAATAAAACCGCTTTGAATTAGAAACAGCACGGCGGCTGTAATATCATCTTCATTTCCGTATGCGCGCAATGGATTGCGCTCGGCGTGTTTTTTCAGATAGCTTTCATCCTCACCTTCCGGCGGCAGAATAAGCCCCGGGGCAACCGCGTTTACTCTTACGCAGGGCGCGTATTCCAAAGCCAGCATGCGGGTAAGAGTGAAAAGCATGCGTTTGCTGATATGATACGCCGCGTAGGCGGCATGGTATTCGGTTATATGGGTGTCCAGAAAGTTGATGATTACTCCCCGCTTTGCCTGCGCCGCGAATTTTCGGGAAAGCAGCAATGGCGCCACGGCGTTTATCTGAATATTAGCAATAAGTTCTTGTTCCGTGAACTCAGCCAGGTTTTGCCTGGGAAAGATGGAGGCATTGTTAATTAATATATCAACAGGGCCTGCGGCAGCCGCGGCCTGTGTAAAAAGTTTTTCACATTCCTCAGACGCACTTAAATCAGCCTGCAGCGTCCATGCCTTAACTCCCAACCTCTGAATCTGTTTCATAAGCTCTTGAGCGGCATGGGCAGAGGAGTTGTGATGAATAATAATATGAGCGCCCTTTTCCGCCAACGCCAGAGCTGTCGCCTTGCCCAGCCGCTTGGCCGCACCGGTAATCAGCGCTACTTTTCCACGTATGGAATACATTTCTGCCATAAATCCTTATCAATCTCTTAAAAAGGTCGTTTGCCATTATTCCATAAATTATGGGATTGTGCAAAGAAATTTTGCATATTTACTTTTCATGCATTATACTTCTATCTGCAAAGGGGAACGATGATGAGAAAAATTGTAATTATTCTGTCAATAATTTTATTATTGTTCACCGCTTATGCACACGCCCAATTCCGCGTTGTAACCGCCCAGCCAAGCTTACGGGTAAGAGATTCATCAGGATTACAAGGTAAAGTGCTGGGAGCAGTTCCCTATAGCGAAAAAGTCGATCTGCTTGAAGAAACAGGTGCAGTGCTTACTATTCAGGGAGCGACCGGCAGATGGTCCAAGATTCGCTGGAAAAATCTCGAGGGTTGGGTGTTCGGCGGATTTTTAGACTACGCGTTGGGCCTTGAGCACCTTGCTGATTCGCTGATGCATAAAACCTATAAAAAAGATAACGGCTTACGCAGAATCCATATCTACCCCAAACCTGGTGAATTCTGGGACCACCCGATGATCGAATTCATAGAGGGTCCCGGCCAATACGGATTGTTACTGATCAAGGTTGAGCCTATAAACGGTGGCTTTAGATTTAAAGTATGGGATAATGCCTATGGCGGGGAGCATACGGCAGTTATTTATTTTAACAACGGCAGTATCACTGTTGATTATAATAATATTGATAATATGTCCGGTGATTATAAGCTGGAATAGCTAATTAAAAACTTAAAGCAATTGTCTCAAAAACCGGATCGTCTTCCAAACTACCGTCTCTGGCCCGGAAATAGATTTCCAGAGTATTGGTCTGCGGCTGAAAAATGATGCACTGCTGAGTATACTCGTTATACAAATCACCGGTCGACTGGAAACCGGGACCGTTTCCGTTATCAAAAGATATAATGTTTTTCAATTCGTCAACCGTTATGCCTGCTGCCGCGTAATTGGTCAATTGGGTGATAAGCGATGACCAACGATTCTCATTCACTGCAACACCTGTATGATTATCCGTGTTTCCGTTTAACACGAATGAGTTGACCGCGCCGATGGAATAATCAAGGGCCGGTGAAGGCCACGCCGCGACACCAGCGTTCAAATTTGAGGTATATGTGCGTACTTTTCTGTTCGAATTATCACTCACATCATTTTCCACGACCTTGCTTTCCGTGGCATCGGATAAAAAAATCAGATGCCCGTAGGTGTACTGTCGGGTAGCAGCCGTCAAGTAGCCGGCCACTTGATCCAGGGTTGAGTAGTTCTCCAGCGCGTAGCGGATATCAAACGGATATGATCGTTTGCCAAGGGAAGAATACGCTCCTCCGGTCGGGGAATCAAGAATAGCGGCAAAGATCCCATTATCATTACACGCTGATATGGCGCCCATAAATCCCAAACAGCCGATCAGACATACGGACTCCGAACCGTTTTGAAAGATAATCACAGCCTGCATCTGCGGAAACTGATTGCTCTCTCCGCTGTACCAGTCGAGATTTCTCCCTGTTACGGTAGAGTCCGTGGCGGAGAAATCGCCGAATACCGAAACCGCCGAGCATTGAGTAATCCTGCCCACATCCGGAAGCAGATTAAGTATATACAGTTCGGATTTTGATATTTTGTCATCACCCAAAATATTGCTTGGCGCGCCGGACAGCATGGAATAAAATCCTTCAATTTCATTCACGTAATCGGCGGGAATCTGATTTCGGATATCTTGCGTCCGGTTAATTAATATGGGGTATATGGTGGCAGGCTGAACACCTGACTGGTCAATACAATCAACAAGATAGGAATCCGCAAGCTCTTCCCAGTTCGGTAGCATCTGCAGTGTCTTTCTGGCGTAGTCCTGGCCGATCTGGTAATGGCCCCTGCCCAGGGCGTCGATAACCACACGGTAATGAGTGGTCATGTCGGTAATCTCAACAATATCTCGTGATCTGCCGCCAGGAGACGGGCAGGAAGATAACAAAAGCATGACAACTGCTGTTATCGCGGAAAAAATCAATCTTTTTATCATACGAAACCCTCCGCCCCATTAAAAAGTATTTGCCGATAGTTTGTCAAGGTTACGCGCAGCTAAAATTCAATTTTAAAGGCGCGGACGGTTTTTTGATTCCTTGTCAGCCCAAATTTAGATCCCTGACCGACTTTCTTTCTATAAGCGTGGGTTTAATAACAAGATTGGTTTTCACCCGGTTATCGAAATTTTCGATTTCATCAATCAGAATATCGGCGGCCCATTTACCTAAATTATACTTGGGATGTTCCAGCGTGGTGAGGGGAACCTCTGTTGTGGAGGAAACATTGATATTATCAAATCCGATAACTGAAATATCATCGGGTATTTTAAGACCCGCTTCCTTTATCGCCGTATAACTCTGGAGCGCCCCCTCATCGTTAAAGAAAATGATGGCGGTGGGCCTTTGCGTGTTCAGCGCTAATAGTTCTTTTGTAAATTTATTCCCCACGATGTCAACCTCGTCCTTTTCCAGATAAGGTTTTACAAGTTTTTCATCATAGGGAATCCCATATTGTTTCAGGGCTTTACAGTAGCCCTGATCTCTTCTGATACCGCATATGTTATCCGATTTATACACATGCGCGATCCTCCTATGACCCTTTTTTATGGCGTACTCCGTGGCCAGGAAACCGCCCAATTCATCATCAATTATCAGGGAAGAAACCTCAAGATCGGCGATCGTGCTTTCCACAAACATATAAGGAATGGTTAATTTCTTAAGTCTTTTATATATTTCGCTTTCCATTGTAGCATAAGCGCTGTTAGTGGGTTCAATTACCAGACCGTCGATGTTTCTCGCTATCATGCGCTCCAGTATCTGCAGTTCCTTGGTATTGTCCACATTGGTATCACCGATTATCACACTGTAATGCCTGTCGTGAGCGACATTCTCAATACCCCTTACCACGTAGGGGAAGATCGAATGGGTCACGCATGGCAGAATAACCCCGATCAGCGAACTGCGGCTCAGATTATTACTTTTAATCCCGGCAAAAAAAGTACCCTGTCCCTGCTTTTTGTAAAGCAGGCCGGTGCTTACTAATTTATCAAGAGCAAGGCGCACGGTATTACGGCTTACGGAATATTCATTAATCAGCTCGGTTTCCGAGGGCAGCTTATCGCCTTTTTTAAAATGCCCCTGTTTTATCAGATTCATGATAATATTAATAAGCTGCTGGTATTTGGGATTAATATCCTGATCGTTTATTCTTTTCTTTTTCATAAACTGTATTTTTTTCCTTTACCATATATACCTAACATATCCGAGCAAAAAAGTAAATACAAGTACAGGCTACTTGTACCAATAACTGAGCATGGGGGACACGATAGCTGTGTGAGTGGAGAAATCCAAAACCGTGAAGCGGGATGGTGTTTTAAGTTTGCTTAAAAAAAATGGCAACCAGTTGTAAATCTCATTCTTCATCCGTCTTAAAATTGGTGATTATTCCCTCAAGGATCTCGGTATTTTGGATATTATTTTTACACAAATCGGCGAGGACCGTGATTGATTTTGACATCTGATTGATTTCATTGGTTGTGGTAATAATAGCACCTTTATTATCATTCGTTAGGGATAAAACATTTTTAATTGATTCTTCGATATGTGCGGTACGGCTGTTTATTTCCTGTGAAGAATTTTTGACCTCTTCTGTTATGGTAACCAAACTGCCCAGCGCATTGGTTATCTGCCCGGAGCCGGCGGTAAGTTCTTTCATACCGGTTCTCATCTCGTTCATACTGTCGGATACATCCACAATACCCTTGATAATTTCATTTATTTTTGTGTAGGTTTGTTTTGAGATTTCTGATGTTGCTCCGATTTTATCAATTATTGTCTTAAGTGAGCTCGAAATATCGGTCGCGTTGGTTGCGGTTGTCTCCGCAAGTTTTCTGATTTCATCGGCTACCACGAGGAATCCTTTGCCGTAATCACCGGCATGTGCCGCTTCAATCGCCGCATTCATGGCCAGCAGATTGGTCTGTTTGGCTACATTATTGATAATATCGATCAACTCAATAATAACCGAGGCCGAGCTGGCAATGCCTTCTATTGAATTTGTCATAATCTCCATATCGCTTTCGCCGCCTTGTCCCAGCTTAACCAGCTTGTCCGCCAGCTGTTTTTTTTCTTCCGCCACTTTAGCGATATTGATTATCGAGGCAATCATCTCTTCAATCGAAGCGGTTGACTGGTTCACACTTGAGGACTGTTCTTCGATCAAATTAACGACCTTTTCAATAAACTTATTAATTTCCTCTATCGAACTGCTTGATCCCCCCATTTCATCGGTCAATCTGTTTGTCCTTTCCATAACTGAAGTCATTGTTCGTGAGATATGCTCCATTACCGATGATACTTCGCGGGAGCCGTCCGAGAGGGTCCCTCCGATGCTTTTAGTTTTACTTCCGACGCCCTTTAATTTATCAACAACACCGCGCAGGTAGTGAATAAAATTATTAAAGTACGCCGCCAACGTTCCCAGTTCATCCTTTGTACTAATCTCAAGCTGTTTTGTTAAATCACCCTGACCTTCGGATATCTGTTTTACTTTTAAGGAGAGATTTTTCAAAGGCGTTAAAATGACTTTACTCATGATTAAAGACATACATATGATTGCAAAAAACAAAATTGCCAAAAAAAGTACTGAAATTATAAGCAGGAAGGTATTCCTCTGCTCATACATTTCCGCTTTTTTTATGTAAAAACAGATTATCCAATTCCAATAATCATATTTCATAAATTTACAGAAATACTCATTATTATTTAACAAAAAATCTATTTCACCCTGTCTTCTTTTGTCGGTTATTATTTGCTCCGCAAAATCACAATCCATGGCCTCAAGCTTTTTCTTAGATTCAAAATACACAACCTTTTTATCAGTTGTAAAAACACATATCGTCCCGGTATCTCCAAATCCGATTCTTTTTAACTCACTAATGATTTCGGCTTGGGCTTCCTCAATATGTTTACCTGAAGGAATGAGTCCTGAATAGAATAACTTCATGTAGTGGTCATTAACTACGTTATATGCTTTTTCCAGAATAATCCCAAAGAGACTGGAATTCAATGTATATATTATATTGTTCATTATAACTGTGGCGAATGCCAAAATCAGTAAAAGCATAAAAATCAGGATTAAAATAGTGGTAAGATTTATCTTTCCGCGGAGTTTCATAAATGAATCTCCTTTCACTTATCAAGTATATTGTAGTTTACAATCTAGTCCAAATGCTTTTTTACATCTTTCAAAAAAAAATCAATACTCTGTTTTGTGGTGGCCCAGGAACACATCAACCTGGCGCCGCCCACACCGATAAAGTTATAAAAACGCCAGCCCGCAGCTCTCAAACCTGAAACCACTGAGTCGGGCATATCCGCGAAAACAGCATTAGCCTCGACAGGAAACTTAATCTTTACTCCGTTTATTTTATCCAGTTCCGTTTTTAAATAGCGGGCCATCTTATTGGCATGCGCGGCGTTTTTTTTCCACACATCATGCCCCAACAGCCCCAACCAGGGGGTGGATAAATATCTCATTTTAGAAGCCAACTGTCCTGCCTGTTTACAGCGGTAGGCAAAATCCCGGGCCTGGTCCTTATTAAAAAAAACAACCGCTTCCCCTACGGCCAGGCCGTTTTTAACACCGCCCAAACACAGCACATCAATTCCGGCCTTCCAGGTAAGTTCCGCCGGAGTCAGATTTAAAAAAACAAGCGCATTGGCAAAGCGGGCACCGTCCATATGTAATTTCAAATCATACTTACAGGCAACATCCCTGATGGCCTGAAGCTCGCCAGGAGTATACACGGTTCCCAGTTCCGTGGCCTGAGTCAGACTGATAACCTTGGGTTTGGGATAATGAATATCGCTGCGCCTGGTTATTATCTTCTCAACCTCCCCGGCATCTAATTTCCCGTTTTGTCCCTTCGCCAACAGAATTTTTGAACCATTGGAAGCAAATTCCGGAGCTCCGCACTCATTGGTTTCAATATGAGCGGTTTCGTGACAGATAATGCTGTGATATGATTGACAAAGTGAGGCCAGGGCCAGCGCGTTAGCCGCGGTTCCATTGAACACGAAAAATATCTCACAGTCTGTTTCAAATATCTTCCGAAAGAGATCACAGACTTTTTGCGTATAGGAATCTTCGCCGTACGCCAATGAGAAATCACGATTGGCTTCTATCATGCTTTGTACGGCCTGAGGACAGATACCCGAGTAATTATCACTGGCAAACTGTATTTTGTTTAGACCCATTTTGATACTGAATAATATGATTTTTTAATATTTCATGCAAGCATTATAAAAAAAGCGGCGTTTTTCGGTTAACCAACTTGGGATTCTATTTTTTTAACGCGCTTACGTTCAATTTTTTCTGTACAGTACGGGCAGCGCCCAGCTCTTTTTGCCAACTGCCCGGAGACACTCCGCCTATGGTTATTAAAAAATCGCCCGGCTCTAAAATCCTTACTCCGCTGTTGTCCACATATTCCAGCATGGCGGGAGTAATAGTAAAGGCTACCTGCTTCTCTTGCTTGGGTTTTAATGTTACTCTTTTAAAATCCTTAAGTTCATAAAGCGGAACTTCGAGGGGAGCGTTAAGCTTGGAAATATACAGCTGTACCACCTCTTCCGCAACTCTTTCGCCCCGATTTGCCACATTTACCGTCACTTTTACTTTTCTCCCGATTTTAACAGGTGATTCGCTGATTGTTAGAGCGCTGTAAGAAAAGCGGGTATAACTTAAGCCGAAACCGAACGGGTAAAGAGGCGGTTTCTTCATGTACCTGTACGTTCTGCCCCGCATTGCATAATTATTAAACACAGGCAGATCCGCTACTGATCTGGGAACCGTAACGGGCAGGCGTCCGGACGGAACAGCGTCCCCGAACAAAATATCGGCCACGGCATTGCCCCCTTCCTCTCCCGGATACCAGATATACACTATGGCAGCCACCACATCATGGATCTCGGGAATCGCCACGGGACTGCCTCCTGAAATCAGTAAAATAACAGGCTTGCCTACTTCAGATATATCTTTAATAAATTCAATTTGATTTTTCGGCAAACCGATGCCCGCTCTGTCCCCAAAATTCTTGGCGCCGATTGCCTCACCAAACTCGCCTTCCAGCAGAGGGGAAAGCCCCATAGCCGCGATCACGACATCGGAACCTTCTATAAAACCCTTTACCCAGTTCACGGGATTCGGATTCGCTTGATTTAAAAGGCTGCCCTGGTAAAATTGAATAGTGGTATTCTTACTCACTTTACCGGCAATTCCTTCCAGTAACGTAACCATACGGCTACTCACACCGTAATAGCTGCCTAATAAAATATCGGTATTGGTCGCGTTCGGCCCCACAACACAGATACTGGAAATATTTTTATCCAAAGGCAGTATATTATCCTTATTTTTAAGCAGCACTATTGATTTTAAGGCGGCTTGTTTTGCCAACTGACGGTGTTTTTTACAGTTAATCACATTCTCACCTAGTGCTTTATAGGGATCTTTTTCGGGAGGATCAAACATTCCCAATCTAAAACGTATCATAAACAACCAGTAAAGGGCTTTATCTATCCTTTGTTCGTTTAAAAGTCCCTCCCGCACCGCGGCCATCAAATCTTCTACCAAGCCATTAATAATCAGATCGCAGCCGTTATTGACCGCCAAGGCAGCCGATTCGACCGGATTTTTCGTAACTCCGTGCCCCGTATGGAAATCGCGTACCGCCCAGCCGTCTGTGGTAATATAACCTTTAAACTTCCACTTGGTTCTCGCTATCTCGAGTAACAACCGCGGATGCGCGCAACAGGGCATTCCGTTCAGACGATTATAGGCGCCCATAATCCCGGCCACTCCGGCATCTACCAGCGCTTTGAAAGCCGGCAAATACGTCTCGAACAAATCTTTTTCCGGGATCTTAGCATCGAACTCATGACGAAGCTTTTCCGGACCGCTGTGCACCGCGAAATGTTTGGCGCACGCCGCTGCTTTTAGATACTTCTTGTGATTTCCCTGCAGCCCTTTAACGAACGCCGTTCCTATTTTAGCTGTCAGGCAGGGATCTTCACCAAAGGTTTCCTGCCCCCTGCCCCAGCGGGGATCTCTGAATATATTAATATTGGGGCTAAAAAAGGTGAGCCCGTGGAATATCTTCGTTCCGCCATGTTTTTTCGAGATGTTATACTTTGCCCTGGCCTCGTCTGAAATCGCAGTGGCTAGCTTAAAAATCAGATCGGTGTCAAAGGTCGCTCCCAAGGCAATAGCCTGGGGGAACACGGTCGCATTTCCCGCCCTGGCCACTCCATGCAGACACTCATTACACCACACATACTCCGGAATTCCCAGACGGGGTATGGCCTTATTGATAAAGATTAATTGAGATACCTTTTCCGGAAGAGTAAGCCGCGAAATAAGATCGGCAACTCTTTGTTCAAATGATTTCGTGTGATCGCTATACATAGGCACTGTGTTTTGCTCCACAATTAAATTATTAAAAAACCACCGCTAAAGTACTTTACTATGCGGAAAATAATTTATTTATTCAACTTCTTTAAAGCATTATCCACTACTACCTGCAGGTCATCCAGCGCCAGCGGTTTCTCCAACACATCATTAATAAGTTTATGCTTATAAAACTCATCCACCAATTTTTTATCAGCGTAAGCTGTAACCAGGATTCCGTGTTTATAAGCGTTTTTCTTTTTTGCCGCCACAAGCAAATCAAAGCCGTCCAGACCGGGCATCTTATAATCAACTATGATAATGTCGTACGTATTCTTGTCTAAATCTGCCAGCGCAGCCTTTGCGTTGCTGAAGGTAGTGATGTTATACGTATCAAAAAAGGCCTCAACACTAAAAAGAATTATGGCTTCATCATCAACTACCATTATTTTTCTGTTGTCCATTTCATACTTCCTTTATTTTTATAATGAAACATGTTCCTTTACCTTTTTCAGAAATAACATTAATATCCCAATCATGCTTTAACAACACTTTTTTTACACTGTATAAGCCCAAGCCATTATTGTCAGCTACGGATTTGGTTGAATAAAAAGCATTAAATATATCTTTTATATCTTTATCGTCAATCCCGCAACCGTCATCCGCAACTTTTATAACGGTCTCATTTTTAATTTTCTTTATGGAAATATCTATATTTCCATCTTCAGCAATTGCCTCCAAAGCATTATTAATTAAATTAACAAAAATAAAAAAAACAGCGCCCCTGTCACCGCGAACCTTCAGTCCCTTTTCTATTTTCACGTTAACCTTGACGCCCTGTGCTATTTTATGCTTAAGCAAATCAAGGACAGATGTTAGTATCCTGTTAAAATCCAATTGCTCCTGTTTATACTCACCGTCCGAATATAATATTTTTAGGTCTTTTATAATACCCGCTATTCTTTCTACACTGATGTCCATATGCTCCAAACAGGTATTCAATTTCTTATGACTCTTGAAATCAGAATCTTTTATTATTTTTTTTATATTTGCCAAAGGTGCCGAGATGCCGCTTAAAGGATTCAACAACTCATGAGAAATCCCGCCCACAAGCATTCCCAGCGAAGCGAATTTATCCCGTTCGTAATTTTGTTTGGTCAGCTCCCGATTGCGCAGCAAAGTCTCAATTCTCGACAACAATTCGTTAAAGTGAAAAGGTTTGGAAATAAAGTCAATAGCTCCCTTTTCCAAACCCTTTATCGTTTCTTTCCGGCCGGATTTGGCAGTGAGAAATATAAACGGAATGTCCCTGTAACTTTTATCACCGGAAACGGCTTCCAACAGTTTATACCCGTCCATAGAATCCATCATGATATCCGAAATAATCAAATGCATCCGTGTAGTCTCCTTAAGTTTTGCCACGGCCTGGATACCGTTTTCCGCGCAATACACATTATAATTTCTGCTTATCACCTTTTTCATTAAATTGAGCAGATCTCTATTGTCTTCTACGATAAGAATATTATACAGTTTCTTCCCTGCAATCTCCTGCTCCGCGACATCACCATATTCAGGCAAAGGACTGTAGTAAGAAGCGGAGAGGGGCAGTATATCCAGAGGTTTTTCTTCCCCCCGGTACAAGGGTAACAACACGCTAAATTTACTCCCTACATTTTTTTTGCTTTCCACTAAAACAGTACCGCTCAATTCCTTGGCAATGCGGGATACAATCGTAAGGCCCATGCCTATGCCCTGAATGTTTTCTTTATTATGGGAAAGCTGATAGTAGGGAAGAAAGATTTTATCCAATTGATCCTCAGCAATCCCCACCCCCGTATCCTCGATGTTAAGTTCCGCTTCTGCATCCGTAACAGTCAATGATACGGATACAGTACCGCCCTTTTTATTATACTTGATAGCGTTTTCCAATAAATTATTGATTATCCTTTCAATCGCCAATGCATCAGCTTTAACTAATACTTTGTCAGTAATTTCCCCGATGCGGATTGTAATCTTGTTTTTCTCCGCGAGCCTGGAAAACAGCTCTGCCTTTTTACTTATGAGTTCGGACAGATTCAATACCGAATCATGATTATAGATACGCATACCGCGTTCGAAACGCAGTACATCAAAAAAGTTCATCATATCTCTAAGGAGCTTCTCGATGTTTTGTTTGATTATTTTTAATTCAGGTGAAAGCCCCGCCTTGGTAATATACTCATCCAGATAGTTGCTGATTAATGTCAGCGGTGTTTTAACTTCATGAGCCAGATTTATAAAAAACTCGGTTTTTTCCAAATTTGAACGCTCGCTTCTTTCTTTCTCTATTTTCAATCTTTTAAAACGGTCGGAAAGCGCGTATGAAATAATAACCACCATAATCGCCGTACTGAAATGCAGACTATAATCGGTCAGTATACTCGGCGCAATAAGGGTAAGCGTGCGCAGACCCCATAAGATTGAGGAGAGGATTACCAGGGAGAATCCAATAAAGAAATAATACACGGGCTCATACCGTCTTTTTAAACTGGAAAACGTGGGAACGATAAAACTCGATAAAAGCAGCATGCCGGATGTATTGTGTATAATAAGCAGAAGCGGCGAACTTGCAAATACGGCTATAATCATATATAACGCGTAAAGGCCCATTACCGCCAACGCATACATATCGAATCTGGGCAAAAATTTCTTTACTTCAAGAAATACCCGCATAAACTGAATCCCGCAGATCTGTGACGCAAAGGTTAGCATTATGTAGATGGTAAAATTAAACTCGGGAAGTGAAGGCCAGAAAAACTGAAACCCCAAACCTGTTCGTGCCAGTTGAAAAACACCCAGACTTACGATAAGCAGGGCGAAGAATAAATAAATAAGGTCTTTATGCGACAAGAGAAGGAATAAATTATAAACAACCATTATGAATAACAGGCCGGAATAAAAGCCGATCAGTATATTCCGGAGACCTTGCTCTGTAAAGAAAACCGTTTTTGTGGTGATGTGCATGGGAAGAAATAGCGGAAAATTTCTTTCCCGTACGCGCAGATAGATTGTCATGCGGGGACTATCTGAAAAATCCAATTGAAATATAAAAAAGCGGTGAGGAATTTCCCGTCTGGAAAAAGGATAGTTATAACCGGCGCGTCGCACCGAATAGTCTCCCCTGTCATCAACACAAAAAATGTCGATCTGCGAAAGCCACGGTTCTTCTACTACCAGAATCCAATCCAGGTTTGAGTTGTTTTGCACGCTTAAACGCAGCCAGTATACGGATTCCGAATATCCGAAAAAAGGTTCTTCCTGATCCGACCGTTTGAACTGTTCGCTTATATAAGCTGTCATTACATCATCCATGCTCAATGAAGACTGTTTATCCTCAAGGTACCATATATTTTTCCCTACATTGTATAATTGCTTCTGTTCATAGAGAATGACAGTATCCGGATCATGATCGATTGCCCATGTCTTAATAATTGCCAAACATAATAACAGTATTAGAAGTGTTATTCTTTTCTGCATTTTTATATTATCTGGATATTACACCGAATACTTTTTTTCGTCTATTACATTATTATGCTTATCAATGATTGTAGGAACCAGTTAAATATTGTAGTTTTTAAGAAACCGAAATTTTAAATATAAGTAAGCTGATTTATGATAAATATCCGTGATGATAATGATTTTATTAATGAGTACCTCCGCGATGAATCCCGCCTGACAGGAAAGGCCGACTCCATATCCTTTCCTCAGAGTGAAGCAGAAATTCAAGAAGCAGTAAATAAATTTTCACAGAGTTCTACTCCCGTTACCATTCAGGGATCACGCACGGGTATTACGGGCGGCGCGGTGCCTATGCAAGGTCATATCCTGAACCTGAGCCGTATGAATAATATTCTGGGGCTGCGCCATGTGCAACAGAATAATATTTTTTATTTGACGGTACAGCCCGGACTTAAACTGCAGGACTTGGTTCAAACCATAGACACAAAACAGTTTGATACTGCGGATTGGAGCGAACAGTCATTGGCCGCCCTCAAGGTTTTTTTACGGCAGGGCTCCTATTTTTTTCCGCCCGATCCCACCGAAACCACAGCCTCATTAGGAGGCATGGCGGCCTGCAACGCCTCCGGCGCGCGTTCTTTTTATTACGGCCCGACGCGAAACTATATTCAGGCCATGAATATTATTCTCACTGACGGCGGCAAACTTTGTGTCCGGCGCGGCGAGCAGCGTTCCAACGACGGTCGTTTTACACTTAGTGTTCAAGCAGTCGGTGCGGAAAAAAAATATTCCATCAGCGGCCGCATCCCTTGCTATGCAAGGCCGCCGGTAAAAAACGCGGCCGGATATTTTTCCGGCAGGAACATAGACCTGATCGATCTTTTCATCGGGTCCGAAGGAACATTGGGTGTTATTTCGCAAATTGAGCTAAAACTAATTCCCGCGCCGGCGCATATATGGGGAGGAATATTTTTCTTTGCCCAAGAGAAAGCGGCTGTGGAATTTGCGAACATATTACGCCAAGATAACTTTTTAGAAACACCACAAACCGCACACACACGGCTTGCAGCGATCGAATTTTTTGATAGCCGAGCGCTTGATTTGGTGAGTACCCTTGCCGACGCGGAATACCCTCATCCGCCAGAAACGGCGAAAGCAGCCCTTTACCTGGAAGCACACTCGGACAATGAGGAGCGTATCGGGGAATACTTTATGCATGTGGCCCAGCAGCTGGAAGAGAAGGGAGAGGATCCGGACCTCAACTGGCTGGCATACGATAAAAAGCAGATGAAAAAACTTACCGATTTCCGGCACACGGTACCCGAAGCGGTTAATCTGTTATTGGATACATATAAAAAAATGCATCCGCACATTACCAAATTGGGCACGGATATGGCGGTCCCGGATGAAAAACTGCTCGAGGTCTACCGGCTCTACCGCTCCCTGCTGGAACCATCCGGTTTGGACTTCACCATGTTCGGTCATATCGGTGACAATCATATCCATGCCAATATTATTCCCAAAAACGCAGCTGAGTACGCCCGGGGCAAATTACTCTATACCGAAATCGCTCACGCGGTGCTTGCTATGGACGGCACGATTTCCGCGGAGCACGGCATCGGCAAATTAAAAACAGAACTGCTTAAGGCCATGTACGGAGAGAGCGGCATAAAAGAAATGAAAAAGTTAAAGGAATACTTTGATCCCAAAAACATGTTTAATCAGGGAAATCTTTGGTAAATTATTTTATCTAAAACTCAACCTGATCGATAATCCGCTCGCCGTCGGTTCCGGTCAGGTTCCCGTCATAAAAGGTTGAGTTGTTGGGAGAGGGATTGCACGTGGGACAGAAATAGTAGTGGGCATAATGGGAATCCCAGGTGGCTTTATACTGTACGGCATCGGAAAGCTTGATAGCGGCGCTGCAGTCACCACAGACACCCATTCTCTCTTCCACTCGCTGTTCGAAAGTAGTTCCGGAATGAAAGATCGTGCTTTTGGTATTCGGGCGTGACATACAGGACCTCCTTTTTTGGCGAACAAGCATTCAAGTATAACACTAACATAAACTAGAGGGAATAGGCAATTCGGTATATTTTAACAGGAAAGCAAGAAAACGGTTACACGGGAATATAAATTTCTATTTCCCTCCCCTTGTCATCCATATTCTGCAGACTGTTGCCAAAATAGTACAGCTCAAGATCGGGGCGTCGATTTTCTCCTGCTTTGGGCTGCCATGTATGATATATATAATCAAGAGTCAGACGGCGGTTTTTAAAGGCTCCCTTGTGGATAAACCTAATGCAAGGGAACGACTGAATTATCTTTGTAACAAATTGGCCGGGTGCAAAATCCTTCATATCGGACTCGATCCCGATAAAATACGAGAATCCCCGGTTATGTATGCTCTGCCAGTAACAGACCGCACCGTAATAGCGTGCATCCTGTAATGAATAATCCCATTTTTTAAGCTCATTCATAAACAGATCGTGCAACACCTCTTCTTTCCCTTCATTCGAATTGACGGGGGCCATCAGTCCGACAAGATGTAATGCTTCCTGTTCCATTTTAACAGGTTTCAGATACGCTCCCTTTTGCAGCTGCAGGAGATGATCCCGGGTGAGCCGCGGCATTAAAAACCCCGCCTGTTCATTTTTCTGCTTTCTCCACTGTTTGGGCTGCACCCCAAACACCTTTTTAAAAGTACGGGAGAAGGTTTCCGGATTGTTAAAACAGTAGTCCAGCGCGATGTCTATAATCTTCTTATCGGTGAATAAAAGCTCTCCGGCCGATTCCGCCAGGCGTCTTCTCATCATGTAATCATAGGGAGTATGATGCGTATATCTGTTGAAAAGGCGGGCAAAATGATATAAAGAGCAACCTGCCTTCCGGGCAACATCCTCTATACCGATCTGTTCTTTTAGATTGTTCTCAATAAAATCGATAGCTTTGCTTATTAATTGTATATGCGTCATAGTTACAGCTTAATAAATTTATAAAGCGGCGCTCTTTTTCTTTTTGACCGGAAAATACACATCAATTTCCGATTGTTCAAGATTATCCATGCCTTTAAACCGCTTATCATAAACCTGCAGGCTGTAGCTGTATGAGAAATCATATCCCGAAGCGGGCAGCCACTCAGTACAGATCTTTCGCGGCCAGTCCGCTGTTATCTCTTTTCCCCGTAGCGTAAAAACAGCGTACTCAGTGGGCGGCAATAGTTTAATCAGCAGCTCCAAAGGAACGGTTTGTATTTTTTCAACTTCGGTTCCCACGAACACATCGACATAACCCTTTTCCATTGTTTCTTTTTGGACTATATGCAGTTCATAGTATACCGAACTGTCTTTGACAGCGGGTATGCTCTTGCATTTATTGGCTAAAAAGGGCATAAACCTTTGCCACAGCCGGCCGATTTCATTTTCTTCGGACCAGGCCCCGCTGATTTTAAAGGGATCGCCATAAAAACCAAGTCCCACAAGAAGCATTTTATCTCTTTTTACGAATATTGGTTTCATCTCTCTACTCCTGCGTCAAAGATTTAAAAATGCTTTTAAAGATGATAAAAGCCCACAGCCTTATCCTACACTATAGCTTTTAAATACCGTCCTGTATAGCTTTGTTCCGCCGTCATTATCTCTTCCGGCGCACCCTGCGCGATCAGGTATCCGCCTCTTTCACCGCCTTCGGGTCCCAAATCGATAATCCAATCCGCAGTCCGAATAACATCCAGATTATGTTCGATTATAATGACAGTGTTTCCGGCATCCGCCAAACCATGCAGCAGATTGACAAGCTTTTGGATGTCATCAAAATGCAGTCCGGTAGTGGGTTCATCGAGGATGTATAAGGTATTTCCGGTATCACTGCGGCCGAGTTCTTTTGCCAATTTTATCCGCTGCGCCTCTCCGCCGCTTAAGGTAAGGGCGTTCTGGCCCAATCGCAGGTAGTCCAAGCCCACATCATGCATGGTCCGTAAAATCCTGACCAGATGCGGCTGGTCGCGGAAAAACTCAAGAGCCTGGCGCACATCCATGTCCAAAATATCCGCGATCGACTTACCGTTATATGTTACCTCTAAAGTCTGATTATTAAAACGCCTGCCGTTACAGCTTTGACAGGTTACCCAGACATCCGCCATAAAGTGCATTTCAATTCTCCGCCTTCCCATGCCCTGGCAGACAGGACACTGGCCCTGTTTGCTGTTGAAACTAAAATGCCCCAATTTATAATGACGCTTTTCTGCCTTTTCCGTACGCACGAACAACTTTCGGATACTCTCAAACAGCTCTACGTATGAGCAGGGATTCGAGCGGGGAGTCCTGCCGATCGGATCCTGGGTAATATTTATCACCTTATCCATCTGTTCCACTCCTTTGAGGTTCTTGTATAAACCCGGCAGATCTTTAGCTCTGCTGAAATAACTGCTCAATGCCGGATAAAGAGTTTCCGCTACAAGGCTTGATTTCCCGGAACCGCTTACTCCGGTTACACAGGTGACAAGACCAACCGGAAACCGCACATCAAGATTTTTAAGGTTGTGTAAAATCGCTCCGCTAACCGTAAGCCAGCCTTTGGTCTGTCTTTTGCCGTTATTTTGTGGTGCGGATATTTTTAACAAGCCTTTTAAATACCTGCCCGTAAGCGAGGCGGGATCCTGCATTATGGTTTTCGGCGTACCTGCGCTTACCACCTGCCCGCCCAGACTGCCGGCACCGGGGCCCAGATCGAGCAGCCAGTCGGCCGCCCTCATGGTATCCGCATCATGCTCCACTACCAAAACCGAGTTGCCGGAAGCGCTTAATTCTTTTAACGCCTTAATAAGCGGTTTGTGATCGCGCGGATGCAGTCCCATAGACGGTTCATCCAATATATACAGGATTCCCATCAAATCATTGGAAAGCTGGCCCGAAAGCCTGATACGCTGCGCTTCGCCGCCGGAAAGCGTGTCGGCGGAACGGTCAAGGGTAAGATAGTGCAATCCCATTTTCAGTAATGCCTTTAACCTCAAACCTATTTCATCCAGCAGTTCGCGGGCGATCGTCGATTTCTCCTGCTGCAAGCTGCTTTTAAGCGTACCGATCCAGGCAGCCGCCTTTTCAACCGTCATGGTGGCGACATCAGGATAACGCGTCCGGCCCACTGTAACAAAACGGGCTTCAGCGCACAGACGTTCTCCCCGGCAGACCTCACACGGTTTTTGCCGCATAAACTGAAGATAAAACTCTCTGCTGTTGTCTCGTTTGCCTTTGGCAAACAAGCGGCTGATGTGATTGACCGCGCCGAACACAGGTCGTACAATCTGACCTGTTCTCGATGCGCGTTCGGATTTCCAATTAAAGGTAAACTTCTCCTCGCCGGACCCGTAGAGCACGGCCTGGCGAAACTTTTCTGGCAGCTTTCTCCAGGGCAGCTCTAAATCCACGTTCCAGTGCTCTGCCAGGGCAAAAATCTCTCCGCGCATCCAGTTTCCGGTACGCTTGGTATTTCTTAAAACACCGTACCAGGGTGAGGCACCGTCGAGCAGAGAAAGAGCAGGCTCCGTGATAATCAGTTCAGGATCAACAGAAAGGATACTGCCCAAACCATTACATTCGGTACACATGCCTTCCGGATTGTTGTAACTGAATAAAGCAGGAGTAAGTTTAAAGAAGATCGTATGGCAGAACGGACAGGTCGTACGATTACTAAAACGTATCTCCTCATCATGAGCCAGTTCAATAACTAAAACGCCCTTTCCCACATCAAGCGCGGTTGTAACAGCCTGTGCAATTTGCGCGCGATAGCGGCCTGTTTCGTCCGAGCCGGTTTTCGGAGCAGAAAACGTATTAATCACGATTTCAGCTGTATTGAATTTATGTTTCTTTAAAGCTTGGAAAGCTGTTTTGTCCGTAAGCTTGATGTCAGTACCGTTAATGCGCGCTTCGGTAAAACCTTTGCCCATAAATCTCGCAAGACTGTCTGTTACATCCGCACTATCATCCGTATGGAGCGGCGCAAGAATTCTAAATTCGGTTTCCGGAAGCAGACCGCTCAACCGTTCCGTAATCTGCTGTGCAAGCAGCGGTTTAATCGCGCGCCCGCACTGCGGACAATGTCTTGTTCCAATTTTGGCAAAAAGCAGGCGCAAGAAATCATAGATTTCAGTCAGAGTGCCTACCGTAGAACGGGGATTCCTGGTTATGCTTTTTTGTTCGATCGCAATCACCGGATTTAATCCGCTGATGTGGTCCACCTGCGGTTTTTCAATATTATGTGCCAGTTGACGCGCTAAAACGGAAAAGCTGTCCATATACCTTCTCCGGCCTTCGGCATAAACAGTATCAAAGGCCAAAGACGATTTTCCGCTGCCGCTTACGCCGGTTATGACCACAAACTTGTTCCGGGGGATGCTGACGGTAATATTCTTTAAATTATGCTGACGCGCCCCTTGTACGACAATACTGTCCTTGCCGGAGTTTTGTTCTGCTTGCTCCCGGGCAGACATCACGATAGCGGCGCCGGCCGCCGGGATTATCTTCTTGTTCCGCGCTGGAGATCGAGTACTCATATACCGGGCAAGCCGGTCACAATCCGCCGGTCTCAGGCTGTCTTCCTGAACAGCCTCTCTCTCTGCATCGTCGGTCATCCAGCCGGGCCAATGGGAAAGCCAGTCCGCGACCTTAACCTGTTTTACCCTGTCATAATAAGGATAATACGGTTTTATATCGATAACCGGTGTTTGAGGCAAAGCGTCAGTATCATGAATTTCGATGGTTCGGTTTTCCTGGTCTACGCTCTTTATCTTAACCGTGGACAAACCGATGAGATTGGGTCGTACCGGTGAACGGGTCGCGAAAACCCCTGCCACTGGTGCCAGCTCATAAGGAGGTTTTACCCGTGTCATGCGCCGATATCTGTTATGATCCAGACGGTCAAACCAGAATAAAATATTTACATGACTGAACTGCGCCAGACCCTTAAGGCCTTTTGCATAGGATTGATCCAGCTTTATCAGGGTTTTACCCTTTTCTTTACATATGTAACCCAAAGATTTTACCGTAAAAACAACCTGCCGCCTGTCTTTTGTCCGCGGTTTCATTCAATCCTCCAGACCGATACCCTGGTCCGGCAGCCATTGCGGCCAGTCTTCAAGCCAGGCAGGCACGGTGTACTCTTTTACCCGGTCGCAGACCGGAATATACGCCTTGACATCGATAACCGGAGTTCCGTCAAAAGCATCAATATTTGTAATCCTCATAATGCCCTTTTTCTCATCAATCCCTTCAATTTTACAGGTAGTCACGGCAATGGGATTGGGACGAACCGGCGATCTGCAGGCAAACACACCGGCGGTAACATCGGGCGCATACGGCAGCTCAACTTCCAGAACCGCGCGGATGGTTTCATCATCCAACTGATCTACCCACCAAAAAACCAAACAATGACTGAAACGCTCAAGCTCTTTTAAGGCCGGTCTGAAATCCTCTTCGATTTCCAGCCAAATACTGTCATTATCTCTCCGGATATATCCGATGGGTTGGATGTTAAATAAGGCCTGTTCAATTTCAGCAGGTGATTCCATAATCCATACTCCTTTATAATTATTTGTCATTCATATTAAATATAGTAAACCGCCTCATATTTGTCTTGATGATTCTTGCCGGATAACGGGAATATATATACCATACGCAGCCGCTTATTGATGAATTTTGCTTTTTGATTTTTCCGTATTTGAAAAGTGTATATTATTGTGATACCATTTACTAGAGAAGCAGTATCTAATGGAGAAAGTATAATGAAGAGACTGATTTTTTATGTATTTATTTCTTTAATCGTGTTCGGCTGCCGATCGGTGCCGGAATCCGATCTGCAGTTAACATATGATGATTATAAGGGGGTAAGTGTAGCTACCTTAAAGATGGATCATTTCAATGACAATGAGGTAGGTATATTTTTAGACGGCAGTAAATATATAAGGGAATTTAAAAGCGGCATCACCCGGTCGATCATCTATTTTATCCGTATCAAGATCTTCGACAGCAGTGAAGGCAACCTGGACGGAGAAGCGTTTTTAAAACTCAATAATGAGAGCTATCCCGTTACCATAAGCGAACAGTCGGCCACAACCGTACAAGAAAGCAAGCTTTTTGCACAAGGACAACGCGATGTAAGAGTACTTACCGGCAAAGTTGTTATACCTGTGGAGATCGCGCATTTACTGAACAACGCGGAGAGTATGTCATACCGTTTTTATATTGACACCAAACCGTACACTGTATTTGCCGTGGAGCATGAAATTCTCTTACTGCAGGAAGTAATGGCTATCAGTGATACTATAGAATAACATGCTATTTCTAAGCAGGCTCAGTATTTAAAAAAGGGGCATTTATTTTTAAGACCAGCTTTTTTCCCTGATCGGTCTTTAGTTCCACGCCGGTTGCGTATAACAGATGAAAAGCAAACGCTGAATCTTCCTTATTGTAGAGTTTATCCCCCACGATCGGCATGCCTGCGGCGGCCAGATGAACACGGATCTGATGGCGTACTCCCTTTTTTATCATAATCTCTAATACCGCTCCCTGTTTATGAAGCCGCAGCAGCTTCCATCGGGTAACCGCCTCTTGCGGCTTACTGCGGTACCGGGCCGTACCGTCCGCAACCGCCATCTTTTTTTTGCTTTTATGGTGATGCGCTAGAGGAAACGTGATAATCCCGCTCTGCGCTTTGGGGCTGCCCCGGACCACGGCAGTATAGTATTTTATAACTTTCTGCGCTTTCATTTGCAGAGAATAATAACGGAATGCCTCATTTGTTTTGGCAAACAACACCAGACCGCCTGTTTCATTATCCAGCCGATTTAACAGACCCCCTTCACCGGATTTATAGCCTTTCACCAACGCAAGCGCCGGATAATCGCTAAACACATACTCACAGAGCTGCCGCTTTCTGCCGGGAGCGGTAGCCAGCCCCTGCGCTTTGTCCAGGATCAATAGCGAATCGTCTTCGTATACTCTATTATAAAAATGCGGATTATTAATATTCATCCAACAACGGCTTCCAGACCGCGGCTTCATAACCCATTAACGCTGAAAATTGCATGGTGAGTTCCTGTTCAAGCTCATTTACATATTCCTTCTGATTGTTGGGAAGCGGAATAAATCCCCCTGCACTCATCTCATGTCCGCCCACGTTCCTTGAGTTTTTCACAAGCTTTCTGATTATTTTTCCTGCTTTGGCTCGTTTATGTGATGAACGCAGAGACAAGTAGAGATTTTCCTTAAACCTGCCGGTGCAGAGCACCCAGCTGATGCGTTCCCTGCGTAAAAGAAAATCACACATCTCCGCCACCATCTCGGCATGGGGCACATCTCCCAAATGAGCGCAGATTAAGTTGCGAAACATGCTGGCATTGCGCAGCGTGGCCAACAGGGATTTAAAATAGGAGTGCGTGAGTTTGGGACTCATAATATCGGACAGCTTGCGAAGACTGGCGTGTTTATATATATAAACATATGCCTGAATATCGAATTCATGAGCCTCACGCTTCATATACTGGGTTTCGGAATCAATGGCATAGACCAAAGCCGTTGCCAGATTAGCGGGGATAGGTAGATCACTCAGACGAAGAAACTCGACCATAATGCTTGCGCACGCTCCGATACCGGGTTCCACAAGGATGTTATTTGCCTCCGTATCTTTACGCAAAGGATGATGATCGATAATCAGATGGTATTTTCTGTTTATATCAATCATATTATTACCCGCGCCCGGTTGGGTATCAATAACCACAAGGCGTTGATATTTGGAAAATTTAATCCTGCTCATTTGTTTCAAGGTTATTTTAATGCTGCGCAGTAAGACCTGATTTTCAGCACGACCTATATTGCCTCCGTAACCGATACTGACCTTCGCACCATACAGCTCTCCGGCCAGATATTTAAAGGCCGCTGCCGAAGCCAAAGCGTCGGGATCAGGAAAATTATGCACGATTACAAGCACTTCCGTATTTTTCTGAAAAAGAGACCTGAATTGAGAAAAAGCTTTTAGCACCCGCTGTTCATACTGTTCTTTGGTATAAGGCATAATTATCATAAGTCTAATAATCTTTACTGATATGAGTCAAGAAAAATGTTAATTATTGCTTCACTATTAATAATGAATTATAATCCGGAGTGAGGAGGAACGAATATGGCAATTCTTAAAACTCCGGGAATATGTAAAAAAATATCTTTAATCTTTGTATTATGCGTATGCCTTATGTTTTGTTCGGTTTATATCCTGGCTCAAGAACCTCGGTTTCGTCTTATTAAACAAGAGACCACAGATTCCAAAGGGATCCGCACCTGGTATGTATGGGAATATGATGAACACAATCACTGTATTAAAGAGCAGTGGGACACTACGGCTGATTCGTACGGTTATACTATTACATACACATACGATACCGGCGGTAAAAAAATAAAATACTTTAAACAGATGGAGAATGGCGCCACTGCCTATGAAATATATACGTATAATTCAGACGGTTTAATCAGCAATAAGGAAGTTAAAAGCGAACTGGAACACCACACCTTAACGGCTTATGCATATGATAAGCGCGGCAACATGCTTTCAGCCCATGAAGTAAATATTGAAGACAAAAGCCCCGTACAGACTGTGCTTTACACCTATGATGCTAAAAACCAATTGACGCGACAAGAGATAAAGTATTTTAACGGTGGCAGAAATTCCGCGACAACGTATTCCTATGACAAGCTGGGTAATTTAGTTGAAGATTCGCTTTCCTGGGAAGGAACCGACAGGGTCTATCAAAATAACTATTACTATGATGAACAAGGACGAAAAGTAAAGCAAACACAAGGTTATACAGGCTCTGCGAAAAAAACAACCATGACCTGGACGTATGATGAAAAAAACAGACTCATTAAATATGACCATACCGGTTCATTTTACACGTTTAAAACATATGAATATGATAACAAAGGTAATGTAATCAAGGAGTTCCAAGACAATGGAGGTTATACCTTTACGTATACTCATACATTTGACACATATGGTAATAAGACAGAAACCGTATTCAATGATTCAAAAGGAGAATCCAGTACTACAGTATACACCTATGAAACGTATTGAAATGATTAAATAACTTTATCCTCCGTCGGAACGAATATTGTTTTAAGCTCGATCATCACACCTCTATTGCTAAATATAAAAGCAAAAAAAAAGCAAGTTCCATCACCAATCATGCTATTTACCAATCAAAATCTTTGGGTATAATGTCCTTAGGATATAAATTTTCCGGATTCCGCGCAGGAATTTCACATTCTATCCACAAAAGAGTTAAATGACAAAATGAAATCAAAAAAAACACAGGCTGCCGTTTACATGATTTTATCGGCGTTTTTCATTTCTCTTATGGGCACGGCCGTAAAATTGACAGGAGACTTATCGGCCGTACAAAAGTTGTTTTTCAGAAATATATTTATGGCACCCTTTGTTTTAGCCTTTGCTTTACAAAGAAAAACTCCTCTCCGAATTAAGTTTAAAGATCAAAAATTTCTTATCCTGCGTGCCATAACCGGCGTACTCGGTGTCGGGACCATGATTTACGCGATCGACAATATCGGCCTTGCCAATGCAGTAATCCTAAAGCAGCTTTTTCCCTTTTTTGTAATAATATGCGCTTGTATCTTTTTGCATGAAAGATTTTATCTATTCCAGATACCTGTTTTAATTATTGCCCTCACCGGCGCTTTGTTTGTCATTAAACCGTCATTTAATATCAATATCATCCCTTTTCTGGTAGGTCTTTTCTCAGCTTTAATTTCCGGAGCGGCTTTTACCATAGTACGTCATTTGCGGAAAATCGCTTATCCTTCAACCATTGTGTTTTATTATGCAATCTACTCGATAATAATCCTTTTACCTTTTTTATTCTTTTCATTTAAAAATCCAACAAGTACGCAATGGATTTTTCTCGTTTTAACGGGCATTTTCGGGGCTTTGGGCCAATTATGCCTTACCAAAGCTTATAGGTGCTCGGAAGCTTCACATGTTACGATTTACAACTACGCGGGCATCTTTTTCGCTTTTTTATTAGGTATATTTTTGCTCTCGGAGGAATTCGATTGGTTGAGCCTGCTGGGCGGAATCCTCATTATCATAGCGGGAATTATTAACTTCGTATATCTGCGTAAAAAAACATGACCGCAGCTGTTATATAAAACTTGGTCGGATCAATATTAAACGGCGGCAAGCCGGGCAATAAGTTCTTTAATTCGCGTGACGGTTTTTTCCGTTTCTTGTTTGGCGGCCACTATAAATCCGTCGTCCGCGGCCTGAGTATATGTGGCTTTATAGTCCCTGATGATCTTTTCTCCCCGGATATCGTCCTTTTCTTTCGCCTTGTAAGTATCCCGCGCTATTTTTTGCAGTAAAACAATAAGCCGTTCCAGATTTTCCGGTATACTTCTCTGACTGTACTTTTCGTTATTAATAAGACCGCGCTGATGCTCCCAAAGCGTGTTATCGGTCTTTTTACTATAGAGAGCAGCGATCCGGTCTTTTTGCCCCGCGGAAAGCAGCTCTTCAATCCGATCCCTTAAACCGGACAGACAATAATACTCTATATAGAAATTATAAGCAGCAATTGCCTCCCGGCGCTTTTTTTCCTGCATAAAGTTTTTACCCAAACCCGGAATATCCTTCTCGCTGTATACAGCTTTTTCGGTCTTTACATTACAGAGTCTGTCTCTGGCTTTAAGCACCTTGTCCATGATATCCGGACGGAACACAGCAAACTCAAAACTGCTTCTTCTGGCTTTATTGCGTTTTTTGTATTTGCCCTCGTTTCTCATGATCGTATAAATATTGTCCGAAAGCACCCAGGCCGGAATAATCTCATTAAAGTGTGACGGTATTTCAGTATACTTTAACGAAGGACTGTGGATCAGAGAAAAAGGAAACTCAATTTTCTGCGGTGAGGTGCTGACACCGGTGGCAATAATCGAATAAGGAGCGCCGCTAAAATCAGACGGGAATTTGATATTGGTACCCAAACCGAAAAACACGCCTTCTCCGCAGAATATTTCCTGGTCCGGCGCCCTCGAGGTATGGTTGGAGCCTACATTGGCGCCGTAAGCCACATTACCCTTGCCCTCCGGCCAGATAGCGGCGATTAATAATGCCTGGTGATGGAATCCCACAAAAGGACCGACCAGGCAGCAGGTAACCTCGCCTTCGGCTATACCCGTATTGGGTCCTATAATACTGGAGGTAACCTTGGCATGACGCTCTACGTGCGAATGTTCCGTAAGTACGGAATCCGCAACAATTGCCATAGAGGTTACTTCGCATCCCCACTGTACACATGAGTTTTCCACAAACGCTCCGTGACTGATTTCAGTCTGTTCATCGGTATTACTCAGAATCGTACAGTTCCGAATTAAAGCGGCACCATGAATAAGCGCGTGCTCACCGATATAGGAATCCTTGATACACCGTGTATCGCGCACCACAGTCCCGCTTTGCACAATACCGTAATCAAACCGCACACTATCAATATATTCACCCACAAAATCACGATACGCTTTTTGCAAGTTTTGATCATGCTGTCGGGTGGCTACCCGGCCGGCGGTTATAATATCCAGATCAGCGAAAGAAACTACTTCACGTCCCCCGGTTTCAATACCCAAAACCATCTCCATGCCGTTGCCATACGTACAGCCTTTAGCCGCGGTCAATGATCCGCAGTCTGCGACAATCACATTATCTTTAATGAGATAGCGTGAAATAAGACCGTTATCCTTTATCAAACAGCGGCTTCCGATTTCACAATCCGCCAGAGTACTGTTGTAAATTCCATCAGGTAGCGAACTGTCAGCATCCAGCTGCTTCAAAGCACCGGCAAACACCCCGAGCACACATTCCCCGAAAAAACTGTTATTATGGATAAAATCCGTTTTAAAATCCTCGGCAACTCTGATTTTAGTCCAGTCGAGGGCCCGGTTGCCCTGGTTTTTAAGGAGTTCGATCTCCTGCTCTGTTAGCGGGCGAATTTTTTCACCGAAAAGAAAACTCTGCCGCATTTGTTTTAATACTTTAAGTGAGTTTATAAAATCCGATGCGGCAAGCAGATTATTAAAAATAATTCTCATATCCTCATTCATCAACGTGCATTCCGTTTAATTTAACGCCCCACCTGTTTCTGGATCAACTGCTTATTATCGCGCACCCAGTTATAATACTCGGTTCGTGTCAGCTTGGATGCAGCTCCTTTATCCAATATTACCGTCGCATAATTATGCAGCTGCAGTGCGGTGGCGGTTATCTGGCTGGTAACCGGCCCTTCGATAAACTGAGCGCAGACCTCGGCCTTCTTCTCTCCGCTGGCTATAAGCAGAATCTTACGGGCTTCTAAAATCGTTCCCACACCCATGGTAATGGCAAAACGCGGAACATCTTCAACATTGTCAAAAAATCGCGCATTATCATCGATGGTCTGTTTAACAAGCGCCTTTACTCTGGTGCGGCTGGCAAAGGAAGAACCCGGCTCATTAAAGGCAATATGTCCGTCGCCGCCGATTCCCAGTACCTGCAAATTGATCCCGCCGGCCTTTTTAATCTGTTCTTCGTACCAGAGACAAAACTCTTCGGGGTCATCGGTATTACCCTGCGGTATGTACACATTCTCCGGATTTATATTGATGTGTTTAAACAGGTTCTCCCACATAAAATAGTTGTAACTGTTTTTATGCAGGGGTGCCAGACCCACATACTCGTCCAAATTAAAGGATTTTACTTTGGAAAAGTCCAATCCTTCCTTCTGATGAATCTTAACCAGTTCCTTGTAGGTGCCTACGGGGGTGTCTCCCGTGGCCAGTCCCAATACCAGATCATGGCGCTTCTGAATCTCGTGTGAGATTATCTGGGCCGATACCTTGCTCATCTCTGCATAATTATCCGTGATTATTATCTCCATAATTAATACCACCTCATGATTTTTGCGTCATAGACTGTGTATAATTGATAAAACTTTTAAAAATAATTGTCAATTGTATTTTTTTTAGTATATTAATTCAAGAATCTCATAATAACACATACAAAGGCAGACAGCTATGGCACTGGGTTTTAAATTTAAAACCACACTGGCACAGACATTCTTTGCGCTCAGATTCCCAAACTACCGGCTCTGGTTTTTCGGACAGCTGGTATCTGTTTTCGGAACGTGGATGCAGATTACCGCCCAGGGGTTTCTCCTGTATGAGCTCACCCGTTCTACCGCTTTTCTGGGATACCTGGGATTTATCGGGGGCATCTCCACCTGGCTGTTTATGCTCTACGGCGGAGTCATCGCCGACCGCATTCCCCGCCGCAACCTGCTTATTACCACCCAGTCCGTGATGATGCTGCTCGCCTTTGTCCTCACCGCGCTTACGTTTTCAAATGTAATTCAGCCCTGGCACATCTTTATTCTTGCTTTTCTGCTCGGCGTGGCCAACTCTTTCGACGCCCCGGCCCGGCAGGCATTTGTGCTGGAAATGGTGGATAAAAAAGCGCTCAGTAATGCCATCGCGCTTAATTCCACATTGTTCAACAGCGCCACGGCGCTGGGTCCTGCCGCAGGGGGAGTATTATACATGCTGTTCGGTCCGGGCTGGTGTTTTTTACTGAACGGCATCTCTTTTTTAGCGGTAATTCTTGCCCTTTTTTTTATGAAAATACCGACAGTACCGGTCGTAAAGCTTAAAACATCCGCTTTAAAAGAATTAAAGGAAAGTTTTACGTATATTCGCAAAGATCCCCTTATCGGTACTCTTATCTTTATGGTGGGAGTGATCAGTGTTTTCGGGTTTTCCCTGATCACTCTTTTCCCGGCCTGGGCGGTGAAGATACTGCACGGGGATGCAGGCACCAACGGCTTTCTGCAGTCGGCGCGCGGCATAGGCGCGCTGGTGGGCGCTCTTGCCATTGCCACGCTGGGGAAGATAGCCTTCAAGGGCAAACTGCTTTCCATCGGAACGCTGGTATTTCCCCTGCTGCTGCTCGTTTTTTCGGTTATCCGTTTTCAAGCGCTTTCCTATCTGGTGTTGTTTTTTACCGGGCTGTCCATGATGTTTATCTTCAATCTGGCCAATGTGATGGTACAGACCTCGGTGCGTAACGACCTGCGGGGCAGGATAATGGGAGTATATACTTTCACCTTTTTTGGTTTTATCCCCATCGGCACGCTTATTACCGGTCTTGTGGCGGAACACATTGGCGAACCATTGGCCATAGCTATAAATGCATCGATTTTATTTGTGGTATTTGTTTTGGTCTGGATTAAAAAACCCGGCGTACGTTCCGCCTGATTTTATAGATGCCGAGCAGATTCTTTTAACCATCACATTATTCGTGAGTATTGATAACAGAAAAAAACTGCGCGGCCGCACAGAATCATTTTACTTTTTCCAGCGGTTGTACATGACAACCTTATCCAGCGGCAGCCGCTCACGCGCTGAGTCCTCCGCCTGCCTGTGGTTTTCATTTAACAGAGACGGGTCGCCCTGATAACCCGTTATAATGAGCGTGATAACCGTAAACTCTTCAGGAACCGAGAGCACTTTTTTCACCTCAGCTTGATTAAATCCCGCAATGGCATGAGCGATCAAACCCTCTTTTACCACCTGCAGCAGGCAGTTTTCCACGGCCAGGCCCGTATCGAAAAATGCATATTGTCTGCCGTCGGGCGGTGTGCAATCGAGATCGGTTTTGGTGCAGACCGCGATGAGCACGGGCGCCTGTTTGGCCCAGTAATTTCCAGGAGTAAGCGCGGCTTTCACATTGTTTAAAACCGGCTCGTCATGAACAACAAGAAAACGCCACGGCTGGTTGTTAAAACAGGAAGGGGCAAGGGCGGCAGCAGTCATTATGCGTTCTATTATTTCGAGGGGAACATTTTTGTTACTGAGAGCGCGTCCGGATTTTCTTTTTTCTATTTCAGGGACAAGGTCGGCCATAGATAGCATAATCATAACACACGCGCATTAATTTGGTCTATACGTTTTGTATCTTATAAAATAGAATTCCATATATGATTATTGGTAATGTATATTAATATAATGAGTCTTTTTAAATAAAAGCATGGATTTAATATTCGGGGAAATGCAGAAACTGTGATATATTTAATGATATGTCTTTCCCCGCGGTCGTGGAAATTACACTGGTATTAAAGCTTTCCAAAGAAGTGCGGCTGGGGAAATAAACCATGAAAATACTAAAGGGTAAAGCAAAAATAATCTTGGAATGTTTAATGCTGATAGATGTTCAGCATACCACAATCGCCAGGGAATACGAGAAGAGTGAATGGAATATCCATTTTCAAAAGTGCAGAGACTGTATTCCGAAAATAGAAAAGATCGTTGATTTTTTCAGGGCTCACAACCTGCCGCTAATCCATGTGTTGACAACCGAGTGGACCGAAAAAGCACTGCCCTGGAATATCCGGAAATTATATGACGAAAACCCAAACGCCCGTTTTTACCATGAAGGCACGCCCCGGCCCGTGATAACGCCCTTAAACGGTGAGTTGACCGTACGAAAAAACATGCCGTCCGCGTTCGGCGGTACGGATTATATCGAGGAGAACTATCTGTTTAAACAACTCTCTCCGATCAGGCATATCACAATCTGCGGCTTTTACAGCACAGGCTGCGTCCATGAGACAATTATCGAGGGTTTCAACAGACACCGTTATTTTTTCAATATTGTCCGTGACTGCTGTGAGACCTTTGATGATCCCGGGCGCCAGGCTTTCCAAAACATGCTGTTCGACAGTCATTTCAACTACATGAACGGACACGTGATTGAGTCGGCGGATATACTTCAATACTCATAACTTAAAATCCATTAATGCTCTTGCCTAAAATACTATGAACCGATAAGCTCGTTTTTATGAAGAAAGTAAAAACCCTGTCTCTGCGTCTCATTATACAACTGCTGCTTTTTATTTTAATCATGCCGTTCCTGCCGCTGTTGATCTCCTGGCATTGGAATTGGTGGGAGGCCTGGGTATACGCCGTTATGTATATTTTGTGTTTCGTGATCAGCCGCGCGCTGGCTGCCCGGCGTAATCCGGACTTACTGGCCGAGCGGGCCCGTTTTCTGCAGCATGAGGATGCCCTTGCCTGGGACAAGCTGCTGGCGCCGCTGACCGGGCTGGGCGGCGGATTGATACCGCTGGTCGCCGGACTGGACGCGCTGTTCAACTGGTCTCCCGTGTTTAATATATGGGTAAAAATCGGCGCGTTGGTATTCATGCTTACCGGGTATGTTTTAGGAACATACGCGCTTATGGAAAACCGCTTTTTCTCGGGCATGGTGCGCATCCAGACAGACCGCGGCCACAAGGTGATTTCAAGCGGTCCTTACGCCTGGATACGCCATCCGGGTTATACCGGTGCGCTGCTTACCTATCTGGCCACCCCGTTTTTTCTGGACTCGTTATGGACATTTGTTCCGGTGGCCTTTATCACAATCATTTTGGTTATCCGCACCAGTCTGGAAGACAGAACGCTTCAGGAAAAGCTGCCGGGTTATCGGGATTACACACAAAAGGTCCGCTATCGCCTGCTGCCGGGAATCTGGTAGGAAATAATAATGAAAAGGGAGTGCCCGGCATTATATACCGGAGCACTCCGTTAAGTGAAAAGCTTACAGAAAATAAAATCCCAGTACAAGTTCAAAACTCTGAAAACCGCTGTCTTTTCCGGTTGGACCGTCCTCTTCGTAATAGTAGTTTAAAGCGCATTTGTATCTGAATTCAATGGAAAGCTCCCCCATACCCACCGGAATAATATACCCAAATCCTGCAACTATGCCGTAGAGGAACGTGTTGTCGGCATCAGGGACAAGCGATTCATCAAGTTCATTGTCATCCTGGGTAATGACCGGTTCGGCCAATAAGAAAAAAAGATCCGCGCCCGCCGAAGCGAACAGGGATCCGGGTCCTAATTCAAACGAACCTTTAACCAGTATGGGAATTTCGATCAACGAAATACTCTGTACGGCCGACTCCGCCGGGCCAAAAGGGAATAAGGAACCGTCTGAGTTATAGCCGAAATCGTTCATACCGGTGTAGAACACGTCGATTTCCACGGACAGAAAATCAAGGATGCCTATGTCCAAGGCAATACCGCCCAGAAATCCCCAACCCCAGATAGGGCTTTCATAATCAGGGGTCTCTTCTCCCGTACCCAAAACCAATGATCCGCCTGCTTTTACTCCAAGGCCGAAATCCAGGGTAAATGCGGAAAATGCAAGCACCCATAGCAATAGTGAGAGTACAATAATTTTTTTCATACTTCCTCCTCTATTATATAAAGTGAAGTATTTTCACAATAGAATGCCATTGTCTCGTTGTCAATATACTTTTTTTATTATATTCGGTATTTTAAATATAGAATGAAGCCTCATTCTTTTTTAAGTTTTTGGTTTTTTCTATTTATAAATGTCGTATACATGGTTTTCTGCAGCGTGAAGCGAGATAACTGGTTTTTCACACAGCGCGTTAGAGTCTTGGACGTGCAGGAGCGGTCATAAAACCTGCTTTCCTCGCGCCTTATAAATACGAAGATCACATAATCACCGTCGGGCGGCAGACTGAACTGCTGTTGTTTTTACCTTAAATTCCTGCCAAAAAATCCAATACCCTGCGGTTAAACTCATCCGCATATTCAAAGTGCGCGCAGTGTCCGCATTGGTCCGGCTCCCACACACTCACATGCTTTAGCAGCTTTCGCAGCTCGCGTGAAGCCTTAAAGGGGATAATCGCATCCTGTTTTCCCCAGACAAGCAAGACAGGCTGAAAAAGGCGCGGATATTCCTTAGAGCAGTAGCGTATGAGTTTTTTACCGGCAGCATTAAGCCCGAAAATGTTCAGCGTGGCCCGCAGATAGCGCAGCATGGCCCGCTGATAACCGGGGCTGTGCCGAAATTCATAATAGCTGTTTAACTGAATATCGTTATACTCATAGTATGTATAGGTGAGCGCTCCAAACTCTTTCTGCAATTCCGCAGTTGAAGCCGGCGCGCGCAGGAGTAATTCACCGATTAAAGGAAGTGTCAGCATACGGAGCAGAAGAGGCCATTTTGTACCAAACGCCGGAGACACTTCACATAAACTCGAAACTTTTTCAGGATACTTTACGGCAAACAGCAGAGATACCGCCCCGCCCATGGAATGACCCACAAGACAAGCATTGGTAATCTTAAGTTCTATAAAAAAATCATGCAGGAAAGCGCAAAAATATTCATAGGTATAAGAGGCGTCCGGTTTATCGGTTCTGCCGTGACCCGGCAGATCCAGGGCTATCACCTTGTTTTTTTTACCCAGCTCAGGGATGTTATCCACCCATTCCAGGACAGACCCTGTGTATCCATGGACAAGCACGATTGTTTTTGGCCCGCGCCCGTACGTCCAGTAGCGGGTTTTCACTCCTTTAATAGTGACATAGTGATCAGGATATATTGGATTGTGCAGCATGATACGCCTTGCTTTTGTCCGTAATTTTTTAAATTATACATCAAATAAATAAGCAATTCCAAGGATAATTAAAGTAATTGAAAAAAAACATAAGCTAGATTAAGATTTATAAACAGCGTACTTATCAGAAGCCGCTGCGTATATTAAAAAATGAAAAGGATAAAAGTTATGGCAAAGAAAAAAACGGCATTCGTGCTTTCCGGCGGGGGCCTGAGAGGTTGCTTCCAGGTCGGCGCCCTGAAGTATTTGATGGAAGAAAAAAAGATTAAACCGGACATTGTCTGCGGCATCTCAACAGGATCTCTGCAGGCGCTCGGAGTCGCCCAGGGGATAAACCTTGAGAAGTTTTGGACTGAAAATATCCGGAAAAAGTCCGACATCTACTCTTCGGTTATCAATATCTGGACTGTGCTCGCCCTTTTCGGAATCTATTGCGCGCTTTACGGTATATGCGCGGGGATTTTGTATTTTTTTATACCGATCTATCTTGCTTGTATCATTGGTGCGCCTGCTTCAGTTATTCTTTTCGGTCTTATTTTTGCATACATTATTTTTCCGAATATCACTATTAAAAGCATCAATATGTTTTCCGGTCTTAAAAAAATCCTTAAAAAGCACTTCGATAAGCAGGCCCTTGACAAATCAAAGATTGAGTTGCATGTGGGAACAGTTGATTTGAAGTCCTCGGTGCTCACCTATCATGCCAAAAAAAATATTACCGCTCAGGATATTTTGGCTTCATGCACCATACCGGTTTTTTTCCCGCCTGTTAAAGAAAATAAACTGCTCAGAGTGGACGGCGGAGTCAGGGACATTGCTCCCATGCGTATTGCTCTAAAAAAGGGTGCCACGGATATTTATCTGATAATCTGTGATCCCCTGGAGCCATACCCGTATCCGCACAAAATAAAAAACCTGTTAAATGTGCTCGACAGGACTCTGGCCATTATGTCCCATGAAATCATTATAAATGATATCGAAACAGCCATAAAGAAAAATGAATTGGCTGATAAAAGCAGGTACAGAAAAATCAATTTGTACGTTATAGATCCTGATTTGGAGTTTATTGAAATGTTGGGCGATGTGCTCGATGTGAATCCCAAGAAGATCGCCAAGGGTATTATCAAAGGTAAAGAGCGAGCGGAAACTGTTCTTAAAGGCAAGCCGATGACAAAAAAAAGAATAGAAGAAATATTGAAAAAAATCTCGCCTACAGGTGAATAAATGAGCATGAAGAGAACTATATTTTGTATTGTTTTTTTATTAATCATGATCTCTTGGGTTTCATCACAAGAAGCGGTTATTTCTTCTTATGTCACCTCAGGATATCTATTGGATCAGAAAAACTCGGAACGCTATCGGCCTGATAAAGCGTTTGACAACGATCCGCTTACGTCATGGGTTGAAGGAGTGTCGGGGACGGGCGTGGGCAGCTATGTGGGTATCAATTTATCAGGCTCGGTTAAGGTTGACAGTATCGGTTTTATGCCGGGATATTTTGATGAAAAATGGTGGCGGCACAATAATAGAATAAAGGCGGCGGAAATATATCTCTATTATTCAGGCGGCGAGAAATGCATAAAATATCAATTCCTGGACATTATGCAGGAACAGCGGGTGGATTTGGGAGGAACATATGATCTCACTGAGGTCGTGATTATGATTAAAAGCATCTATGCCGGTTCACAATGGAACGACACCTGTCTTGCCGAGATCAGTTTCTATTATAATAATTCTAAAATCAAATTAAGAAACATGTACAACAGGAAGTATATACAGTACGCGTGCTACAGGCTGAATGACAATGAATACATAAAGCAAAAACCGCTTTTCTTTCACAGTACTACAGGTCAGAAGATATACAGCGGCATGAGGGTATCTGAAAGTGAGGCTGTTTTTCAAAAAATATATGGAAGTAAATTCCCCAACGAAGATGAAATAGGAGTGAACGGCGGTTCGATTGTAAGCTATATAAAAATATCAGGCGGAGAGTGGAGTACTAACTTGAAAGTAGGTATGGGCAGTACAAAATATGATGTGCTTAAGGCTTATGGCACAAAATGTATTGAAAACGAAAACGACAATGTTGTGATCTACTACTATGTAGATTCTGAATCTGAATACGAATTTGTCATTAAATTTCAGGGACAATATGTTACGGAAATCCAATGGGGTCCTTCAGGTCCATAGACATAAATAGGTAAGAATGAAAAAAATTATCGTTTTAATCATATTAAGCCTTCTGCTTTTATGTTCCTGCATGCAAAAAAGTGGGGGCGGGAGTGCGAGGGAGAATAAACAAAAAGAAGATAAAGTTCCGGATTTTAAAATCTACAGCGATGAAGAGAAAAAACTGAATGCAAAGCTCTTGGCCGCGGTAAAGGATGAAGATCCGGAGGCGGTTAAAGAAGCTTTAGCCCTGGGAGCGGATATAAACGCGTATGATGACATATCTGATGAGGACGGAATGAGACCTCTTATGTATGCTGTACGTTATGATAATCTGGAACTGGCAAAGTTACTCATCGAACAGGGAGCTGATACGGAACAAAGAGATGTGAGCAGCATGACCGCTTTACACCGGGCAGCTATGAACGGCAATCCGGAAATGTTCAAGCTCTTACTTGAACACGGGGCCAATATTAATGTAACGGATTTTCACGGACAGACGGTGCTCATCTGGGCTGCCTACAGCGGAGACACCGACACGGCAGCATACATACTTGAGCAGGGCCTGGATATAGACGGCCGGGACAACAATGGGTGGACACCCGTGATGCGAGCCGCAGCGCACGGAAATCTGGAGGTACTGCAGCTGCTGATCGACTACGGCGCCGACCTTAATATTGTGAACAAGTTTAGCATGACCGCATTGGATATCACGATAGACTTCGAGGAGCCGGAAGCGGCTGAAGTCCTGCGGGCGGCCGGGGCCAAAAGGGCTGGGGAAATTTAGGATAAGGTTTAGACAATCATAATCAAGGTAATTACTACAGCACTGAAGAGTAACAATTAAAAATCCTGCTTAGTTTTTTGCATTTGCCGATTACTCTTCTGGTATCAGAGTATCTAATTCTTCAATCGTATGTATTTCAATATTCCAATCTGTTGGATCTATATTTTTTGACTCCTGTTCTGTTTCTATTTTTATTATAATAAAATCATGGTTTTCATCCCACAGTTCACCATTCCACCTTGTGTAGCATCCAATAATTTTATTTTCATAGTTTTCGTCTTCTTTCGGATATGTAAAAACAACATATCGTCCAGGAGGGACAATAATTTCATAGCTAACATAATCATCACTTGTATCTGTTGATGTTTTATACATATTACCGGTATCAATATTTTTTGCCCAAACTAGCATATCCGGGACTACTTCGGAGGGATAACCGACAACTCCACTAATAATTCCATAACCGTATCCTTTTTTAACAGCCAGGCTTTTATTAATCTCTAAAAAAGCATCGAAAACCCATCCTTTTTTATTTTCCCAAGAAATGTATGTCCAATTTCCCGTATCCTCACCTATTTTGATAGTAATATCTGGTTGCTTTATAATAGCAACTTCTTCAAGAAAAGGAATTATTGTAATTGTAGCGGCATGTAACGAGGGCCTTTCCCTAAGTTTTAGTCCACTAGCTGCTGAAATCCACTTGGAGTGGCTTCCAAGGATGTAGCCTTCATATTCTTCTATTAATCTTGTGCAGATTTCTTCATGTTTATTTTCTACAGCCAAAATATAGGCTGTTAGGCCCTGTAAATCCGTATACTCAATATCGGCGCCACTTGCTAAAAGTAAATTGACAATATCCATATGGCCAAGCGCTGAAGCATTCATTAGGGCTGTCCAGCCCTTTTCATCCGTAATATTGGGATTAATCCCCTCTTTTAAACAATCATTAACAATAGTAAAAGAATTGTTTTCAATATCTGTAAAAAATTTCTCTTCTTGACTGTGTTCGCATGTTATTGCACATAAAATTATACTTATAAAAAAAGGAACCCTAATAATTTTCCTTAAATTCACCCCATCAACCTGTCAATCGTTTTCCTCACCAGTTCCATGGCCTTGGGATGTGCCATAACCAGGATGTCCGCGCCCGCCTGCAGATAAGCGGTGGCGCACACCGCTTCCCACATGGGTCCGCGGTCCGCGAGCTTTCCCCAGCCGGGCAGCGCGTCTTCATCGGCCAGCGCTTCTTTGACCCTCCAGACCTCTCCGGCCACATCGCAAATCTGGGGAGTGGCCATCAGTTTGTCGCCCTTGAGCCCCGCGATACGGGCGCGTTCCAGAATAGTATACACATAATCAAAACCGTAACCCAAAGAGGCCGAGGTCTGGTACATGACAATATCTTTTAAATCGAATCCCGCGTCCTGTAACAGAATATTAACCTGCTTGCCGATGTTGATATCCACCGGAGCTTCGGCGATGATCTTGTGCTTGTCCGCCTTGCACAAAGCCACCACGGTCATGTAATTGGTTTCCTTGGCCGAGCCGATCAGGCAGTTCTCTCCGGCCGCGGCGTGCGAGCATTGGGCCAGCACATGACTGTCTTTCTCATCGTCTCCGCAGCCCCAGATAATCAGGGGAAGCTTGACCGCTTTCAGAATATCCTGTACCACGGCGGCGCAGGCTTCGGGATCTTTGTTTTCACCGTGGGGATCGGCGCCCAGCAGTTTAAGGCAGATGAGATCGGCACCGAACTCCCGCACGCACTTGTCCGCCCACACGGCCGGTTTTGTAATTTCCGGACCTACGGCGTTTTTAAGCACGTCGGGCCAGTCGGGAACAATATCGGAGACAAATCCCGCGATAACGGGCCTGTTGGGAATGTCGCCTTCAAAACTCAAAAAAGGCAGCGCGGTCTGTCCGCCCACGGTAACGGTTTTTTCTCTTGTGCCGCCCTGCTCCTTTGTAGCCCCGATGGTAACCTGGGCTATGGGCATAACCGCCTTTTCGTTGATATCAGGAAGCTGCATTGTTACCCCCTATTGTTTGAATAATGGCCTGTATACTCTCCGTTACGGAGGCAAACATTCCCCGGTCTGCGGTTTTAAAAGATCCGTCATACAGACTCTGCTCCAGTTCGGAATTGTACGGAATATCGCATAAAAAATCCACTCCAAGCCCCTTTATTTTTTCTATCACCGCCTGTTTTTTCTCCCGACCGATTCTGTTGGTCACTAGATATATCTTTTTTATTCTGTTCTCCAGCTCTCCCGAAAGCTCGATTATTTTTTTTGCCGAATCAAAAGACAAAAGGCTTTCATTTATTACAATCAGCAGGGCGTCTATGTCCCTGGTGGTCATTCTGCTGATATGCTCCAGACCCGCTTCATTATCGATGATGGTCCAGCTGTAATTGGGAGAAAGATCGTCGCAGAATTTTCTGATCAGACTGTTGACATAGCAGTAACATTGCGGACCTTCTGCTCTGCCCATGGTAATCAGATCGAAACCGTCCGCTTCTGCTATCAGCTGGTGAAGCCCGGCCTGCATGTAGCGCGCCTTAGTCATGCCCGCGGGAAAGTTTTTTATGGTTTCCAGCATTTCCTCTTTAAGTTGGCCGATGGTCTGCTCCGCGGGCATTCCCAGCAGGGTGCCCAGATTGGCGTCCGGATCGGAATCTATGGCCAGAACCGGGCCCATCCCTTTCCCGCAGAGTGAGCGTATTAAAAGCGCGGCCAGTGTGGATTTTCCCACACCTCCCTTGCCGGCCACAGCTATGCTTTTATTCATCCTAATTTCTTTCCTCCTTACGCAAACAGTTCCAGATCCGTGTGCGGCAGAAAAAGGGCTTTTTTATATTCCTCGACATAATCGTTTTCTCCCATCAAATCAAAATAGGTGGTGCTGTTTGTTATATGTTTCAGTGTTTTTCTGACTTCCCGGCTCAAAGCTGCCAGCCCTGCGCCCTGCAGGGAGGTGTTACCCACAAAATGGATGGCAGAAGGCGGAAGCGCGGGTATCAGTCCGATGTTCACGGCGCTGCCGGTGTCCAGGTAGTTGCCGAAAGATCCTGCCAGAAACAGGTGTTTGATATCAGCGAACGTGAGATCAAATCTCTGAACCAATATTTTAACGGCCGCGAATATGGCAGCCTTGGCCGAGATGATATTTTCTATATCCGGTTCGGTGATAAAAACCGCGGTCTTGGCGGCTCTGCTTTCATGGAGCACGAAGCTCTTCCTGCCCTGTATATCCTGCATCCTCTTCCGGTACTCCGGTTTCATTCTCGCGGAGAAACGGCCGGAACGGTCGATGATACCAAGCTCCAACAGCACGCTTAAAAGATCGATAATTCCCGAACCGCATATCCCCACAGCCGGACGTCCGGCGATCGTCTTAAATCTTATCTCACCGTTTTCAGTCCATACCTTTTCGATAGCGCCGTCCATGGCCTGCATGCCGCAGGTTTCACTGGCCCCCTCCAGTGCGGGCCCGGCGGAAGCGGAACAGGAGACCAGCCAGTCTTTGTTCCCCAATACAATCTCACCGTTCGTGCCGATATCCACCAGCAGACAGAGGTCATCGCTCTTGTAAATACCCGTGGCCAAAATCCCCGCGCTGATATCTCCCCCCACCCAGCCGCTGATACCCGGCACACAATACACCAGGCCTTGCGGATGTATTTCGATTCCCAGTTCCGAGGCGGATACCGGCGGCGGATCCACAGTCACCGCTACATAGGGTGAACGTCTTATCTGAGCGGCCGGCAACCCAAGCAGAAAATGGGTCATTACCGTATTGCCCGCGCACATCAGGGCCAGGACGCGGGTGCACGCTGCTTTTGCGCTTTTTTCGAACAGTTTTCCGATAAGCGTATTGATATCACGGATAATTAACTCCTGTAATACAGAAGTCCCCTTTTTTTCCGCTGTTATAATCCGGGTTGTTACGTCTCTTCCGTACACGGCCTGTGAGTTCAGACAGGCGGCCGATCCCACTACTGCGGCGCATCCCTGTTCAAGCCGCAACGCCTGGGCCTTGAGTGTAGTCGTGCCTATATCCACAACAATCAGGTATTTGATTATTTTTTCAATACCCTTTTCAATACTCAATATTTTGCCGGTATCATCATGCTCTGCGTACACGCACGTCAGATTGTCATGTCCTTCATCCAAGATACCGGGAAGCATTTTTAATATTTCAAGATCCCAGGACACTTTGGAAAGCCGGTGTTCTTTTGTAAGCACATCCTCAATTCTCTGCTGATCCGAAAGATTGTTGACAAGTGTTGGTTTCGGTACTTCCAGACGGACAGTTTTAATCAGCGGGAAATAATCCTGTACTGACAGTTCGGTTTCATCCGCTTGGGCCTGGGCCGGCTGTAATCCGCTTTGGGGGGTGTGCTCCCTGCAAAAGGTCAGTGTTTTTTCCGGTATTTCAATATGCAGATCGGATTCCACACAGGCCAGGCAGGCCAGGATGGTATTATTCTGTATTTCCTCGACATCCAATCCGATCTGAAAGTTACCCGACACGTTTCCCTGTATAAGCATCATCTTACAGCGCCCGCATATACCCTGCTGACCGCACAGATTGTTAAACACAATTCCCGCTTTTTGGGCCGCTTCCAGAACGGTTGCACCCTTTTTTACTGCAATTTTTTTGTTAAGAGGAGAAAACTGCACGGTATGCTCGGCCATTAATTACTTCCAGACCCTGGATAAAAATCCCGGCACCTCTCTGGCTGTTTCAGGACCGATGAGAACCTCTTTCCATTCGGAGGTGTCCTCTATCTCCGCCCTGTAAAAAGGCAGCAGTCCGGGTATAATCAATTTATTATGCTTGACAAGTCCCTTTACTTGCTGATCATCTAACGTCTTGACTATTTTTTCAACGGAGATTTTATCCCCGGCATAGGCATTAAGCACTCCCAGCCCCTCGGTTTCCACCACACTGATAAAGGCGGGTACTTTACTTCTCTCCACCTCCCCCGCCAGACTGAAGTAGGTAAGCGAAAAATTCGTGGTAAATAAAACAGGTGAGTTTTCATCCGGCTCTCCGATTTTATACAGTTTTGCCTCCACCATATTGGGAACCTGGGGATCGGTATACACATCCTCGATCAGCGTTAAAACGGGGACAACCTCCCAGGGTTCCAGATTATCCAGAATTATAATGCCGGCGTATTTGGCGGCGAATAGAGAAGCCAGTACGGTTTCATCATAAGCGGACTGCGCCTTGATTTCCACAATCGCCGGATATCCCAACGCCCTGAAATTCTTTTTTAAGGCCGCCCGTCTGGCCAGAGTTATCCGCTTTAGCGTATCCTTTACATTATCCGTTTGAAAACCGAGCACAAGGTCCGCCGCACCTTTGGCCGCGGCCTGCTTGGTCAGATCCGCTAAAATTTCCAGAGCAGCGGCTGTCACAACCAGAGGAACACTATATCGGGCCGCGAGCTCGGCGCATGCTTCAATGTTCTTTTCATCCGCTTTGTAAAGGAGAGGTCGCGCAGATTTTAATTCTTCTATTTTAAGACAGTTTTCCAGTACGGCCGGATTTTCACTTATTAAAATGAGGGGCATGTTTGTCTTTTGGGTAACAAGCCTGATTCTGGCGACAGGATCCGGGATCCCGTCCAGTTCAACCGCGCAGAGCGCTATTTTTAAGTATTTTCCCACGCGCTCGAATACTATATTCTTGATCCGCTCCACTCTCCGTGCCGCTTCCGCGTCACTCAAAGCGGACGGCAGCCGCACGGCCAGGCCGCAGTTTCTGTGGAATTTTTCTTCATGCCGGAACATCACGGTCTCCTGTCCGAATTCAAAGGTGTTTTCCGGCGGACCGATTTTTACCAGTCTCATGGGAGGAGCCGAGGCCTCGCTTAAAGAGTCTTTGGCCGTCTCATCCAGGTGAGGACAATCGGTAAGCGCCCGCTGTTTGGAAGCCACCTGCATGGCAAAGGCCATACATGTGGGAAGCCCGCAGTCCTTGCAGTTTGTTCTGGGTAAAGACTTGTAAATCTGCATGCCGGTAAGCGCCATTTTTCACTCCTTAGGATTTACTAAAATAATGGTTCCATCTGTAACACAGGATGCCCTTTTTGCTGCAAAAAATCCAGCAGTTTATCCGGTTCTTCCGCGTCCTCTTCCGTGGCAATCTTGTCAAAAAGGTCGCTCAGCCCCATTTGTTCCAGCCGGGGTTTTAAGCGTTCTTCAACTTCCAGCTTTAGGTTCTTGGGCATCCAAACGATCCTCTTCTGCCCGCCTTCGGCGGAAACGAATTTGGGACTTGAGATATACAGCTTTCCAATACCGATAAATCCGGGTGTCTGGATGCCGCCTCCGATCTGCCCGGCAAGCGTGGTAAAACCCATGCCGATGGGGGTCATCCCCGTAAAGTCCCTGTCCACGATCATTATCCCGGAGCATTCCGGAACAATACAGGCTATGCACTCGAAACAGCCGCAGGAGGTCATGGGGTCTTCCATGATGGAATAAGCATTGAAAATCTTCAGATTGCCGTTGGATTTCACATCCACGAATTTGTTGATATTCTCCCACTGTCCTTTTACGGGATCCAGACACAACCCCTTTTTCACGGGCTCATTGGGACCGTGTTTGTCGATTTCATGCGAGGCCTTGCAGTCCAGCCAGGTATAGGCTCCGCACAGGCCCAGACGCTGGGGCGTGACGATGCACACATGGTTGGGCGCGTAGGACTGGCATAAAGTGCAGGAGTAATAGTCTTCCACATCCTCGTCCGTCATGCCTCCGATTTTATCATCCCTTATGCTGTAGATCTTTTTCGCTTCCCGCAAAAGCTCGGCCGTTTTCTGGTTGTCCGTATAAATTTTTACCTGCACTCTGTCAACAATACTGGAGAACTCCGTGTGGATTCTGGCCACGAGAATCTCCCCGAAATGTTTGATCCTGAATCCCCGCTTATAGGCGTCCTTGCTTATTCTGACCCAGATAATGGACCGCTGTCCCATATGAAAGATGCCGTTGGCGCAGGAGATAAACTCGTGGATGCGTCTTTCCAGTACACTCTCGAAATCCTCCTGAAATTTTCTTCCCGCCACCTCGACCACGATACCCAGCGGACAGGCGCTTCCCTCTTCCATCTTGTCGGCGTCGGCTCCGATGAGTTCGATCTTTCCGTCCTCAATAACTTCGGCTTTCTTCATCCGCAACAGCTCAAAGGCGTCCGTGTATTTTCCCCCGAACTGCACGTGCATATTCTCTTTTCTCACCCGCTCGCCCTCAAATCCGGCGCCGTAGGGAACCGGAATGGGTACCTTTTCAATTCTTATGGTAATATTACGCAGCTCGATGGCCCTGCTGATAATTTTATCCAGAGGAACATTGGCCACAACGTGCTCATAGGTGCAGATACCCGAGGGTAGAATCTCAGGAATGTTGATGTCCGAAATAACCGGAAAACCGAAATTTATGGCTCCCGCGGCCGTGGCGTACTTCTCATCCGTAAGCAGGTTTTCCTGCGATCCATTGTCCGCATCCTGATCGCTTCCCAGCGCCATGACAAAGGCGTGCACCCGGTCTTTATTATAGGTGAGAATCTGTCTTGTAGAGCTTATATCTCCCGGCTCGATGCCGCCGAAGGTCATGGCCGAACGCGCGGCGAAGTTCAACGCGTGCACTGCCGCAGTTATCTCCTTGCCGAACGGGACCAGAAATGTGTCCCAGTTCATCTCTATGCCCTGTGACGCAAGCTGTTCCGCTATGGAAACACCCCTGCTGTTTCCGGCCATGAGTACAAGGATATTTCTTTCCTGCAGGCCGTGTATCAACTCCACAGCTTCTTCCGCAGTGGGAGCTGCGCCCACAATAGCCGCGAAACCGGGCATCCTTCCGTCAACCAGCTTTATTCCCTGCATTCTCAAAATATTGTCTCCCGTAAACCCAAGCCATATTCCATCCCCGGCTTGAGAGCCCATACAGTATTTCAAAGACTCGATAATTTCTTCCGCGATCAGGGCGGCCACTCCCGCGTTCAAGGCGTCCCCCAGATAGGGAAGCCACAGTTCATCCTGCGGTACAGGGCCCAAAAGCTTTTTGGCCTCTGCCAAAGACTCCGTAAGATCGGCGATTTTTTTTACCCGCTGCCCTAAAAAAAGCAGCATAATGGGAAGATAATAGGCGGTATTGGGATAAGCTATTTCAGCCTCTTTGCCCTTGCTTTCAAGAGCTTGGGCAAGAGAGATTTCCGCTTTTTCCACAAGTGTGCGGGCCCCGCGAATGGCGGCGGACGCAATTATTTTAGACATGCACTACTCCTATCCGGTTGCATAGGGACTGTATAATAGATCTCTCACAGAGCTCACAAAGGACACGGAGAAAAAACACAGGTGCACTCATATCTTTATATACTCCATGTGCCCCGTGAGTAACTTCTTATTTTTAAACAGCCCTGAAGCTTTTTTAAACTTACACATCAGGTAACCTTTACTAGAGAATCAAACACATTTATAAATTCCGGTTCCGTGAATTTACCTCTATCTTCCAAAAGTACGGGAAGAACCGTGGCAAAATCATACCTGCCGGAAATAATTTTTCTTTTAATCGCCGATATATCGATTTCCTTTCTGAGCAGCAGATTCAATACACCTGCATGTGATATATCACCTATTAAAGAAAAAGCCACCAGCCTGTTGTCTTTAAAAAGGAATTTTTTCATGTGTTGTGTTCCTGTGTGCGGGCTGTCCGTAATAATAATCTTTTCCATCTGTTCATTTTCGTCCCTTAAGCCCGACAGCCCGCAGGAGATCAAGCTTAATTCTCCCAGCACAAGGGAGTTCATGGATGTTCGTTGTCTTAATACGGAATCCCTGCCCAGAATATTCTCGGCAGCCACTCTTCCCTCTTCCACGGCCAGCGGCCAGATTGAATTAAGCCATGCGGCTTTGCGCAGAGTGTCCCTGCTCTGTGCCGTATCTCCTGCCGCGTAAATATTTTCTATATTCGTCCGGCACCTGTCATCAATAAGGATACCGTATTCACATTCAATCCCCGCAGCTTCAGCCAGTTTTTTACGGGGCGCAACTCCTTTGGCGGAAATAACGAGTCCGCATTCAACAGTTTCGCCCTGCTCTGTGAGCACTGCTTTCACCTTATCCTTGCCCACTATGGCTTTAAGGGAGCGCTGCTTTAAAAAATCGATGCCCACTCTTTTCAGATACGCTTCCGCGATCTCAGCTTCTTCACATCCGATTATCTGGCTTAAAATACTGTTTGAGCCGACCAGCACACAGACCTCTTTGCCGGCCTGCCGCAAAGCAAGCGCCGCCTTTATTCCCACCAATCCTCCGCCCAGGACAACAGCTTTGGTTTTATCTTTTACGTATTTTTTTATGGCTGCCGCATCCTCTATGGTGCGCAGGCCGAAAACACCCTGCCTTGTTTCGGATTCGGGCATAACCGGAGTTGCTCCGGTCGCCAAAATCAGATGATCATAGGAAATCGTCTGCTTGGTATCCAGAACAATCTGATTTTTATCCGGCTGTACGGATAGAGCTTCGCGACCGAAAAGCGTATCTATTTTGTTCTTCCGGTAAAAATCCTCATCCTTAAACAGGATATCCTCGATTTTTTTCTTTCCCGGGATAAGATCGGCTACAAGACAGCGGGAATAAGGCGGTACGTCCTCTTTGGAAATGACGAGAACCGAACAGCTTTGATCCAGTTTCTTTAAGGTTTCCGCCGCGGTCAAGCCGGCCGCGTGATTTCCTATAATCACTACTTTCATATCCGTCTAATCCTTCTAACAGCGATTCTCAATCGTTAAATTGAGAATTGTAGTCCTTAGTGCTCTTCCTCTTTACATTCCAAGGCTCCGGTGGGACAGGCTGCGATACAGGCATAGTCCTCTCTGTCAGGGCACATATCGCATTTTACCATATAGCGTATTTCGCCCTGCTGCTGTTTGATCACTCCGAAAGGACAGACCATGATGCACATACCGCATCCTATGCACTTGTCGGTATTCAAGACCACATTGCCCTCCCCGGTCCGTGTCATTGCGCCTGTGATACATGATTCCACGCACAAGGGAGTATCACAGTTAAAACAGGTTAACGTAAAACACATCTTCTTTTCTTTCACTTCAAGCAAGCTGATATTCCTGCGGGGAACCGGAGTGTCTTTTTCCAAATGCGCTTTTAAAGGATCCTTTGACCGTGAATGTTCCACGGCACACGCCAGTTCACAGGACCGGCAGGAAAGGCATTTGGCGATGTTAAAAATAATACGTACCGTACTCTGCTTTTTCATTATTCACCTGATTTCCTATTTTTCACCACTTTTTTCCTGTTCGTACATGCAGGGCTTTAACTTAAGCGCTTTGCGTTTTTTATCGATATGCGTAATCATCTTACGGGCGGCCAGCACCGGGTCTTCTTCGAACTCCCATTTTCCCCCGATCTCGGCTTCAATTTCCTCCGTAAGATACGTGTGAAGATTCTTGCTGCCCATAACAGGCAGAGGCTTTCCGAGTACAGTGTATACACCCGAAGCCACAAAATAAAAACCGATAGAAACAGCCTTTTCGGACATCCATTCCGGTGCGGCACCCGCCACGGGAAGATCCGCTATATCCTCACCTAATCCGCCTTCGGAGACAATATTTGAAAGAATTATAAGTATCCTGCTGTTGTCCACGCAGGAGCCAACATGAAGCACGGGCGGAATACCCACGGCGTTACATACCTCCCGAAGCCCTCTGCCCGCATACTGATAGGCCGCTTCGGGCTTTAACAGCCCGTGCTTGGCGCAGGCTATGGCGTTACAGCCTGTGGTGACCACCAGCACATCATTTTTAATCAACTCCTTTACCATTTTGATATGCGCCTCTTCATAGGGCATGTTGGGATTGCAGCAGCCGACAACACCGGCAGCTCCGCGCAGCCTGCCTGACATAACGGCATCGTTAAGAGGCCGGTACGTTGCCCTGTACTTTCCGCCTAAAACGGCGTACACGGATTCAGATGAAAAACCTGCCACCAGCTTTTCTTTATGATCAGGAATTATTACCTTTTCTTTAACTCTTTCATGAAAATTATTGATAGCCATGGTGATTATCTGTTTAGCGATCTGTACGGCCTTTTCTTCATGAAATTCAATATGCTCAACACCGCGGATCTTAGCTTTGGGAGATGTTGTGATAAGCTTCGTGTGAAAACATCCGGCTACCGAGTTTAGGCCCGGCATAAGACATTGCACATCCACTACCATAAGCTCCACCGCTCCTGTCATCAAAGCCAACTCCTGCTGCAGAAAGTTACCGGCCACAGGTATACCGTGACGCATAAGAATCTCATTAGCCGTACAACAGATACCCGCCACGCTGATGCCTGCGGCCCCTTTTGCCTTGGCCAACTCTTTTAATTCCTTGTCCTGAGACACAACAGCAATAATGTCGGAAAGCGTGGGCTCATGACCATGTACTATTATATTTACATCTTCTTTACTCAAAACTCCCAGATTTGCTTCGGAGCGCAAAGGGGACGGTGTTCCGAAGAGAATATCAGAAAGCTCCGTTGCTATAAGAGACCCTCCCCAGCCGTCACTAAGCGCGCACCTTATTCCCTGCTTAATGATATTTTTATAATCCGTATCCACACCCATATGGGTCCGGTGCATGATTTCCACAATCTCCCTGTCTACAGACCTGGGCGTGACGTGGAGATTTTGCCAAATTTTCCTGCGTTTTTCAGGAGCCATGGACAACACGGCCAATCCCTTATCGTCCTGCCTGCCGAAATCATTCAAACAGGCGGAGGCCACCTCTGCGGCCAGCTGCGAAATATCACCATTGCTGTCAATGCCCAAAACACGGGCTAGAGATTTTAATTTTTCCTCATCCTTTACCTGATAATCGCTGTCCTCATTCTGCGCCGCCAGAAGCAATGAATGAGCGATATCACGTCCGTGATCCGAGTGTGCCGCCGCCCCGCCTGCTATCATACGCACCAGGTTTCTGGCCGCGATGGTATCTATATCCGCGCCGCATACTCCCCTGGCAGGACCGCTGCCGTAGGGATCAATGCGGCAGGGGCCCATGCTGCAAATTCTGCAGCAGATACCAAGCAGACCGAAACCGCATTGAGGCTGCATGGCCTCATACCTGTCCCATACGATTTCGATATGTGCTTCCCCGGCGCAAGCGGCCAGCTGTTGAGAGGCTTTATCAGCGTGATTTAATTTATCTTCCATAACACCTTCTATTATATATGATTTTTGGAATAAAGTAACTATAGTTTTAAATTTATAATTCCAGAGCCGAAATCATGTGCTTAAGTTTATCAAAATCCCGGCCTTTAATATCAAAAACATTGATTTTCCCCAGATTGATCTTTTGGATTTCGGAAGAATAATCCAGGTATCCGATAATATCAAAGCCATGTTTTTCCAGATTCGCTTTCATATAATCGCTTTCTTCGCTGTTCTTCACCTTATTAACAAGAACCGTTAACTTCGTAATCCCTATTTCCTTTGCTAGCCTCTGTATTCTCCCTGCCGTATCCAGGCTGCTTTTACTCGGTTCCGCAACAATAAGCATCATGTCAACACCCATGGCTGTTCCGCGGCCCAGATGCTCAATTCCCGCCTCCATATCCACAATCACGCATTCATCTCTTGCCAAAAAAAGATGTGAAAGCAGACTCTTCAAAAAAGCGTTTTCCGGACAGGCACAGCCGGCCCCTCCGCCTCTGACCGTGCCCATTACAAGCAGCTTGATACCGCGTATATCAAAGGAGTATTTCTCCGGTATATCGTCCACTCGCGGATTCATTTTAAAAAGAGGAGCGGACCGTCCCGGTTCGGTTCCTGTTCTGTCCGCGATAAGATTTTTCAATTCTATTATGGGCGTAATCGCGGTTTGTTCCGGAATACCCAAAACACCTGCCAGATTCATATCCGGATCAGCATCAATAAGCATGACCCTATTCCCCAGATCATTATAAGCCCGGGCCAACAGGCCTGAGATTGTTGTTTTTCCCACACCGCCTTTTCCGGTTACCGCTATTTTCATATTTTATTGTGTGATCTCTGCCAAAAGTTTTAATACCAGTTCGGAATCATTTTCATTTAGAGAGCCGGAACCCATTCCGCACGAAGGCGTGAACAGAATCCGGCTTTCCACAAGATCCCTGTCCATATTTTTTTCAATAAAAAGTTTTTTTAATTCTGCGATCTTTTGTTTCTGGGTTTCACGCGTCTCATTTCTAAGTTTCTCCACATCGCCTGTGGGAACGATCCCCCAGGCCAGATACCCTCCCCTTTTTAAAAACGCATTCAGTTCATCCGGATACAGAGCAAGTTTGTCTCCGTAAAAATAAGCGTCAAAGGCAATGATATCCAGCTTTGTTTTTGTCAGGAGCCCCCAATCCATATTTCCGCAGCAGTGCACCCCGACCAAAGCTCCCGCCTCATGAAGACACTCTGCCAGTTCATTTAAAACGCTTATTACATCCTCGTCCCGGATACTGATATACGCGGGTGTTCCCAAAGCGGAGAGAATGGGTTCGTCAAAAAAAATAATGACCTTATCCGCTATGTGCTTCAGTTCACGGACCTGCCAGAGGGCCTTCATTCTCAGGCCGTTCACAACCACATCCCTGTACTGCTCATCAAACCACACAGCCTTTTTTTCCTGGTCATTAAGCCCCAGTCCGAAGGTAAAAGGTCCGGTCAGCTGTCCCTTTGCCAGGGAAAGCTTTTCCGTGCCGTACTGTTCCAAAAACGCGTAGAGGCCGGCAGCGTATTCCTGAGACACCGCAAAGGCGTCCAGATTTTCCGCCACCACATTCTCGAAAAAACCTGTCATAGAATCGATAAGCTGATTATTCATCTGTACCCAAATTCGCTTTTGCGTTTCATCGACCACAATCCCGGGAAAGCCTTCACTGTATTGGGGTATCATGGCTTCCTTAAAAGACCGCCTTGGAAGCTGCGGCCAGGCGGGTATGGTCAGAGGATGTTTATCTATGACTGTAAGCGCTTCCGCAGCGGTTTTCTGAGGCATACTCCCGATTATGGTTGTTTTACCCGTTATCATACTTTAAACTCCTCTTCCAGAAATTATAGATTAGAATAAACCGCTTATATTACCCTGTTTATCTATATCTATACTCATAGCGGCCGGTTGTTTGGGCAGTCCGGGCATAGTCATGACATTACCCGTGTAAACAACAATAAAACCGGCTCCTGCGGACAGTTTGGCGGACGATACATGAATAATAAAATTTTCAGGGCGCCCCGGCTTTTTGGGATTGTCGCTTAACGAAGCCGGGGTTTTAGCCATGCACACGGGAAGCCCGGAGAATCCCATCTTTTCAATCTGCTTTATTTTTTTTAAGGCTTCGGAAGAGTATTCCACTCCGTCCGCGCCGTAGATTTTAGTGGCTATGATTTCAATTTTTTCTTTAATGCTCTTTTCCAGCTCATACAGCACTTGAAATTTTGAGGGCCCTTTACAGACACTTACCATGCTTTGGGCCAGTTCCAGACCGCCTTGTCCCCCTGCCTCGCGAAAATCGGTGATAACGGCCTGGATCCCATTGTCCGTGCATTGTTTTTTTAATTTTTCCAGCTCTTCGACCGAATCATCCAAAAACTTATTGATTGAAATAACCACAGGCAGCTTAAACCGCTTTAAGTTTTCAACATGTTTTAGAATATTTTCCATTCCATGGAGTTTATATGCCCTTTTTGTCACCACAAGAACCGCAGCCGCGGGCTTTAATCCGGCCAGCCTGCACTTGATATTGAAAAACTTCTCCGCGCCCAGATCGGCTCCGAATCCCGCTTCCGTAATCACATAATCCGCGAGCTTTAAGGCCATTTTTGTGGCCACAATCGTATTGCAGCCGTGGGCGATATTGGCAAAAGGCCCTCCATGAACAAAAACCGGAGTCCCCTCAATACTCTGTACCAGATTGGGAAGCAATGCGTTTTTTAAAAGAGCTGTCATGGCCCCCTGCACACCCAGATCCCCGGCTCTGATAAACCCCCCCAGGGAATCGTATCCCACAATTATATTCGCAATTTTTTCCTTTAGCTCATTGAGATCGCCTGAAAGGCAGAGTACGGCCATGATCTCCGAAGCCGCGGTAATTTCAAAACCGTCCTCACGCATAACTCCGTTACGGCCCTGTTCTCCAAGACCTATGATAATATTCCGCAGAGAGCGGTCGTTCATGTCCATTACGCGCTTCCAGACAATACGGCGCGGATGCAGTTCCGGAAGATTTTTTTGGTGAATATGGTTGTCTATGGCAGCGGAAAGCAGATTGTGCGCCATGGTAACAGCGTGCAGATCTCCCGTAAAGTGGAGGTTAATATCTTCCATGGGCAGAACCTGTGAGTATCCTCCTCCGGCCGCTCCACCTTTAACACCCATGCACGGCCCCAGTGAGGGCTCGCGGATGGCTATCACGGTTTTTTTACCGATGTGCGTCAGGGCCTGACCAAGCCCGATGGTATTGGTGGTTTTGCCTTCTCCCATGGGGGTAGGAGTCATGGCGCTGACCAGAATCAGACGGCCGTCGGCATTCTCATTCAGACGATCAAAAATCTTAAGCGGCACCTTGGCCATGTATCTGCCGTAAGGAATAATCTCATCCGCACCAAGACCAATCTTTTGGGCGACCTGAGTAATGGGCTGCATGATAGCTGAACGCGCAATGTCAATATCCGATATCATCCCTGGCTTCCTGTTTTTAGATCCTAACCTAGCTTTGGTATTCCGAAGCTTCCCAGAATACCGATAATGTTCTCATTACTTAATATGTGTTGATTATGATATTCCAGCAGTATTTTCATTTCAAAATTAAAACGAATGCCGGGCGTCTGTGCCAACTTTTTATTCTTATCCGATAAGAGGATAATATCTTGGTCAGAGAGTTTTTCACCTTGTTTTATCTTTTCCGTAATTCCTTTATGATCCGAAAAAACCGGTTTTTCACTTGAAAGCGTTCCCGTGACGGTTTTATCATCATCATTCACTTCAATACGACAATCAAACACATAGTCGAGGCCGAGCCCCGGCTGCTTTGCCTCCGAAAACAGATGGAGGGCCGGCGTAATCAAACCTATCTTGTATCCCATCACCTTCAATGTCTGAACGAGCTCCATGGTGTCCGGTGTCACCGAAAAACAAGCACTCAATTTCTCAATCACTTCCACAGACAGACCCTCAAGATACTCCACGCTTTTTTGCATAGCGGCCAATGCATCGCCTGCATAATAAGATATGGCGGATGATTTTATACCCGTTTGCTTCATAATTTCTGCGATAAGCTCCCTGGGAATAAAACTGTTCCGGATATCAAAAAGAATAATCCGCTTCTGTTTATTAAAAACATCCTCATCCTGGAACATGGTGCTTATACCCATGGCGGACATATGCTCTTTGAGAACATCTTTCAGGTTTTTTACGGGAAGAGAAGAACGACTGATATCTGTCTGAAGCTCCATGAGAAAAATGTCCGCTCTGGCCACCATCTGCGAGAATTCAATATTGATATTATAATTGCTGAGAGTTTTGGATATCTCCGCTATTATCCCCGGTTTATCGTATCCCAACAGAATGAGCAGCAGGTTTTTCTTTTCCGCGCTTCTGGCAACAGGCGAATATTTATCGATAAAAAGCTTTACATCAGTTTCTTCGGAAATGGTCCCGATAATCTCTTTAAACCTCTCGAATTTCACGCCGGCTGCCGTTAAATCAACGACCAGGAATATGGTAAACAATCCGTGCATAACATCCTGACGCAGGTCGACGATATTGCCGTTGACCTTTGAAATCGGAGTGGTAATTTTACCCACAAGACCGACAGCGTCATTCCCTGTTCCGTATACAATAAAGAGTTTTTGTTTTTCCATTTTTCTTCTCCACAGAACTTGGTAAGCAGTTATTATCTCTTTTGAAAAGGGATCTTGTCAAGCGAGTTTTTTCACCGGCACCGCTATTGAGAAATGATATTGCGAAATAGTGATTATAATGTATAATAAGGCCTAGATCACATGCGGGGTGATATCATATGCTGACCGATTATCAAATCCTACGCATCAACGAAAACGCCGATATTTCCACAATTAAAAGCGCGTATAGAAAACTCGTCAAAAAGATCCATCCGGATGTGACAAACGCTACATTTGAAAAGCACCTGTTGCTCATTCAAATCAACCGGGCCTATGAACGGCTTATGAAAAACAAAAAAGCAATACCGGCCGGCGACACAAAAGCAAAGCGGCACCGACACCCGGCCACTGTCAGCGCCGCACAAACAGCCCGGACGGCAAACCAAACTCCGCCCCGGTCCCAGAAGACAGGCGCAGTAATCAAGCATAAAGATCCGGCTTACGCGTTTTATAAAACGGGCATGAACTGTTTTATGAAAATCCATCCTTCGCAATGGCACATAGAAGTTTCTGCCGTAATGGATGCACCTGGCGAGAAAGACATGCGGGAACTGGAGAAAATTAAAACCAAGGTCAAGAACCTGGTAAAGCTGTTTCCCAAGGCCTACTACTATTTCAGCATCGTGGTGCATGAATACCCTGACAGCGTATGGCACAGGGATGCCAAGCGCAAAATGACCCTGATCGAGGAGCGCACATTACTATACAAAAAAATCATCGAATCGTTTACCGAACACGCCAAAACCGTGCCGCGGGTGAACAGGATGTTTTTTAATAAGAGAAGTTAAATTAGAATAAATGTTTAAAAAGAACGAACGGCGCGTACATAGAACTTTAAGCCCTTATTGTAACCTGTGATAACACCATGGCCGAATTGCTTTTTACACGCATGGAATGTATTTTTCTCAGACGACGACCAATAATTGTAGTCGACAAATCCGCCGACACCTTTTAATTTAAGATTTTCATATATTTCATTAAGCTCATCCTCTGATGGTAAAAACCAGTCACTGTAGCCTGCAATTGTAAGATCATCACATAATTTAGCCGCATAACTTCCATCACCCTGTTTTAATACGATAGCCGCGGTATTGTCCTTACCTGTTCCAATCACAGTTGCCATTGCTCCTGTCGTCATAAAACTTCCGTTATGCCATCGCATGCTCGTACTCTGATCGCCGGGAGCCGCTTCCATATATTTCCAACCATCTGTATCGGCGTTCGGATTTATATAAAATATCAAACCGCCCGCAGGACCTGTATCCCGTAAATTAAGATTGTAGGTGTCAAGATAACCCGATGCTATCGGATTTTTTGGTGCTTCCGGACAGGCAGTAAGCGATAATAGGAGTCCTGTTACTATCAATGTAAAAATTACTTTTTTCATAACTCCTCCTTAAACATTATTATCAAAATTTAAACTACAAGGCTTCTTATTATATGTAAAGTTAAAATTTATCGGTTTGGATATAAAATAGAATATATAAAGTTCAAATTTTTAAGATTTTTCAGGCTCAAGAACAGCAAAATATTCCGCATAGACAAAACTTATAAATATGTATATGGAATAAATCCTTACGTTTTTATTCCCCGGCACGTTCGAATTCTTTCTGCATTCCCGCAGTAATTATTTTACAATCCACTCTTCGGCTAATGTAATTTTTTGAATGCCGCCATTTTCATATACAACAACTTCAGCCCCGGCTTTTAACACCCTGCCAGTGTCATTTTTCCAGTTTTCAGCCAATGTGAATTTTTGAATTTTACCGTTTTCATGAACAACTATTTCGGTCCCGCCTTTTAAAACCCTACCATTAGCTTCTTTCCAGTTCTCCGCTAATGTGAATTTTTGAAATTTGCCATTTTCATGAAAAAGTACTTCAGTCCCGTCTTGATAAACCATACCATTAGTATCTTTCCAGTTTTCAGCTAATGTGCATTTTTGCAGCCTGCCGGTTTCATAATAAACTACTTCAGTACCTGCTTTAAGAAAAAAACCGTTGGAACTTTTCCAGTTTTCAGCTAAGGTACATTTTTGAAGATTACCCTTTTTATGAAAAAAGACTCCAGCCCCGGCTTTTAAAACAGTGCCATCAGTGCATATAAAGTTTTCTGCCAATGTGCATTTTTGAACCATACCGGTTTCATAATAAACCAGGTCAGTCCCGCCTTTATAAACCATACCATTAATATCTTTCCAGTTTTCAGCTAATGTATATTTTTGGGTACTGCCGGTTTCATATGCAATCAATTCAGTCCCGGCTTTATAGATCCTCCCATGATCATCTATCCAATTCTGAGCCAATGTGAGCTTTTGAAGTCTGCCGGTTTCATATATAATTATTTCAGTCCCGGCCTTTACGACCATGCCGTTAACTTCTTTCCAGTTTTTAGCCAATGTACATTTTTGAATCTTACCATTTCCATGTAATGCTACTTCGGTCCCTGCCTTTAACACTATATTGTTATGCGCTTGCCAATTTTCGGCTATTGTACATTTATGAAGACTGCCGGTTTCATATGCAACTACTTCAGTCCCGGCCTTTAAGACCATGCCCTGAATATATTTCCAGTTTTCAGCTATTGTATATTTTTGAAGACCGCCATTTTCATATAAAACTACCTCAGTCCCGCCTTTTACGACCATACCCTTAGGATGTTTCCAGTTTTCAGCTATGGTAACATGCTGAGGTTTTCCATTTTCATAAAGAAACACTTTAGTTCCGGCTTTTAAAATCATACCGTTATAATGTTTCCAATTCTCGGCAAGTGTAAATTCTTTTATCATTTTATTCGGATGAAATAAAACTTCTGTGCCGGATTTATAAATGTGGTTCTCATTATCCATCCAATTTTTAGAAAGCGTCATTCCACGCAGTGATCCATTTTCATGAAAGTACACGCTAGTTCCGGATTTGGCCGTCATGCCGTTTTGAGTTATCCAATCTTCGGCAAGCGTCACCTTTTTCAAGGTCTGATCTTCATACAGCTCTATTTCTGTACCGGCCCTGCAGATCATTCCGTTTGGGGCAGCCCAGTCGTCCCGTATGATAAACCTTTTATAATTTCTGCTCGCATAATATTCTACTATCGAATTACTCTTCAGGGTGATGCCTTGAAAAATGTCTTTATCTTGAGCAAAGGAAAACGATGATATCAAGAATTGTATGATAATTATAACAATAATTATTTTAATATTTTTCATATGAGATCCTCATTACAATTTTTATTGGATAGTTAACATATAATATCCAGTATTAAATCCTTTATCTTTTATAATATCACTTAAAAAAGTAAAATTCTGATATTTTTTCAACTCAGATTTTATTCCCCGATATATTCAGAGTTTTTCCATATTCCCGTTATAATTTTTCCGGATGAGTACGTAAAAGTCCCCTTCCCATTGTATTCATTGTTTTTCCATTCACCTTGGTATTTGTCGCCATTAGCATAGTAAAAGGTTCCGTATCCATGAGCTTTACTGTCTTTCCATTCCCCCTCATATTTATCTCCATTAGCAAAGTAGAAGGTTCCATTGCCATTGGCTTTATTGTCCTGCCACTCACCATCATATATATCGCCGTTAGCAAAATAGAAAATACCCACTCCGGACATTTTGTTGTTTTTCCACTCGCCTTCGTACCTGCTGCCTTGCCATTTACCTGAATTAAAATAAAAGATGCCTTTCCCATTCAGCATATAATTTTGCCACTCACCGATATATAAATCGCCATTATTGTATTGATACGTGCCCTCACCATCCCTGCAGGTCCCTTTAATGCAGTTACCGATAAGAAAACAATCTGATAATGTGATTAACAAAACAGGCACGATCAGAATAATCGGAATATTAATTTTTATACTCACCTTTGTGTCCTCCGTGAGCTCTGTGAGACTCTTTTCTAATTTTTGTACAAGCCCCTTTATTATCAGCAGATAGTAATTACGGCAAAACAGAATCTATCACAGTATTAACCGTGACATGGCCGTTAAAATCGAGCGTGAAGGCGTTATTCAATATGTTCGAGCTGTAATAATCTCCAGTTAAATGCCTTTTATCTCCATTAATATCATTATAAGAATAGAGATAATAGGTGCCCGGATGAATATTGTTAAACGTGAAGGTCTTTGTGTTGACGGGAAGAAATATGCACTTGGAGATATATTTCAAATTTTCCTCCTTATAACTGTATCCTTCAAACAGAGATTTTGTTGTCAGCACTAAAAAGATTTCATGCTTTTTTTCAACTTTCAATTTTTTATCAATAGAAATATTAACGGTAACCTTTCCCACATACGGTTGTGATAAGGAATTATAGGGATCTTTTTTCAGATCGAAGTATATACTCTCATGCATGTCTTTAAACACATCGGAAAAGTCTTTTACCATGACCGGCTGGGGATAGTTGAAATGCGCTATGGCAGCTTGCGCGGAACTGCGATCACTTAATTTGGCTTCCCACCTGGAATGAAGCTGCAAAGGCTTAACGCTGTTAAACTTATTTGTATACACCTCCATCAACAATTCATCTTTTTTAAAGGTAAATTCCGTATACGCCCGCTCATCACCGGATTGAAAATCGCAAAATTTATAGTAGCCTTTGGATTCATTTACTACTTCAATTACCTCATACGTTACACATCCCTTGTTTTTAAAAACACCGTAAGTCCGCATGGCCACTTTTAACCTGTTATCATGCTTTACAATAAAAAAGGTGATATCGTTGTTAGTATCGGGATCAAGTGAGGTGTATTGCGATACCTGTGCGGCGGAAACCGGCCTGAAATCCACATACCACATCGGGAAACTGCCCGCCGGTGTATCGGAAAAAACAGGACCGCTCCATAATCCCGGAATTCTTACTAAAAATCCGAAGCCAAGAACACCACTATCATTGGTTCCAGCAATGTCGGAACCGCTGCTCACACTTACGCATTGCGGGAATAAAAGCAAAAGAAAAACAGAGATAATAGATGGTAACAACAACCCAGGTTTATTTTTTATAATCATGGTATCACTCCTTTCAATAAAACCATAGTACACTATGAAGGTGCGGTCAAATTTTTTCTATTTTATCGAATATTGTTTCGGATGAGAAATGAATAAGAAGATTTAAAAAGAATATAAAATGCCAATCGATATTTCACTAGATATAGAAAACGATATTATAACCAGAACCGTCAGAGGTCTGGTGAGTACCGAAGAATTAGTGAAGAGTATTGAAACCGTACTGAATCACCCTGACTTCCATCCGGGCATGAAGAGTCTGACGGACCTGAGCCAAGCAACTCATCATACAGATAGTGAAGACATACAGAAAATTGCGATGCTCATATCCCAAAATATTAAAAAAATCAAGGGCGGTAAAGCCGCGGCCGTAGTCTCGAAAAAGATTTCCTTCGGAATGATGCGCATGCTGCAAAATTACACTTCGGGAATTCCTTTTGAAATCGAAATCTTTTACAATATCGAAGAAGCTAAAAAATGGTTGGGAATACAGAGTTGATTATAGGGTAATGCGGAAGCAAGCCATGGCTGACAAAGAATAAAATAACGAACAGCTTTTAAAGGAACTCAAAGAGCTGCGCCGGTTAGAAGAAGAATACGAAGACCTTTTTATGTACGCACCGGATATGTTCCTTCAGATTGACGTAAAAACCTCGAAGATACTTAACTGCAACATGGCATGCACGCAAATTCTTGGATATACAATGGATGAACTTATCGGTAAGTCGGTTTTTGATTTGTACACACCCAAAAGCGCCGCTTATGTAAAAGAAAAGGTATTTCCGTTATTTTTAAAACGCGGGAAAATCTCCGAAGCAGAAATGCAGGCGGTTTGCAAGAACGGCACCATCATTGATGTGTCGCTCAATGCATCGGCTGTAAGGGATAAAAACGGGGACATTTTAAAGACCAGATCCATTTGGAGAAATATCACCGCATACAAGAAGATAAAGGACGCATTGCGTGACACACAAAATATGCTGAAGCTGGTACTGGATTCAATTCCCGTTTCGGTGTTTCGGAAAGACGGCGATTTGCGCTACCTAGGCGGCAACAAAACCTTTCTTAGTGATGCGGGGCTCGGATTTATAGAGGATATCCTGCCGCGTATCTTCGATCCATTCTTAACGCTTAAAGCAAAAGGAAGCGGTTTGGGCCTCACTACCTGTTATTCGATTATAAAACGGCATAATGGAATTATAGAGGTTAAATCGGAAACGGGCAGAGGAAGTACATTTGAAATCTGCCTTCCGGCCTCGGCTGAACCAGCTGCTCCTCCATCGGAAAACAGACAAGTGACCCACAGAGGAAAAGGAAGGGAAAGAGGCATTGAGTACCTTTATAAAAGAGACGGAAGCTCAACGCTATTTCAACCTGGTTATACTTGACCTTATCGCGCCCGGTAAGCTGGGAGGAAAAGAAACAGCACGGGAAATAAGAAAGCTGGATGACAAAATTCCGATTTTTGTAGCAAGCGGTTATGCAAATGGTCCTGTACTGGCGAATCCGAATGAATACGGACTTACGGCTGGTATTCGGAAACCGTTCAGAAAAGCCGAACTGGAAGCATTTTTAAGCAGGCATCTGAAGAACATGTCTGCCGGCTGACCGCAGGGATTTTTAACAATAAAGCGAGAATTTTATAATATTTACTATTTTTTTTGTTTTTAGTATAAAACTCGCTATAATTATCATTGTAATATAAATTTTTTGGAGGTCAATTTGAAAGCACAAGTTATTAAAATCATTGGCTTAAGCCTTTTATTTCTCCTTTTTACTTCCACTTACTGCATGGGGATGGGTTTAGGCGGTTATATCAGTTACGATTTATTGATATCCACTATGGGGTGGTACGAAAATTGGAGTGATTTTAATCGTGTCAAATTTCTCCAATTCGGTATCTTATTCGACACGTGCGTGGCCAGGGACAGGCTGTTTAATTACAGACTCCAGGTCGGATTGGACCTTTCCAACGCTTCTTTCTATGATGAAGATCTTGGACAAGATGCGGATATAGATATCTGGCAGATCAGTTTTATCAATACCTTCGGATTCGGCATGATAAGGAACGAGCTTATGCGCTTTTGGGTGGGACCACAGATTGGTTTTGCCTTGGGCTTCGAACCGAATTTCGTTCAAGATGCCTATTATTCGAATATGGGAGAATTCTTTGAATTTGATATTTTCGTTGGCGTTGGCTTCGGCGTCAATATTCACATTGGTGACACTATCAGCCTGTGCGCGGACGCTGGAATCAGTCTGCATGAAGATTTCATGATATGTCCGGCGGCCACGTTTATGGGGTATCTTGTTAAATGCCATGTGAACGCCGGTGTGATTATCCGCATGGACGATGTCTACGATTGATTCAAGAAGCAGACTATGCACAATAGCTTCTATTCACCACTCTCCTCTTTGTTTCAGTTATTTCATCAGGTTACTCATGTGCTCCCTTAAATATCACCTCACTATTTTCCTTTCATAATCTTGAATTTTTTCTTTTCCAAATACGAGCCAAGCATTATTGAAGTTAAAATAACAAGAGGAATGGAAACCACGTATCTTATAATAGTAAATTTAACTCCCAGATATGAGGCTTCAAAAATCGTCATGGGAATCCTGCAGATTGCGGCAGCGCCCAGATAAGTAAATATGACAGTTAATTTTGCCCCTTTTTTATATAATGAATAGGCAATAGGTAAAGCAACAATCAACGGTCCGAACGTGCAACCTCCCAGGATAACGGCCCAAAGGTAGGAGATAAATCCTGAATCTTTTCCCAGATGCTTTTCAACCGTTTCTCTTTTCACCCAGGCTTCGAATAAACCGATTAAAATAAAAGCGCAGGGTAAAACAAGGATCAGATTAAGAGAAAATTCGTAAAAATTCTTTCCGATATCAATTCCCTGTTCAAAATTCAATACATAAGAAACAACAATGAAAATAATAAACGATGAAATAATAATTATCTTTACAAGCTTATTCTTGTTCATCATAATAACTCCCCGAATAAAATCCCTGTGATAACCGCAACCACCAATGCGATAACAAAACTCATGATATTTCGTAACAGCGCCACCTTTACTCCAAAGTATTCCTTTTCAATCGGAAAAGTCAGTATCCCCACCATCATTAGAGTAGTGGTAAACGCAGAGATCACCATATAGGTAACATGTTTATCTTTTAGTATTCCGGACAGCGGGAAGGCGATAAAGCCCGGCAGCATGGTGATAGAACCGATTATGGATGCCAAAAGAGTATTTGAATATCTATTCCCGTCAGACAGGTATTCTGTGATTACTTGTTCCGGTATCAGGTATAGAATCACTGAAACAAGCACCAGCATTATTAATAACGGGATAAGGATTTTGCCGAAGCGTTTAACCGCGATTTTCATTCCCTTAACGGTTTTTTTTACATTAAACAGGAATGATACTATTACCAACAGCACAGTGATACTGAATAGAATAATCATTACAGCTCCTTTATAAGTTTATAAGCAATTACTTAATTATTAGCCAAAAAAAATTAATTGACCTCATCGCACTGCTCTTTATTGCCCTTTAATTCACAATTCGCAACCTCATTGAACTCTATATCAATTTTCCTTACTACTTCCCGGATATCCACGCCATATTCCTTTCCAGCCTCATCTGTGATATTATAATGCATATGAAATCCCGCTCTGCTCGCCGCAACCAAACCCGCGTTCTTTAAAACCTTCAGGTGCTGTGAAACAGCCGGCTGACTGATACCCAGCTTGTGAGCGATCATGCCGACACAGAGATTATTGCCTTTTGCTAAAATAAGCTTGATTATTTTTAATCTTGTCGCGTCGCTGAGCGCCTTAAATATTTCAGCAACATTATAAACCGGATTATTCATCACTCCTCCCTCATTAAGTATATAAGCATATACTAATATAATATTAAAAGCAATTCTTGTCAAGCATGATTCTCAATTTACTTTTTGCATACATACCGAACTCTTGCGTAATTTATCACTGACTTTAATTATGTTGTTTGCTATATTATCACGTAGAGTGTATTAAACTAGCTTAAGGGAGAAATATGCCGTGAGTACGGAAATATATTATTTTTCAGGAACAGGGAATTCGCTGCACGTGGCAAAAGAGCTGCAAAAACGCATCCCGGACACAAAACTTATACCCATGGTAAAATATGTAAACAAAGACGGTTTACGAACAACCGGAAAGACAGTAGGTTTTGTGTTTCCCGTCCATATGATGACATTTCCTTTTCCTGTCAAGAAGTTTGTTAAAAAACTTGATGTACGGTCCGCCAATTACATTTTTACCGTATCCGTAAAAGGCGGAACTTTTATATTATCCGATTTACACATGGCAAAGATATTAAAACGAAAAGGCAAAAGGCTTGACTGCTATTTTGATCTAAAAATGCCTTATAACTCACCGACCGGTGTCATGCCCGTTCGTATTCCCGGCATGATCGATTATCCTGCAGCAGAGACCGAGATCTCCGAGCTCGAATCAAACATGCAAACAAGGCTTGATGTAATTAAAACCATAGTAATGAGCAAAGAGGTAAAGCCCAAGGACGACTCGCCTTATGGTTTCAGCCTGTTACTCAAAAAAATAATCTCGGCTTTGATGGCTCCTTTTGAAATATTAAAGGAAAAAAATAAAATAAATTATTACGCCGATTCAACCTGCACGGGCTGCGGAATCTGCGAAAAAGTCTGTTTGTCCAAGAAAATTAAACTTATCGACGGCAGACCGGTATGGCAAAAGCATGTGCAGTGCTTTTTTTGCTACGCGTGTTTCGCCTATTGCCCGGCACAATCGATTTTGGTTAAAAAGCTTTATACTGAAAAGCAGGGAAGATATGTAAATCCGGATGTAAGCGTTCACGAGATCTCGTCTCAGAACAGCTAAAATCCGGCACATGATTTTCTAAATAACTTCAAGCCCAAAGATTACTATTGAATTATTCTCAATACTTCGTACTATTTGTAGTATATAGTTTATTTGATTGAAACGGAGGAAGCGATGAAAGTAGTAAAAATACCTGCGGCCTTGGCTCTTTTAATAATGACTTTTTTTGTTATTACTTCCGAAGCCCAGACATCCGGCCCTCTGGACCGTGTTTATTACGGCGCGCGGCTGGAGCTTAAAGATATGATTTATAACGGCGCGGGACAGGACCCGGCCGGTTTTAAGAATTACTTCAATGTCATGCCCGCCGGCATTAAGCCCTCAATATATATGCAGTATTTTCAATTAAAAGACCTTACTCCGAACGATTTTAACAGATTCGCACAGGACTTATTCTTTTATGAAAAAAAATACAATGTCTACCTGGTTCCTCAGATCGGTATTTCCATGACCTATGGTTTGGCGGCGGGTGAGGGTTCGTCATGTTATGATAAAGAGGTTGCCGAAGGGCTGTATGATGATAAAATTGAGTTGCTCTGCCGCTTATTGGACGGACTGGGCCACCCGGTTTTCCTGCGCATAGGTGTTGAGTTCAACGGCTTGTCCTGGTACGGATACACACCGCAACCCTTTGTTAAGGCCTTTAAAAGGATAACCGACGCCGTGAGAGCACACAACCTGGAAGCGGCCACTGTCTGGAACGCTGCCTTTAACTGGAGCCGTAGCAAAGGCCTGCGGCTGGATAATGAGAAATATGCGTACATGCAGTATTACCCCGGCGATAATTATGCAGACTGGTGGGGTTTGAGCATGTTTCCCCCGGAGCTGTTCAACCATGCGGAAACAAAAAAATTTTTAAAAAACGCAGCCGCGCATAAAAAACCGGTGATGATAGCGGAAACCACTCCCATTAATATCGGCACGGATAACGGCCAGCAGGACTGGAACGCCTGGTTCAAACCCTATTTTGATTTTATCGATAAACAGCCCATAATCAAGGCCCTATGCTATATCAACTGGGATTGGGCCCAGAAGAGCAAAGAATACAATCTGCCCTGGGGCGACTGGGGCGACTGCAGAATTGAAGCAAACAGTACGATTATAAATCTCTACAAAAATGAAATGGGAAATCCCCTTTACTATCACGGCCAGGATGAGAAAGCGCTAAGAAGGGCTTTGGGCGTTGACGATACGGTTCCTCCGGGAAAAGCGGCCGCTGTAACCGCGGCATTTAACGGCAGCAGCGTTGACCTTACCTGGCAGCCCGCGGAAGACAATACAAAGGTATTGCGGTATGAAATCTATAAAAACAATAAATTTCTCTGCACCACATATAAGAATACATACCGGGACGGGGATATAGAAGCGGGATCCAGTCTCAGTTATACGGTGAAAGCTGTTGACGCGGGGGCGAATCGAGGTGCTTCGGCAGATCCTGCCTACATTAAAATTCCCGCACGTATAGCTAAAGCGGCCGGCGGTGATTTTGAATCAGACAAACACGAATGGACTGTAAGAGAATGGTTCGGCGAACGGTTAATATTTTCACGAGAAACAAGAAAGCCTCTGGCCGGCAAGGCTTCGGCTAAACTGTACGTGGAAAAAGCAAGCGGTACCAACTGGCATGTACAGTTCGGCCATTTTTTTAAAAGCCATACGGGTATGAAATACACACTGTCTTTTACGATAAAGGCTGACGCACCGACTGAAATCGAGGTCTTGCTGCAGCAGACCCACGAGCCTTATGCCGCGATAATCGCCGTAACCGTTACCGCGGATACCACTCCCAGGAAATTCACGTTTGTTAACACCTCGCCCGCGCAAGATGATTCACTTTTTCTAAGCTTTATGTGCGGTAAAGCAAACAAAAGGACCATCTATTTAGATGACATATCCTTAATCGAAACAAAATAAAATTTTAACAGCTGCCTTGCTTTTGTGCTTCATTGATCTGTTTTATTTAATATAATTCGAAAGCTCCTGGTTAATAATTTTCTTTATGCTATCATAAGAACCTGCCCCAGTATAAAGCATCCCGTTAATCACATAAGAGGGAGTACCTTTTACGCCGATCTCTTTTGCCTCCTCAATATGTTTCTGGATTTTTGCCTTTAAAACCTTTGACGTAAAGGTTTCTCTCATCTTACCTTTTTCTAAGCCCAACTCCTCTCCGATTTTTACTAATGTTTCTTCAGTAAGACTTTTTTCAATATCCATAAGTTTGGAAAACAGCTCGATAAATTTTCCTTCTTCATTTGCATACTCAAGGGCTAAGGCGGCATTAAGTGCCAGATCATGCTTATCTATTATGGGGAAGTGTTTGAAAACCAATCTTACTTTTCCGGTATCCACATATTCGCTTTTCAACAGCTTAATAACATCTTTATTAAACCTTTTACAGTAATCACACTCAACATCTATAAACAGCATCATGGTTACCGGTGCTTCAATCGAACCTATCTGAATGGCGTCCTTCTCATTTATTTCTATGCGTTGTTTATTTTGTAATTGCCGACTTTGAATTTTGGTCTCAAAAAGCATTCTTTTGACAGCTACAAGATCCTTATTGATTTGAATTAATTGATAGAGAATAAAGGCGAATAAAATTCCTACAACAACAATAAAAGCCAGATTGAGAATTTCTGATATTCTCTTCTTCTTTTGTTCTTTTTTTACCATCTATTAATTTTAAAAAGCAGCAATAGTGCGTATTTCATTTTATCGGAACTCTTTTATAAAGCGTACTGTTTACCAGGCGGTGTATACACCTCCCCATCCTTCACAAATTGCTTGGGCCGCCGGATCGTCAGGATAAGTCACATTTATATAATAATAATCAGTAACATCTTCGAAAATACCTGCAATAATGTAAATTCCGCCGTTGGCGTGGAAACAGGTTCCCTGCACATTAACCTGGGGACAGCTTCCTTCTGTGAAACCCCCTTTTATATACATCTCATGATAATTACATTATCAATCACTGTTAAGTTGATGTTTCTTTCTTACTAAGCACCTTATAATTTTTTGAGACAAATGAAATTATCATGAGCCATCTCTTTATGATGTAAAACAACCTTACCCACTCATTACAGAAATTCTTGAATATGAGTTTCCAAAAGATTATTATTAATGATTATATAACATAGTCGAGGTGAAGAATGAAGACAATTTATGCTGTGGTTTTTATAGGTACCGGCCTGTTTTTCGGGATAACCCATGCCACTGCGGAACAGCCTGAAGTACTGCTCGGTCTGTCCATGGATTTTGAAAAAGAGGAGATCACAATAGAAGTGGTCAGCACCGGCTGCACCACGAAAGCGGATTTTCGCTTTGAATACAAAGATAATGTGCTGACAATTATCCGCAAACAACCTGACACCTGTAAGGCCATGCCTGACAAAATAACGCTGACGTTCAAATTAAAAGACCTGGGCATAGATCCGCGCACACCCTTCCGTATTTCCAATACCTTTTTAGCGAACGAGAACGCCGCCAATTTTCTTATGCACAACACTCAATAAATAAAATCTTATTGATTTCCTATGCGCAGGCGTTTATCATTTATACCACAAAAGGAGGGTAACACCATGTTACATCAAAGTTTATCTGCAAATGCCGTTTTGGCAACAGGTTGCGTAATTTGTTTGGTTTTTTTAATGACCGCAGCGGGCTGCCAGCCTGAGTATGCAAAACTCGACGAAACAAAGGTCGATTCTGCCATGAAAACCAAGGCTTTGGATCTGGGTACCAAGATTCTTTTATCGTATGAAAAGGGAAAATATCAGCTGTTAGGCGAAGAGGCAACCGAAGAAATGCGTCTGGGACTGACAATCGAGAAACAAAAAGAAGCCCATGCGGCAATCAAGAATGTGTATGGTGCGTTTAGATCCATGGATTATGTTGAAACATGGACAAATTCGGATACATCGCTGTTTATCTTCCGGTTTAAGGGTAATTTCACTGCCGGTGACAATAAACCGGAAATCAGAGTTGTTTTAGATAATAACGGCAAGCTTGCCGGTTTATGGCTCAAACCCTGGAATGACGAACTTCAGTAAAACACAGCCTGATAATAGGCGGAGCATACTGCCCCGCCTATTTCATGCAAAATTATGCTCCACCTAGTCGGCTTTAAAAAAATTTGACAACAGCTATACCTATGCTTATATTATAAATATAATAATTGCTATATATGAGGAGTTAGATATGCTAAAAGAGAAAATCATGGAAAATGAGTATGCAACTTTATGGTACTATCCGGAAAGCAAAATTGTACATCACAAATTTCACAAATTCATCTACGGTGAAAAGTTTAGAAACATTTTAATGAAAGGTGCGGATCTCTTTGAAGAAAAGGGCTGCACAAAATGGCTTTCAGATGATAGAAAGAACTCAGCCCTTCCACAGGAAGACCTTGCCTGGGGTGATGCCAACTGGAAGCCCCGGGTTATGAATGCTGGCTGGAAACACTGGGCGTTATTAATGCCCGACAAAACCGCGGGCAAACTTAACCTGCGTCCTCTGGTCGAACAATACTCAAAAGAAGGAGTCACGGTCGAAATATTCGAAGATGAGGACGAAGCGTTGAAATGGCTGGAGAATCAACATACCACCAGTAAAGCTGGCGGCATGTGAGGGGTGGTGTAAGAAAAAGCCACCACTTAGTCAGCACCTTTTTAACCATCACCAAAGGTGGTGGCTTTTTCGGAAGTAAATGAAACAAAATAATAATAGAAAGCAATTCAATAAACATAAACACTTTTTCATTTGAGAAAACCCATTTTCGTGTATATCATATAAGTATGAAGAACTGGATACAGACCTTTATACTTTTTCTTATCGCTGCCGCCGTCTTCATTTTTAACAGCAGTACAACCTGCAGCTCCTCCATGCTGGCTTTGGTAACCGATCAAATACAGTCTTCATCCTACAGCCCCTATTCGGAAGATGACAGTTTCCTGTATAAAAAAAATTTTCGCAAATCAGGAAAGCAAATTGTGTACGCTTTCAAAAAGGCCTATCCCCATAAAGTAGAACAGATAGAGTTCCGTAACAACGATTGGGCATTGAAAATCAGCGGAACCTGGTTTCATTACTGCGAAGGACGCCTGCTTCCCGAAGGGAGTCTTAATCAAAAGTACGAATATACCGCATATCCTTTTTATCGTTATGAAAAAGGCCTGCCTCCCCTGCCCGTCTTTACAGAGCAAGAAAAAAAACTCATTGAGGCCAAAATCGCAGAGCGCGAGTTTAATCCTCCTCATAGACACCCCGGCATCTATAATGCGCTTTGGAGAATCAGCGATGAGGCTACAGCCTGGGAACGGGTAAAAAACATCTATTTTTTGGGAAAGAAAACTCAAATACATAGGGAGCTGCTGGAAGAACTGGCCGCGGTGGAAGAAGAAATCATGGAAAAAGCTAAAACGGATAGTGAATTAAAAGCGTTTATCGCATCAATAGCGGATACAGCGGGTTATACCTGGCGTAAAATCGCCGATACCAATTCCTTAAGCTGTCATGCTTATGGCATTGCTATAGACATAATCCCTAAAAGAATGTCCAAACTGATAACATACTGGCTTTGGGCCAAGGAGTACCATAAAGAGTGGTACAGTATACCGTATAAAGATCGTTTCATACCGCCCCTGACCTTTATTGAAGCTTTTGAGCGGCATGGATTTATCTGGGGCGGCAAATGGTTTTATTTCGATACCATCCATTTTGAATATAAACCGGAAATATTGATTCTCAATGGTTGGGATTTAGATTAAGAAAGCGGATCGCGTGGTTAAACTTTTTAATAAAGTTTGAAAATCCAGCGGAATTGCGCTATTATCTGATGAGCCTATGCAATTCATGAAAAAAATATTTTTAATATTTCCCGCGCTGTTTTTTTTATCGTTCTGCGTCCATAATCCGCTTAAACATTCCGCAAAAGAATACACAGATATCGGGATGGATTCCTTTCAGGGTCCGAAAGCGTATCCTCTGATCATGGATGAATCCCTGAAAGAAAAATTTACCGGATTTCCTTCAGAGCACTCATTGATCTGGCATCTGGGCGGGGGGGACAGAAGTATCCAGATTTATGACACTGAGACGGGAATAAAAAGATATCTTATATATAATGATCCAAATTCAAAACTGAATAGCGCTTTTGTAATTGACAACCAAAAGAAAATAATGGTCCTGGATTATGTCTTTCCCGGAGGAAGTATATTTAGAATATACGATTTCTTAAACGACAAAATCATAGACAAGATTCCATATCACGGATTCATCCATTACTTCGGACAAAATAAAATTCTCTACTGCAGTTTACAGGATATGCCGGAGCAAAAATATGAATGGTTTATAATAAATCCGCTCACGAAAGAAAAGTGGAAAAACGAATTAACAAAGGTGTTGACCAAAAAACAGATCTTCTTTTACCCGCACTCAACTATCGGTATATATCATGCCAGAACCGTAAACATGAACTTGAAAAAAAGAATTATCATTGGTGAAATAGAAAATAACGAGAAGGAGCAGCCGGAATTTGTAATAGTATCTTGGGAAGGTGACGGAGAGAAGGTAAGGGTAATGCCCTTTAAAGAGCAGGTTGCAGGTAAAAGGCAATACATAGATGAAATTGAACTGGCGCCGAACGGGAACTGGATGAAATGGCAGGAACATATAGGGGATTATGAATCGGATAAAATAGCCATTTACCTGCATCATGTATCCGCTGATTATCCGGAAAGCATTAGTGAGCCGATATTCTGCGGCGTGTTTTCCGAAGACTCAGACGCTACCTTTCTCATTCATCCCGAACTTGGGCCGTGCTATTGTATCTACGACTATCCTATTAAAGAAAAGATTTTCATCTATCCTTTAAAAGAACTGGAACAAAAAATAGCCGCAGGAACCATGTTTGTTCCCAAAGGCATTGATGTAACGCAACTTATGCGGCTGTCAGATAATAATTCCTTATCACTGGCCAGGTACAGCAACAGACTTTGCTTTATAAGCGAAGGCAAGAGAAAGCTGAATATCTTTGAAGTAACCGATTATGCTAAAATACAAGCATCCGGATACTCATATAACTTTTATAAACCCATAACCGCCTTTTGCCTGGCGCCTAACGGTGAATACCTGGCTGTTGCTTTTGAGGATAACGAGTTTTCCCTTTATCAAATCAAGGATAATGGTTTGGAAAAATACATACAGTTAAATGGATCCGTTAATTTAATCGAGATATCGGATAACAGCGAGTTCATCTATACCGTTAAAACAAATATCATTCAACAATGGGACTGTCATGGCAATTTTATCAGGGAATTTAAAGAGCACAACTCGCAGCTATCCGATATCTGCGCTTCCAGAGACATGGCCTTCATCGCCGCTGCGGATACACACAAAAATCTTATAATCTGGAATCAAAAAGGAGAAAAACTCGGATCTTTAAGGCTTTCTCATGTGTCTCTGAATCTTAAGTTTTCTGATGATGCGGAAAGGCTCATTTGTAATACGGGTGCTTCGGATCCTGAATACATTGACCTTGGGAATAAGAAAATCCTGCTTGTGGGTTCCTCGGAGGAAAACAACTGGTTCTTTCCTTTATCATCTCCGGACAAAGACAAGTTTGTCTCCTATAATAAAGCAGATAATAATTACTATATAAAAGACCTTGATGGAGAGATTACCGCTTACCTTCTTTTCTACCCTTGTATTGTAACGGAGGATAATTGGAATAAAACAATCGATTCCTGGCTAAAAGCGGAAAGGCTGTCAACTGTTATTAATACCGTTAACGCCGCTGAAATAGCCGGCATTATCATCACGAACGACAACAGGATTATTACGGGGCACAAAGACGGCACAATTATTTTCAGAAACAATAAAGGTATCACGGATAAAATCGTTAAAGCACATAATGCTGCCGTAAGCATTCTTGCCTTGTCACACCAAGGCGATTATCTGGCATCCAGCGGCTGTTATGATAAAAAGGTTGTGATCTGGAAAAGCAATGGAGAATATGTGAACAGCCTGGTCGGTTTTTCCGGAGATATCCTGAGACTTAGCTTTAATAAAAAAGATGAGATAATAATCCAATCCTCACACAAGATTGAAAAAAGACAGATAAGCGGTCAAATTACATTCAGCTACGACACCGACGGGATGATAAAGGCTGTTAATCCGGAAGGAACACACGCTCTTGTGGCAGAGGATGAGCAAGCCTATCTGATAGATATTTTAAGTCTGAAAAAAACAAATCTGGTTGGGATAGAAAAAGAACAAAAAACTCACTACGATGCAGTAATCGATACAAGCATCATGGGAGGGGGAATCTCCGCTCATAATGATATGTTTTTAATCAAGGACAACGCAAAAATAGAGTTGTTTAATCCTGACGGGATAAAGATCAACGAAACCAAAACAAATATCAATGTAGATGTTATCTTGGGTTATGTTAGAAGCGCGATTTACTCACCTACAGGAAACATGCTGGCCGCGCTTTTCTATGATACGAGACAGGTGGGCAACCTGTACGCGCATTATTTTTCGGTAAAAATAAAATCCGCTGACGGTCGGGACATGTTTGCCTGCTGTCATTATGATCTGGAGCAGAGTCCCGATCTACTCTATCTGCCGATGTGTTTTTCTTATGCGGCAGACAGGTTGATAACAGCGCATGGTACTGAGATTTTCATCTGGGATCTTACCGGTACTTTGATCACTTCCATAAATACAATTGTTGATGATGCGAGTCTGCAGGTAAAGATACCGATACACTCCGCCGAACCGACACCTATCCATGAGTATAAACCAAAAGAGAATTTCACATCGGTAAACTTTTCATCCAGGCATATTGTAACCGGCGGATCGTCTAAATCCAATCCGGTCAGAGTATTGGATCTTTTCACTTTTAATGAAGTGCTAAAACTGGAAACAGCCGGCCTACAGGTTGCGCTCACAAAAGACAGTCGTTACCTTTTTTGCGGGGACGATGAAGGCTTTTTAAGAAAATATGATATCGGAACCGGCAAACAAATTTGGGAAACAAGGATATTCACGAAAAAGATCCAGCTTTTGGCTCTTTCCGACAACAACAGGCATGCGGCCGTCTGCAGAGGCTTTAAGATCAATGAACTGGAAATCGTTATTGTAGACTGCAGTACAGGAAAGATATTGTCGCGTATAACGGATTTTGATATCACACAAGATGATGTTGATCCATACAGCTTGAAGTTCTCCAAAAATTCAAAGTATCTTGCCTTTGCGGGAATTGAAGACGGGGAAAAACTCTGTGTCTGGGATCTTGACGGGCAAAAAGTGTATGAGTTCAAACATAAAGGGGATATCCATGATTTTGAGTTTACCTCCGACAACCGTTATCTTATTACGGCTCATCGTCAGGGAAGTAAGTTTTTAAGCACGGTAACAGTCTGGGACCTTGCGGCAAAAGAAGAGATATGGTCTTACCGTAATATCGACGGAATCATCCAGTGTATAACGGTAACCGCTGACAATAGATATATTTTTACCGGTGACTCAGAAGATACAATCCATCAATTCTCTTTTAAATCCGGCAGACTCTTGAACTCCGTACAATACCATACGCATGGAATATTGGATATCTTTATAACAGATTATGATAAGCATCTGGTGTCGTATGACAAGTACAACAACATCTATATCTGGAATTTGGCCGATTTTAATAGTGAAAACGAAAAATAGGTGAGGAAATTGCAAAACTCAAAATATATTAAGTTAGCAATTTCCATTTTAGGAGCTTTGTGCAAAAATGTTATTTTTGCACAAAGCTCAGGTATATAAAGTTTTCTTAGGTATCTTAACCAGCTTCCAATTAGTCTTTTTTAAACTCTCTCTCCGTTATTAAATTAACATAATGTGTATTATCTTGTTCCAGCAACCTTTGAGCAGCGCTTTGGAATTCCACATTATCATAAATCTTTGCCGCATAAGCAAGCAGCGGCACAAATGCTTTTTCATCCTCTTCTTTAATTTGGGTATAAGGCCATTTTTTCGTACCGTTGATATAGGGAACGACAAAAGCCAAAGCATTATAAATACCTTTGCCCTCCTCTGCCTGATAATTCCAGATATCCACGCCAACTTTTTCACCGATCCGGGCGGTACGGATAAAGGCATTTAATACATAGAGAGTATAGTGGAAAGAGCGGGTTCGGGCCAGCTCCTGAGGCAGGCTGCCGTCTGCTTTTATCTGCGCAGTTATCCGTTTTTTTGTTCTCTGCTCCAATATCCGGGCGGCCAGCTCACTATCACCTATAAAAATCGCATACGCAGCTGTTTGCACATCGTACCAGACACCGTGGTTGTTACCAGCCCCCGCTTCCGCTTATGCTGTTACTGCCGGGACGTATCTGCGCGAAGCTGAGATGAGGATTCATTCTGGTCTTTGGATCTAAAAACCAGGTGCGTAATAATACGGCGGCATACTCCAGATAGGTTAGCTTTTCCGTATAATAATAGGCCAGACTCAAAACACCGACCGACCGGAAAAGACCGATAAGCGATTTCTTGTCATACACATCGCTGTAACTTTCAGGATTTACCCTGCCGTCCCTTCTGATATACGGCAGTCCGCTGACTTTAAAAGGATCGGGCCAATAGTAGATACCGAGTGAATAGTAATCGTGTTTATCACCGCCGGGCGGCAGGCCTGTTTTATGCATAACCGAATAGGGACCGGACTCAAGAGCTGCATCGGCCTTTTTTATAAGATCGGCTACAGCTAGGGAAATCTGTTCGTCTCCGCTTTGATAGTACTGCTTTAAAATGACAAGCGTCTCCTTGTCATACATGAGCAATTCAGTTTGAGGACTAAAATCTGCTGGTTGTGTAAAAGTAATTTCAGGGATGTCTGTTTTTACAGACACGGCCTTACAGCCGGATAAAAATATTAATATCAGATAAAAGAGGAGAGATGATACTTTAGCTATCGCCTTTTGCGTCAATAACATATGGTATGCATATAAACCCATGTAAAGATATTATTGTTACAACATTTTTAAGTGTACGTATAGTTGTTGTTCTTGACAAACAATCTTACTGATCTATACTTTTTATTATAAAACCATGAAAATAAAAAAGCTGCTGCATTATTATCTGCGGTCTAAAATAAACATTTTTTTATCTGTTCTTTTCAGTACCGCGATTATCAGCTCAGCCCTCCTTTTGCAGGGCCTGTTGAAAATACTCATTCCCCCCGGCTGTGTGTTTGTGTACCTTATTACAAGCGGTTTGATTCTTTTTTCCAGACGCGGAGCTCAGGAAATAGTGAATGTCAAGAATGAGGACCGTACTCGCGATATAACGCAGACCATCACACAGTCTGAAAAAAAGAGAGAACGCATTTCTTTTCTGCGTATCGGTGACAGCGAAGTGAAAAAGACGATTGAATATTTTTTATTAATATCCGGAAGTTATCTGGAAAAGTGTCGGGAGTTGAAGACCTATTCGCCCGACGCTCATCACGCCATTGATCAAGTACTCACCATCTGCCAGCTTTACCTCGAAGAGCTTGATGAATCGGCCACGGAAAAACGCTATTCGGTTCATGATAAAGAGGATTTCACAACGTATAAACAGGAGACAATAAAAAATCTTAAAGCATTGACCCATACAATCAAGAAGAAGATGACGGAAGATCTGGTGGGACTTTCGCGTCACGAACAGTTCGAAGTCATGGAGGAGCTTAAGGAATGAAAAAAAAAGTCCTTAGTCCTATTCTATTGCTATTAATTGTATTTCCGCTTTTTTCACTTGAGGTTAGTCTGGATTCCGTGGAAATCGATGTGGTGGTATTTCCCAACGGAAAAGCGGCCATCTACTACAGCACTCAATGGACAACCTATGATGGAACCATGAGCGGTTTTTATTTTCAGGGCGAGGAAGCGGAACCGCATTTCAATCTCAGCTCCTGTTTCGCCGACCTGGCGGACGGAACGCGCGTACCTCTTGAAATAAGCGCCGCAGGTGACAAGACCTATGATATTGTTCTTGATGCCGGCAAAAGGTTTTCAGGTACGGCCATGTACTTCTTCAACTACGGTGTGGATTTTGCGGACTACGGATATATCGGCAAAACCGAATCCGCTGATTTCGGCGAGCTGTTTTATTTTCACTGGGCGCCTGTGCAGTGGGAGTACGCCATGGAGCACAGAACAGTGCGTATTGTGCTTCCCATAGTCGTGGAAGGCAATGAGATTACTAAAGATTTCCTGCAATCAATAAATTTCAGAACCGAACCGTTTGTTAACGAGCAAAACAAAATAGATTATTACACCACTCAAGGTGATGACGGAAGTTATTACTTCAGTATTCTTTTTCACCAAGAAAATGTTGGAGTAAAGCAGACACAGGAAATCCAGTTTTATCTGCAACAAGATGCGATAAGCATTACCGAACTCAAAACCAAACAGTTTCCTCTTATCAGAGACGAGCGCATCTGGTATCTGATCGTATTCGGCGGGATTATCGGGATCGCCGTCCTCATACTCATATTCAAAAACAGAAGCTTTACTGGTGTGGTGGAGCGCGTTGAAGGCATCCGCTGGGCCGGAGACAACTGGATTCCGCCCAAACTTATTATAGGCACATACGGGAAAAAGGGTAAAATCGTAAAGGATCTTCACCCCATAGAGGCGGCTCTGCTTTTGGATCTGCCCTTACCGCGCGTTGTGGCCATTATGCTTGAAGCTCTTAAACGCCAGGGTATAATCGAGCTTGTGGCGGAGAATCCCCTGCAGATAAAGATTCTTTCCGCAGATAAAGCGGAACATGAATATGAAGAACTTTTTCTCCAGGCGTTTGACACCAAAGGCGGAGTGCTTTCCGGAGTACTATCCGATTTTTTCGAAAAAGTGCTGGCTAAACTCCAGGAAAAAGTATGGGACTGTGACGCCGAGGCGACCAAAGAGTATTACAGGAAAAAACTTGAGCAGGAGCAGGATGATGACCAGGAATACGCCGTATACTGGTCGTCGTATCACACCATCTACTATCATGAGCATCATTATGCCAATCTGATACTTCCTCATGAACTCTCAACCAACTATCAGGAGTTCATGTCTTCAGCCTCCTGTTTCGAAGGTTGTTTTAATCCTCCGGCTTTTGCCTCCGGGGTGGACGCCTGTTATTCAGCGTGTCATAACGCCTGCCATTCCGCCTGCCATTCGGCCTGTCATTCCGCCTGCCACTCGGCCTGTCATTCCGCCTGCCACTCGGCCTGTGTCTCAGGAGGTGCGCATTGACGCTGGGCGAGCTTTCCTGGATTGACGGTTTAATAAAACGGATTAAAAAATATATCTTCGTGCGCTCGTTTGACCGCGTGCTTATCCTCCCCCCCAATAAAGTATATAAACTTAATCTAACGGGCACTGCTTTGCTTGAAGCACTGCTAAAGGGAAAAAGCATTACGCGGTTCAGATTTTTAAAGGATAAAACCAAAGCAGAGCAGGTGCACAATTTTTTTTGCGACCTAAAGGCCTTTTTTCAAGGCTGCCCCGAACTGCCGGAACAACGAAGGGCGGTTGAAAGCACGGCTTACGGTTTTGATTATACCATTCTGCCTATATTGGGTGAAATCGCGGTTACGTATCGCTGCAACAATAACTGCTCGTTCTGTTATGTGGGGAACAAACAGACACGGGAAAAACAGGATGCTGAACTCAGGTTGTCGGAGATCAAGAAAATAATCCGTATTTTTAAATACAAAGCCCAGATTCCGTTTTTTTCTTTTACAGGGGGCGAGCCTCTGCTTAGAGCCGATCTGGAAAAAATGGTACGCTACGCCATCCACTTGGGCTTAAGGGTAAATTTGATCACCAATGGGACACTTATAAGTGAAAAACGGGCACAATCTTTACGGAAAAGCGGCCTTGGCACGGCTCAGGTGAGCGTGGAAAGCCCTGAAAGTTCCATACACGATGCGTTAACCGGTAGAGCCGGTTCCTTCAGCCGGACATTGAAAGGCATTCACAACTTACAGCAGGCCGGGATTTCGGTTCAGACCAACACCACGGTCAACCAGCAGAACGTCTCTTCTTTGAAGCATCTTCCGCAATTTTTAAAACAGATCGGAATTACCCGCTTTTCCATGAATCTCTACATTCCTTCAGGAAAGGATCTTGCCCATGAGGAGTTGTTCTTCGCTTATTCCGCAGTGGCGGACATTATCGAACACACAAGAAAGCAGGCCAAAAAGTTGGGACTCACCTTTTACTGGTACTCTCCCCTGCCTCACTGCTACTATAATCCCATTGCCCGCGGGCTGGGCAACAAATCCTGCGCCGCCATGGACGGTCTGCTCTCGGTCTCTCCTCAAGGCGAGGTGCTGCCCTGCTCCTCGTATCATGAATCCATGGGTAATCTGCTTGATGAAGACTTCAAAGATATCTGGTTTTCCAAGCGGGCGCGCTTTTTCAAACACAAACAGTTTGCTCCCTCTGAGTGCTCCGGGTGCGATCAGTTTACCGCCTGTCAATCGGCCTGCCCTCTTTATTGGGATTACGCCGGTACCCGGGAACTTAAAAACAAACATTCCTGCGGGGTGTTATAAGGAGCTGTCATGAAAATTCAATTTTTGATACCAAAAATTGCTGTTACGGTTTTTAATAGGGAGCTGTCATGAAAATTCAATTTTTGATACCGAAAATTGCTGTTACGGTTTTTAATAGGGAGCTGTCATGAAAATTCAATTTTTGATACCGAAAATTCCTTTACCCTTAAGAATATTCATCTTTGCTGCTTTGGAACTGGCGGGGCTCTATTATCAGTTCTATTTCGGTATGTATGTATTCTCGCTTGATTTTTTGCTAAGCCTTTTGATCATGGTCGGCGGAGTATTTTTTGTCATCGCCAAAAGCTATCAAAACAAACCCGAAGATCTGGGATTTGAAGACTGGCAGCCCGTATCGCGTACCGAGTTTAACCGTATCAAAGAAAACCTGCTTGCCACCCAAAAGATGTCCATCCCGTTTTATTTCCACAAGGCTACGGGTGGAACCCTCATTGTCATATTGAGCATTATCATCTTTGTAAGTATTGTTACAGACGCGTTCACCTTTATTCGTTATGTGATTGATGCTGGTATTATCCTTTCTCCTTTACTGCTTTCAGGAGTGGTAAAACTGTGGACCCCTTCAACACTCAAGATGAAACTACCCTGCTTTGATGCGATCATTGAAAAAGTACAACCTTCGGAAAAAAAGCTGATCCTTACCCCCTATCTGCGTTTCGACAAGGACAAACAGGAAAGAAAAATCCCTGAAGACATCCGCTTTATGATTGAACCAAGACGAAAACCTGAAGATTTTATGGGTGTACAGATTCAGGCTGCTATCAACAATGGCCCCAACGGGGCGGTACCTTATTTATACGCTGTTTTTTTGTGTAAAGGTCAAGGCGATACGTATGCCTGGCTTAAAAAGATGGATTATCTCTCCTTTCTTCATGAACCGGGTGGAGATAAAGAATACGGATTTATCGTTGTTCGCCAGCAAACAGACGGAGGAGGATACCACACAACAACAAGTGACTGTATCCGGCTTTACAAACTTATCAGACAGATTCTTTTAGAACTACTGCGTAAGCCAGCCTAGAAAACTGTTGAGGCGGCTACCGTGCCACAAGACTTGCAGTTTATTATTTTACAATAATGTAAGAATTACCACCATCAACCTACAAAATTGTAAGAATTCGGCCATGCTATGTATTTACGAAAAATTATATCCCTTTTCTTTAAGCAGACCCTTACCAAAATAAATACCGAAAACGGTCTTTATAATGCCCTTTATTTATTTACACGACAACAAGTTAGTCTATACACAGCCTGCTCCGTTTCTTCTGCAGAGCGAATGGTCGGATAAATATTATCGTGCATTAAGTATTTTGGCACCATTCTTGCAATATTATTACTCAAATACTATTAATTCAAAGGGGGATTTTATGAAGAGAATGAAAATTAGTGTTTTTATTTTTTTATTGGCTGTTGCTTTGCCTTCAATCCTGATGGCCGGCGAAGCTGATCCGGCAAGTACGAATGAGACTTTGCAAATAGCAATAAATACGATATGGGTACTGTTGGCCGCTTTTTTGGTATTCTTTATGCAGGCGGGATTCGGGATGGTAGAATCCGGCTTTATTCGCGCCAAGAATACGAGCAATATTCTAACCAAAAATTTTTTGGATTTTTGTATGGCATCCTTGGGATTTTTTATGTTCGGTTACGCCATTATGTTCGGTACGGGCAATGATTTCTTAGGGTTATCCGGTTGGTTTCTAATAGATGCAAAAAGCGCTACCGGTGATGTGCCGCTTTTTGCCTACTGGCTTTTTCAGGCCGCTTTCTGCGGAGCCGCGGCTACGATCGTTGCCGGCGGGATGGCGGAAAGAATGAAATTTCCCGCCTATCTCATATATTCATTTATCATCTCTGCCTTTATTTATCCGCTGGTCGGACACTGGATCTGGGGCGGCGGCTGGCTGGCTGCCATGAATTTCGCGGACTTCGCCGGCTCCACTGTCGTCCACACAGTTGGAGGTATGGCCGCATTAATCGGAACTATTCTTTTAAAACCACGTATCGGTAAATACCGGAAAGACGGTTCCGCCAATCTTATCGCCGGGCATAATATTCCTCTGGCATCGCTGGGTGTATTTATTCTCTGGTTCGGCTGGTTCGGTTTTAACGCGGGTTCCACGATTGCCGTGGATCCGAGCGGCGAACTGATTTCCCGTATTGCCATGAATACCAGTATTGCCGCTGCCGCCGGCGGGATAGCCGCTCTGGTGACCGTCTGGATCAAGGTTAAAAAGGCCGATCTGTCCATGACCATGAACGGCGCCCTGGCCGGACTGGTGGCCATCACCGCACCCTGTGCCTATGTGGACCCATGGGCGGCCATTGTCATAGGGATAATCGGAGGAGTTATTGTGGTGCTGGGCGCTTTTTTCCTCGATAAAATCCATGTGGATGATCCTGTGGGAGCAGTCCCGGTACACGGATTTTGCGGAATATGGGGAACTCTGGCAGTGGGTATTTTCGGCCAGGAAGCTTTGGGTCTCGCCAACCAGGGGCTTATCTACGGCGGAGGGTTTGCCCAGCTTGGAATCCAGGCTTTGGGTTCTTTGGCAACGATAGTTTTCATAGTGGTTGCCATGGGTACCGTGTTCAAGCTGATAGACCTTACCATCGGTCTGCGGGTAAGCCGGGAAGAAGAGTATCGCGGTTTGGATATCGGTGAACACGGCATGCAGTCTTATTCCGGTTTTCAGATTATAGATTAGGAGGTGTGAAATGAAATTAATAACAGCGCTTATCCAACCTCATAAATTGGAAGATGTAAAGACAGCCCTTTTTGAAGCCGATGTATTCAAAATGACCGTTAGTTCGGCACTGGGCTGCGGGCAGCAAAAGGGCTATCGTGAAACGTTTCGCGGCGTAATTTCGGAAATCAATCTTTTGGACAAGATCAGATTGGACATCGCGGTAAATGAAAGTTTTGTGGAGCCCACAATAAAAGCGATTATCAAAGGAGCTCGCAGCGGGAAAATAGGTGACGGAAAGATTTTTATAACCGATCTAAAAGAATGTATTCGGATACGAACAGGCGAACGCGGAAATGTGGCTATAGGATAAATTTATGTTTTAGGGCGCTTTATATAAAATTAAAAATGAAGCGCCCTTTTATTTTTCATAAGCAATATACAGTCTTTTATTGAAGGTAAGAAGAGCTTGCAGCGGATTGATATAATCCGCATCTTTTATTAGAGCGAAATCAATATATTTCTTATAATAATTCGAAGAATAATACGTTTCGGACTCACTTTTATGTTTATAAAAATATCCGACAAGATCTCCCTGACACACCCTGTCCCCGACTTTAATATTATTTTCACATAATTCCACGGGAGAGTATACCGAATAGATGTTGTTCTTATGCTCTATTATTACTTTGTACATTATACCGTATTTTGTATTGCAGATTGACCTGATTTCTTTTATAATCCCCTCTGCTACCGCTATCACAATCCCATAGTCCCATTTACTCAATTGAATACGCATACTCTGATTATCATCGATAAACTTCCCCTGCTCCGCATCACCAAGTCCCTCAAGAACCGGCCAGACTACGGGGAAGGATTTCAGGTTACTCTTTATTTCGTACGGCAGACCGGAAATATTCATGGATTTTTCCAGGCAAACCGTGTTTTTCAACTCGGCCAATATTTCGACATCGGATTCCATAACAAAAGGATTTATTGTTGAAATGGGAATTAATAATAATAAGCTGCAGAGTGAAAAAATGAAAAGCAGTTTATTGGAAATTCTCTTATTAAATAAACTCTTAATCCTTAAAACATACTCAATCCTGCTTTGCAAAAGCTGCTTTGTGATTATCGGAATAAAAGCATATGTATATACTTTTTTTATAATGGAATCTTTAGCTAAAAACAATATCTGTTCCGCGTAATCCGTGGGTTTTGAACCGAACGTGATAACATTTGTATCACTAATCTTCTCCTGCTCATCTTTCAATTTACCGTAAGCGATCCACACAAAAGGAATAAACCAAAACAATGAACATACAATCTGGGTAATATCTCTGGTTAAACAATCAAAGCGACTAATATGAGTTAGTTCATGGATTAAAACCGGTCTAAGTTGTTTGTACGACCAGTTTTTGGCAATTTTTGGCAAGAGAATGGTCGGCCGAATCCAGGAAAAAGCAGCCGGCTGTTGATATCTATGGCTAAACAACAATCTCACATTTCTTTTTATTCCCATCTCTTGTTTGATTGTCTGCAAATACTCTTCCAGATCCTCATTCCGTGAAGATGCGGTACGGTTTAAATAGCATAAACTCAGCTTACCGACAATTACACGCAGCAGCATCGCAAAAAAACCAACACCCCAGATGAGTAAAAACCAAATACTCCAATGAGTACCCGCTTTATAGCCCTGAGCTGGTGTTAAGAGCGCGGTTATTTCCGCCTGCCGCGGGATCTCGATAATACCTCTATGCAAGGTATCAAATACCGGAGACGAAAACGCATGCGAGGATCCTGCAAAATGGTTGGTCGTAAGAAAAAGGAAAATATAATTTATCAGCTGGGAAACAATAGGGATAAAAATAAAACTGAGAATGGCGGTAAACAATATCGTATGTTTCAATTTTGGCGACCGCTCTTTCGCCAGTACATAAAAAATAATAGAGATTAATAAACAGATACCGCCTTTAAAAGAAATATTTAAGAGAAATGAGAATATTATCGCGGTTTTATCTACAACATAGTCCATAGGTTTTTATTCGTTAATTCTTGCTTTTTCGATTAAATCATGTAAACGATTAATATCATTTTCGTCCAAATTGCTTTTATTCACATCAATAAGCGCTGCAACGGCTTTTTCCATTGAATTATCAAAATACGTCTTTAAAAGTCTTTTTACCTCGCCCTTAACGGCTTTTTGCGATGTTATAACCGGAGAGTATATATATTTTAAACCCACTTTTCGATACTTTATATATCCTTTTTTTTCCATTATGTTCATCAAAGCACGTATAGACGAATAACTGGGAGGATCGGCAATCTCTTGTAACACGTGGGTAACACTGGCTTCTTTACGCCGGTGAAGGATATCCATTATCTGTCTTTCCCTCTTGCTGAGCGTATCGTATTCGCTTTTCTTCATAACCATTCTCCTTGATTCTGTTAATATATTAGCATTAACGCGTGTTTATGTCAATGCCATTTGATTCAATCCTTTCAACATCCTCCAAGTCCTTTTTATGTTATAAATAAGGCTTGATTAATATTTTTTAATATGCTAATTATTTAGCATATTTTGTGCTTGAACCAGGAGGTGACGATGAAAGAAAAAAGACGCTTTGTTTCAACCAATCAAGAAAGATGCCGTAAATCAATACCGCTGGCACTGGTTCTGCTCGATAATGTTCCTACACTCATATTGTTTATCTTGGGAACACTTATTGTTTCAGTATTGAATCCGTTATATGGCACATTTTATATTATATATTCCGCTTTTGGTATTTTCTGGTTTTGGGCCAAAATTTGCCCATACTGTGCTCATTATGATACGCTCTCATGCCCCTGCGGTTACGGATTCATTTCCGCTAAACTTTCTAAAAGAAAAACCGGAAAAGAGTTTAAAAAGGTATTTAGAGCCAATATCGGAATACTCTTTCCCTGCTGGTTTATCCCGCCTGCTGTCGGAACATACTTATTGCTTGATTATTTTTCCTTTTATTTACTCATATATGTTGTTCTTTTCTGTATTATAGGGTTTTTGATCATCCCGCTTATTTCCAAGCTGGCAGGCTGCAGGAACTGTGAAATTAAGGAAGACTGCCCCTGGATGAATAAGTGTTAGTGTGGGCTCGGGTGGACCATAATTCATAACCTTAGTTCATGTTTTGCCGCTATTATTGGTAACGCCTACATACACGCCGTTACCGCAGCACATGGCGGCACTTTCATCTATTTCATTTTGCCTGACTGTCTGCTTTCTTGACCACTTACAATCAACTACATATAATATATATTATTAAAATTTATTGGAGGAAATATGGGAACAACTGCTAAAACAATCAAAGTAAAAACGGCTTCTGTAGATGAAGTCATTAAAAAGAGTAAAGAATTCTTGGCATCAAAGGGTTTCCGGATAAAAGACAAGGGGGATACACTAGTCTGTACACGGGGCTTAGGCCTTCTCACCGCACAACAGAGGTTTATTCTGAGTTTTTCTAAATTAGACAAAGACAATACAAAAATAGCCGGAGAGTTCTTTATTTTAACATACTGGTTTATCAAAGGTACTGTGAGTGATAAAGCGATTGCCGGTGCCATACCCAGGAGAAAAGGATATCAGCTTATGCAAGAATATATTAATCATATAAAGGGAGTTGAAATATAACAAATCAATGAGCTTACTCAAGCATCTTCTTTTAGAATCGGCGTGATTATGAAGCACACGATTATAATACGATTTTTATTAATAATCGGCATGCAGCCGTTTAACCTCGACGCCATAACACTGTTTGTTGGCAAGCAGGAAAAATTCAGCGCCCTTCAGCAGGCGCTTGACCTGGATTATCGTTCACTCCAGGAGCTGGAAGATGCTTATTGGACCGCCACGGAAAGCAAAGAAAAAATCTTCGGTTCCACAGTCAAACTGGAACTGGTGCTCCTGGGAAAAAATAATAAAGAGATCGTATTGAAGCCAGCATACTCAAGTCAGCATTTTTATCTCGGGCATCCCTTCCAACTGCAGGCTGCAATCGACGAACTTGATATCAATCAAACATCCAGAATCATATTCAAAGTCAGTTATGCAGAGATGTCCATGCCGGGGCTTATCTATTACGGAGAGATTTTTCAAATTCAATAAACAGGGAGTAATTATGCGTTATTCGGAAGCAAAACAGGGCAGAGTTTTTGTAATCCGGCTGGAAGACGGCGATGTTCTTCACACATCTATCGAGCAGTTTGCCAAGGATAAAGGAATTGCCGCGGGCGCGTTAATTGCCCTCGGCGGTGCTGACAAAGACAGTGCGCTGATTGTGGGCCCGGAGCAGGGAAGAACAAGTCCGGTCAAACCAATGAAACTGTTTCTAAATGATGTACATGAAATATCGGGCACCGGCACTCTCTTCCCGGATGAGAACGGAACTCCGAAACTGCACATGCATATAGCCAGCGGCAGAAAAGATCTTACTGTTACCGGCTGTGTGCGTGAAGGAGTTAAAACCTGGCATATTATCGAAGTAATTTTATTCGAACTTACGGAATCAAATGCCAGGCGTGTTTTTGATGAAGAAACAGGATTTGCGCTTCTGAAACCCTAAGTATTTTTTTTCGGTTTAAATGGCATAACCTTGGATTCACCCTTCTCATCCAATTCCTCAATCAGAATTACCGATTGAAAAGGCAGCATAATATGATTGGCGTGTCCGAAGTTATTGCGAATATCATCATCCTGCGGATTTATTATCATTTTATCTTTGGTCGGCAGAACCAGATCTTTTATAGAAACAAAATACGGATGAGTAAGATCAAGACTTTTCGCGGCAAGCTGCAGTTCTTTGTCTTTCCATTTGAAGTGTACTCTGTAAAGCGACATCAAATAACTCCTTCAACTTCCGCTATTTCCACACAAAGATACGAGAATAATAATCAGATGTCAATACTAATAAAATAAACCAATTCATTACAGACTATATAAAAAATATTTCATTTTACCGGTACATGCATTACAATAAATGATGAGTTATTAAATAACTACAAGATATCACAATGCATATGATCATGGAGACAAAGCGATGAAGAATAAATATCTGATATTAATTATATCATGCATAGTATTAATAGTAATCATCCTACTCATTATGCATACCTGTGGATTTTTCTCCCCCCCTACTGCTCCCGCTATACCACAAGAAGAATCAAAGCAAACGCCGGAAACAGTTGAACAGGCAGGCACTGAACCGAATAAAGAGATCCTGAAAGCCAGGGATCCTGTAAAAGATGATATTGGGCCAGCAAACACACAAAAAGATGATACAAAAGCCGTTACTCCTGCCACGCAAGAAAACAAACTTCCGCCGTTTGAAGATGTATTTGAATTCCTTACGGAATATGGCGGACATACCTACTACATATCCAGGAATGAAATCACTTGGATGGAGGCTGCTTCCATCTGTCCTCAATACGGCGGTCATTTGGTAACCATAACATCTAAAGCAGAAAACAAAGCGCTTATAACAGCTATACAATCCAAGATCAACTATAAAAACATATGGATAGGCCTGTCAGACTATAAAAAAGAAGGGAGATGGACGTGGATTACAGGTGAAGAGTTAAGCTTTACCTTCTGGGATACGAACCAACCGGATAACTGGGCAATGGGTGAGTCGCGCAGAGAAGATTTTGCTCTTATATGGCAAAATCCCGCTCCCAAATTAGCTTACCACTGGAACGACGCTAGTGATACTACCACCGCCCTTTTTATTTTGGAAATAGAACCATAATCCAAGTCAGAGAAAATATTAGCAAAGAAGCATTAACACTCGGTGATAACATTTTTTTGAAAATCGTACTAAAGTATGATAAGCGTTCACATCTCCTTACGTTATATTAAGACAAGAGCAAGGAGGTGGATATGCAGAAGCGATATATTCAAATTGTAATCTTACTGATATTATTCTTTCTCCCCATTCTTCTTAGCCTGTATGTTTATCATTTTTTAACTGGAATCAATATCCCATAAAATTAAAAAAGCATATATGATGATTATAATGGGATGCAATTAAGGTGGATTCTATGAAGAATAAATATTTGATTTTCATCATAGCATGTATTGCTTTACTCATCGTGCTTTTAATCATTTTTTATACCTGCGAGTTTTTTCCTTCTGCACCTGCTCCGCGGGAGCAGAAGGTAGCGATGGAGGAGACCCCCCAACAAAACGCTTTTCAGAAAACTGAGGAAATAAAGCCGGCGAGAACTCCTCAACCTGAGGTCGACGCTCCCGCTCCTTCCCCCAAAAAACAAAAATCGTCGGTAATAGAAGACGTATTCGAATATCTTGCGGAATATGACGGTCACACATACTATATATCAAAAAATAAAATCACGTGGCTGGAGGCGGCCGCTGTCTGCGAGCAAAACGGCGGACATCTGGTGACTATAACTTCAAAAGAGGAAAACCAGGCAATAATTGAAGCCATTAAAGCAAAAAACATCAAACCATCTATTTGGATAGGATTGACGGATTACAAGCATGAAGGCATATGGAAATGGATTACCGGTGAAAAACTAAAGTTTAGCTGCTGGCATATTAAACAACCAGACAACCAGTCAGCGAATAATCGTGCAGAACATTTCGCGCAAATATGGTTTTCTTACTACTGGAACGATGCTTCCGACCTTGCCACCTCCTTTTATATTTTGGAGATTGAACCTAAATAAATTATAAGGCAAAAAGATCACAATTTATAACAGCAATTTCACATTTTCACCACATCACTGCCCTCCTTACTTCTCTATACTCACAATAACATTAATAAATGGAAGGAATGTTGCTATGGCTATATCAAAACAAGAGAAAAAGAAAAATGAAATACTCCAAATAATTAAGACAATCATGATATCTTTAGTTAATAAAGGTAAATATTTTTTTCAGTGGCTGTGGAAAAAGAAAATACAGATAATTATTATCGCAGGCTGCTTTTTGCTTATTTTGTGGGTAGTAAATATGATACAAAGCGGTGAGCTGCTTGTTACTGTCATACCAGGCGAACGGGGTGTAGTATTTAATCATTTCGGCGGAGGTATCTCGGACAACATCCTGCGTGAAGGCACGCACTTCTGTTTTCCCGGTCTGCAGACCGTATACAGGGCCATCGTGGCGCGTCAATCCGCGAAGATGGAGAAGATCTATGCCGATTCCAAAGAGTTTCAGGATGTGACTCTTTGGATTAATGTCGAGTTCCAGCTTGAAGAAAACAGTTTATCTACCCTTTTCAGGGAATACGGTATTATGTCCAGTGCAGAGCTTATTACTGAAATCATTTGGCCGAATGTAAACGAGGTGACAAAAAACATAGTTGTGGATTATCCGATTAGTACTGTGCTGTTGAAACAGCCTGAGATCAAAGAAAAAATTGTCTCCAAACTGGCTGAAACCTTACACAGATATTATATAAAAATAATCGATGTTGATATTGTAAATATCCTTATAAATCAGGCCTACCGGGACGCCATCGCTCAAACAGAGCTGGCCGTGTACGAACGCGATCAGGAAAGCATCCGGCTGGAAGCCGCTAAAAAACAGGCCGAGCGCAGACTGTTGGAAGCAGAAACCCGAAAAAAAGAAAAAATCTTAGAGGCAGAAGGTATTGCTGAATACAACAGACTCACCAGCCGGCAACTGATTAGCGCTTCTATGCTGGAATATAAGCGCCTGGAAAACCAAAGAGCTGCCATTGAAAAATGGGACGGCAAACTTGTACAAACAGATTCTTTATCACATATTATGCGTTCATTACAGGGTTCGCTTGATTGATATGCAACACCGATAATCGCAAGCATTATCAGGCCGCAGAATTACTTTAGATGAGCGGGAAAAATACAAGAAGCAACAAAGTAATAATTGTTTATTTCAATCTGTTGGCGTTTTTTATTTGCGGCCTGATATATACCTTTATTCCGCTCGCCGTCCCTGAAGAAAAGGACGGAGTATTTAATGAGACCAGAATGCTTATAACATATACATTTGGCACTCGTCTGTTCAATGAAGTAGCAAAAGGCAATCAAAACATAAAGCATCTGTACACAGAAGCGAATGCTTACATTAAATTGATCGGGCACACACCGGATAAACTCTTAAGCCTGGAAGCGTGCATGGACAGTGAATTTATTGTCTACGGGCATGTCATCGGTACAACGGCCGCCGGCGAGGATGCGGCTTACGGGGCAATCCCCGTGTTTTATGTGGAAAAATGGCGGCCCACTCAATACCTGACAAATGTATTCTATAATCATAAGCAAAGCGGTTTTTTTAAAATGTTTCTGCTCTACGCTCTCTTCTTTGTTTTGGGCAACATGATTTTCGGATTCTTAATCCTGATCCAGGTTATTGCCGATAAAAAACCGCGGGCAACATTATATTAACCGCTAAGGGTGGTATAAACAAATTTTATCTACTCCAAAGGCACCGCCCAATCCCGGGCCAAGGTGAACGCGTTTAATGTGCCATCGTGATAGAAGATAACTTCATTACCGGCTTTCAATACCAAACCCGCGGATCTTTTCCAATTCCATTTCAAAGTGCATTGCTGTATGTTTTCATTTTCGTACAATGTTACTTCAGTACCGGCTTGCAATATGAAACCGGCCGGAGTTCTCCAGTCTTGAGCGAGTGTATATTTTTTAAGATCTCCATTTTCATACAACTGTACGATCGAACCGGCCTTTAAGACCATACCTTCGGGGAATTCCCAATCCTCGGCCAATGTAAATTCTTTGATTCTCCCGGTTTTATATGTCATAAATACGGTACCGGCTTTGAATATTATTCCAGCTGCATTTTTCCAGTTTTCGGCCAGGGTAAACCGTTCCACCTGCCCGTTCTCATACATCAACACTTCCGTACCCGCTTTTATGATCTTTCCGTCGGGTGTTATCCAATTTTCCGCCACTGTAAATTTCTTTAATTGTCCGTTTTCATGCATGGCAACATCGGTACCTGCCTTGATAACTACGCCATTCGGCATTTTGTGGTTTTGGGCTATTTTAAATTCTTGTAAACTTCCGTCTTTATAAACAACTACCTCACTCCCCGCCTTTACCACTGCTCCCTCACCCATTACCCAATTGGTAACAAGAACAAAGCTTTCCACGCTGCTGTCTTCATAAAAAACCACTTCATTCCCGGCTTTATAAACCATACCATCCGAATTTTTAAAGTTTTCAGCCAGGATGATCCGCTGTACCTGACCGTTTTCATAACTGAAATTGACGGTGCCGCCTTTAACAATCATGCCATTGGGCAGTTTATAGTCGCCTACGGCGGTGCATCTCTCGACAATTCCATTTTCATAAATCTCTATTTCAGTCCCTGCCTTTAAAAACTTGCCATTGGACACTTCCCAATTCTCAGCCAAGGTAAACCTGTGCGGATTGCCGTTTTCATAATACGTAACAGTATGTCCTGCCTTCATTATGATGCCTGCGGTATATTCCCAGTCTTCAGCCAGGATAAACTGCCGCGGCAGGCTGTTCCTATAAAATAAAAATTCAGTACCTGCTTTTACAGCCAGACCACTGGAATGCTTCCAGTCTTCAGCCAGGATAACCCGTTGCGGCAGGCCATTCTCATAGAATAGAACCTCAGTACCTGCTTTTACAACCAGGCCACTGGAATGTTTCCAGTTTTCAGCGAGAGTAAATTTTTTAATCTGAGCGTCAGCATATACGGCGATTTCAGTATTCGCCTTTAACATTACACCTTTATCGTATTCAAAATTTTCCGCCAAAGTAAAATCTTTTACTCTCCCATTCTCATAAAAAACAACCTCGGTACCGCCTTTAAAAACTATTCCACCGGGACCTTTCCAGTCTTGGGCAAGCGTTATTCTTCTCCGCGTCCCGTCGGAAAACAATTCGACCTCAGTGCCCGCTTTCCACACCCTGCCCTTCTCATCCGTGTAGTCGGCGGCAAGTACAAACTCTTTTACTTTTCCATTCGGATACAAAGCGGCTTTTGTGCCCGCTTTTGCCGTCAGCACGCTCGTTTCCGCATGCACGGCTGTCAGTAGGGCAAACAAGCACAAGAAAACACCCGCTGTTTTCTGAGTTCTGTCAGGCAATGCAGTCATTTGTTAGCTCCTTCATTATATAAGATTTATGAATCGGGAGAATGTTGCATGGAAAATATGGATTTATGATTTTAATCCTCTTCCTCTGCCGAAAGCTTCTCCAGTGCCCGCTCATAGAAATTCTCTATTGCCCACATCATGCGGTAGTCGGGGTAGGTAACCATAAGATGCTCGCAGGCCTTCATCAGCTTCTGCCATTCTTCAAAATACTGCAAAGCAAACAGTTCCATGTAGAGTATTTCCGGTAAAAAGGGATCGTCCTTGAACTGGGTTCGCGCCTGTTCCGCAATAAAAAGGATTTCCCGGTGCATCTGCGCCCCGGTTTCGGTATCGTTGAAGTACTCCTCGCTTTTGTCCGCGATTTCCAGCAATGTATGCTCAAGCTCCCACGTGCATTGAGCGCGCGTATCGCAGGTAAACAGCGTGGGGGTTTTTTCGGCCAGCTCGCGGCACTCCTCGTTGGAAAGTCCCCTGTTGTAACAGTCGGTTACAAACTCCGCGTAGGTCATCCATTCATCTGATGCCAGACGTGTTTTGATTTCTGCAACACGCTCATAGAGTTGATAGAGCTCTCTTTGATAACGCATCCTTCTGAAGTCTTTTAAAAACTGGTAGGCGTCTTCCAGACTCTTCTTCGGTTTAAGGTAATAAGGATCTATTTTCGAAGCCTCTTTGAACTTCTCGGCTGCTTCCGAAAAAGCTCCATCATCCAGCAGCAGGATCCCGGTATAATAAGCCTCGGCCGCGTCCAGCGAGCTTGTATCCACCTGCATGATCAAGGTCGGAATCTCCAAACCAAGCGCCTTTAAAAACTCAACCGCAAGCTCCTTTTGCAGGGTAAATAATTTTTCCAATGCACCGGACACATCAACCGTTTTTATGATCTTCGCTGTTTCAACCTCCACCAGTTTGGCGTCTATGCGAATCTTGCCCTGATGAATAATAAAACTTCCGTAAATAAGCTCATTGGCATTAAGCAGTTTTCCTATGGCAACAGCACTGTTTTCATCATAAAGATCGTTCAAAGAGCGTTCCTGTTCCTTTAATATTTTTTCGATACTTTCCCTTTCCACTACGGTAACTTCCGGAACACCCGTAATATCGGTTATAAGCATATCCGCTATGCCTTTGCTAAGCCAATTGAAATCAGTACTGTTTGTGGTATTTTCAAAATAAAGTACAGAGAGTATTCTTTCGGCCCCTGCGAAACCGGAAACACAGATTACAAATATAAGTAGAAAAATAAGTTTCTTCACCTTCATCTCCCCCATCAGAATCCAGAAATCAGTCAACTGCTTTTATTGTATACCAGCTTCCGGTTAATTTCAATTTAATCTTATCCTACTTAAGTATGAGTCCTGCTAACCTCTGCGTCCGCCGAAGAGGACCAGTGCGAAGTAGAGCAGCTGGGTAATGGAAGCGGCCGCTGCCGCCACGTAGGTCAAGGCGGCGCTGTTCAATACAGCGCTTACTCCGGCAGTTTCCCCGGGAGTGATGAGATTGTACTTTACCAGCTGCTGTTTGGCTCGTCTGGAAGCATCGAATTCAAGCGGCAGAGTGATAATCTGGAACAGCACTACCCCGACAAATATAAAAAATCCCAGCTGAGCTAAAAACAAACTGAAAAAAATCCCGATAAAAATGAGAAAAATGGCGGCATTACTCATAAAGAAGGCGGGAATGGCCAAAGCCTGCCATAACCGCATGATAAAAATGCCGCGATGGTGTTGAATGGCGTGTCCCACCTCATGAGCAGCCACGCCCAATGCCGCAATAGAAGGCGTGTTGACCACTCCCCGGGAAAGCGCCAGTTTCCTTTGCACAGGAGAGTAGTGGTCGGAAAGCATGCCCTGGGATGCTTCTATCCGTACGCCGTGGATCCCGTTTTTTTCCAGAAGTATTTTAGCGGCCGCCGCGCCGGTTAATCCGGACCGGGCTTTATAACGCGCGTATTTTTTAAAGCTTGATTTAACTTTAAACTGCGCCCATAGAGAAAAGAGAAACACCGGCGCGATCATAATAAAATAAAGCGGGTTTATTCCATAAAAATACATAGTTTCTCCTTATCAATGAAGTATATAGAAAATTTATTATATTTATGATTAAAGTCAAGCTCGAACAGGCTGCCCCGCAATATTCGTACAATACTTTTGAAAAATAAATGATTCACGACTATAATTAATAATACCAGCCCTTTATGAGTAACGGCTTTTTCATTTTGGCAGTATGCATTATCATGACCTCAACCTGCATTATGGATGAATATTATCAGGACGGTGAACAAATTACCTTTATCCCGGAACCTTATGATCAGCCTTTTCCCCGCAATCCTTTTAAAGGCTGGGTTGCCTGGGGCAGAAGCCCGGAGTACGACGGTTATACCCAGCCCTACAGCATGCTTTACGCCAGGGTATTCTGGGCTCAGATAGAACCGCAAAAACATCAGTTTAACTGGCTTGATTTTGAACGGGAGTGGCATTTTAATGCGGCGACTGAAAATACAAAGATCATCCTGCGCGTTGTTCTGGACAATCCGGGCGAACATCTGCCCGGTATGAATAAAGATATTCCCGATTGGCTCTTTGAACAGATGGCCGGCGGCGGGACATTCTACACAACAAAAAGCCGGGGAGACACTGATATCGGAAACGGCTTTTCACCGGATTATACCAATTCCGAACTGATAAAAGAACATAAGCGGTTCATTAATGCATTGGGAAAGCGCTATAATAACGATCCCCGGATTGCCTTTATTCAAATCGGTTCGCTGGGTCATTGGGGTGAATGGCATACCTGGCCCGAGGGTACGGGAGCCTTTCCTCCCTATGAGACAGCGAGTCTCTATGTTGCTCACTACACGGAAGCATTTCCCAACAAGCTGTTGCTGATTCGCCGTCCGCTGCAATATCATGCCGGGGCGCCATTGGTCGGGGTATATAATGATGTCATCGGTGACAATAATGCCTGGGCCACTCCGCGCTGGCTCGAGATGATCGCAATGGGTTATACCAGTGAATGGGACGGAGGAACCCATCCTCCGCTTGTTTCAGACTGGTGGCAGCGCGCCCCTTCCGGCGGAGAACTGGCCAGTCACCCCAATGGAGCAAACCATTGGCTGGAAAGCGGAAATTTAGAAACAACCTTACAGCAGCTTAAAGACTCACATACCTCATGGATAGGACCAAGTTCTCCGGGCAAGCTGGCCAACTCTGTGGATTACCAGGCTCAGATCGACCGGATGCTTAAAACCATAGGCTACCGCTTTGTGATCCTAAAAGTCGTGTATTCGTCTTGGATGAGGGCAGGAGATATTTTCTCTGCTACCCTTAGTATCGAGAATCAAGGTGTGGCCCCCATATACTACAACTGGCCCCTTGAGCTGACACTGAGTGAAGGGGAACACACGGTATTTTCGCATCTTGCCCAAAACATCGATATTCGAAATTGGCTTCCCGGAACACATGAGGTAAAGATTGAACTACAGGTGCCCCCCCAGCTTGACAAGGGTACTTATAATTTTGGCGTTGCCCTGATAGACCCTGATCAAAATCGACCTGCTATCGAGTTTGCCATAGATCAGAGTTTAAGGCGACAGGACGGGAGATATATTATGGGACGGGTTGAAATAAAATAACATTACCGGTGTCTCCTCTTCCCGTATAACTTCCGCAAGCTTTAAAAAGGAGATCCGATAATTTCCGCTTTTATTTCAGCAACCGATTTAGGCATCCACTTATTATTATATAAGGTCAAACCATACACAGTGGTTAATTTATTTTTTAATCCTTCATGCAATCTGCGCGCTATAAGCTTAAAATCCTCGGCAGGATTATCGGCAGTGGGAAAATCTTTATGATCGAGTTTTAACCCGCTTGTCATTAGGCCTTCAATCAGCATTTTAACGGCCAAAAAACGGTCAAACTTATCTACCGCAAAAATCAAAACATCCTCCAACAGACCCAATATTTCCCAGGTTATCTGTTCCGCCTGCGAATAACTACCCGCATCCTTTTCCTGATCGCTAAAACGTACAGGAAGATGATCGATAATCGAATCAAGATTTTTTACCAGGTATTCCAGATTAAAAAGACCTACCGCGCAGTTAAACAGCACCTTCCTGCCGGACCGTTCTGCTTTACGGATCTCCTGCCAGGAGATGGCCGGACCTATCTCGGCCGTATTAAACCTGTTGTACTGATCCACAATAAGAATTCCGCCCTTCACATCCACCGGAGTTTTAAACGAAAATTCAAATGCTGCCGGTTTTTCAGAGAGTGCAAAAAGGGCCAAAGAAAGAGGATCGGGTGTGAATCCTAAGTTATCGACATTTCCCAGATAAGCATATCGTATTCCGCTGTTATAGAGATTTTCATATACATTTTTGAGAACAAAAAAATTTTGGCCGTGCCCCCCCGGCATGGGAAGAGCGTGTTGATGCTTACCGAACGCCCGCGCGAACACCTGTTTTTGATCCCCCTGTTTGGAACTCGTATAAGCTGCAATCAGAGGCTGGACGCCTGTTTCCATATTAAAAATCCTGATGCCTGTTTCCTGTATCAAATCTTTCAAAAACGGACTGTTGCGGTACTTATTGTAAGCATGCCGTATCTGGGTGTTGTTGAGTACACTGGTCATCTGAAACACAGGCAGCAGAAGAGGACTTTTCTTATGCGCGGTAAGCTCGTACTCCAAAGCTTTAATCAGAACAGCCCTCATTTTTAATTCCAAAAAACTTGGCCCCGGTTTACCATTAGGCTGCAGGAACGCGGGTGTAATACCTTTTGCTTTTCCCTTGCATAATTTTGCCAGTTTTTTAAACTCATTTTTATATAATTCAAACAGCTGTGTATTAAATGTTCTATTTTTTTTATTGTCGATATAACTGCTGGCCGACCCGCCGTTCAGGATACCGTACGAGGTAACCGGTAATAAGAATAATCCCAGTTCATAAAGACCGTGACGATCAAAGCTGATTTTATTACCCCGCACCTCGCCTATTGTAGACAAATCATAAGGTATATTAAGTTTTTGCACGAGATTACATGCCCGCCCGTAATCCACACTAAACCTTATATCCCTGACCATATTTATTATTTTTACACCGTCGACCTTAGGTATATGCTTTACTTTGATAGGCTTCTGGTTTTTATACTCACCATTGTTATATTTATCCAAGATATCCAACGTAAGATCAATATCAATCTTTTGCGCCTTCATATTACGCAACAGCTCTTTGGAGAGATTGTACTGCTTGGTATTTACGGTCATAATCCATTCCTTTTTACTTTTAGTATAATGGAAATACAAATTTTATCAAAGTTCCATATCCTAATATATTATTTTCGCTGCCTTGTTTTAGGCTGGAAACGGTCCGGTAGAAAATTTAAAATTGTCCAAATCGAATTGACTTTATAAACTGCAGTCAGTAATATGCAGACTATGAGTGACTATGCATTTACGCACATCGAAAAAAAATGGCAGGATTACTGGGAAGAACACAATACATTTAAGGTAAACGAAGACAGTTCCATCCCCCCCGAAAAACGCATGTACGTACTTGATATGTTTCCTTACCCGTCTTCCGCCGGGCTGCATGTAGGTCATCCTGAAGGCTATACTGCTACCGATATATTCTGCAGGTTCATGCGCATGCAGGGATATCAAATCCTTCACCCTATGGGGTATGACTCGTTCGGTCTGCCGGCTGAAAATTATGCCATAAAAACCGGTACTCACCCGCGAGTTTCCACGGAGAAAAGCATCTCTCGCTTTGAGGAGCAGATCAAGTCACTCGGCTTTTCCTACGACTGGGACCGGAAAGTTTCCACTCACGAGCCGTCCTACTACAAATGGACTCAGTGGATATTCTTAAAACTCTTCGAACAGGGCCTGGCCTATGAGGCCTGGGCTCCCATCAATTTCTGTCCCTCATGCAAGACGGGCCTGGCTAATGAAGAGGTCAAGAATGGACTCTGCGAGCGCTGCCACAGCAAGGTGGAACGTAAAAACCTGCGCCAGTGGTACCTGAAGATCACCGCCTACGCCGACCGGCTGCTATCCGACCTGGACAAGCTTAACTGGCCGGAGTCGATCAAGATCATGCAGCGAAACTGGATCGGCCGGAGGGAGGGCGCCAACGTAGTCTTTGATCTGGAAAAAAGCTCAGGCGCGATTGAAGTCTATACAACCCGACCGGACACCCTGTTCGGCGCCACCTATATGGTGCTGGCACCGGAACATCCTCTGGTGGAAAAAATCACCGCTCCTGAGCAGAAAAAAGCAGTTGAAGATTATATCCGGAAAGCGAACAGCAAATCCGACCTTGAACGGACCGAACTGGCCAAGGATAAAACCGGCGTGTTTACCGGCGCTTACGCGATCAATCCGGTTAACAACAAAAAGATACCCGTTTGGATCTCGGATTACATCCTGATGTCCTACGGTACGGGCGCCATCATGGCCGTTCCGGCCCACGATGAACGGGACTTTGAGTTTGCCCAGAAGTTTAAGCTGCCCATTATTCAGGTGGTTTCCCGGGACGGCGAGACGGAAGAGCTCACTGAGGCGTTCGCGGGAGACGGTGCAGCCGTCAACTCAGGGGAATTCAACGGCCTTTCCACAGCCGAGTTTAAACAGGCGATCACCACCTGGCTTGAAAAAAAAGGAAAAGGCCGCGCCGCTGTCAATTACAGGCTGCGCGACTGGCTTTTCTCCCGGCAGCGTTACTGGGGGGAACCCATTCCATTGGTTCACTGTGAAAAGTGCGGAATCGTACCCATACCCTATGATCAGCTTCCGCTCACTCTTCCGGAGGTAACAAGTTACACCCCAACGGGAACCGGTGAATCGCCCCTGGCTGTAATCGACAACTGGGTGAACACCGACTGTCCGCGCTGCGGAGGTAAAGGCAAACGTGAAACCGACACCATGCCCAATTGGGCCGGTTCGTGCTGGTATTACCTGCGCTATCTGGATCCTCATAACGATAATGAATTTGCAGGCAAAGACAAGATTGACTACTGGATGCCTGTGGGTCTATATGTGGGCGGGGCCGAGCATGCCGTACTACACCTGCTTTATGCCCGTTTTTGGTACAAGGTGCTGCACGATTTGGGTTATGTGAATACGGACGAACCCTTCATGCGTCTGGTAAACCAGGGCATGATTCTGGGAGAAGGCGGCGTTAAAATGTCCAAATCACTGGGCAATGTCATCAATCCCGACGAAATTATAGCGGAATACGGCGCGGATTCCATGCGGCTGTATGAGATGTTCATGGGACCGCTCGAAGTCTCCAAACCCTGGTCAACAAAAGGTATTGTGGGCATCAAGCGTTTTCTGGAACGAGTCTGGCGCGCTTCAGACATGAAAGCGAGCAAAGAAGATCCTCCGCAGGAGCTTGAACAACTGCTGCACAAAACAATAAAAAAAGTGACACTGGATACTAAAAACTTGGCGTTTAATACCGCTATTTCACAGATGATGATTTTCATAAGTGAATGTTTAAAACAGGACGAACTCTTTCTCACATTATGGAAACCTTTTGTGCTCATTCTTTCACCCTACGCTCCTCATGTGGCGGAAGAGCTGTGGGAAAAATGCGGCGAAAAGCCTTCCGTGTCAAAACAAGCATGGCCTGAATGGCAGGATGATCTTACACTTGACGAAATAGTGGAAGTAGTCTGTCAAATCAACGGAAAGGTGAGAGCGCGTCTGCAAGTCGAACGGGGCTTGAGCAAACAGGATCTGCAGGAAATGGCCTTAAAAGAACAGCGGATTCAGGAACTCACCCGGTCCAAACAGATTGTTAAAGTTGTTGTAATCCCTGATAAACTGGTGAACATCGTGGTTAAGGACTGATTATTACCAGCGATTCAAAATTTGAACCATATTTCAAAAAACTAATTAACATATTCGAATAAAAGTGCCTGATAATCGGTCAAATTTAGAATCGCCAGCGCAAATTACCAAAATAAAACAATTCTCATTTGTCAAAATGAGAATTGCTGAACTACTACACAGTCATTTTCAGTTACATACATATCAAAACGCAGTCCGAAACCATACTGAAACAAACTGTGAAAACCCAGACTGATCCCTTCCAGAAAAAGCTGCTCTTCATTTTCATTCGTATGTACCGCTGAAAACGGACTTTCCAAAAACCAGCTTCCCGCAGGAATTTCAGCGAACACGTCCCTGGAGGGCAAGGGTTTAACATCATACGCACTGAAATCATACGCGGCCAGGCACTCAACAATCAAATCCGCGTCTATATCCCATGGATCGATCGGAGCTTCTTCCTCTATTTTAGCCAGCAGGCGGGGCGTATTGAAGGCGGACAGATCCACACCCTTTTTCCAAAGGCGCTCAAATATACGGGCCGTAAAACCGGCTTCCCACGTAAGCACAAGGGTATGCCCGCTTTCCGTTTTAAGATGGATGGGGAATATGGCGGCCGCAGGCGGCAGACAGGTGTTTTGATCGTCAATAACGGGATAAACGATTACAAATGAGTTATAGCTTTTATATAATTGTATCTGCATGGTTTTGGCTGAGGAGTCCGTGTACTCCTCAGCCAACCTTCCGCTTTCGTCCGGGTAAACCAGCTTATATTTTTGGATTTCAAATGTGGCATCCCAGTGGCCGGGTACCGGCGGAAGTTCCAGCGTAATGGCGAGATAAGACTGCAGCAGGGCGCAGCTTTGAAAAAAAATCAAAATATACAGCACAGTTATTTTTAATAGACATCTCATCACATCTTTTAGTACTTCGGAAAGGTAATTGCTGCTTTTAGATTCGATAATTATTGGTTGAAATAATAATCAAGCTTTAAGCTGCGCAGCATAGAGAGCGCGGATCTCATTCAATATTTTTATATACCCGGCGCTTCTATAATCAGGATAGGTCCACTCCACGGGCCGGAACGTGCCGTGTTCAAACATCAGTGTAATCTCCGCGTAAATGCCCAAGCCGAGAGGAATGCGGTGCGAGCTGTCTTTGGTGCTCGCGAGGATAAAGCGGCTTTGGCACAGTAAACCCGGATCGATATTTATTTTTCGCGATCCCTGTACGCAAAACCGCTGTTCAAAACAGTTTGTGGCTGCCTTAACCTCGGCTAATACATCCGGTTCAATCAATCGCTTAAAAGAAACAAAGAATTTTTTAATGGGGGTTCCCATTTCTTTATTATAATAGTTGGAGAAGGTGAACTCCAAAAGATCACTCTCAAAATCCACAGGTCCGAATTTATTTTTAAGCAGCATCATGCATTCGTCTTTTAATGAAAGATCGCTGATGAGAATACTGAAAACCAATTTTTCCTTAAGATATTTATCTATATTCCCCATAACTAAAAAAACATAACAGCGAGTCGAAATTTGCACCATTTTATTATATTTAATGAACAAATACATATAAAATTTGCCTAATAATCGGGCAAATTTCGACTCGCAAGCGCAAATTTTAAAAAAAAGTTTAATTTTCATTTGTTACAATGAGAATTAAAAAAACATAAGTTGTAACAATAAATAATTTATTTTATAATATATTATTATGGAGAACGTGTTAATATATATAGATAAAGTTGAAGAGTTAATTGTCAAGAAAAGAGAGCACCTTGAACAAAAGGGCTTAAAACAGCTGCGAGACGGCTTTCAGGCTTACCAAACCTTATTTGAAAATATCTACAACATCCTCTTGCGTAAAGGAATTATTCAGGAAGATCCTTATAAATATGATGAAAAAATATCCGAAGTCAACCCTCCTTCTGATGAAGCGTTTTTAGATACCGATAAACAAAACAAAATGAGTCAGCGGCTCTCCTTTTATCACTCCCAAATCGAATTTTTAAACAACTACTACCAGTTCAGCCTCGATTTTTTAACCCTGGGCAGACTAAAACGGATTGTTAAGTTATTAAAATACATTAACTGGTCCAGAGTATCCATCACATCTCCCAGTCCAACGACAAAGGTGCTGGCGGAATATTTCGCAAAAATCAGACAGGGATCCGACAGCCTTTCGGCCGGTATCATCGGCGACGCGCTTACCCAAATCGAAAAAGTATTGGGAGTTATCTTTAAAAGCCTAAATGAAGTAATTTCTTTCGAAAAGGAAGCCTACAAGATCGAGGTGCGAAAGAATGTATTTACCAGGATGCAGATTAATGCTCCGGTTAAGGAAGAAGGCCTAGAACAGATTATGCAGCAGGTAAAGAAGTTTTTTGCCAAATACATGCCGCAGCAGGCATTCTTTGCCGAGTTGATAAAAGAAATCATATTTGAAGATTACACCCCGCAGGGCATGGAGCTGCGCAATAAAACACTGGAAGCGTTAACAATTCTCGAAGAGAAAAAACAAAAACAGGTCGGCAGAAGTTATAAAGATATTCTTATTCAAGCGATTAAGTTTTTAGGCAGCTGTGGATTACAATTAGAAGACGCCTTAAATAAAATAAATGAAGGTCAGCAGCTCCTGGAAAACCGAAAAAGAAGTCTTGGCGAAAGAATAAAACGCTGGCTGATGAAACTTATCAATAGGGGCGTGGAAGCCAAATTGTATGAAATCGAATACTTTGATGTTGTAACTTCAACCATTAAAATAGAAAAGGTTTCATACAACGAATTCATTGAAGAAACCCAGAAACTCGCGCAAATATGTTCTCATATCATAAACAGAAGCAGCAATTTGTTCAGACGTCTGGAAGTCTCGCCCGATGATAAGGTTTTTGAATTCCTGAATAAAAACCTGGCCAAACTTCAGATCGCGCACAGACGGCTGAACGGTCTTATCTCCTTTTTTAAGGCGGAAATCCCCAGAGAAGACCGGATCAAACTGAAAGGCATCAAACTGGAGCTCAATTCAATTAAAAACAGTATCGTGAAGTCAAATCAAAAGAAACACGAATATGTGGCTTTTAAAGAAGAAGAAGAACAGATGAAAAAACTCGGGATTAAAAAAGAAAATAACTAAATACGATACATACCCAACAGCCTTAGATTTTCAGTATATGCTTTAAGCTCGTCCAACACATTTTTGAACAGAGTAATTTCCAAAGGGATTTCAACATCGATATAAAACATATACTCCCAAGGCTTCCCGGGAATGGGACGGGATTCGAGTTTCTTCATATTGAGTTTTTTATTGGCAAGCACTTTAAGTGCCTGAAACAAAGCCCCCGGTTCATCCATTGTTGAAAAAACCAATGATGCCTTCGTGGGGTTTTCAATCCGTGCGTTTTCTTCACGAGTGATAATTACAAAGCGGGTATAATTCTGCGGATTTGTCTCAATTCCTTCCTTCAAAACTTTTAGTTTATTGAATTTCGCGGCTTCGATGCTGGCGATAGCGGCGCTGTCGGTTTTACCCATTTCCGCAATATGCGCGACCGAACCGGCAGTATCATAAAATGAGATCTTTTCCCATGTAGGATGTTCTTCCAAAAAGTGGCTGCATTGAGCCAATCCTTGCGGATGAGAATACACCCGCTTAATCGAATCCAATGTGGCTTCAGGCAGGCCTATAAGATTATGCACTATTCTGATTTTTTTCTCACCCACAATTTGGATATCGGGAAACTGTAAAAGGAGGTCATAGTTTTCATGAATAGAGCCGGAAAGTGAATTTTCAAGGGGAATCATACCGTAATGAGCGTCGCCCGCCAGAACCGCATTAAACACCTCCCGAAATTCCTGGCAGGCCAGAGTATCCACATCTTCTTCAAAATAAAGGATTATGGCCTTTTCACTAAATGAACCCCGCTCTCCCTGAAAGGCGACTCGTTTTTTGCCTTTAAGTTTTGGAGCACGAGTCTGTTTACCTGAAATCGTGACACTGTCCGATTTGGGAAGACGGGCTATCTCCTTTTCCAACACCGGAGCCAGTGCTTCGACATCCCGCATTAATTTTTCAAACTGTTCCGGGTAAAGCGACTGAGGGCCGTCCGAAAGCGCTTTTTCAGGTGTGGGATGAACTTCTACGGAAATCCCATGCGCGCCCGCGGCAATTGCTGCCAGGGCCATGGGCAGCACCTTGTTTCTGATACCCGTGGCGTGGCTGGGATCAACAAAAATCGGCAGATGACTCAATTTCTTAACTATGGGAATAGCTGAAATATCAAGTGTGTTCCTGGTATAGGTCTCAAAGGTGCGGATTCCCCGCTCGCAAAGAATAATATTATGTGCACCGTGCGCCAGCAGATATTCGGCAGACATTAAAAATTCCTGAATGGTGGCGGATAATCCCCGCTTAAGCATTACCGTTTTTCCGGCGGCTCCCACCCGCTTTAAAAGATCAAAATTATACATATTTCTGGTGCCTATCTGCAGAATATCAACATACTCTTTCACCAGGTCAATTGTTTCCGCGGACATTACTTCGGATATAGTCGGCATACCTGTTTTTATGGATGCTTCTTTTAAATACTTAAGTCCCTTTTCTCCTAATCCTTGGAAGGCATAGGGTGAACTGCGGGGCTTGTAAGCGCCCCCGCGCAGGATCACCGCTCCTGATTCTTTTACTATGTGAGCCGTTTCAAGTATTTGTTCCCGCGATTCAACCGCGCAAGGACCGGCAATTACCACAATTCTGGACCCGCCGATTTTAACCGGACCCACGGTAATAAGAGTATCCTCTTTTTTAAACTCACGTGAAGCCAGCTTATACGGTGAAGAGATGGGAATAACACGGTTCACACCGGGAAGTATCTCTACCTCGCGGGAATCCAGAGCCACGTTTCCCACGACTCCGAAAATGGTTTCCTCTTCGCCGACTATCTCCTGCACTTTAAGTCCGTGCTTTTCGATAAACTGACGCACGTATTGCTTATCTTTATTCTTAATGTTATGTTCTAAGACGACGACCATGAATCCTAGCGTATTTTAACTGAAGGATTATGTCAAGAGAAAGGCAAATCTCATTTCAGCAAATGAGATTTGATTTTTTAAATTAGTGGCGATTGCGATTCTAAATCTGCCCGATTATGGAGCAGATTCGTAAGTATTTGTTAATTAAATATTATATAAATGGTGCAAATTTAGAATCGCTGTCAAGAGAAAGGCAAAATTATGATAACCGATTTACAACAAGCGCTGAAAAGATGCTCTAAACCCGAAAGAGTCTGCATGGCCGTATGCTACGACGAAAAACAGAGACGTTCCAACATCATTACTTTAGGCTGGAAAATGTGGACCAGTTTAAAACCGCGTATGCTTGCCTTTAGTATTGTGCCCACACGGCATTCGCACAATCTGCTTATTAAAGAAAAGCAGTGTGTAATCGCCTGGCCCGGCCCGGATATGGTAAAAGGCGTGATGCTTTGCGGAACCGCTTCCGGAAGAAGTGTAGACAAATTTAAAGAAACCGGCTGGACCCCCCTCCCGGCTCAGCATGTAAAAGCCCCATTAATCGAAGAGTGCGTTGTCAACCTTGAATGCGAAATAACCGACACCCTTACTACCGGCGATCATACTCTGTTTGTCGCCGCTGTACTTGAAGGCCATGTGGCGTCCGATAACCGTAAAATTCTTTTTACCATTAAAGATGAGCTTCATTTTATGCATGTGGGTTCTGATAAGGGATATAAATTCGGAGCTTTCAGCTAGCAGGTTATATCTTATTATCGGTTTTCTCTGATAATTCGTGTATTTTATCACGGATTTCAGCGGCACGTTCGTAATCTTCTATTTCAAGAGCGTCTTCCAGCTCAAGCTTCAGCTTTTCGATTTCAGAAAGCGGCTTTTGATTAATCTCGGCCAGAGTGGCTTTAAGATAATTAATAGATCGTATTTTTTCATACTGATAAGTCTCGCTTTTATAATCAGGAAGGTCTTTAATTTGAACAATAGCGGATTCGATTATCTGTTGCGCGATTTCAGGCAGATTCCTCCTGATATGGATCATAGCCCTTGCGAGAGCGTTTACACGGATAATGTAGGGTTTATATTGAAGTATCTGGTTTTTGTCTTCATCGTCGAGGCAGTAATTTTGAAGCAGATCGCAAATCCGCAAATTACTGTTCGTATCTCTCACCGTGCGTTTAAAATCACCTATTTGAAACAGTATAAGATAACGGTAATAATTCAACACCGCTTCATACTGCAAAAGCAGAAAATCATCATGATCAATCATGAATCCTTCTTCACTGCCATGATTTTTCTTATAATCATGAATCCGATCGTTAAACTCAGCCAATACGGAAGCTTTACCAAAAGGCTTTTTACCGTCAGGTCTGCCTTCCAGTTCATACTGCTCTATACCCAAAACTTTGCGTACCTGGATTACTTTTCGATTATCTTCCAACTTTATAACTCGTACATTTTTTTCGGAGTCATATTCCCACTTATTCAAAAGTGGTGATATATCCATATTCATCATGCACCCCTCTTGCTTGCTCAAAAGTAACCGGCATTTTAATAACAGATCATAATTAATATATCACCAATAATTCGTTTTCACAAAATATTATTTCTCTATACTGTTAACCACATTTACCACAATATTTTTTGTAAGCAGATCGCCAACCTGTCGCGCTATCATAACCGCGACATTCACTTGAGCTTCTTCGGATGAAGCACCGATATGGGGTGTGGCAATAACATTAGGATGTTTCACCAAACTTAGATCCGCCGGCGGCTCGGCTTCAAACACATCCACGGCGGCTCCTTTTACTTTTCCGCTGTTTAATGCTTCTAAAAGATCCTTTTCCACCACAATTCCGCCCCGCGCGCAATTTACGATGTAAACTCCGTCTTTCATTTTTGAAAGCACATCTTTATTAATGGAGGCTTTAGTCTCTTCCGATTTCGGTACATGGATACTTATATAATCGGCTTTTTTATAAAGCTCGTCCTTGCTCACAAGAGTTATCCCCATCTCCTCCGCCTTCTCGGCAGGAACATAAGGATCAAAAGCCAGCACCTCCATGCCCAGTGCTTTGGCTTTACGGCCCACAATACTTCCCACATTGCCGATACCGACCAATCCCAATACCTTATTTGAAATCTCCGTACCGGAAAAAATCTTTTTTTCCCATTTACTGGCTTTCATGGAAGCATCCGCCTTGGCTATATGCCTCGCCAAAGCAAACATCATTCCCAAAGCCAGTTCTGCTACCGCGCTGGCATTAGCGCCTGGTGTGTTCATGACCCACACACCTTTATCAGTAGCTGCCTTCACATCAATATTATCCACTCCCGCGCCCGCTCTCCCGACAACCTTTAGATTGCTACCCGCATCAATAATGGCTTTGGTTACCTTAGTTGCCGAACGTACAATAAGAGCCTGGTAATCAGCTATGATTTTGACTATCTCATCTTCACTTATCCCGATTTGAAGATCAACCTTGATTTCCTTGAATTTATTAAGCTCATCAATACATTCCTGAGCTACTTTGTCCGTTATTAAAACTTTCATGCTGCTCATCCTTTCCTGTAGCAGAAATAATTATAGACAAGCGTATACAAAATCAGTGAATATTGCAAGATAGC